>NZ_JBITLY010000010.1:0-105583 GCF_044465725.1 Streptomyces sp. NPDC049541 | reverse complement strand
GGCCCCGGCAGCGGGCCCACCTGCCGGCGCCTGTCCCCGACCGACATCGAGTGCCGCCCCGAGAGGTGACCCCTCAGGCCTCCGCCACCGGCAGGGTCACCTCGAAGCGGCAGCCGCCCGGGATGTTGCGGACGGTCGCGCGGCCCTGGTGCGCCTCCACGATGCCCCGCACGATGGCGAGGCCGAGGCCCGCCCCGGCAGGGGGAGTCCGGGCGTGCGTGCCCCGCCATCCGGTGTCGAAGACGCGGGGCAGGTCCTCCTCCGGGATGCCGCCGCAGGCGTCCGTCACGGACACGACCACACCATCCGGCGAGCGCTCCGCGGCGATCGCCACCGTGCCGTCGGCCGGAGTCCGCCGGATGGCGTTGACCAGCAGATTGCCCAGCACCCGGCTCATCTCCCTGCCGTCCACCTCCACCGGCAGGGGCTCGACCCGGTCGCCGACCAGCCGTACGCCGTGCTCGCGGGCCAGGGGGTCGGCGCCCGCGAGTGCGTCGCCGACGAGGTCGTAGAGGGACATCCGGCTCGGGCTGAGCGCCAGTGTGCCCGCGTGGATGCGGGAGAGTTCGAAGAGGTCGCCGACCATGTCGTTGAGGCGCTCGACCTCGGTGCGGATCTGTTTGAGGTAGCGGTCCGGGTCGGCGGCGACGCCGTCCTCCAGCGCCTCCGACATGGCGCGCAGGCCGGCGAGGGGGGTGCGCAGGTCGTGGGAGATCCAGGCGACCAGTTCGCGGCGGGAGGACTCCAGGGCGCGTTCGCGTTCCCGGGACTCTGCGAGTTTGGCGCTGGTGGCCTCCAACTCCCGGCTCAGGGCGGCGAGTTCGGCGGTGGCGGGACCGACGGGCGAGGTGAAGTCGCCGCCGTCGCCGAAGGAGCGGGCGGCGAGGGTGAGGGCACGGCTGCGGGCGGCGACCCAGCGGCCCAGCAGCAGGGCGGTGGCCAGAGAGACCACCGCGGCCATCGCGACGACGGTCGTGACGACCTTCAGGTCGTGCCCGGACAGGAACATGGCCTGCGCGACCGCGAGGGTGCCCGCGAGCATCGCGGTGACGGCGACGGCGGCGACCACACCGAGGTGCAGGGCGAGCGAGCGGCGCCGGATCAGCAGCAGCACACAGGCGCCGAGCAGTCCGGCCGCGGCGGCGCCGAGGAAGGCGAACAGAGCGATGAGGAGGTTGTCGTGCACGGTCACACCTCCGCTCGAAAGACGCCGTCGGAGCCGTCCTCGGAGCCGTCGAAGCGGTAGCCGACGCCCCACACGGTCTGGATCAGCCGCGGCCTGCCCGGGTCGTCCTCGACCTTGCCGCGCAGCCGTCGTACATGGACGGTGACGGTCGACAGGTCGCCGAAGTCCCAGCCCCACACCTCGCGCATCAGGTCCTCTCGGCTGTAGACCCGCCCGGGATGCCGCAGGAAGAAGGCCAGGAGGTCGAACTCCCGGATGGTGAGGGCGAGTTCGGCGCCGTTCTTGAGAGCCCGACGGGACGCCGGGTCGACGGAGAGCCCGGCCGCCCGCAGCAGGCCGGACGGCTGGGAGGGCCGGGTGCGGCGCAGCACGGACTCGACGCGCAGGACCAGTTCGCGGGGGCTGAACGGCTTGGTGACGTAGTCGTCGGCGCCGACCTCCAGGCCGAGGATGCGGTCGTCCTCGTCGCCGCGCGCGGTGAGCATGATGACCGGCACCGGCCCGTGCCCCCGCATCCGCCGGCACACCTCGAGGCCGTCCATGCCGGGCAGCATCAGGTCGAGGACGACGAGGTCGGGCCAGTGGGCGGCGGCGCGGGCGAGCGCGTCGGGGCCGTCTCCGGCCCGGTCCACGACATACCCGGCGCGGTCGAGATACCCCGTGACGACCTCGGCGACGGTGGGATCGTCGTCCACGACGAGCACCCGGGCGCCGCCCTGTCCGTACTGCTGCTGCTCCATGGAGCCAGCCTCGCACCGCGCACGCGCATACGCCGCCGCCGGGCTCCTGACGTCCCTGTTTCGTAAGGAGCCGAAGTCCGAATTGCCCGGTTCCCATTCGTAGGGTGAGTGCCGTGACGCCCCCTTCCGACAAAGACGTATCCCACGTACGAGACGTACGAGACGTACGCGGACCCGGCGCGACGTCCGTGGACGTCGTACTCCCCTGCCTCGACGAGGCCGAGGCGCTGCCGTGGGTGCTGCGGCGCATCCCGCCCGGCTGGCGTGCGCTCGTCGTGGACAACGGCTCCACCGACGGCTCGGCGGAGATCGCCCGGGCGCTCGGCGCGAGTGTCGTGCGCGAGGCGCGGCGCGGCTTCGGCGCCGCCTGCCGCGCCGGTCTGACGGCGGCCACGGCGGACATCGTCTGCTTCTGCGACTGCGACGCCTCACTGGACCCGGCCGAGCTGGTGCCGTTCGTGGAGCGGATCCGGGCCGGGGAGGCCGACCTGGTGCTGGGCCGGCGCCGGCCGCGGACGCGCGGCGCCTGGCCGTTGCACGCCCGCGCGGGCAACCTCGCCCTCGCCCGTCTGCTCCGCCGTCGCACCGGTCTGCGCCTGCACGACCTGGGTCCGCTACGGGCCGCCCGCCGCGGGCCGCTGCTGTCCCTGGCCCTCACGGACCGCCGCAGTGGCTACCCCCTGCAGATGGTCGTCCGGGCCGCGGACGCGGGCTGGCGGATCGCCGAGTACGACGTCCCGTATCTGCCGCGTGCGGGTGCCTCCAAGGTGACCGGCACCTGGCGCGGCACCTGGCAGGCGGTGCGGGACATGGGCCAGGTCCTGGCCGAGGCGCCGGTGGCACCGCAGGCACGCGAAGGAGTCCGCCCATGACCCACCTGCCCACGCTCCTGGTCATCGCGAAGGAACCGAGGCCCGGGCGGGTGAAGACCCGGCTGACGCCGCCCTTCACCCCTCGGGAGGCGGCGGCGCTCGCCGAGGCGGCGCTGGCGGACACCCTGGAGACCGTGGCCCGGACCCCGGCCCACCGCCGGGTCCTGGTCCTGGAGGGCGAGCCGGGCCCCTGGCTGCCGCCCGGCTTCGAGCTCGTACGGCAGTGTCCTGGCGGCCTCGACGAACGCCTGGCCGCTGCCTTCGCGCACTGCACCGGTCCGGCCCTGCTCATCGGCATGGACACCCCCCAGGTGACGCCGGAGCTGCTCACCGTGGACTTCGCCGACTGCGACGCGTACTTCGGCCCCGCCGAGGACGGCGGCTTCTGGGCCCTGGGCCTGGCCGACCCGGACCCGGCGCTCCTTCTCGGCATCCCGATGTCGACACCCCGCACGGGCGCCGTCCAGCGCGCCCGGCTGGCAGGCCTGCGGGTACGGGACCTGCCGCGCCTACGGGACGTCGACACGGCGTACGACGCCGAACTGGTCGCCAGAACCACACCCACCGGCCGCTTCGCGACCCGGCTGGCCCAGCTGGCGGCGGCGAACCGATGACCGGCATCCCCCAACTGACAACACACCTCGGACACCGGCCACCCACCAACACGGCTCCCGCCAACCCACCCACGGCGCCCCCGCCGGCAACGAACCCGGCCACCGGCTCCAACACCCAGGGCTCCCACGAGGCGAACACCCCCAAGCCCCGCCGAGCTGCGACCCCTGAGGCCAGCACCTCCCCACCGACCCCCCACCCGACAAACCCGCCCACCGGCCTCACCGCCCCGAGCGGCCCCACGGCTCGCTCAGCGATCACCCCGGTGGACGACGGCACCTGGTCCGCCGATCCCTACGACTACGCCCTGCGCACCGGTCGCGGCCCCCTGTTTCTGCGCCGCGCCGACGGCTGGTTGCTTCTGCTGGAGGTTGAGCGGTGGTGCGCGGAGGCCGACGGCGTCGACCTGGAAGTGCTGCGGCGGTGTGAGGGTGCGGTGCTCGACGTGGGGTGCGGGCCCGGGCGGCTGGTCGTCGCGCTGGGCGAACGGGGACTGCCGGTGCTCGGGATCGACGTCAGCGAGGCGGCAGTGGCACGCACGGTCACGCTCGGCGGGCAGGCGCTGCGCCGCTCCGTCTTCGAGCCGCTGCCCGCCGAGGGCCGCTGGGGCACCGCACTCCTGCTCGACGGCAACATCGGCATCGGCGGCGACCCACGCGCCCTGCTGGACCGCATGGCCCAACTCCTCGCACCCGGCGGCCTGTTGATCGCCGAGACGGTCCCGGACCCGGACGTCGACGAACGAGTCCGGGTCCATGTCACCGACGCCCGAGGCGCCGCCGGCAGCCCCTTCCCGTGGGCCCGGCTCGGCACGCCGGCCCTGCTGCGGCACGCGCACCGCGGGGGCTGGCGCACCGCGGACCAGTGGACGGCCGGCGGCCGCTCTTTCGTCGCCCTGCGCAGCCGCAGCACCGCCACCGGCAACCGGCAGACGAAGTAGCCGTCGCCGGACAGACCGCTCACGCAACACCCGTGCCGCGATCAGCGGACGGACTGCTGTCTCTCCGCCCTGCGCAGCCGCAGCAGGAACAGCAGTTCACCGGCAGCGGGCAGGCGCAGGCGACAGGCGGCAAAGGGGCCATCGGCGGACAGACCGCTCACACCGCACTCCGGCCCGCCACCAGGCCACCCCGCACCAACACGCACACCACGTCCGCAGCGCAGCCATGCCACCGATCAGCGCACAGACCGCCGTCTCGCCGCCCTGCGCACCTGCAGCAGGCACTGCAGTGCCGTCACCGGCAGCGGGCAGGCAGCAGGCAGCAGGCGGCCGCCGAGAAAGTAGCCATTGGCGGACAGACCGCTCACACCGCACTCCGGCCCGCCACCAGGCCACCCCGCACCAACACGCACACCACGTCCGCAGCGCAGCCATCCCACCGATCAGCGCACAGACCGCCGTCTCACCGCCCTGCGCACCCGCAGCACGAACAACACCGCCGAACCCCCGAAGAGCACAGCCGTCAGCAGCAGCCAGCTGGGCAGGAAGCGGTCCGTGGACAGGGCGGTGGCGGATGCGTAACGCGTCGTCACCCGGCCGCCGATCAGTGGGAACCAGACCAGCAGAAGCAGCAGCGACAGGGCTGCCGGCACCCGGACGTACCCCACCCACAGCCGCCGCGGCCCCGCCGCCTTCACCAGAGCGCGGTCCGCCGCCGCGTACAGCGGCAGCAGTACGAGGTCGTGCAGCAGCGCCGCACCCACGAACCACACCGCGACCCCGAACCAGTCCCCCGCGAGCAACTGCACCCCCGCGTATGCCGCGAGCGCGAAAGAGCAGGCCAGCAGCAGGATCTGCAGTGGGCTGCCGAGCGGCAGCGCGAACCGGGGGCGCCTCATCGCAGCTCTCCGAACGTCATCCGCGCCACCCACTTGGTGTTCAGCACACCGGGCGCCGCGGGCACGATGACCCGGGCCGGATGGCCGTGGTCGGGGGTCAGCTCCTCGCCGTTGACGAACAGGGCGAGCAGGGAACGCGGGTCGGCGACCTGGTTGGCGCGCAGGGCCGCCCGCCGGAACGCGCCGTGCCGTTGCAGCGACTCCACGAAGACGTCCGGCGGATCGCCGTCGTAGCCCACAAGGTCCGCCAGGTCCCGCAGCCGCACGCCCCGCCACCACTGGTCCGACGTCGACCAGCCCTCGACGCACGCGATGGGCAACGCCGAGCTGTGCAGCGGGAGTCGGAGCAGGTCGGCGCGGCTGAGCCGGACAGTGCCGGTGCGACCGCTGACGGTCAGCCGCCACGCCTCCGCGCTCCGCTCCACCGTGCTGATACCGGCGTACGCGGCGGTCTTGTTGATCTGGAAGCCGCCCGGACCGCTGCCCGGGTCGGCGCCCCCGTGCGGGGCGAGAACGGCGGACCACCGCAGCCCGTCGAAGTCCTGCCCGACCGTCGTGCCGAAAAGCAGCAGCGAGCCGCCTCCGACCAGCCCGAGGGCACCCCGCCGGGAGACGGTCGGCGGATCGGGGTCGGGAGACACCAGTTCCCGCTCCTCCTCGGTGAGTTGAGGCGGCTGACGCAGGCCCCGCAGATTGCGCAGGGCCGCCGGGGTCTTCAGCACCGCGTGCGCGAGGAACGCGGCGAAGAAGACCCACGCCCCGTAGAAGTGCAGCGGATAGAAGGAGCCCGGGAAGACGTAGTCGAGCTGGACGTTCAGCACGCCGGTGACGAACTCGAACAGGCCGCCGCCGACCAGCAGCAGCAACGAGATCCGTTCCAGGGCGTGCGCGAGGGAGCGCGCCGGCGGCAGCGTGAACAGCTTCGGCACGACCGACCACAGCTTGGCCAGCAGGACGGGGATCAGCGTGATCCCGAGGGTGACGTGGACGCCCTGCGTCAGCCGGTACAGCCAGTGCGGATCGGTCGGCCAGGAGAAGAGGTAGAAGCCGAGGATCCCCTTGTCCGGGGTCTGGTCGTTCACCGGCGACAGGCCGGGGTTGTAGGCCGCGTACGACAGCAGTCCCGTCACGAACAGCACGGTGATGCCGCCGAGCAGGACGATGCCGAGGACCGAGGTGAACCAGGGGCCGCGCACGGGGCTGCGCCAGAAGGAGGGCGAGAAGGGAGTCCGTCTCATGCCCCGACCGTAGGTCCGGACCGGCCCGGAAACGGCTTCGCGAACCATGACGAAACTCTGACGTCCGTGCATGTCAGCCGTCCGGTGGAGGTCCCGCGGCCTAGCGTGTCCGCCGTGAACCGCGACCTCCGCCGAGACCTCTACGCCGCCGCGGCCGCCGCACTGCTCGTCGTGACGGCCGCTGTCGTCGGCACCGCAATCGAGCACCGCAACCGCTCCCTCCACGTCCCCTGGCCCCCGCTGCTGGCGAAAGGGGAACCTCACCTCGGCCCCGGCACCCCGGCGGCGATCGCCGTCGCGGTGGCCGTCGTGAGCTACGGCCCCACCCTCGCGGCCCGCCTGCCCTGGCGCCCCCTGCTGTTCGCCGCGTGGGGAGCGGGCATGGCCTGGACGTGGTCCCTCGCCCTGGTCGACGGCTGGTACCGGGGCGTGGCCCAGCGGCTCACCACCCGCAACGAGTACCTCCAGGTCATCGGCCGCTTCCAGGACATCCCGCACACCCTGCGGGACTTCACCCAGCACATCCTGAGCGGCCCCCACGAATGGCCGGCCCATGTCGCCGGGCACCCGCCGGGAGCGACCGTCACGTTCGTCCTCCTCGACCGGATCGGCCTCGGCGGGGGAGGCTGGGCCGGCGCCTTCGTCATCACCGTCGGTACGAGCGCGGCGGCCGCGGTCCTGGTCGCCGTACGGGCACTCGCCGACGAGCAGCTTGCCCGCCGCGCCGCGCCCTTCCTGGTCCTGTTGCCGGGCGCGGTGTGGGTGGGTGCCTCGGCGGACGGCTACTTCACGGGGGTCGCCGCCTGGGCCGTGGCGTTCCTGGCCCTGGCGGTGACGGGACACCGCCCGCGGGCGACGGGCTTCGTCTCGGGCCTGCTGCTCGGCCTGACGGCCTATCTCTCCTACGGCCTCACGCTGTTCGCCCTCATCGCCGCCGTCGTCCTCCTGCTGGGCTCCCGCCGCGCCCGCCCGCTCCCCTTCCTGCTGGCGGGACTGGCCGTCGTCCCTACCGTGTTCACCGCGCTGGGCTTCAACTGGTGGGAGGCGTACCACCTGTTGGTCACCCGCTACTACCAAGGCGTGGGCGGTGTACGGCCGTACTCCTACTGGGTGTGGGCGAACCTCGCCTGCACGGTGTTCGTCGTGGGCCCGGCGACGGCGGCGGCGCTGCGGCGCACCGGAGCGGCCCTCGTCGGACGTTCCTCAAGTCCCGCCCTGCGCCTGGCCGTTCTCACGACCGCCGCCCTCATCGCCATCCTGGTCGCCGACGTCTCCGGCATGAGCAAGGCGGAGACGGAGCGCATCTGGCTGCCGTTCGCGGTGTGGCTGCTCCCGGCCTGCGCCTTCCTAACCCGGCCGCGCGCCTGGCTCGCCGCACAGGCGGCACTGGCGCTGCTCGTCAATCACCTGCTGCTGACCTGGTGGTGAGCTCGGGGAAGCGGCTGCTCCGTCCAGATCACCTTGCCGTACGGCGTGTACCGGGTCCCCCACCGCTCGGTGAGCTGAGCCACCAGGAACAACCCGCGGCCCCCCTCGTCCTCCGTGAGGGCGCGCCGCAGCCGCGGCGAGGTACTGCTCCCGTCCGAGACCTCGCACAGCAGCGCGCGATCGCGCAGAAGACGCAGCTGCACGGGCCCGGTGGCATGACGGATGGCGTTGGTGACGAGTTCGCTGGCGACCAGTTCGGTCGTGAAGGCGAGCTCGTCCAGGCCCCAGGCGGCGAGCTGCCCGGTGACCGCGGTGCGGGCACGTGAGACGACCGCCGGGTCGCTGGGCAGCACCCACTCGGCGACCTGTTCCCGGCCCAGGACGTGCGTCCGGGCCACCAGCAGCGCCACGTCGTCACTCGGCCGCTCCGCCGGCAGCGCGTCGAGGACCGCCTCACAGGTGTCCTCCGGGGACCGCCCTGAAACGGCCAGGACGCTGCGGAGCCGGTCCAGACCGGAGTCCATGTCCCGCAGCCGGTCCTCGACCAACCCGTCGGTGTAGAGCACGAGTTGGCTGCCCTCGGCGAGCTCCAGCTCGACGGTCTCGAAGGGCATTCCACCGAGGCCCAGGGGCTGCCCGGGTGGCAGGTCGACGAACTCGACCGTGCCGTCCGGGGCGACGACCGCGGGAAGGGGGTGCCCGGCGCGGGTGAGGGTGCAGCGCCGGGACACCGGATCGTAGACGGCGTAGAGACAGGTCGCTCCGACGATGCCGGAGTCGGCCTGGGTGCTCTCCACCGCCCAGCCCTCGCCCCGGTCGAGGCGTCCCACCAGGTCGTCGAGGTGGGCGAGGAGGTCGTCGGGCGGCAGGTCAAGGGAGCAGAAGTTGTGCACGGCGGTGCGCAGCCGCCCCATGGTGGCGGCGGCGTGCAGACCGTGGCCCACCACGTCCCCGACGACCAGGGCGACCCGGGCGCCGGAGAGCGGGATGACGTCGAACCAGTCGCCGCCGACGCCTGCCTGCGCGGGCAGATAGCGGTAGGCGACCTCGACGGCGCTCTGCTCGGGGCGGCCCTTGGGCAGCAGGCTGCGCTGCAGGGCGAGGGCGGTGTTGTGCTCACGGGTGTAGCGGCGGGCGTTGTCGATGCAGGTCGCGGCGCGCAGGACCAGCTCCTGGGCGAGGGAGAGGTCGTCGTCCTCGAAGGGCGCGGGCCGCTCGGAGCGGTAGAAGCTGACCACGCCGAGCGTGGTGCCGCGGGCCCGCAGCGGCACGGTGATAAGGGAGTGGACGCCCGCCGCGAGCACCCGCTCCATCCGCTCGGGGTCCTGTGCGATCCAGCCGCCCGCCTCCGCCAGGACGGGTTCCATGACGGACTGCGTGAGCTCCAGACAGCGGGCCTGCGGCGTGGACGGGACGTACTCGACGGCGTCGCCGACGTCGTACAGATGCGCGGGCTGCTTGCGTACGGAGCGGATGGCGACCCGGCGCAGCGCCGTCCGGCTGCCGAGCGCCACCGGCTCCTCGCCGCGCAGCACCGCGTCGGGCAGGTCGACGGCGACGAAGTCGGCGAACCGGGGCACGGTCACCTCGGCGAGTTCCTCCGCGGTGCGGGTGACGTCGAGGGTGGTGCCGATCCGCAGCCCCGCGTCATGGAGCAACTCCAGCCGCCTGCGCGCGAGTACGGCCAGCCGGCCGACACCGGGCTCCCCGACGAGCAGCAGCCGGCTCTCGGCGCCGTCGAGGATGTCACCGACGGTCTCGGCGGGCTGGGGCGGCGGGGCCGGAGGCACGACGGCACGTACGACGACGGCGGGCCGGGACGCCGTCAGGGCTGTCGCCTCGCGCCCGGCGACCGGCCTCCCGTTCGGCCCGGGGGTCGCCACCGGCACCGGCCCGGCGACCGGTGGCGACGTCGGCAGCCCGAGGCCGCTCAGCCGTGGCCCGCCCAGGATGCGGGCCTCCACCGCGACGCCCGTCTCCCCGGCCTCGCCCATCACCTGGCGCCGTAGCAGCGTGGCGATACGGCCGCCCGAGAGCGGGACCTCGTCGAGGGTGCGGCCCGCCGAGGCGATGAGTTCCTCGGCCCGCTCGCGCAGTACAGCCAGGTCGATCCGGCCGAGGCCGTCGCCGTCGTGCCCGTCGCGGTCGCCGTCGCCCGGCGCCGGACGGCCGGGCGGGCGGGCCGCTCCGCGCACGTCGAGGGCGGCCCGCCGGTAGGCGGCGAGGAGTGCGCGTTCCCGTTCCGTGGCCTGTTCGAGGAGGCGGCCCTCGATGTCCCGGGCGGCCGCCCGGACCAGCCGCAGCATGGTGATGTCGCCGTCGTCGCGCAGGCAGGTGAGGTCCAGGACGGCCTCGATCCGGCCGCTCAGCGGATTGCGGACGGGCGAGCCGGCGCAGGCGAAGGGCTGCAGACAGTCGGCGAAGTGCTCACGGCCGACGACATAGATCGGGCCGCGCTCGGCGAGGGCGGTGCCGACGCCGTTGGTGCCGACCACCGGCTCGGAGGCGTCGAAGCCCGGCGCGAAGTTCACCTCGTCCAGCCGGTCGCGCAGCCGCAGGTCGCCGTCGAGGCGCCGCACCATGCGGCCCCGCGGGTCGCACAGCGCGATCGACATGCCCATCTCCGCCAGGGAGGCGCTCAGTTTCGTCAGCACCGGATCGGCCGCGCGCAGGAACCGTTCGTCCAGCGTCAGGCCCTGCTCGTAGGGGACGAGCAGATGGCCGGGTTCGAGCCCCGCGGAGCGGCAGCGCTTCCAGGATTCGAGTACCGGACTCCGGACGTCCGCCTCGACCCGCGCACCCGCCAGGAAACGTTCGTGGGCATCGACGAGTCCGCCGATGTCGTCCCAGGCGACGGACACCGAGATCACTTCCTCACCTGGAGCAGGCCCGGTCGCGCACCGCCGATCGATACGCCCGGGCGTGGTCCTCCAAGCGCTTTCACCCTAGCTCCGCTGTGACCCACACCACAACATCAGGCACTTTCGGCCGACGGCGGAGATCGTCTGTATGCGCACCGTTGAATGATGCATTCAGCATCTCTAGCATCACGCGGTGGATGCATTCACCCTTGGCTCAGGAGAATCCATGTTCCCAGCCAGACGTCCAGGGCGCTTCACGACCGCCGCGCTCCTGCTGACCGCCGCCCTGACCGCACCCACGGCGACCACCGCGACGGCCGCCCCGACCGCCCGGCCGCCCCAGGTATGGCCGACGCCCCAGCAGATCCAGAGGACGGCGCCGGGCCACCTCACCGTCCCCGCCAGAGTCGTCGAGGTCGTCGGACCCGGCACCGACCCCTCAGCCCACCGTCTCGTCGACTCCGTCCTGCGCGGGGCCGGCGCCACACACATCACCACCGTGCCGGCCGACGACAGACCTCCGAAGGCCGGTCTCACCGTCTATCTCGGCGGCCCCACGGAGAACCCGGCCACGGCAGGCATCCTGAAGCGCCTGCACGCCAAGTCCCCCGCCGGCCTTCCCTCCGGCGGCTACACCCTCGCATCCGGCCGCGCTGACGGCCGTGCCCTTCTCGCCCTGTCCGGCGTCGACACCACGGGCACGTTCTACGCGGCCCAGACCCTGCGCCAACTGGTCACCAGCAAGGGCGAGTTGGCCCCGGTCACCGTCCGCGACTGGCCCACCGCCGCCCTGCGCGGAGTCGTCGAAGGCTTCTACGGCACCCCCTGGACCCACGCCGAGCGCCTCCACCAGCTCGACTTCTACGGCCGTACGAAACAGAACGTCTACGTCTACTCCCCCAAGGACGACGTCTACCTGCGCGCCCGCTGGCGCGACGAGTACCCGGCCGCCGAGCTGGCCGGGCTCAAGGAGCTGGTCGACCGCGCCGAGGCCGACCACGTCCGCTTCACCTACGCCCTCTCCCCCGGCCTGTCGGTCTGCTACTCCTCCGCGTCGGACATCGCCGCCCTCACCCGCAAGTTCGACTCGCTCTACGACATCGGTGTGCGGTCGTTCGCGATACCGCTGGACGACATCAGCTACACGAAGTGGAACTGCGACGCCGACGAGAAGGAGTTCGGCACGGGAGGGGGCGCGGCGGGCGCGGCCCAGGCGCATCTCCTCAACCAGGTGTGGAAGGACTTCTCCGCCCGCCACACCGGCCTGCGGCCTCTGGAGATGGTCCCCACGGAGTACTCCGACCTCGCCGACTCCCCGTACAAGAAGGCCCTGCGCGAGAAGCTGGACCCGTCCGTCGTCGTGGAGTGGACCGGCGTCGGCGTGATCGCGCCGACCATCACCGCCGAGCAACTGAAGCAGGCCCGCTCGGTCTACGGTCACCCGATCCTGGTCTGGGACAACTACCCGGTGAACGACTACGTCACCAGCCGTCTCCTCCTCGGCCCCTACACCGGCCGCGAACCCGGTGTGGCGAGTCAGGCCGTCGGCGTGACCGCCAACCCGATGATCCAGGGCGAGGCCAGCCGCCTGGCCCTGTTCACCTCCGCCGCCTACCTCTGGAACCCGGCCGCCTACGACCCCAGCGCGGCCTTCCTCGCCTCCGTGCGCGACCTGGCCGGGCCTTCCGCCGCGAAATGGCTGCGCGTCTTCGCCGAGAACAACTACTCCTCCCAGCTGGACCCGACCGAATCGCCCACGCTCACCAAGCTCATCGCGGCCTTCCGCAAGGCCTACGCCGACGACGACGGCCTCGACCGGGCGGCCGCCGCGCTGACCTCGTACTTCACTGACATGGCGGCCACCCCCGCCGAGTTGCGCACCCATCTCTCCAACCCGGCCTTCCTGGACGAGACTTCGGCCTGGCTGGACAAGCTCGGCCGCTACGGCAGCGCGGGCCGGACCGCCGTGGCCCTGCTGCTGGCCGACAAGAAGGGTGACACCGAAGCCGTCACCACGTACTGGAACCGGCTGCGGGCCGAGCGCAAGGAACTCGACGCGGTCCCCCAGCAGGTCTCGCCGGGCGTGATGGACCAGTTCCTCTATACGACGATGCTGGACACGGCGCCCGACCCCGGTGTCGACGCCTCCTTCGCGCCGGGTTCGCTGAGCCTCGCGCCGGGCGCGACCGAGACGGTCACGCTCAACCTCTCCGACAAGCGCTCCACCGCCTCCCGCACGGTCTCCTGGAAGCTGGCCGTCCCCGAAGGCGTCACCGCCTCGCCGACCGAGGGCAGTGTCACCGTCCCGGCCGGTGGCAACGCCTCGGCGACGGTCACGGTCACCGCCGGGACGGCACAGGGAGTCCGCTCCCTCGTCGTGTCCGGCACCGGAATCCTCAGCCGGGCACTCCCGGTCCGGGTCACCGACGGAACGGGAACATCCAGGGCGCTGACCGCCAACTTCAGCGGTGCCTCGGTGAGTTCGATCGACCTCTCCTCCGGCGAGAGCACCGACATCCCGGTGGGCGCCAACCCCGGTGAGGTGGTCGTGAGCGCCGACGGGCGCTCCGCGTACGCCGCCAACCAGGGTTCGAACACCGTCAGCGTGATCGACGTGGGCGCCGGCAAGGTCACCGCGACGGTCGCCGTGGGCCGGGTCCCGGCCGGCCTCGCCCTCACACCTGACGGCCGTACGCTCTGGGTCGCCAACTACACGGACGGCACCGTCCAGCCCGTGGACACGACAACCCTGAAGGCGGGCACACCCGTCCCGGTCGGTGCCGGACCGGAGAACATGGCGATCACACCCGACGGCAGGACCCTGTACGTCGCCAACATCCACGACAACACGGTCTCGCCCGTCGACCTGACCACGGGCAGGGCCGATACCGCCGTCCCGGTCGGCCCGAGCCCCTTCAACGTGGTCGCCGCACCCGACGGCAGCACGGTCTACGTCTCCGACTCCGGCGGTTCGACGGTCACCCCGATCAACACCGCGACGAACGACACCGAGCCGACACTGCTGGTCACAGGCCAGGCCTACGGCCTCGCCCTCTCCCCGGACGGCCGGACACTGTGGGTGAGCCCGAGCAACGGCGACTCCGTCACACCGGTGGACACGGTGACCGGAGCTCCGGGCAAGCAGGTGACGGTCGGGAAGTCGGCCTTCGACGTGGCCCTGAACTGGAACGGCGCCACCGCGTACGTCACCACAGCTGACGCAAATGCACTGGTGCCGGTCGACACAGCCACGGGGACAGCAGGAACACCCTTCGCCACCGGCGCATATCCCCTCGCGGTAGGTCTGACCCCCTAGGGGCGCCGGGGGACTGCGCGATCAACCCCCACCGACCGCCGGTCGACCGCAAACCTCAAAAACGGCATCCTCAACTGGCGGTACGCCGGATCCTCCCGGCGTACCGCTTCTCCAACTCCAGGTTCCCCTCGAACCCACCGGGCACATTGGCCGACACATACACGGGCGGCCGCTCACCGGCGGCAAGCAACAGCTTCGAAGCCTCGGCAACGGCCATCTGGACCAACATCACCCCGGTGAGGGTGGACAGCGCACCAACCGCCCCACCCCCCGGAAGCTCCAGCAACGCATCCCCCCGCGGCGCCCGGTTGTCGAGCACGACATCAGCCAGATCGGCGAGCTTCTTCCCGCTCGGATGGCCGGCGGGGACGGCCCTGGTGTGCGTGAGGGAGGTGATGGCCACCACCCGGTGCCCTCGCTCCTTGGCGGCCAGCGCCATCTCGACGATCACGTTGTTGACCCCGGAGTTGGAGATGATCACGAAGAGGTCCTGGGGGCTGGGCGCCGCAAGGTGGTAGAGCCGCTCGGCCACACCGGGCTCGCGCTCCAGGAGCGGATCGTCGAGCACGCTCGGGTCGTCACCGCCGTAGAGAACGAGATCGGCGATGCTCAGCCGATTCGTCGGCACCAACCCGCCTGCCCGGCCTGCGACTTCGAGAACCATCGCCTGGGAGTGCCCGGTGCCGAAGGCCTGGATCACGCCGTTCGAGCGGACGCAGTCGGCGATCAGTCCGGCGGCGCCCGCCACCTCCTCGCGTGCGGACTCGGTGAGGTCGGCCAGGACGGCCAGGCTCTCCCGTGCGAAGGCCTCGGCGCTCACAGACTCGACGGACACACGACACTCCCCACTGGTGGATTGAACCACCCCACCCGACTCCATAGATGAATCAATAAATCACATGGGCCATGCAGCGAGCAATGCGACGGGCCGATGCGTGAACATGGCTCGCCTTCGTGGTCCTGGTATTCAATCCATCCGCCTATGGGTGGCTGGTACCTTCTCTTTCATGCCCTCGACGGACGTCACCACACTGATCCGCACCGAGCTTCCCCGGCTGGCCGGATCCCTCCGCAAGGTCGGCGAGCTGATCCTGGAGGATCCGGCCGCCGTGACCCACTGTTCGGCCGCCGAGCTGGGCCGCCGCACCGGTACCTCACAGGCGACGGTGACCCGCTTCTGCCGCGCCATCGGGCTCGACTCCTACCAGCACCTGCTGATCGAACTGGCCCAGGAGCGCGGCCGCGGCGAGGTCTCCGACTGGGGCTCCGCAGAGATCGGCCCGGACATCTCGCCGGACGACAGCCTGGAGCGGGTCGTCCAGGTCGTCGGCAGCGCCGACCTGCGTGCGATCCAGCAGACCATCGACCGGATCGACCTCGACGCGGTCGAGCGCGCGGCCCAGGCGCTGGCCAAGGCCCGGCGGATCGATGTGTACGGCGTCGGCGGCAGCGGCACGGTGGCCCAGGAGACCGAGACCCGGCTGTTCCGCATCGGCTGCGCGGTCCGCGGCTGGACCGAGGTGCACGGCGCGGCCACCTCCGCGGCCCTGCTCACGCCGGCCGACGTGGCCATCGGCATCTCCCACTCGGGCGCCACCCGCGAGACCCTCGAACCGTTCGAGATGGCCAAGGAGCGCGGCGCCACCACCGTCGCCATCACCACCGACCCGCGCTCCCCGCTCGCCCGGGCCGCCGACATCCGGCTCATCTCGGCCACCTCGGAGACCAGCTTCCGCACGGGCAGCATCGGCGGCCGGCACTCGGTCCTGATGATCGTCGACTGCCTCTACGTACGGGTCGGCCAGCTCTCCTACCAGCGGGCCAGCGCCTCGCTCGCCCTCACCGACCACATCGCCCCGCAGCATGCGGTGAAGTCGCGCCGGACGAGGTGAAACCGGACGCGACTGCATGGATGAACCACCGAGAATGGGTAAAGGTGGTTGTTTGAATCATCCCGGCGATGCCAGGATGGGTCTCCCCTTGAGCATCCTCGTAGGAGACCCATGCGCGTCACCTCTGCCGAGTCGACCGAGCTCTTCGTCGGGACGACCGAGCATCCGCACCAGGTGATGGCCGTCGAGCTGAGCCACGCCCCGGGCCGCACGGCCCGTATCGCCGTCGTCGGCCCGGGGGTCTCCGGGACGGCGGTCGTCACCACGGGCGACGACGGCACGGTCCGCGTCGAGATACCCGTGACGACCGACCTCGCCCCCGGCGCCGGCACCCATGTCACGGTCACCGCCGAGGATGCCGCAGACCCCACGCAGACCGGGGCACTCACGGTCCCCTTCACGGCCGCCGAGCCCGGCTGGACCATGTTCATGGTCAGCCACTTCCACTACGACCCCGTGTGGTGGAACACCCAGGCCGCCTACACCGAGACCTGGGACGTCGCCGACGACCCCGCCTCCACCGGGCTGCCCGCCCGGACCTTCGACTCGCGCGGCCAGTCCGGGATGAGCCTGGTCCGCGCCCACTGCGACCTGGCCCGCCGCGACCCGGCGTACACCTTCGTGCTCGCCGAGGTCGACTACCTCAAGCCGTACTGGGACTCCTTCCCGGAGGAGCGCGCCTTCCTTCGCGAGCTGATCCGCACCGGCCGCGTCGAGATCATGGGCGGCACCTACAACGAGCCCAACACCAACCTCACCGGCGCCGAGGCCACCGTACGCAACGCTCTGTACGGCGACGGGTTCCAGCGGGGGATCATGGGCTCGTCGCCGGAGACGGCCTGGCAGCTCGACGCGTTCGGGCACGATCCGCAGTTCCCGGGGCTGATGGCGGACGCGGGGATCAGCTCCAGTTCGTGGGCGCGCGGGCCGTTCCACCAGTGGGGGCCCACTCTCTCCGTCTTCGGCGAGGAGCCGCGCGATCCCGGGCGGATGCAGTTCCCGGCCGAGTTCAGCTGGATCGCCCCCTCGGGGCGCGGGCTGCTGACGGCCTACATGGTCAACCACTACGGCGCCGGCTGGGCGATCGACAACGCGCCCACCCTGCCGGCGGCGGAGGCGGCCGCCCTCAAGCTGTTCCGGGGCTTGAGGTCGGTCGCCCTCACCCGCAACGTGCTGCTTCCGGTCGGCGGTGACTACGCGCCGCCGTGCCGCTGGATGATGGACATCCACCGGGACTGGAACGCCCGTTACGTCTGGCCGCGCTTCATCAGCGGCACACCGCGCGACTTCTTCGCCGCCGTGCGCGCCGAACTCGACGCGGAGGGCCGCAAGGCATCCCCGCAGACACGGGACATGAACCCGGTCTACACCGGCAAGGACGTCTCCTACATCGACACCAAGCAGGCCCAGCGGTACGGCGAGACGCTGCTCGCCGACGCGGAGGCCTGGGCGACGCTCGCCTCGCTGGTCGCCGGGCATCCGTACCCGGACGCGGCACTCGACAAGGCGTGGCGGCAGCTGATCTACGGCGCCCACCACGACGCCATCACGGGCTCCGAGTCCGACCAGGTCTACATCGACCTGATGACCGGCTGGCGCGAACTGGCCGACCTGGCCGAGACCGTGCACGCCGACGCCACACAGGCGCTGGCCGACCGGGTCACCCCGGGCGAGGGAACCGACCTGGTCGTCTTCAACTCCGCGACCTGGCAGCGGCGTGACGTCCTCAAGGTCGACGATCCCGGGCTCGTCCCCGCCGGCCTCCCCGCGGTCCGCGAGAGCGGTCAACTCCATGTCGTCGTACCCGAGTTGCCCGGCATGGGACTCAAGGCCATCCCCCTCACCGAGGGCGCCGTCCCCGAGTGGGCGCCCGGCGAGGGCACCACCATCCGCAACGAGTTCTACGAGGTCACGGTCGACCCGGCGCGCGGCGGCGGCGTCAGCAGCCTCCGCGCGCTCACCGAGGGCGGCCGGGAGCTGCTGCGCGCCGGGGACATCGGCAACGAGCTCGTCGTGCAGGAGGAGTATCCGAGGCACCCGCGGTTCGGTGAGGGCCCCTGGCACCTCACGCCGACGGGTACGACCTGCGCCCGCAGCCGTGACGTGGTGGCGGACGCCCGGGTCGAGCACTCCCCGGCCGGCGCACGGATCACCGTACGCGCCGACCTCGGGCTGTTCCGCTACACCCAGCGCCTGACGCTGTGGACCGGCGTTCCGCGCGTCGACGTGACGACCACCATCGACGGCTACGACGGCGCCGACCGGCTGATCCGGGTGCGCTGGCCGTCCGACGTGCAGGGCGGGCTGCCGGTGCACGAGGTGGCGGACGCGGTGATCGGGCGCGGCTTCGGGTTCGTCGACGTGGACAGCGGGGAGTTCCCGTGGACGCTGGACAACCCGGCCAACACCTGGTTCGGGCTCGGGTCGACGGCGCGGGTCGAACTGCGCGACGACACGGGCGCGTTGCTCGGCCGGCGGTCGATCGGGGTGGCCGAGCTGGTGTACGCCTCGTGGGACGCGGCGGGTGAGCTGGGGACGCCGCTCGCGGCCGCCCTGGTGCGCGCCGGGGTCACGGCGACCTCGACGATCGCCGACGGGCCGCGCTACGGCGACCTGGAGGTCGACTCCAACCTGCCCGACATCCGGATCGCCGTCGGCGGCCCGGACCGCAATTCCCTCGTCGCCGAGGCGCTGGGCTGGGATCCGGCCGCAGGGCGCGAGCTGCAGCGCCAGCTCGCCGAGGGGGGCGTGGCCGCGGTCTGGGTCGCCCCGCGCGCCTCGCTGCGCGAGGAGTGGGTGCCCGGGGCCGACCTGCGCGACCTCGAACGGCTGCCGCTGCTGGTGGTGGCGGGCACCGACGCCGAGGGCGACGCGAAGGCGGTCGACGCGCTGATCGCCGACCTGGACGACGCGACCGTCACGGCCACGGCGGCCGGCGGCGGCGAGGCCCTGCCGCCGGGCGACGCCTGGGACGGGCGTGGCTTCGCCGTCCTCAACCGCGGCACTCCGGGCTGTGTCGTCACCTCCTCGGGCGACCTCTACATGTCGCTGATGCGCTCCTGCACGGGCTGGCCCTCCGGCATCTGGGTCGACCCACCCCGCCGCACGGCCCCCGACGGCTCGGGCTTCCAGCTCCAACGCTGGTCCCACACCTTCGAGTACGCGGTGGTGGGCGGCGAGGGCGACTGGCGCGAGCAGCAACTGCCCCGTTTGGGACATGAGTTCAACCACCCGCTGAGCGCGCGAGTGCGGCGGCCGTCGGAAGGCCCCTCCCTCCCAAGGGAATTGAGCCTGCTGCGCCTGGAACCGGCGGGGGAGGTGCTGCTCGACGCCCTCAAGCCGGCCGGTTCGCCGCTCGCCCGCGGGAGCGTGGCACCGGCGGACCCGGAGCGCGGGGTGGTCGTGCGCATGCACGAGGTCAACGGCCGTCCGGTACGGGCGCGAGTGCACGGGCCGCGGCCCTGGACGCGGGGCGCCCGCACCGACGTACTGGAGACACCCGGCGAGCGACTGGCACCGGACGAACAGGGTGTGCTCGCCCTCGGCCTGACCGGGTTCGAGGTCGCGACGGTCTTGGCCACGCCCACCGAGGGCTCCCGGAGCGGGTACGACCCCGGAGTCGCCGCCCAAGAGCCCGCCCAGCCGGTCCACACCCGCTACTGGCTCCACAACTCCGGCCCCGCACCCCGCGGCAACATGCCGGTCGCGGTGTACATCTCACCGACGACGCTCACCGCCACCGGCGGCCCCTTCGACGCGACCGTCCGCATCTCCTCGGAACTCACCGACGCGCCCGTCTCGGGCACGGTGACCGTCGAGGCCCCGCCCGGCTGGTCCGTCGAGCCCCCCGCCCTGCCCTACGCGTTGGCGCCCGGCGGCTTCACCCTCACCGAGGTCACGGTGACGCCCCCACCCGACGCGGTGCCCGGCCGGCACTGGCTGGCGGCACGGCTGTCGTACGAGGGGCAGACGTACGAGGACGTCGTGGCGGTCGACGTACCGGGCGGCTCGCCAGGCCCAACTCTCCTGACAGACTTGGGAGTCGACCGGATCACGCTCAGGAGCGGCGAACGCGCCCACGTCCCGGTGACCCTGCGCAACACCACCCACGGCCCCGTCAACGGCACCCTGTGGGCGATCTCCTCCTGGGGCACCTGGCCCGGGGTCACCCCGGGCTGCCAGGGCTTCACGATCGCACCCGGCAATCAACTGGACTGCACCATCGCCGTGAACGGCACCACGATCCCCCCGGGCTCGTACTGGCTCATGGCAAAGGTGGCCTGGCACGGCCGGGTGGCCTACACGAAGGCCGTGGAGCTGGAGATAACGCCATGACAGACCACGCAGCCCTGGTACACGGTGATCCGGTCCCGAAGGCACGCGTAGAGGCTTTGCTGGAGGCGGTACCGAAGCGCCCCGATAGGGGCGCGGGGAACTGCGCGACAAGCCACGACAACGCAGCAGACGGCCACCGACATAACAAGGCACTATCCGCCCCGGCCCGCGCGGAGCGCCAACGCCGACGCTGGGCAACGCAGGTCGTCGTCGCAGACGAACTGGCCCGCAGGGCCGTAGCGGAACGGGGCCTGCCCTCGGTGGCAGAGGTGTCCCCGACACAACTGCTGGCCGTGGCCGAGAACGACGTCGCAGACATGGGCAGCATCGTCGCAGCCGCCCTCGCCCACTCCCCCGCCGCCCGAACCCTCCTCACCGAGCTGGAGGCCGAACAGCACATCCCCGAGGAAGCCGTACAGGACTACTACGCCCGCAACCGGGACCGCTTCCTCACCCCGGACGCCCTACGGCGGGGAGTCGACCCGTTCGGACGGAGGGCGGCGCCCGCGGACTTCCTGCCGTACGAACAGGCCCGCCAGGGCATCGCGCAGGAACTGCGCCGCGCCGCGGGCCGTCGCGCCTTCTTCGCCTGGTTCGACCAGGCGCGGGCCGACGTGGTGTACGCAGCGGGGCACGAGCACCCCGGCGACCCCGCGCACCCGGACCACGAACACCGCCACTGAGTCGCCGCGGAACCACGGGCGGAACCGAAACGCAACACGGGAAACCATTGACCTCCGATGAATTCTGGTCCACCTTTTCATCAATCGGAGTCGAAGTTGGTTGATTGAACCAGCCTCTCGGCTGGTCCCAGGAGGGTGGACATGCGCGCTGGAAGACTCACCGCATCCGTGGCGGGAATCATCGCCCTGACACTGACGGCGGCCGGCTGCGGCCTTTCCGGCGGCTCGAGCGGCGGGGACAGCACCGCCGGGGGCTGCAAGGTGGACAAGGGCAACGTCGGCTCCGGAAAGCTGACGGGCGCCGTCAAGGGCCAGATCACCTTCCAGACGACGAATCTGAAGAAAGACTTCGGGAGCTTCTTCAACGGAGTGATCGCCTCCTTCGAGAAGGCCCACCCCGGCGCCAAGGTCAAGTGGATCGACGACCCGGGCGACAACACCTTCACCCAGCGGACCGTCGCCGACGCCCAGGCCTGTACGTTGCCGGACGTCATCAACGTCAACGCCCCGACCGCGACCGCCCTCACCAAGGCCGGCTACCTGCTGAACCTGAGTGTGAAGGACCCGCAGGTCGCTAAGCCGTTCGTGCCGTCGTTCTGGAAGTCCGCCACCTTCAAGGACGCCTCCGGCTCGGCGATCCACACCACGCTCCCCTGGTACACCGGCGGCGTCCTGCTGACGTACAACAAGGACCTGCTGAACAAGGCGGGCATCGACCCGGCGAAGCCGCCGACGACGCTCTTCGGACTGTTCGCCGACTACGAGAAGGTCGCCAAGGCGGGCAAGGGCAGGTTCTACGCGACGATGGCCAACCCGATCTGGCGGATACCGTCGGACTTCGACCAGATGAACATCAAGACGCTCTCCGCGGACGGCAAGTCCGCCGTCTTCGCCGATGACCCGAGGACCACCCAGTGGGTGGCCTGGATGGCGAAGCTGTACAAGGAGGGCGCGATGCCGAAGGACTCGCTGTCCTCCAGCAACGACCCGTCCACGCTCTACAGCCAGGGCAAGGTCGCCTACGGCTCGACGAACCCGAGTTTCGTGCGGTTCGTGAAGCAGAACAGCCCGTCGATCTACGCCAGGACGGCTGTGGGCCAGCAGCCCTACGACGCGCTCGGCCGCGCCTCCGCCGGCGCCCCGCAGTACATCTCGGTCGCGGCGACCAGCAAGCACGCGCCGGTGGCGCTCGCCTTCGCCGAGTACCTCACCAACGCCGAGAACCAGACGGCGTGGTGCAAGGACCCGAAGGTGGTGATCTTCCCGACGACCACGGACTCGCTGAACGACCCGTTCTTCCAGAACGTCACCGGCAGCGACCCGTTCTCCCAGGCCCGCAAGCTGGTCGCCGACCAGCTCAAGACGGCCGACACCAACCAGACCAACCTCTCCCCGGCCGTGCAGAACGCGATCGTGGGACAGGTGCAGCTGGCCATGCAGGGCAAGAAGAGCCCCGCGCAGGCCGTGAAGGACGCCCAGGCGAAGGCGAACGAGCTGCTGAAGCAGGCGGGCTGAGCGTGGCGACCGAGACCGCTGAGCCGGTGACCGTGCCTGGTACGGGGCGTACTGCCGCCGTGCCGGGCACGGCCCCGTCCCGTATCCGCCGCATCGGCCGGGCCGTGCTGCCCGGCCCCGTGCCGGGCGCCAACGGCGCGGCCCTGTACCGCCGTTGGTGGCTGCCCTGGCTGTGGACGGCGCCCGCGATCGTGTGCGCGGTGGTGTTCGGGGTGTTCCCGTTCCTCAACACCGTCCTCCTGTCGTTCACGAACGCCAAGCCGCTGGGCGGCGCCGCGAGCTTCGTCGGGCTGGACAACTACACCCGGATGCTGGGCGACTCGGACTTCTGGCTGGCGACCCGCAACAGCATCCTGTACGCGGTCGTCGTCGTCCCGCTGATGGTGCTGCTGCCACTGATGCTGGCCGTGCTGGTGGAGAGGAACCTGCCCGGCATCGGCTTCTTCCGCTCCGCCTTCTACACGCCGGTCCTCGCCTCCAGCGTGGTCGTGGGCCTGAGCTGGCAGTGGCTGCTGGCGGACGACGGGCTGGTCAACACCTGGCTCGAGAAAGCCCACCTGATCAGGTCCGCCGTCCCGTTCCTCTCCGACTCCTGGCTCATCCTCCTCTCCGCGATGGGCCTGACGCTGTGGAAGGGCCTCGGCTGGTACATGATCTTCTACCTGGCGGCGCTCGGGAACGTCCCCAAGGAGCTGCACGAGGCGGCGCAGATGGACGGCGCCGGCGCGGTCCGCCGCTTCTGGCACATCACCGTGCCGGGCGTGCGCCAGGCGATGATGCTGGTGGGCACGCTCACCGGCATCGGCTGCCTCAGGGTGTTCACGGAGATCTTCATGCTGGGCAGCTCCACCGGCGGCCCCGGCGGCGCCGACCGCACCCTGCCGTTCTACATCCGCGACGTCGGCCTCGACCCGATCACCGGCAACGCCGGCTACGGCTCCGCGGTCAGCGTCGCCCTGTTCGTACTCACCCTCGGCCTGACCCTGCTGGCGCAGCGCCTGACGAAGGAGGACGAGGCATGACGACCGCCGTCGAGAAGCCCCGGCGGCTGATGCCGCGCTGGCGGGAGTACGGCCGCCCCCGCGAACTGGTCGTCCGCTATCTGCTGCTGCTCCTCGTGCTGGGCATCACGGTCGGCCCGCTGGTCTGGCAGTTCCTGGCCTCGCTGAAGGGCGTCGGCGAGGACGTCTTCGGCGCGAACGCCTCGCTGCTGCCGCACCACCCGACCCTGCGGGCCTACCGCGAGGTCTTCGCCCAGGTGCCGGTGGCCACGTACATCCGCAACAGCCTGATCGTGGTCGTCCTGTCCATCACCAGCCAGCTGGTGTTCTCCACCACGGCCGGCTACATGCTCTCCAAGCCCGGCTGGAAGGGCCGCAAGGCGGTCTGGGTGGTGCTGGTCGCCTCCATGATGTTCCCCTTCGAGTCGATCATGGTGTCGCTGTTCCTGAGCATCCGCGACCTGGGGCTGGTCGACAACCTGGTGGGGGTGTGGCTGCCCGGGTTCGTCGGCGCCATCAACGTCCTGCTGATGCGCGGCGCGTTCCTGGCCGTACCGCGCGAGATCGAGGACTCGGCGATGCTCGACGGAGCGAACGAGTGGCAGCGGTTCCGGTACCTCTATCTGCCGTCTGCGTGGGGCGCGATCATGGTGGTCACCATCAACACCTTCATCAGCGCCTGGGACGACTTCCTCTGGCCGCTGATCGTGCTCCGCTCGGAGAACCACATGACGCTGACCCTGGGCCTGTCCCGGCTGCAGAGCTCGTCGTTCGGCTATGACCAGCGGGTGGTGATGGCCGGTTCGGTGATCTCCGTCATCCCGGTGCTGGTGCTGTTCGTGATCACCCAGCGCTGGTTCTACCGGGGCGTCTCGGCGGGAGCCGTCAAGCTCTGACCTCCGCCAGGTCCAGTACGGCGGGTACGGCGGTGAGCGCGGCCCGCGCGGACTCGGCGACCCGGATCTCCACGGTCCTGGTCCCGGCGAGCCGGTCCCTGTCGAGCGGCAAGGTGACCGAACGGCACTCGCCGGGCTCCAGGTCGACACCCTCGAACGCGAACAGTTCGAGGGTGCGCGGCCACGTGGACGTGATCAGCCGCCGCAGATAGACCTGCACGACCGTACGGCCCGACCGCGCACCGGTGTTCGTGACGTCGAGGGTGACGGTGTGCCCGTCCGTGCGCGGCGGGCCGTACGCGAAGCTGGTGTACGACAGCCCGTGCCCGAAGGAGTACAGCGGCTCGGCGCTCTCGTCCACGTAGCCGCCGTACTCGATGTCCTTGTGGTTGTAGTGGACGGGGAGCTGGGCCGCCGAGCGGGGCATCGAGACGGGGAGCCGGCCGACGGGTGCCGTGTGTCCGAGCAGCACCTCTGCGATCGCGTCGCCGCCCCAGGGGCCCGGGTACCAGGCGGTGAGCAGGGCGGCCGGGGTCTCGGGCACGAGATGCGGGCGGCCCTGGACCAGGACGACGACGGTCGGCGTGCCGGTCGCCACGACGGCGTCGAGCAGCACGTACTGAGCCCTGCCCAGCCGCAGCCCAGCGAGGTCGACGCCTTCGCCGCAGGTCATCTCCGAAACGGCCGTGAGCGCGGCCCCGTTGGCGGCGAAGTCCGTCTCGGGGCTGCGGGCGCTGCTGCCGCCCAGCACCAGCACGGCGACGTCGGAGGCGGCGGCCGCGGCGACCGCTTCGGGGATGCCGGAGAGATCGCCGCCGGTGAGGGCACAGCCGCGGGCGTACCGGAGGTCGGTGCCGGGCGGGGCGAGCTTGCGCAGCCCGTCGAGGACGCTGGAGCCGGTGCGCTGCGGGGCGGTGTAGTCGCCGGACTGGTGGGCGGCGGTGGCGGAGTGGGGTCCCAGGACGGCGATACGGGAGACGGTCGCCGGTATCGGGAGGGCGCGGCCGCTGTTGTGGAGGAGGGTGACCGAGGCGCGCGCGAGGGCGGTGCTCAGGGCGCGGCCCTGCTCGGCCGACGGCAACTCACCGCCGCCGTAGGGACGCTCGAAGAGCCCGAGCCGGAACTTCAGGCGCAGGACCCGGGCGACGGCGGCATCGAGGACGGACTCCTCCACGAGCCCCTTCTCCACGGCTTCCTCGAGATGCGTGAAGCCCTCGTCCCACAGGCTCAGGTCGACCCCGGCGTCGAGGGCGAGTGCCCCGGCGGAGACCTTGTCGCCGGTGATGCGGGCCAGCCGGTCCACGGCCAGCCCGTCGGCCATGACCAGCCCGCCGAACCCCCAGTTCTCCCGCAGCACCCCGGTGAGCAGGGCACGGTTGCCGGAGCAGGGCATCCCGTCGACCTCGTTGTACGCGGCCATGACGGCGGCGGCTCCGGCGCGGACGCCCGCGCGGGCGGCGAGGAGGTGGATCTCGTCCAGCTCCCTCCACCCCAGCTCCGACTCGGCGGAGTTGCGGCCGCCGACGGTGGCGCCCTGCCCGGCGAAGTGCTTGAGCACGACGGGTGCCTTGTCGGCGGCGAAGAACTCGGCGGGCTCCCCCTGCATGCCGCGCACCAGTGCCTCCGTCATCCGGGCGGCGAGGCAGGGGTCCTCGCCGAAGCACTCCTCGGTACGGCCCCAGCGCGGGTCGCGGACGATGTCGAGCGCCGAGACCAGCGCCAAGTGGCCGCCGCGGGCGCGGAGTTCGGCCGCGGCGTGCGCGGCGGCGCGCTCGTACAGTTCGGGGTCCCAGGTGGCGCCGACCGCCAGGTTGACGGGGAGGACCGTGCCGTCCAGGGCCATGTGGCCGTGCGGCACCTCCTCCACGAACAACGCGGGTATGCCGAGCCGGCTGCGCTCGAGAACGTGCCGCTGCACCAGCTCCGCGAGAGCCGCACTGTCCTGACCACCGGGCCCGCTGCCGTGGTCGACACCCGACCAGGCGTCGGCGCGCATCAGGCCGTAGAGAGCACCGAGCCCCTCGAAACGGTCGGTCTCGGCGAAGAGCGCGTCGGTGAGTTCGTAGCCGCCGCTGGGGCTGCGGCGGTAGGCGTCCCAGCCGTACATCCGCTGGTTGAGCTGACCGGCCTTCTCCCGGAGGGTCATCCGGGCGAGCAGGTCATGGACGCGGGCGTCGACGGGGGCGTCGGGGTCCCGGTAGAGGGGGCGGCTTTCCTGTGTGGGTTCGGCGCGTTCGGCCGCGCGCTCCGGCTTCGGCATGCGGCCGGTCCTTTCCTTGCTGGCGGGTCGGATTCCGCGGGTTGTGTCGGTCACAGGAGCAGGCGGGCGAGGGCTACGGAGCCTGCGCAGCCGTCGGCCACCCAGTCGAGGCTGAGGCCGAGGGCCTGGAGGCGAGTGGTGAGAAGGGCGGTGAGGGGGCCGCCGGGGCCGAGGAGGCCGCCGGTCGCGACCACACGCTCACCCGGCTGCGGCACCAACGCCCTTACGGTGTCGGTCAGTTGTCCGGCGGCCTCGTCGAGGATCGCTGCCGCCACCGGGTCCTTCTCCCGGGCCGCCTCGGCCACCAGCGGAGCGAGCCGCGCCAGCCGGGTCGGCGGTTCGGCCATGACGACGGGGAGCAGATGCATGCGGTAGGCCTCGCGATCGGCGAGCGCCCACGTGGCGGAGCCGGCACCGGGCACTGGGGTCGGTGTGCCGAGAACGGCGTCCGCGCCAGGGCTGCCATGGGTCACGCCAGGCCCGGGGCCACCGTGGGACGCCCCCGGCCCGACAGGCGGCGCCCCCGGTCCCCGTCCCCCCGGCAGCACCTCCCGCGGCAGCCCCAGCGTCCGCCCCACCGCGCCCGCCAGGGTGGTCTGCCCGCCCCGTCCGTCCGCCATCCGCAGGGCGGCCCTGACCGCCTCGCGGCCGATCCAGAAGCCGCTGCCGTCGTCGCCGAGGAGCCAGCCGTCGCCGTCGACAGTGGCCGTACAGCGGCGGCCGGTGATGCGCATGGCGACCGCGCCCGTGCCGGCGACCAGGGCGAGGCCGTCGGCCGGGGTGCCGGGGGCGGAGGCGAAGGCCGCCTCGATGTCGCTGCTGATGCCGATCGAGGCGGTGCCGATGCCGAGCCGGCGGAGGGCGGCCGTCAGGGCGGTGAGCGCGTTGAGGCGGCCGGGGTCGTCCTCCGCCGCCCCGGTGGCGCCCGCGAAACCGCCGGCCACCGCCGCGACACGGCCCCGCGCGGACTCCGGGACCGCTCGGGCGAGCGCCTCGGCGAGGTGGTCGGTGAGCCGGGGCAGCGGGACGGTGAGGGCGTTGCCGGGCCCGGCGGCACCCTCCCCGAGCACGCGGCCGTCCGCCGCGGCGGCGAGGACCGCGCGGGTACGGGTGCCGCCCGCGTCGAGGCCGACCACCAGCTCCCGCGACTTCTGGTTGAAATCGTTATTCATCATCGACCATGGTGGTTGATACATTCAGCGAGGACAAGCCCCCGACCCCGCGGGGTCGGCGACCCGAGGAGGATCCCATTCCCACGCCCCGCTTCGGCGTCAACTACACGCCCCGCCGCGGCTGGTTCCACGCCTGGCACGACTTCGACCCGCGGCACGCCCGCGAGGACCTGGCCCAGATCGCGGGGCTGGGCCTCGACCACATCCGGGTCTTCCATCTCTGGCCGCTGCTCCAGCCCAACCGCACCCTCATCCGCACGGCCGCCGTGGACCAGCTGGCGCTGCTCGTCGACCTGGCGGCCGAGGCCGGTCTCGACGTCATGGTGGACGGCGTGCAGGGCCATCTGTCCAGCTTCGACTTCTACCCGGCGTGGACCCGCAGCTGGCACCACCGCAATGTCTTCACCGACCCGGAGGCCGTCGAAGCCCAGGCGGAGCTGCTGCGCACACTCGCCCGCGCCCTCGCCGACCGGCCGAACCTCATCGGCCTCCAGCTCGGCAACGAGCTCAACAACCTGGTCGAGCACAACCCGGTGACGGCGGCCGAGGTCGACCACTACCTCGACACCCTGCTGGCGGCCGCCCGCGAGGGCCTGCGCCCCGGTCAGCTGGCCACGCACTCCGCGTACGACGCCGCCTGGTACGGCGACGACCACCCGTTCACGCCCGAGGCCTCGGCCCGCAAGGGCGATGTGACGACCGTCCACCCGTGGGTGTTCTCCGCCGACTGCGCCCGCCGCTACGGCCCCGCCTCCTTCGAGGTGCGGCACCTCGCCGAGTACGGCACGGAACTCGCGAAGGCGTACGCCGACGATCCGTCCCGCCCCGTCTGGGTCCAGGAGACGGGCGCCCCCGAACCGCACATCCCGGCGGCCGACGCCCCGGACTTCGCTCGCGCCACGGTCCTCAACGCTGCGGACTGCCAGGGGCTTTGGGGCGTGACGTGGTGGTGCTCCCACGATGTGGACCGCTCACTGGCCGACTATCCGGAGCTGGAGTACACCCTCGGCCTGTTCGACTCCACGGGCCGCCCCAAGCCGATCGCCACCGCCCTCGCGGACACGATCGCCGAACTGCGCGCCGAGCCCCCCTCCCCCCAACCACGCACCACCGCCCTGGTGCTGGACTGCACGCCCGCGACACGTTCCGTGTCGGGCCCGGGCGGCGCGTACTTCGATGCGTGGATGCGGCTGCGCAGGCAGGGCGAACGCCCGGCGGTGGTGCTGGCGGAACGGGCAGCCGACAAGGGGTACTTGGCGAGGCGGGAAATCACGCAGACCGTGCAACAGGGGGGCTGAAACACCCCCCTTTCTTTTAGGGGCGCGGGGCTGTGTCGATATGCGGCTCCGCCGCGGGGCGCGACAAGCCCCCACCGGCCCGCAGCCGAATCACCGACCCAAGACCTCCGCCACCGCCCGCAGATTGACCCGCCCCCGCCCGTACGAGCACAGGTCACCCCCCTCCGGCAGCCCGGTGTCCACCCGCACCGCGTCCGGCCGCCGGGCCAGCAGGGCGTCCCGGAAACGTGCCTGCCAGGGATGCAGCCCGGCGTCGCACGTGGCCACGACCAGCGGCGAGCCCGCGGCCAGCCGGAGGATGCCGTCGACCAGGGCGCCCTGGTCACAGGGCTCCCCGCTGACCGCCGTACCACTCGCCGCGGGGTCGAGGGAGCGCAGCTCGGTCAGGAGGTCCTCGCCTCCCCAGTTGAGGGCGGGATGCGGGGGCGGGAAGAGGTCGACGACATGGGCGCCCCGCACGGCGGGCGGCACGGCCCGGCTGCGTACCGCGCGGCGCGCCGCCTCAAGCCCGGCCCCGGCGTCCCAGGCGGCCACCACTCCGGCGGGAGTCGCATACCGCTGGGCGAGCCGCCGCACCCGTCCGGCCGCCTCCCACACCCGCTCCTCGGAGAGCCGGCCGGAGTCCACCGCCTCGAGCACCGCGTCCCGGCAGGCGAGCGTGACCTCCAGGTCCGGTACGGCGACGATCACCTGGTCGGCGCCCGCGGCGAGGGCTATGCGGGCGCCGGCCGCCTCGCCGTAGCGGTCGGCGATGGCCTTCATCTCCAGGGCGTCGCTGACCAGCACCCCGTCGAAGCCGAGGTCGTGGCGGAGCAGATCGCCGAGGATGCGGCGGCTGAGGGTGGCGGGGCGGTTGGCGTCCAGCGCCGGATAGACGACGTGCGCGCTCATCAGCATCGGCACGCCCGCGGCGACGGCCGCGCGGAACGGTTCCAGGTCGGCACGCAGCTCGTCGGCCGGCCGCGGGTCGACCGCGAGGTCGTGGTGGCTGTCGGTCTCGGTGCCGCCGTGGCCGGGGAAGTGCTTGGCGCAGGAGGCGATGCCACGGGCCTCAGTGGCGGTGATCCAGGCGCGCAGATGGCGGGCGGCGAGCTCCGGGTCGGCGCCGAAGGAGCGGGTGCGCACGATCGGGTTGTCGGCCCGGCGCTGGAGGTCGGCGACGGGGGCGTACGAGGCGGTGATGCCGAGGGTGGCGAGGTGGCCGGCGAGGGCGTCGGCGCAGCGGGCGGTCAGGTTCGGGTCGTCGGCGACGCCGAGGGCGTAGCAGCCGGGGACCTCGGGGGCGCCCGCGGCGACCAGGTGGCCGATGCCGCCGCCCTCGTTGTCGATGGCCACCAGCAGGTCGGGGCGGATCGCCCGCAGTGCGTCGGTGAGCTCGCGGACCTGCTCCGCGTCGCGCACGTTCCGGGTGAACAGGATGACGCCGCCGAGGCCGCGGTCGATGAGCCGCTTGAGGGTGTCGGGGAAGGTCGTCGTGCCCTCGAAGCCGGCGACGAGACAGCGATGGACCGCCTCGTCCAGGTCGGAGGAGACGGAGGACAGGGCCGGGCCCACGGACAGCTGCTCGGAGGTCACCTCATGGATTGTTCTGGCTTATTCATCCTGAAGTCAACACTTCATTGGTTGAATGATTCATCGACAGGGTGCCGTCGCCCACCGGCCCGCGCCCCGTCGGCTCCCGGACACCACGGCGTCACACCCGGCGGGAACGGTTCGGCCGTGTCCCTGCTCCCGCTCGACGACGCCCCCGGCCGGCCCCCCGCGGCCCTCCCCTCCCTCGCTCCGTCCCCCGTCCGCTTCCGCACGCCCCGCCTGCTCCGCAGCGCCCTGGTGCTGCTCCCCCTGCTCCTGATCGGTGTGTGGGCGGCGGTCGACTGGCGGACCGCGTACGACGGCACCGCCCGGCTGGGTTCCGCCGACCCCTGGTGGCTGCTGGTCGCGCTGTTCTTCACCTGCCTGGGCTGGCTGTCCGCCCCCTGCATCCGGCAGGGCGCGCTGCCGGAGCGGCTCCCGGCCGGGCTGCTGATCGCTTCGCAGTTCGCCGCCGGAGCCGCCAACCACGTACTGCCGGCCGGTATCGGAGCCCACGCCGTCACCCTGCGTTTCCTCCAGGGCCGCGGCATACCGCTGGCCCGGGCCACCGCCTCGCTCGCCCTGTACTCGGCGGTCAAGCCGATGGCGAGGACGCTGGTGCTCCTCGTCTTCCTGGCCGCCTTCCCCGACGTACTGCTGACCGGCGGACTCGTGCCGGACCGGCGGACGTCGCTCCTGGTCGCCGGAGCGGTGGCCCTCGCCCTCATCGCCACCGCCCTGCTCGTGACGACCGTACGGCCGCTGCGCCGCCCCCTCCTCGACGCCCTGCGCTGCGCGCTCACCGACGTACGACTGCTGCACACCCGGCCCGCGCGGGTCCTCGCCCTGTGGGGAGGGTCGGCCGCCGCCCCGCTGATCCAGGCGAGCGTGCTCTTCGCGGTCGGGGCGGCGCTCGGGCTGTCGTTGTCATGGTTGCAGGTCGCCTTCGCGTTCCTGGCCGCGAACACAGCGGTCGGGGCCGTGCCCGCACCGGGCGGCATCGGCCCCGTGGACGCGGCGGTCGTCTTCGCCATGGTCGCGCTCGGAGCACCCATGAACCTGTCCGCGACCGCCGTCATCGGCTACCGCGTCCTGACGGTGTGGCTGCCACTGCTTCCGGGGGCGCTGGTGCTGTCGGCACTGGTGCAGCGGAAGGTGCTCTGAACTCGCCGCCGGGCTTCGTCCGTTCGGCTGCCCGGATCTGGCCCCGGACAGGCAACCCACAGCGCCGAGTCCCCCTCTAACGGGACGACGGGGCAGTACCCGCGACCTCGGCCGTCCCGACGCCGGGCGCGGGCCGAGGGGGAGGATGGAAAGTGCGGAAGCGGAGGACGGCCACAGCCGTGCCCGGGGACGGGGCACGGATCGGCAGTATCGGCGGCCATCCGGTTCGCCGGCACATCGCACTGCTGACCCTGTGGACGGTCGCCTGGTTCTTCGTGGCCGAACGCCATGAAGCCGTGTCCTGGCACTATCTGGTCAGGGGTCAGCAGCTGCTCTTCCACCAGCTCCCCGGCGGCGGCCTCGCCCTCTACGCCAACCACCCCGAGCTGCAGATCGGCCCGGTCAGCTTCCTGGTCGCCGGGCTGTTCGCCCCGTTCCCCGCCGAACTCGGCGAGAAGCTCGCCGACGCGTTCATGTCCGGCCTGGGCCTGTACATGCTGGTGCTGGTCGGCCGCGCCGCCGCCGACCACTACCGGGGCACGGGACTCAACCACAAACGCCTCCAGCAGCGCGTACTGATCGCCGGAGCGGCCTTCATCCCCATGTGGGTGGAGGTCTCGGTGCGTTTCGCGCATCTCGACGACGTCCTGGCGCTGTTCTTCACCACCCTCGCCGTACGGGCGCTGGTGCGCGGGAACGCGACGGCCGTCGGCGTCTTCCTGGCCCTCGCGGTGGACTCCAAACCCTGGGCGGTCGGCTTCCTGCCCCTGCTGCTGGCCCTGCCGCGCCCCGCCCGGCTGCGCTCCGCGGCCTGGACGATCGGCCTGGTGGCCGTCGCCTGGCTGCCCTTCTACCTCACCCACCTGGACACCCTGGCCGCCGCCCGCTTCACGATCCCGAACCAGCCCGCCTCGGCCCTGCGCTGGTTCGGCGTGCACGACGCCGCCACCCCCTGGTGGGACCGCCCCGCCCAGATGGCCCTCGGCATCGCCCTGGGCGCCCTGGCCGTCCGCCGGCACCGCTGGCCGGCCGTCGTGCTGCTCGCCGCCGACGCCCGCATCGTCCTGGACCCGAGCGTCTACACGTACTACAACGCCTCGGTCCTCCTCGGCACCCTGATCTGGGACTCCATCGGCCAGCGCCGGCTGGTCCCCTGGGTCAGCTGGCTCGCACTCATCTCCCTGTACGGCAGCGCCCTGTTCATCCCCTCGGACTCCGCCCAGGGCCTGATCCGCCTGGCCTTCGCGGCCGGTTCCGCGGCCTACGTCCTGTGGTGGCCCCACCGCCCACCACGCAGCAGACGCCCCGGACGCGGGACGCCGGGCCGGGCGCAGATGTTGGCGGACCACCGCTGAACGGAAGCGGTGACTCCGCGCGGTCGGCGGGCAGAAATGCCCCGAGGCGGCCACCCATGCCTCAACACCACTACGGGGGTGCTGACTTGACCGTCATCGTCGGCCTGGTTCACCGCAAGCGAGTACATCTGGCCGGAGACTCCGCGGGCAGTGACGACTACCGGCTCACCATCTGCCGCGACCCCAAGGTGTTCACCAACGGACCCTACGTCCTCGGGTACACCACCTCCTTCCGCATGGGCCAGTTGCTGCACTACGCACTGGAGGCCCCGCACCCGGAAGGTGCCCTCTACCGCTTCATGGCCACGACCTTCGTCAACGCGGTCCGCGCCTGCCTGAAGGACGGCGGCTGGGCGCGCAAGGAGTCCGAGCAGGAACAGGCCGGCAGCTTCCTCGTGGGCATCCACGGCCGGCTCTTCGCCATCCACGGCGACTACCAGGTCAGCGAGTCCGCCGACGGGTACGCCGCGGTCGGCTGCGGCGACGAGTACGCCCTCGGCGCCCTCCACGCCACCGCCGGCCTAGGCCTGAAACCGCGCGAACGCCTCACCGCCGCCCTGCGCGCCGCGGATCACCACAGCGGCGCGGTCGCCGCGCCCTACACCTACGCCAGGACGGCGGACTAGGACGGTCAGCCCTCGTCAGGGGTCAGCCGCAGGGAAATGGAGTTGATGCAGTACCGCTGGTCCGTGGGCGTCGGATACCCCTCGCCCTCGAAGACATGCCCGAGGTGCGACCCGCACCGCGCACACCGCACCTCGGTGCGCACCATGCCGTGCGAGCGGTCCTCGATCAGCTCGACCGCGTCGGTGTCCTTCGGGTCGTAGAAGGACGGCCAGCCGCAGTGCGACTCGAACTTCGTGGTGGAGGTGAACAGTTCGGCGCCGCAGGCACGGCACGAATAGACGCCGGTCGTCTTGGTGTCGGTGTACTCACCCGTGAAGGCGGGCTCGGTCGCAGCCTGGCGCAGCACCGCGTACTCGGCCGGGGTCAGCTCCGCACGCCACTGCTCGTCCGGCTTTTCGACGTCGTACGACATGAAGCTCAGCCCCTTACTTCGCGAGACGGTCCAGGATGCGCGGTCCGAGGTCGGTGACGTCGCCCGCGCCCATGGTGAGAACGAGATCACCCGCCTTCGCCATTCCCGCCACGGCCTCCGGCACCTCGGACTTGTCGTGGACGGGCGTCACGTCCGCGCCCGCGGCCCGCGCCGCCTCGATGATCAGCTCGCTCGTCACGCCCGGGATCGGGTCCTCGCGGGCCGGATAGATGTCGAGGACCACCGACGCGTCCGCCAGGGCCAGCGACTGCCCCATCTCCTCGCCGAGCTCCTGCGTCCGCGAGAACAGGTGCGGCTGGAAGACGACCAGGATCCGTGCCTCGCCCGCCGCGGCGCGCATCGCCTCCAGGTCGGCGGTCATCTCCGTCGGGTGGTGGGCGTAGGAGTCGATGACCTGGACACCGGCCGCCTCGCCCTTCAGCTGCAGTCGGCGCTTCACACCGGTGTACGCGGCCAGGGCCGGCGCCAGTTCGGCGGCGGGGACGCCCAGCGCGACACCCGCCGCGAGGGCGGCCACGGCGTTGTGCGCGTAGTGACGGCCGGGCACGGACACGGCGAAGGTGAGCTCCTGCCCGTCCAGCAGGACCGTGACCTCGCTCTTCAGCCCCTGCGGTACGACGGACAGGACGCGCACGTCGGCGTCCTCGGCCTCTCCGTACGTCACGGTCCTCACGGAGCCGGTCAGCCGCCGGGTCAGCTCGCGTGCACCCTCGTGGTCGGCGGAGATCACCAGCGTGCCGCCGGGCACGATCCGTCCGGCGAACGTCTCGAAGGACTCGTAGATCTCGTCCATGGACGCGTAGTTGGCGTGGTGGTCCAGCTCGACGTTGAGGACGATCGCGACCTCGGGTGCGTACTTGTGGAAGCTGCGGTCCGATTCGTCGGCCTCGGCGACGAAGATGTCGCCCTCGCCGTGCAGGGCGTTGGAGCCGGGCGCGTCCAGGTCGCCGCCGATCGCGTACGACGGCTTCAGCCCCAGCTCGCTCAGCGAGACGGCCAGCATCGACGTCGTGGTGGTCTTGCCGTGCGTGCCGGCGACCGCGATCGGCCTGAGCCCGTCCATCAGCGCGGCGAGGGCGTCGGACCGGTGCACCACCGGAATGTCCAGCTCGGCGGCGCGGGCCAGCTCCGGATTGTCCTTGCGGATCGCCGAGGACACGACGACACAACTGGCGTCGTCGGCGAGATGCTCCGCCGCATGCCCGATATGCACGGTCACACCCAGCGCCCGCAGCGCCTCCGCGGTGGCGGACTCCTTCGCATCACTACCGGCCACCTTGCCCCCACGCTGAGCAAGAATCTTCGCAATCCCGGACATCCCAGCCCCACCGATGCCGATGAAATGCGGTCGCTCCATGGCGGGAGGAAGGTTGCCGGGTGCCATGCGTATGTCTCCCTGTGCGTCCAGATACGGCGGATGTTCAGTCGCCCCAGCCTATTGCCTACGGCGACCGCACCTCCCCAGGGGCGCGGGGAACTGCGCGACCAGCCACGACGCTCCCGCCGTCACAAACGCACCGCACCCCTACGGCGCCTAGGCCTTACTGTGCGAGAACAGCTTCAACACCGGCACCCCCACCTTGTGCCGAGCCCGAGAAGCCCAGTCCCGGTGGAAGAACTCCTCCACGTAGTGGGGATCGGTGAGCACGATCACCTCATCGGCGTCGATCTCGTCCACGAGAGCCTTCAACGCATCCAACGGATGATCCACGATCAGCCGCCCCTCAGCGGAGCTGCCCGCAGCCGTCAGCGCCTGCAGCGACACCTCGAGCGCCCGCTCACCGAAATCCTTCGCGGCGGCCCCCTCGGGGACGTCCCGCTCGTGCGCGACCTCCTCCAGCTCGCCGAGCGCGACGTCGTCGATGGCCCGCAGCAGGCGGTCCGCCTGGTCGCCGCGGGGCTGGAGCAGGACGTGGAAGGAGACCTCCTCGTCTCCGTGCAAGCTGGTGACGAACTCCACGTCTGCGGACGTCAGGGCCTTCTCGATCATCAATACGCTTGTGAACACCGGGCGCCCCTTCTGCGGAAACCATCCTGCCCCGTGCTGTCACGGGGACTGCGAGATTCAGTGTGCCCGCCCCGAGCAAAGCGGAACGGTAGGTTCCGTCGTTTCGGGACGGCGGTGCCGCTGAACGATCCTCAGGGGCGCCGGTAGCGGGTGAAGAGGAACCCCTCCTCCTCCAGCAGCGACGCGAGGACGAAGCGCTGCGGAACGGCGACCGACGGACCGCCCGCGATGCGCTGCGCGTCGCCGGCGGTGAGCATCGGGGAGACGGCGAGGCAGAGCTCGTCGAGCACTCCGGCCGCCACCAGCTGGCCGAGCAGCCGTGGGCCGCCCTCGGTCAGCAGCCGGGTGTGGCCGAGCTCGCCCAGGGCCCGTACCGCGCGGGCGGGCTCCACGCCGACGCCGTCACCGGCGATCACCACCCGGGCGCCGGCCTTCTCGGCGGCGGCGACCCGGTCGGGGGCCGCCGCGGCGCCCGTGAGGACCAGGGTCGGCACCACCGGGGAGGTGAACAGCGGAAGGGAGAAGTCCAGGTCCAGGCTGGCGCTGACCACCGCGATCGCCGGCGCCGGCGGCTGCCCGGCCGCCTGTCGCAGCTCCGCGAACTCCGCACGCGCGCGTGCCGGCCGGTACCCCTCCTGACGTACCGTTTCCGCACCGACGACCACGACGTCCGCCAGCCCGCGCAGGGTGCCGAAGATCCGCATGTCGGCCGCGCTGGAGATCGGCTGCGAGCGGCCGTCGTGCTGGGCGGCCCCGTCGAGCGTGGAGACCATGTTCGCGCGCAGCCACGGGACGGGCCGGCCGTCCGCGGTGGGCTCGGGGTAGGCATAGGCGGCGGCGAGTTCGGCGAGGCTCCACTCGCGGTCGGCCGGGACTTCGGGCCCGCCGGCCCCACCGGTCACACCCTCCTCACCGGGAGTTCCAGGGGCTTTCGGCACTGTCTCGTCGGTCACAGGGAACAGGCGTCGCATGTCGTGCAGTGTGGCACGGCGCTTAGCATGGGGAACCGTGTCGTCCTCCCCTTCCGCCCCCGGCCTCAGCCCGATAGCCGACGCGGCCCCGCTCTCCCTGTGCGCCCGTGCGCCGCACGTCCCCGCGGACCGCCTGGTCGCCGAGATGGTGCCGCCGCCGCGCTTCGACTCGGTCCGCTTCAGCACCTACATACCGGACCCGAACCAGCCCAGCCAGACCGAGGCGGTCCGCGTCCTCGAGGGCTTCGCGGCCGGGCTCGGCGGGGCGCACGCCGTCGGCGGCGGTAAGCGCGGCCTGTTCGGCTTCGGGAAGCCGAAGGCACCGAAGATCCCCGCGGGCCCCCGCGGTGTCTACCTCGACGGCGGTTACGGCGTCGGCAAGACCCACCTGCTCGCCTCCCTCTGGCACGCCACCCCGGCGGAGCCCGCGCTCAAGGCGTTCGGCACGTTCGTCGAGCTCACCAACCTGGTCGGCGCCCTGGGCTTCCAGCAGACCGTGCAGACGCTCAGCGGCCACCGCCTGCTGTGCATCGACGAGTTCGAGCTCGACGACCCCGGCGACACCGTCCTCGTGTCGACCCTGCTCGGCAGGCTCGTCGACGCCGGTGTGGCCCTCGCCGCCACCTCCAACACCCTCCCCGGCAAGCTCGGCGAGGGCCGTTTCGCGGCCGCCGACTTCCTGCGCGAGATCCAGGGCCTGTCCGCCCACTTCCGCGCCCTGCGCATCGACGGCGAGGACTACCGCCACCGCGGCCTGCCCGAGGCGCCGGCGCCCTTCTCCGACGAGCAGGTGACGAAGGCGGCGTACGCCACCCCGGGAGCCTCGCTCGACGACTTCCCGCACCTCCTCGACCACCTCGCCAAGGTCCACCCCAGCCGGTACGGCGCGCTGACCGACGGCCTGAAGGCGGTCTGCCTCACGGACGTCCGCCCCGTCCCCGACCAGTCGACCGCCCTGCGGCTGGTGGTGCTCGCGGACCGGCTCTACGACCGTGAGGTGCCGGTCCTGGCCTCCGGGCTGCCCTTCGACCGGCTGTTCAGCGAGGAGATGCTGAACGGCGGCTACCGCAAGAAGTACTTCCGGGCCATCTCCCGGCTCACCGCGCTGGCGCGGGACGGCAAGGGACTCGCCGAGAGCGACTAGTTCACGCCACCCCACCAGCGCATTTCAGGCTCTCTTCAGCCGGAAACGTGAAGTTAACCCTGCAAACAACTTTGCAGGGTTAACGTGTTTCTTGACCGGCGATTGACCATTCCTTGGTCGATGCAAGAAACTGAGCGACAGGAAGGGGGGCGCATGTTCCGAGGTACGACGAGCCGTACGGTCCTGGCCGTGCTCGCCGCCGCCCTGCTTGCGTTCACCTTCTTCGCTCCCACCACGTCCTTCGCAGCCGCGCACACGGTCCGTCATGCCGTAGCCAAGGATCTGCCCGGAACCAAGCTCTCGGGCAAGGCGCTGCGTGACGAGGCCGCGACGTTCCGCGACTGCGGAATCTCCGGGGCCCCGACCGGCCCCCTGCGCCCCCGCGAGCGTCATGTGAACACCGGATTCACTCCGGAGGAACCCGAGCGCCCACTGTCGGCGCAGGACCCGGCCTCCGTTCACATGCCGGTCGCGAACCGCGCCCTTCAACTGTCGAGACCTTCGACATCCCACTCTCCGGCGGCACTTCAGGTCTTCCGCTGCTGAGAGAGACGCAGAACAGTACATTCCCCCACCTCTGTCCTGCCCACACCGACGCGCCGTCGTGGCGCGCCAGGAGGAGTCACCATGCAGCCCCTCATCGACAACGCCCGTACGTTCGGACATCGCCCTGAGGAGTTCGCCAAACTCGCCGAAGGCCAGTCCCCGCAGGTGCTGTTCATCACCTGCTCCGACTCCAGGGTCGTCCCGGCCCTGATCACCGGCGCCCGCCCGGGCGAGCTCTTCGAGCTGCGCACCGCGGGCAACATCGTCCCGCCGTTCGCCTCCGAGCACCCCACCAGCGAGGCGGCCACCATCGAGTACGCCGTGGAGGTGCTAGGGGTCGACGACATCGTGGTCTGCGGCCACTCGCACTGCGGCGCCGTCGGTGCCCTGGTGCGCGGCGACGACCTGACCGCCGTCCCCGCCGTGCGCGACTGGCTCGCGCACGCCACCCCGCGCCCGGCAGGCGCGGTCGAGGACCCGGCCGTCGCCGAGGGCGTGCAGAGCCACGTCCTGACGCAGTTGCTGCGGCTGCGCTCCTACCCGTACATCGAGAAGAAGCTGAAGGACCGTCAACTGTCCTTGCACGCCTGGTACTACGAGGTCCACACCGGCGCCGTCCTGGCGCACGACAGCGCCTCCGACGTCTTCAAGGCTCTGTGAGCGCCGCCATGACGACCAAGTACCCTTATCTGAGGCAGGACTTCCTCGCCTCCATAGTCGTCTTCCTGGTCGCCGTGCCGCTGTGCGTCGGCGTGGCGGTCGCCTCCGGCGTCCCGGCGGAGCTGGGCCTCGTCACCGGCATCGTGGGCGGCCTCGTCACCGGGTTCCTGCCCGGCAGCAGCCTCCAGGTCTCGGGGCCGGCCGCCGGCCTGACCGTGCTCGTCTTCGAGGCCGTCAGCGAGTTCGGCGTCGGCACGCTCGGCGTGATCGTGCTGATGGCCGGTCTGCTCCAACTCGCCATGGGTTTCCTCAAGATTGGCCGCTGGTTCCGGGCGATATCCGTCTCCGTCGTCGAGGGCATGCTCTGCGGCATCGGCCTGGTGATCATCGCCGGGCAGATCTACGCGGCAGCCGGCCTGAAGGCCCCGTCGACCGGCATCGGCAAGATCGCGGGCCTGCCGGGGGCTTTCGCCGACGCCCTCGGCAGCAGCGCGGCCCTGGCCTCGCTCGGGATCGGTGCGGGCACCATCGCCGTCATCGTGTTGTGGAAGAAGCTGCCGAAGGCGGTGCAGTCGGTGCCTGGCGCCCTCGCCGCGGTGGTCCTGGCCACGGCCGCCGCCCTGGCCTTCGGCCTGCCGGTCGCCACCGTCACGGTGGAGGGCCTGTTCGGTGTCATCCAGGTGCCCGGGGCCGGCGCCTTCGGCGAGCTGGCCACCCCGGCCATCTGGGGCACGATCATCGCGTTCGCGCTGATCGCCTCGGCGGAGAGCCTGTTCAGCGCGGCGGCCGTGGACCGGCTGCACGACGGTCCGCGCACCGAGTACAACAAGGAGATGGTCGCGCAGGGCGTGGGCAACACGGTGTGCGGTCTGCTCGGCGCCCTGCCGATGACCGCGGTGATCGTGCGCAGCTCCGCCAACGTCAACGCGGGCGCCAAGACCAAGGCCTCGCGGGTGCTGCACGGCGCCTGGCTGCTGCTGTTCGCCGCCGCGCTGCCCTCCGCCCTCGCGCTGGTCCCGATCCCCGCCCTGGCCGGCATCCTGGTGCACGCGGGCTGGAAGCTGATCCCGTTCCGCCAGATCTCGACGCTGTGGCGCAGCCACCGGGGCGAGGCCCTGATCCTCGTGGTGACAGCCGTGTCGATCGTCGCGGTGAACATGTTCGAGGGTGTGCTCATCGGTCTGGCCCTGTCCGTGGTCAAGACCGCCTGGGAGGCCTCGCATCTCAAGACCGAGGTCATCGACAAGGGCGCGGGGCCCATCCAGGTCCACCTCTCGGGCAACGCCACCTTCCTGCGGCTGCCGAAGATCCTCGACAGCCTGGAGGCGCTGCCCCAGGACCGCCCGGTCGAGCTGGACCTGTCCGGGCTGCACCACCTGGACCACGCCTGCCGTACGGCGCTGGAGAACTGGGCCGAGCGGCACAGCGCGGTCGGCACCGAACCCGTGCGGATGACGGCGGCGTAGCCGTATCACCATGCCCGGTCCGAGACTCGACCAGTGTCTCGGACCGGGCATATCGTTACAGAAACGTACAAAAGTGGCCTCTCGAAGAGGAGGTCGACATGCTCGAAGAGCTGCTGGGAGCGGTCGTGGCCGCCGGCGCCGCAGGCCTGGTGTATCTCTCGGCCGCGGCACGGGTCGTCAAGCAGTACGAGCGCGGGGTGGTCCTCCGGCTCGGACGGCTGAGGGGCGGGGTGCGCGAGCCGGGGTTCACGCTGATCATCCCCGGGGTGGACCGGCTGCGTAAGGTCAACATGCAGATCGTGACGATGCCCGTGCCCGCGCAGGAGGGGATCACGCGCGACAACGTGACCGTGCGGGTGGACGCCGTCGTGTACTTCAAGGTCGTGGATGCGGCGGCCGCGATCATCAACGTCGAGGACTACCGCTTCGCCGTCTCGCAGATGGCGCAGACCTCGCTGCGGTCCATCATCGGCAAGAGCGAGCTGGACGACCTGCTGTCCAACCGCGAGAAGCTCAACGAAGGCCTCGAGCTGATGATCGACAGCCCCGCGGTCGGCTGGGGCGTGCAGATCGACCGGGTCGAGATCAAGGACGTGTCGCTGCCGGACACGATGAAGCGTTCCATGGCCCGGCAGGCGGAGGCGGACCGCGAGCGGCGGGCCCGGATCATCAATGCGGACGCCGAGTTCCAGGCCTCCAAGAAGCTGGCCGAGGCCGCCAAACAGATGTCTGATCAGCCTGCCGCGCTCCAGCTGCGGCTGCTGCAGACCGTGGTCGCGGTGGCCGCCGAGAAGAACTCGACGCTCGTGCTGCCCTTCCCCGTGGAGCTGCTGCGGTTCCTGGAACGGGCGCAGGAACATCAGCCGCCGCCTGCGCCGCCGCCTGCGCCTGCGCCGCCGGACCGCCAGATCGAGACGTGACACGTGTTACCCGCGTGGTTCCCGTGCCGCGCGGCGGGTGATAGACACAGCGACGTCACAGTTCCTGTCCGCCAACAGGAAGGTTGCACCCTTCATGTCTGCAACACGACGTCAGATCCTTGCCCGCTCCGGTGCCCTAGGGGTGGGCATCGCTTTCACCGGGGCCCTGTCCGAGCTGTTCGCGGGAACAGCCGCCGCCCAGGACCTCGGCCACACCGGTTACGGCCCCCTCGTCCCCGACCCGAACGGCCTGCTCGACCTCCCGAAGGGCTTCCGCTACCAGGTCCTCTCCCGCGAGGGCGACCAACTCCGCTCCGGCGAGGGCCCGGTGCCCTCGAACCACGACGGCATGACGGCTCTGCCCGCGAGAGGCGGGCGCGTCCACCTGGTCCGCAACCACGAGAACCGCCCCACCGCGAAGCACGCCGTCCCCACGGTCGCGGGCCTCACCTACGACCCGGCGGGCAAGGGCGGTTGCACGGCCCTGACCCTGGACTCCTGCAACAACGTGCTGACGGTAGTTGATGAGCGTGTCGCCATCGCCGGTACGGCCGTCAACTGCGCGGGCGGGCGGAGCCCTTGGGGCACCTGGCTGACCTGCGAGGAGACCGAGGACAAGGCCGGTACCAACGGCTACACCAAGGACCACGGCTTCATCTTCGAGGTCGACCCGGCCGACCCGCACCGCACGGGCGCCGTCCCGCTGACCGCGATGGGCCGCTTCCAGCACGAGGCGATCGCGATCGACCCGAAGCGCGGGATCGTCTACGAGACCGAGGACGCCTTCCTCAAGCCCTTCGGCCTCTTCTACCGCTTCCTGCCCCACAAGCCGCTCGGCGGCGTCGGTTCGCTGCGCGCGGGCGGCCGGCTGCAGGCGATGCGGGTGCCCGGCGTACCCGACCTGTCCACGATCCAGGAGCCCGGCGCCGCCTTCGACGGCATCGAGTGGGTCGACGTACCGGACCCCCTCGCCGCCCAAACCCCTGTCCGGCTGCAGGACTTCGGCCCGAAGGGCATCACCCACGCGCAGAAGCTGGAAGGCTGCTACTGGGGTGGCCGGTGCGTGTACTTCGTGTCGTCCTTCGCCCGCAGCGCCGACGGTTCGGCGGCCGACCACTACGGCCAGATCTGGCGCTACGACCCCTCGGCACGCCGTCTGACCCTGGTGATCGTCTTCGGCCCGGACACCGATGTCCAGCTCCCCGGCGAGTCCCCGGACAACATCTGCCTCGCTCCCAGCGGCGGCCTGATGGTCTGCGAGGACGGCAACGGCGCCCAGCATGTCTTCGGCGTGACCAGGGCCGGCGAGGTGTACGCGATGGCCCGCGGGAGACAGAACATCGGCACCCCGGACGCTCCCGAGTGGGGCGAGTTCGCCGGCGTCACCTTCTCCCCCGACGGGCGCACGATGTACGTCAACTGCTACACGCCCGGCACGACGTTCGCGGTGACGGGGCCCTGGCGCAGGTAGCGGGGGCGCAGGGGCGCGGCTAGCGTTTCGTCCATGCATCGCAGGCTCGTGATCGTCGTCGCCGCGGCGGCAGTGGGGCTCGCCTCGGGGTGCGGGGACAACGACAGTGGCACGTCCGTCCCCGCACCCAGCGCCGCGCGGCGGATCACCGTGACGAGCAGCGCCTTCCCGGAGGGCGGCACCGTCCCCCGCCGCTACACGTGCGACGGGGAGAACGTCTCACCACCGCTGGACCTGTCCGGCGTCCCCGACGGCGCCGCCGAACTGGTCGTGCTGGTCGAGGACCCGGACGCCCCGAACGGCACCTTCGTGCACTGGCTGATGTGGGGCATCGACCCGCACGACACCCACTGGGCCGCCGGCCAGGTGCCCAAGGGCGCCACACAGGGCCGCAACGGCTTCAAGAAAAACGCGTACGGCGGCCCCTGCCCGCCCAAGGGCAGGCCCCACCACTACGTCTTCTCGGTCTACGCCACCGACAAGACCCTCACCCTGTCGGCCGACGCCACGGCCGACGACGTCAGACGCGCCCTGACCGGCCACACAGCGGCCTCCGGCACCTTGACGGGCAGCTACGGGCACTGATCGCCGGGCGCTCCCACGGAGTGACGCGCCGATACACGATTAACCCGTTTCATCCACTTATGTTCGTACGATGATCAGTCCCGTACGACCTGTATCTGTCGCCCGCCATGCAGCCGCTGCCTGCGCACTCGGCGCCGTGCTCACCGCCTGCGGCGCCCCCGATGTGGCCCATTCCGCTCGCCCTGCCCCGTCCGCGACCCCCGCCGCCCCGTCCCGGCCCCCTACGCTGGCCCCCGGCCCCGCCGGTCTCACGCCCGTCTTCAAGAACGGCCCCCGTACACAGGGCAGAACCGTTGCGCTCACCTTCGATGCCGACATGACCGCCGATCAGGGAGCGCGGGCCGCGGCGGGCGAGCGGTTCGACAATCCCGAGCTGATCGCGACGCTGCGGGCGCTGAAGGTTCCGGCGACCGTGTTCATGACCGGGCGGTGGGCGGACGAATACCCGGCGCAGGCGCGGTCCGTCGGGCGGGACCCGCTCTTCGAGGTCGCCAATCACTCCTACAGCCACTACAGCTTCACCGGGAACTGCTACGGGCTGCCGACCGTCTCCGAGGACCGGATGCGGTCGGACGTGGAGCGTGCGTACGCCGCGTTCCGCAGGGCCGGGGTACCGCACGCGATGCCGTACTTCCGCTTCCCGGGCGGCTGTTACGACCGGCAGGCCCTGAAGGCGCTGGCCGCGACCGGCGTCACCGCCGTGCAGTGGGACGTGGTGAGCGGCGACGCGTTCGCCACGGACGCGGAGGCGGTTGCCCGGCAGGTGCTGGAGGGGGTGCGGGCGGGTTCGGTCGTCGTCATGCACTGCACACGCAGCGCGGCGCCGGTGACCGAACAGGCGGTGCGCACCATCGTGCCGGAGCTCCGCAGGAAGGGCTTCCGCTTCGTGAAGGTGTCCGAACTGATCGGGGCCGCGAGGGGCCGGCAGTGAGCGGCTTACGCTGGAGGGGTGAGCGAGGACTACTGCACCATCCGCGACGCCACGAAGCCGCCCCGGGCGGACGGACCGCCGTATGCCGAGTGCGTACTCTGCCGCGAGCCGACGGAGTACCCGGAGTCGTACAAGGGCATCACCCTGTGCCCGGTGTGCGAGTGGCAGGAGGCCCAGCGCACCGCCTGCTCCGGCTGAACAACGGACCGCCCCAGGGGGCGGGGGCTGCGTCGATTTGCGGCGCCGCCGCGTGAGCGCGAGCAGCCGCCGGCCCGCAGCGTCGCTGCTGCCCCCAGCAGAGCGCCGCCCCAGGCCCAGCGACGCAACCCGACAGCTCGAGCCGCCGCACCCCCACAGGGGCTCGGGGCTGCGTCGATTTGCGGCGCCGCCGCGTGAGCGCGAGCAGTCGCCGGCCCGCAGGGGCGCTGCTGCCCCCAGCCGAGCGCCGATCCAAGCCCAGCAACGGAACCCGACAGCTCGAGCCGCCGCACCCCCACAGGGGCACGGGGGCTGCGTCGATTTGCGGCGCCGCCGCGTGAGCGCGACCGCCCCCGCCGGCCCGCAGGGTCGCTAATGCCCCCAGCCGAGCGCCGATCCAAGCCCAGCAACGGAACCCGACAGCTCAGGCCGCCGCACCCCTGCCCCCAGCGGAGCGGTCATTCAGGGTGAGCGGCGGGATGTGAGGGTGCAGGCCGTTGTGATCGCTGCTGTTGTGAGGACGGCTGCCGTGGTCAGTGGGAGCAGGGGGGTGGGGATCCTGCCCGACTGGGAGCCGGTGACCAGGTCGCTGACCGCCGCCTGTGCCGGGGAGCCCGTCGTCACCGCCGACAGCAGCGCCGTGAGCAGCATCGCCGGGACCGCGCGGCCGGGTGCGCGCAGTACCGGATAGTTGGTGAGCGCGCCGACCGCCGTGCCGAGCAGTGCGCAGGCCTGCGCGGCGAGGAGCCCGGCCGCGGCCGCCGGGAGCAGTGCGATCCGGGTCCGGTTGTCCGTGCTGACCGGCGCGCTGATCAGGGTCACGACGAGGACCGCGGCCGTACCGAGCGCCGCCGCGGCGATCAGGGCCACCAGCAGCCGGGCCAGATGCGCCCGCCCAGGCCCGGAGGCCGCGGCCACGCAGGCACGGGCCGCGGGCGGCTCGACGGTGACGCAGATCCGTACCAGCCAGGCGGCGACGGGCAGCAGCGCCGCGGCCGTGTAACCCAGCGAGTCGAGGACGGGCTGCCCGCTCTGCACACCGATGCCGAGGAACGCCGCGTACAGGATGACCGGCGGCAGCCAGCGCTGCGAGTGCAGCAGAAGGGCGGCCTGGTAGCGCAGGAGGGCGGTCATCGCTCCCCCCGGCCGTCCTTGTCGAGGGCCTGCACGCTGACCACGTGCCACGGCGGGCGCGCCGTCAGCAGGGTGCGCAGTACGACGTCCGAGTGGGAGGCGGGGACGGTGAGGCGGTAGGTGCCCGGTGCGGTCTCCTCCACGGAGACGAGGGCGCCCAGTGCCTCGACGGGCGGCTGCCCGCCCTGCACCTCGACCACCACCCGCGGGCCGTCGTGCGTCACGGCGTTCTCGCGGGTACGGCGTTCGAGGCCGCCGTCACGCACCGTGTACGTGGTGTCGGGCGCGCCCGCCAGTCGGCGCGGGTCGTGATCGACGAAGACCACGGCGCAGCCCGCGGCGGTGCGCTCGGCGACGGCCCGCTCCAGTTCGGTGCGGGCGGCGACGTCCAGCCCGGTCCAGGCCTCGTCGAGGACGAGCAGCTCCGGCTCGGCGAGCAGGGCCTGCGCGACGGCGACCTTCTGGCTGCTGCCCTTCGACAGCTGGGCCATGGGGGTGCGGGCGTGGGCGGCTGCCCCGAAGCGGTCCAGCCATTCGCCCGCGGCGCGGATCGCCGTACGGCGGGAGAGGCCGTGGATGGTGCCGAGGTGGGTGAGGTAGCCGTGCGCGGTGAACGGGAGGGCCGACGGGAAGCGTTCGGGGACGTATGCCGTGCGGGGGCGGCCGGTGATGCGGCCCTCGCTGGGGGCGTCCAGGCCGGCCAGCAGACGCAGGAGGGTGGACTTGCCGGTGCCGTTCGGCCCTTCGACGCGGGTGAGTGTGCCCGGCACGACGGCGAGGTGGACGCCGCGTAAGACCCAGGGGCCGCGCATGCCGTAGCGGCGGCCGACGTTGTCGAGCCGAAGATCACGTTGCATGACGGCATCCTCGCAAACCGGCACGGCCCGGCACCCCCTTAAGGTTGGCCGATGTGAGCCAAGATGTGACGTCCGCCGACGACAGCCCTTTCCGGTCCGAGCCCAACGAGCGCGATCAGGCACCCCAGTTCGTGCTGCCTCTCGTCGTGCACATCGAGAAGGCCGCACCGCCCGCCCGTACCGACGCACTGGAGACCGCCGCCCGGGCCGTACTGGTGATGCTCAGCGACGAGCGCTCCCTCGGCGACGGGGAGTGGGCCCAGGTCATGCGGGACTGGCAGGACGCCCGGATCCGCAAGGTGGTGCGGCGCGCCCGCGGTGCCGAGTGGCGGCGGGCCGAGGCGCTGCCCGGGATCACGGTGAGCGGCAAGTCGGCGGAGGTACGGGTGTTCCCGCCCGTACCGCTCGACGGATGGCCCAAGGACCTGGCCAGGTTGCAGGTCTCCGGCACGGATCTCGACGACCCGGAGCCGCCGGCGAAGGCGGATCCCGCGGTGCCCGTGCTGTGGCTGAACCCCGACCTCGACATGTCCGCAGGCAAGGCGATGGCGCAGGCGGGCCACGGTGCCCAACTGGCCTGGTGGGAGCTGTCGGACGAGGAGCGGACTGCCTGGCGGGACGCGGGTTTCCCGCTCGCCGTACGGAGCGCCGACCCGGGACGCTGGGGCCAACTGACCACGAGTGGGCTGCCGTTGGTGCGGGACGCGGGCTTCACCGAGATCGCGCCCGGCTCCTGCACGGTGGTGGCCGATCACCCGGCGCTGCGCTGACCCGGACCCGCTGCGGCTTTGCCAGTCATTTAGCTTTTTTTCTTCCGCTTGAACAATGCGGGGGCCCCGCCCGTACTTCCCGGCATGCGGATCAACGGTACGGCCCTGCTCCTCGCGGCCATCGTCGTCACCATCGGAGTCATCGCGTTCCCCGTCTGGTCCTACGCCGACCGGTCGGGCACGGGTCAGGCCAACGTCGCGGCGGGAACGGTGAACACTCAGTGGGGCCCGCTGACCGCCGCCGACCGCGATCTGATCGTGCGGGTGCGGCTGGCCGGCCTGTGGGAGCTGCCCGCCGGGCAGCAGGCGGTCGAGCGCGCGCCCAGCCAGGCGATCAAGGAGGCGGGCGACCACCTCATCGTCGGCCACACCGACCTCGACAAGCGGGTACGGATCGTCGCGGCCCGGCTCGGCGTCGAACTGCCGAACCAGCCGAACGAACAACAGCAGGGCTGGCTGCAGGAGATGACCGCGGCGACGGGCGCGGAGTACGAGTACAAGTTCGTGAACCTGCTGCGCTCCGCGCACGGCAAGATCTTCCCGGCCATCGGCACCGTCCGGAACTCCACCCGGAACACGCTCGTACGCCAGCTGGCCTCGGACGCCAACCAGACGGTCCTCGACCACATCACGGTGCTGGAGAAGACCGGCCGGGTCGACTTCGACGCCATCGCCAACGACGCGGTGGCCACCACGACCGCCAGCCCCACCGGCCCGTCCGCACCGGTCCCCGGCCAGGTGGCGCCCTCGGCGCCCGCCGCCGAGGCCACCGGTGACATCGGCACGACCTCCCGGCCGTCGCCGGGCGCCCCGGGCACCGTCAACACCAGCCGGCCGGATCCGGTGGACTCCGAGGGTGTGCTGCGGTGAGCCGAGCCGACCGCGCCGAACCTCAAATGTTGCTCTGAAGGTCCCGGCGACGGGATTCGCGTCCGAGCGGCGGGGCCATACCCCCGTCACGTTCTTCGAGGAGACGGCAGGGAGGGGACGGACCATGGAGCGACTGGGAACGGGCATCGGGTGGCGGCCGGAGATCGCCGACGCCGTGGAACGCATGCCGGGCATCGACTGGGTCGAGGCCGTGGCCGAGAACGTGTGCCCAGGGCACCTCCCCGAGTCGCTGCGGCGGCTGCGCGAGCGCGGGGTGACCGTGATCCCGCACGGCGTCTCGCTCGGCCTCGGCGGCGCCGACCGGCCCGACGAGCACCGGCTCACCGCACTCGCCGAGCGGGCCGAGGCGCTGGGTGCGCCGCTGGTCACCGAGCACATCGCGTTCGTACGGGCCGGCGGGCCGCTGACGGCGTCCCCGCTCCTGGAGGCCGGTCATCTGCTGCCCGTGCCGCGCACCCGGGACGCCCTCGACGTGCTGTGCGAGAACGTCCGCATCGCACAGGACGCCCTGCCGGTGCCGCTCGCCGTGGAGAACATCGCCGCGCTGATCTCCTGGCCGGGCGAGGAACTGACCGAGGGGCAGTTCCTGTACGAGCTCGCCGACCGGACGGGCGTGCGGCTGCTGATCGACGTGGCCAACCTGCACACCAACCACGTCAACCGCGGCGAGGACCCGGCGAAGGCGCTCGCGGAACTCCCGCTGGAGGCCGTCGCGTACGTCCATGTCGCGGGCGGCTTCGCACGCGACGGCGTCTGGCACGACAGCCACGCCCACCCGGTGCCGCAGCCGGTCCTCGACATCCTGACCGACCTCGCCTCGCGGGTCTCGCCGCCCGGGGTACTGCTGGAGAGGGACGAGAACTTTCCCGAACCCGCCGAGCTGGAAGGGGAGCTGGAGGCCATCCGGGCAGCCGTGGCGAAGGGACGGGCGATATGCGAGGAGACCGTGGCAGAGGCGGCGGAGGCGGCCCCGGACTCCGTCGTCGCCCCGGCGAGCGACGCCGCCCGGCAGCGACTCGGGCTCGCCCAGGCCGCCCTGCTGTCCGCGCTCGTGGCCGGGACGCCCGTGCCGGAGGGGTTCGACCGGGTGCGGCTCGGGGTGCAGGCGCGGGCGCTCGCCGGGAAGCGGGCGGATGTCGTGGCCAAGGTCGCGCCCGAGCTGCCGGAGATCCTCGGGGACGCCTACCGGCCCGCCTTTCTCTCGTACGCCCAGCGTCACCCGATGACCGGCGGCTACCGCCGGGACGCCCTGGACTTCGCCGGGCAGCTGCTGCTCGACGGACGCCTGGAAGAGAGCCGCGCCCGGCGGGAGCTCAGGCAGTGGTGGCTGGAGCGGTCGGGGCCCGTCCCGCGCTCACAGCGGCCGGCGGTGCGGATGGCCAGGGCGGCCCGGCGGGTGCTCCTGCACCGCTGAGCGCCAGGGTGACGGCCGCGACAGCGGGGACCGCCGAACCCCGCAGTAATATGCGGTGCCGTAGGAGGCACCATGCGACCGCGACCACCTGTCACCGGCCGAGGCATATTCAGCGGCACCGGGGTCATCATCATCGGCCTGACGGCCACCCTGCTGGCGTTGATCTTCCCGATCTGGTCGTACGCCGACCGGTCCGGCACCGGCGTCAGCGCCGACGTACTGAACGCCGAAACCGTCTCGACGCAGTACGGGCCGCTGTCCGCGCTCGACCGCGACTTCATCACGAAGGTCCGGCTGGCCGGCCTGTGGGAGCTGCCCGCCGGACAGCAGGCCGAGCAGAAGGGGACCACCGAGGCCGTACGGACCGCGGGCCAGCACCTGGTTCTGGGGCACACCTTCCTCGACCAGCGGGTACGGGACGTGGCGGCCAAGCTCGGGCTGCAGCTGCCCAACGAGCCCAACGACCAGCAGAAGCAGTGGCTGGCGACCCTGAACGCGGCGCAGGGCACGGACTACGACAGCAAGTTCGCCAACATCCTGCGGCTGGCCCACGGCAGGGTGTTCTCGGTCGTCGCCCAGGTCCGCGCGAGCACCCGCAACTCGCTGGTGCGCGCGCTCGCCGACGACGCCAACACGACCGTGCTGGACCACATCAAGGTCCTGGAGGCCACGGGCTACATCAACTGGGACGCCCTCGCCCAGGACCTGGCCTCCCCGAGCGCTCCCCCGCCGGCCGACCCGACCACGGGCCCCGGTCCCGTCCTCCCGCTGGAGCCGTCCTCGTCCCCGACCTACACGCTGCCGCCGGCCGCCTCCAGTCCGCCGCCGTGACCTCTGCCAGGCCCGGCAAACGGAACGTCACATACCCACAACACTCCGTCCACATCGTGAAAAGGGCATGGCATTTCCCGGGGCATCTGGCATAGAAACGCGGCATGTTCTGGGTTGTTCTCCTGTTGCCGGCCTGGGCCGTCGCCGGTACCGCGTGCACGCGGTTGTGCCTGGCCGCCGTACGTGCGGCGGCCGCGGACGCGGACCTCGCAGCGCAGGACAGGCATCATGATCTGACGCTCTACGAGGCCGCGTTCCTGTCCGGCGGACCCGGCAGGGTCGCCGATCTGACCCTGGTCTCCATGGCCCGGCAGCGGCGCCTGCTGCTCGCCCACACGGGCTGGGCGACGGTGGTCGACCCGCGCGGCCGGGACGAGATGGAGCGGTCCGTCATAGGGGCCATCGGGCCGGAGGGGCAGAGCCGCATCGCCCCGGTCCGGGCCGCGGCGGCCTCCGCGGACGCCGTCGCCGGTCTCGGCGACCGGCTCGTCGACGCGGGCCTGGCCGTGCCCGCCGGTGCCCGGACCACCGTCGCGGCCGGAGTGCGCCAGGTACAGCTCGCCGCGCTGGCCGTGCTCGTGCTGGGCGCGATCGCGCTGCTGCTGCCCGCCCGGCCGGAGATGCCGCGCGGCCTGATCGCCCTCTGGTTCGCCCTGCCGCTCGCGCTGACGCTGAGCTGCCTCGCCATCGCCCGGATCGAGGCCCACCCCTACTCGCGCTGGGCCTCCCCGGCCGGGCAGCGGCTGCTGGGCGCCCTGACCCGGCGCGCCTCCAACGGTGACGACCGTACGTATCTCACCACCGTCGCCGTACGAGGCGTCCGCGCGATCGGCGAACCGGACCTGCGCGCAGCTTTCGCGCACCGCGAGCAGTCCTGGCGCGAACCACACGTCAGGGGCGCATAGGGGGCATTGAGGCCGACACCGCCGGGGCGGTGCTTGCCTTCTGCATGCACCGAACGAAACATCCCTTTTGTCGCTGCCATGCACCGAAGGGATACGTCATGAGAGCTGCCGCCCTCTACTCGGCCGCCGGATCGCTGGTCCTGACCGCCCTCGTGGCCGCCCCGGCAGGCAGCGCCCCCGTCGCCCCGGACGCGGCCGAGCTGCAGGGCACGGCGGTGGCCGCCGCGCGCGCCCGGGCGGCCGGCATCGAGTTCGGGAAGTGCGCCGCCGCGCAGGACATGCCGGGCAAGATGGAGTGCGGCACGGTGTCCGTGCCGCTCGACTACGCGCATCCCCGCGGCAAGCAGATCAAGCTGACCGTCAGCCGGGTGACGGCCACGCACAAGGACCCCCAGAACAGCAAGCGGCGGGTGCCCCGCCAGGGCGCCCTGGTCTACAACCCCGGCGGGCCCGGCGGCGACGGCCTGTACTTCCCGCTCGTCGGGATGCTCCCGGAGTGGAAGCGGCTCGCGGCGGCCTACGACCTGATCGGCTACTCCCCGCGCGGCGTCGGCAAGTCCTCACCCCTGTCCTGCGAGGAGCCCAAGCTCTTCTTCAAGGCACCCTCGCAGGCGCCGACGTACCCCTCGGAGGCGTACAAGCAGGAGCGCATCAAGGAGGCCAAGGCCTACGCGACCGGCTGCGCCAAGCGGTCCGGCGGCGGTCTGCAGTACTTCAACTCGCTCAACAACGCCCGTGACCTGGACGTCGTGCGGGCGGCGCTGGGCGAACAGAAGCTGACGTTCATGGGTGCGTCCTACGGCACCTACTTCGGGGCGCTGTATGCGACGCTGTTCCCCTCGCACGTGCGGCGGATGGTGTTCGACTCGGCGGTGAACCCGGATCCCGAGCAGATCTGGTACCGCAACAACCTCGACCAGTCGGCCGCGTTCGAGAAGCGCTGGGCGGACTTCCGGGAGTGGATCGCCCGGCACGACGACGTGTACGGGCTGGGGAAGACGGCCGACGCGGTGCAGGCCAGCTACGAGAAGGCAAGCGAGCATCTGGCGGCGAAGCCGGCGGGCGGCAAGGTGGGACCGGCGGAACTGCAGGCGGCGTTCCTGTCGGCCGGGTACTACGACGACTACTGGGCGACCCGTGCGAAGGCGCTGTCGGCGTATCTGAAGGGCGATGCGAAGCCGCTGGTCGAGCAGGCCGGCCCGGCCACCGAGACGGCCGCCGAGGCGGAGAACACCAACGCGGTGTACACCGCCGTCGAGTGCAACGACGCGCCCTGGCCGACGGACTGGAAGGTCTGGGACCAGGACAACACGCAGCTCGCGCAGGTGGCTCCCTTCGAGACCTGGGACAACGCGTGGATGAACCTGCCGTGCGCCTACTGGCCGGCGCCCCGGCAGCAGCCGCTCGATGTGCGGACCGGGCCGGGTGAGCTGCCGCCGACGCTGATCCTGGCCGCCGAGCGGGACGCGGCAACGCCCTACGACGGTGCCGTGGAGCTGCACCGGCGGCTGAACGGCTCGGTCCTGGTGACCGAGCGGGGGGCGGGCACGCACGGCATCGCGGGCGGCCCGAACCGGTGCATCAACGGCTACCTGGACGCGTATCTGCTGGAGGGCCGGCTGCCGGAGGAGGAGGCGTCCTGCGCCCCGCACGCGGAGCCTAACCCGGCCGCGACGGACGGCCGGGCACACCCGGCGCCCATCAAGGAGAACCTGAAGGGCAAGACGGCCCGGCCGTGACGGTGCGCTGCCTGGCGGATCTGCGGCGCCGCCGCGGGGCCCAATGACCGTGCCCGACTGCGGCGCCGTCGTGGCTGGTCGCGCCCACGCGGCGGAGCCGCATATCGATACAGCCCCGCGCCCCGTTGGGGCGCGGCAGAACCGCAGCGAATTTCGCTCGGCCTGCTTACGCCAGGCCCGCGACGAGTTCCGCGATGTCCTTGCGGCGGCCCGTGTAGAACGGGACCTCCTCGCGGACGTGCATGCGGGCCTCGGAGGCGCGCAGGTGGCGCATGAGGTCGACGATGCGGTACAGCTCGTCGGCCTCGAAGGCCAGGATCCACTCGTAGTCGCCGAGGGAGAACGAGGCGACCGTGTTGGCGCGCACGTCCGGGTAGCCGCGGGCCATCTTGCCGTGGTCGGCGAGCATGCGGCGGCGGTCCTCGTCGGGCAGCAGGTACCAGTCGTAGCTGCGCACGAAGGGGTAGACGCTGACGTAGTTGCGGGGCGTCTCGTCGGCGAGGAAGGCCGGGATGTGCGAGCGGTTGAACTCGGCGGGGCGGTGCAGCGCCATGTTCGACCAGACCGGCTGAAGGGCGCGGCCGAGCCTGGTGCGGCGGAAGAGGTTGTACGCCTCCTGCAGCTGGTCGCTGGTCTCCGCGTGCCACCAGATCATGAGGTCGGCGTCGGCGCGCAGGCCCGAGACGTCGTACGTGCCGCGGATCGTCACGTCCTTCGCGGCGAGCTGGTCGAACAGCTCCTGGACCTCGTCGGCGTAGCCCGCGCGGTCCTCGGGCAGCACGTCCTTCAGCTTGAAGACGGACCACAGGGTGTAGCGGATGACCTCGTTGAGGTCCTTGGCCAGCTTGCCCTTGTTCGCGATGCGGTCCGGGGCGGTGGTGGGGGCGTCGTCACTCATGCGGCTATTCTCCCGCTCCGCCGTGCAGACTCTGCACCGGGTTGGCGGTGAGCTCCTCCACACCGCTCAGGTCCCCGCCGATCTGGTCGACGGCCGCGTAAGCGCTCGCGATGCAGGCCGGGATGCCGACGCCGTCGTACTGGGCACCGCAGACGGCGAGGCCCGGCAGCTTGGCGACGTGCTCGCGGATGCGGGCCACGCGGGCGTGGTGGCCGACGGGGTACTGGGGCAGGCCGTCGGTCCAGCGGGTGACGTGGGTTTCGAGGGGGGTTGCGTCCAGTCCGGTGGCCTCGCGCAGGTCGTGACGGGAGACGTCCACCAGGCCCGTGTCCTCGCGCTGGAGGATCTCGGTCTCGCCGTACCGGCCGACGGATGTGCGCAGGACGACCGTGTCCGGGTTCTCCTCGGCGATCCAGCCCCACTTCTGGGAGGCGAAGGTCGACGCCTTGATGGTGCGTCCGTCCACCGGCGGGACGAGGAAGCCGCTGCCCTCGGGGAGGGCGGTGTCGGCGCGGCGGTAGGCGAGGGTGACCAGGGCCATGGAGGCGTACTCGACGGCGGCGAGTTCCGTGGCGGCCTCCGGGGCCTCGGGGCGCAGGAGGCCGACGGCCGCGGGGGCGGGGACTGCCACGACGACGGCGTCCGCGTGCAGCACACGGTCGCCGGCGACGACACGCCAGCCGCCGGAGGTCTCGCGGCGCAGCTCGGTCACCGGCGTCCCGGTCAGGATCTCGCCGCCGCGTGCGCGCACCGAGTCCGCCACCGCGAGGGGCAGGCTGCCGATGCCGCCCCGGATGCCCATGAAGACGGGTCCGGTCTGCTGGGCGGCGGCCATCCTGGCCTGGAGCTCCCGAACGCCCTCCGTGAGCGAGTCGTGCGTCTTGGCGACCTGGTACAGCTGCGGGACCGCCGAGCGCATCGAGATGCGATAGGCGTCGCCCGCGTAGACGCCGCCGAGGAGGGGTTCCACCAGGCGGTCGACGACCTCGCGGCCGAGCCGGGCCGCCACGTACTCGCCGACCGCGATGTCGTCGCCGACCTCCGTGCGCGGCAGGTCGGCGTCGCGCTCGATACGGGCCAGGCCCTCGTCGGACAGGACGCCGGCCAGCGCGGCGGCGGTGCCGGGGACGCCCATGACGTGGCCCTTGGGCATGGGACGCAGGGCGCCGCGGGTCCAGATCGAGGCCGTCGCCGTGGCCGGCGGCTGCAGCCGGTCGTCGAGCCCGACCTCGCGGGCGAGGGCCACCGCCTCCGGTCTGCGCGCCAGCATCGACTCGGCGCCGAAGTCCACGCGCGCGCCCGCGATCTCGCCGGGCAGCAGCTTGCCGCCGACGCGGTCCGACGCCTCCAGCACGGTGACCCGCGCACCCTGCTGCAACAACCGGTGGGCCGCGGCCAGTCCGGCGATCCCGGCTCCGACGACGACGACCCGCCCGGCGCCCGTACGACTCTCCACTTCGCGCATGTCCTCAAGCGTCTCAGACCCCTCTGACAGCCCGTCGGCGACCCGGTGTCCTTCACGAGTCCCGACCGTGACCGCTTCGGGACCGTCCGGATCCAAACGTCCCGGCCTCTTGGGGCGTCGAAGGAGCGTCAGTCGTCACGACCCTCGGGGGTACACCCACATGCGCGCACCACGTCCCGTACGACCCGTCCCGGCCCTGGCCGCGATCCTGCTCGCCGCGGCTCTCGCACTCACCGGATGCAGCGGGAGCAACTCCGACTCCGGAGGCGGCACCACCGCCGACAAGGCCGCCCGGAGCGACGGGAAGGCCGCCGCGCCGGGCGGTGAGAGGAACGCGAGCGGCGCCGGGGCCAAGCGGGCGCCGAAGCTCACCGCGAGCAGCATCATCCGCACCGCCTCGCTGACCGTGCAGGTCAAGGACGTACCGAAGGCACTCGACGAGGCCCGTACGACGACCGAGAACGCGGGCGGCTACGTCGGCGACGAGACCACCAGCCGGGACGAGAAGGGCCACGAGCGCACCCGTGTCGTGCTGCGTGTGCCGGTCGACAGGTACGACGAGGTCCTCGCCGGCCTTCAGGGTGCGGGCCGGCTCCTCGACCGCACCGCGAAGGCCGAGGACGTCACCGACCAGGTCGTCGACGTGGACAGCCGCCTCAGGTCGCAGCGGGCGAGCGTGGCCCGGGTCCGGGAGCTGATGGACCGGGCCGGCAAGCTCAGCGACGTGGTGGCGCTGGAGGGCGAGCTGAGCAACCGGGAGGCCGATCTGGAGGCGCTGCTCGCCCAGCAGGCCTCCCTGAAGGACCGCACCAGCCTCGCGACGATCACCCTGTCCCTCTCGGAGACACCGGTGAAGGCGGCCGCGAAGGACGAGAGCCCCGGGTTCCTGGACGCGCTGGCCGGCGGCTGGGGCGCGTTCGTGACGATGCTGCGCTGGCTCGCGGTGGCGTTCGGCGCGGTGCTGCCGTTCGCCGCGGTGGCGGCCCTGCTCGCGCTGGTGTGGCTGCGGCTCGTCCGGCCCCGGCTGCCGCACCGCCCCGCCCTGGAGTCCTCGGCGGCACCGGCGAACGGCAAGAACGAGGAGTGACGGGCACGGGCCTGAAATGCCGCGCCCCCGTAGCGTGTTCGCATGGACATGAGCGCTGCGAGGGAACGACTGGTCGTGATCGGCGGCGATGCCGCGGGGATGTCCGCGGCGTCGCAGGCACGCCGTCTGAAGGGCCCCGACGAGCTGGAGATCGTGGCGTTCGAGCGCGGCCACTTCACCTCCTTCTCGGCGTGCGGCATCCCGTACTGGGTGGGCGGCGACGTCGACGAACGGGATCAGCTGATCGCCCGTACCCCCGACGAGCACCGCGCGCGGGACATCGATCTGCGCATGCGGACGGAGGTCACGGAGATCGACGTGGCGGGCGGCCGGGTACGCGCGCGTGACGTCGATTCCGGCGACGAGTCCTGGACGTCGTACGACAAACTCGTGATCGCGACCGGTGCCCGCCCGATCCGCCCGGACATGCCCGGCGTCGACGCTCCCGGTGTGCACGGCGTGCAGACGCTGGACGACGGCCAGGCGCTCATCGACTCGCTCACGCGCACGCATGGCCGTAGCGCGGTGGTCGTCGGGGCGGGCTACATCGGCGTGGAGATGGCGGAGGCGCTCATCAAGCGCGGCTACGAGGTGACCGTCGTCAACCGCGGCAGCGAGCCGATGTCCACGCTCGACCCCGACATGGGCCGCCTGGTGCACGAGGCCATGGAGGGCATGGGCATCACCATGGTCGACGACGCCGAGGTCACCAAGGTGCACACCGGCGAGGACGGCCGAGTGCGGGCGGTGGCCACGGAGGACGCCGAGTACCCGGCGGACGTCGTGATCCTGGGCATCGGCGTACGCCCGGAGACGGCACTGGCCGAGGCCGCCGGGCTGCCCCTCGGTGCCCACGGCGGCCTGCTCACCGACCTGTCGATGCGGGTGCGCGGGCACGAGAACATCTGGGCCGGCGGCGACTGCGTGGAGGTCCTCGACCTGGTCTCAGGGCAGGAGCGCCACATCGCCCTCGGCACTCACGCCAACAAGCACGGCCAGGTCATCGGCACCAACGTCGGCGGCGGCTACGCCACCTTCCCGGGCGTCGTCGGCACCGCGGTGTCCAAGGTCTGCGACCTGGAGATCGCCCGCACGGGCCTCCGGGAGAAGGACGCCCGCCGGGTCGGCCTCCAGTTCGAGACGGTCACCATCGAGTCAACCAGCCGCGCGGGCTACTACCCGAACGCCTCCCCGATGACGGTGAAGATGCTCGCCGAGCGGCGGACCGGCCGCCTGCTCGGCGTCCAGATCGTCGGCCGCGAGGGCGCCGGCAAGCGAGTGGACATCGCAGCGGTCGCCCTCACGGCCGGCATGACGGTGGAACAGATGACGTCCCTGGACCTGGGCTATGCCCCACCGTTCAGCCCGGTCTGGGACCCGGTGCTGGTTGCCGCCCGCAAGGCGACGGCGGCCGTGAAAAAGGGCGCCTCCTGACGGGGGTGCGGGCAGCACACCCGCACCCCCACGGCGAAACCCCTACGCCGAGCCATTGATCCGTTCAATGGCTTGCCGCGCCTGCTCCGCCGGAGGCCGCGGCGGCAACGACGACACCGAAGCCGTAGCAGCGACAGCCGCAGGCTGCTCCGCCGCCGGCTTCGCATGCGCAGCCCCCCGTACGGACCTGAGCCGGTGGCTCACCGCCTCGTCCAGCGTCACCGGCCGCTGCATCTGCGAAGCCAGCCGTCCGGCCTCCTGGCCGAGCCGGGCGACGTCCTCCCAGGGCAGCCTCACCACCAGGGAGAGCTCCGCCTCCCCGTCGGGCGTGGCGTGCATCGGAGGAGTAACTCGGTCGTTCATCGCCTGTTCCTCACGTCGTCCCCGCGACCCGCCTTCCCCGTGCCGCGGGCGGTTGAGGAGACATACGCACGCGCGCGTGACCGCGTTCACCGATTCGCGCGGTCCACCGGGGGCACTAATTCCTTGTGGTCATACCCGTCCATGATGTGAACCCGGTGCGCCGCACCCCCTGGGTCACGTACGCACTGATCGCCGCGAACGTGTACGTGTTCCTTTCCACGCCCGGCCTGGCCGGTTCCGTGGCGGGTGACAGCAGCCTGTCCCAGCTGTGCCATCTGCAGGCGTTCCTGGACCACTACGCGGCCGTACCAAGGGAGTTGATCCACCATCAGATGCCCCGGGTGGTCCCGACCGGCGACATAGGAGTGGGCGCGCACGGGGCGGGCTGTGTGGTGGGGCCGCCGAGCTACGACAAGTCGCCGCCCGTGTCGGTCTTCACCGCGATGTTCCTGCACGGCAGCTGGCTGCATCTGCTCGGCAACATGCTGTTCCTGCTGATCTTCGGCAACAACGTCGAGGACCGTATGGGGCACATCAGGTACGCGCTGTTCTACGTCGTCTGCGGCTACGCGGCGTCGTACGGCTTCGCGCTGGCCAACGCCGACTCCTCCGACCCCCTGATCGGCGCGTCGGGAGCCATCGCCGGGGTCCTGGGCGCCTATCTGGTGCTGTATCCGAAGGCCAGGGTCTGGATCCTCGTGCCGTTCCTGCTCTTCCTGCCGCTGAGGCTGCCGGCCTGGCTGGTGCTGGGCTTCTGGTTCGTACTGCAGGCCCTGTACTCGTCCGGCGAGGGCGTCTCCACCGCGGGGACGGTGGCGTACGCGGCGCACGTCGTCGGCTTCCTCGTCGGCATGCTGCTCGCCTGGCCGCTCAAGCCGGGCACGCCTCCGCCGCCGGAACCGCGCGGCCTGGTGTTCGGCAGGAGGGCGCGGCCCCGGCACACGTGGTGAGCCGTGGAGAACAGGTCTAGCGGGCCGTCTGCGTGTGGACGTACTCCACGAGCCGGGTCAGGGCGTCGGGGTCGGTGGACGGCATGACGCCGTGGCCGAGGTTGAAGACATGGCCCTCGAGGCCCGCGGCCGCCTCGAGGACCTCGCGGGTCTTGGCCTCGACGGCCTCCGTGGAGGCGAACAGGACGGTCGGGTCGAGGTTGCCCTGGAGCGCCTTGCCGGGGCCGACCCGGCGGGCCGCCTCGTCGAGCGGGACCCGGAAGTCGACGCCCACGACGTCCGCGCCCGCCTCGCCCATCAGCCGCAGCAGCTCGCCCGTGCCGACACCGAAGTGGATGCGCGGCACGCCGTACCCGGCGACGGAGTCGAGGACCTTCGCGGAGGCGGGCAGCACCGAGCGGCGGTAGTCGGCCGGGGCGAGGGCGCCGGCCCAGGAGTCGAAGAGCTGGACGGCCGAGGCGCCCGCCTCGATCTGCACCTTCAGGAAGGCGGAGGTGATCTCCGCGAGGCGGTCGAGCAGGTCGGCCCAGAGCTCGGGGTCGCCGTACATCATCGCCTTGGCGTTCTCGTACGTGCGCGACGGGCCGCCCTCGACGAGGTAGCTCGCAAGGGTGAAAGGGGCCCCGGCGAAACCGATGAGGGGGGTCGGGCCGAGCTCGCGGGTCAGCAGGCCGATCGCCTCGGTGACGTACGGGACGTCCTCGGGGGTGAGGTCGCGCAGCTGGGCCAGGTCGGCGCGGGTGCGGATCGGGTGCGCGACGACCGGGCCGACGCCGGGCTGGATGTCGAGGTCGATGCCGATGGCCTTGAGCGGGACGACGATGTCGCTGTAGTAGATCGCCGCGTCCACGCCGTGCCGGCGCACCGGCTGGAGGGTGATCTCGGTGACGAGTTCGGGGCGCGTGCAGGACTCCAGCATCGGGATGCCCTCGCGGACCTTGCGGTACTCGGGCAGGGAGCGCCCGGCCTGCCGCATGAACCACACGGGCGTGTACGGCACGGGCTCGCGCCTGCACGCCTTGAGGAAGGCCGATTCGTACGTGGCTGACGGCTGTGTCCGGGCCTGGCCCGCGGGGCTCTCGTTCGCACTCACGACCGCAAGTCTCGCACGGCGCCCGAGGCGCTACGGCCGGGGTTCATGAGGCACTATCCGGACATGCGGACCCCGCACGGGTGTCCCTCCCTGCGCGAAGCCCCCGTTCCCCTTAATCTTCCCCGCATGGCTGCGGCTCAGGGACGACTGTCGGACGGCGCTGACGGAATGGACGACACCAAGGACGGGGATCGGAATGGCGGCGGAACGCCGCCTCCGTTGCCCTTCCGGGCTGCCGTCGACGCGCTGCGGACCGCGCGGCTGCGGCCGCAGATCGAGATCGAGCCGGCGCCGGCGCCCAAGCGGCTCGCCCCCTTCGCGTACGCGCTGGAGGCGACCGTCGTCGACGGCGACCAGGACCTGGCCGACGGCCGCCTGGTACTGCTGTACGACCCGGACGGGCACGACGCCTGGCGGGGCGCCTTCCGGCTGGTGACGCTGGTGCGTGCGGAGCTGGAGCCGGAGATGGCCGCCGACCCGCTGCTGCCGGACGTGTGCTGGTCCTGGCTGACCGGCGCGCTGCAGGCACGCAGTCTGTCGTACGGCGAGGCGAGCGGCACCGTCACCCGGGCGAGCTCGCACTACTTCGGCGGTCTGGCGGAGCGCCCGGCGGCCTCGCAGATCGAGATCCGTGCCTCCTGGACGCCCCGCGAGGGCCTGGGCGGGGTCCCGGACACGGCGTCCCACCTGGCCTCCTGGTGCGATCTGCTGGCCCAGGTCGCGGGCCTGCCGCCGGCCGGTCCGGGTGATGCGTCGGTCGTGACGCTGCCGCAGCGGCGGGACCCGCAGGCACGCTGACCGGCGCCTCGGCCGCCTTCTTGACCGTCACTTTGTCGATACGGCCACTTTCGGTCAAGAACAGCGCCGCGGATGAACCGATTCGTTCATCGCACGATCGATCGCGTGTCCGAATTGCACTAATTGATACTCACTAAATCGTGATCTTTCCCTAAAGGACTTCGGGTTTGGTGCCGAAGACGACTGTGACCTTGAAAGCCGTCCCGCACCCCAGGAGGCCTGGTGTCCGTTCTCCTCGAGCAGCCCGCAAGCCTGGTCGCCTACCGCCCGAACAAGCCGACCGCCATGGTGGTCGTGGCCGATCCCCGCGTCCGCTCCACCGTGACCCGCCATCTGTGGGCGCTCGGTGTGCGTGACGTCATCGAGGCCTCGTCCATCGCGGAGGCTCGTCCCCGCATCGGCAACCCCCGCGACATCTGCGTCGCCGACGTCCACCTGCCCGACGGCTCCGGCCTCACCATCCTCTCGGAGACCCGCGCGGCGGGCTGGCCCAACGGCCTCGCCCTGTCGGCCGCCGACGACATCGGCGCCGTGCGCAACGCCCTCGCGGGCGGCGTCAAGGGCTATGTCGTGACCGGCACCCGTACCAACGTCGGGCTCCCCACCCGGCCGGGCGCCGCCCCCATCGGATCCGCCGCCGCGCGTATGCACCGCCGCCCCCCGGGTGCCCCGAGCCACCCGGGTGGCTACCGCGAGCTCTCCGGCCGCGAGGTCGAGGTGCTGCGACTGGTCGCGGAGGGCCAGTCGAACAAGGCGATCGGCGTCTCGATGGGCCTGTCCGCGCTGACCGTCAAGAGCCACCTCGCCCGCATCGCCCGCAAGCTCGGCACGGGCGACCGCGCCGGGATGGTGGCCGTGGCCCTGCGGACCGGCATCATCCACTGACCCGTACCCCTCAGCCCCTTACCTCTCCCCTTCCCCCTCTCGCTCCCCTCCCCCTCTCTCCTCTCCCTCTCCTCGGCCCTCTCCCCTGCACATCACTGCCATTCACGGACGTGAACAGGATCGACCGCTGATCCCCCGCCCGTGTCCCACCTGTCGTGAACCGGATCTTTCACCGACCTGACTGGTTTACGACCCCCAGGCGCCCGTCGACGGAACGTTACGTCGGCGGGCGCTGTCCATACACAGATACCCTTGACACGTGACCGACGCCCAAGAGACCGCAGCAGACAGCTCACTGCGAACCACCGGAGGCGCCCCTCCGGAAGACGGCGGAACATCTGTTACGGGGGCGCCGAACGCAGAACCGAGCCCTGAACCGATCCCTTTGCTCGAGCCGCGCGAGGGCATCCCGCCCGTGATCGCCGACGCGGACGCGCTCGCCGAGGTCGTCGCCGCCTTCGCGGCCGGTTCAGGACCCGTCGCCGTCGACGCCGAGCGCGCGTCCGGCTACCGCTACGGACAGCGGGCCTATCTCGTGCAGCTGCGTCGCGAGGGCGCCGGGAGCGCGCTGATCGATCCCGTGGCCTGTCCCGATCTCTCCGCCCTCGGTGAGGCGCTCTCCGGCGTCGAATGGGTGCTGCACGCGGCCACTCAGGACCTGCCGTGTCTGCGCGAGATAGGCATGGTACCCACGCGGCTGTTCGACACCGAGCTGGCGGGCCGTCTCGCCGGGTTCCCCAGGGTCGGCCTCGGCGCCATGGTCGAGAACGTCCTCGGCTTCGTGCTCGAAAAGGGCCACTCAGCCGTCGACTGGTCCACCCGCCCGCTGCCTGAGCCCTGGCTGCGGTACGCGGCGCTGGACGTCGAGCTCCTGGTGGATCTGCGCGACGCGCTGGAGAAGGAGCTGGACCGGCAGGGCAAGCTGGAGTGGGCCCAGCAGGAGTTCGACGCGATCGCCTCGGCTCCGCCGCCGGAGCCCCGCAAGGACCCCTGGCGGCGTACCTCCGGGATGCACAAGGTGCGGCGGCGCCGGCAGCTCGCCGTGGTGCGGGAGCTGTGGCAGACGCGGGACCGGATCGCCCAGCGGCGGGACGTGTCGCCGGGCAAGGTCCTCGGGGACGCCGCCATCGTGGAGGCGGCGCTCTCCCTTCCGGGCAACGTGCACGCGCTGGCCGCCCTGAACGGCTTCGGGAACCGGATGGGGCGGCGGCAGCTGGAGCAGTGGCAGGCCGCGGTGGACCGCGCGAAGGCCCTGCCGGAGGCGCAGCTGCCGGCGCCGGGGCAGCCGGTGACCGGGCCTCCGCCGCCGCGTGCCTGGGCCGACAAGGACCCGGCCGCCGCGGCCCGTCTCTCGGCCGCACGGGCAGCGGTGTCCGCGCTGGCCGAGCAGCTGAACATGCCCCAGGAGAACCTGATCACGCCGGACACGGTGCGGCGGGTGTGCTGGGAGCCGCCGAAGGTCGTCGACGCGGACTCGGTCGGTGCGGCGCTCGCAGGTTTCGGCGCGCGGCCCTGGCAGGTCGAGCAGGTGACGCCGGTGCTGGTCGCGGCATTGTCCGCCTAGGAGCGCGTACCGGGTCGTGATCAATCGGCGGCCCCAGAGGCTCGCCGGCTCCTCCTCGGGTGTGACCTTCACCGCTCCGGGCTACAGGGGTGTGCAGGCACGTTACCCGCAAGTAGCATGGACCTGAGCGCGCGCTCAGCGCTTGCGCTTGCGCCGTGCAGCAGTGCCATCCCGCATCTGGAGGAGAGCCATCGTGCCTCGTACCGTCAGGGACGTCGTCTTCGTCGACGGCGTCCGTACCCCGTTCGGCAAGGCGGGCCCGAAGGGCATCTACCACGAGACCCGCGCCGACGACCTCGTCGTGAAGGCGATCCGGGAGCTGCTGCGCCGCAACCCCGGCCTCGACCCCAAGAAGATCGACGAGGTCGCCATCGCCGCGACCACGCAGATCGGTGACCAGGGGCTCACCCTCGGCCGCACGGCCGGCATCCTCGCCGGGCTGCCGCAGTCGGTCCCGGGCTACTCCATCGACCGCATGTGCGCCGGCGCCCTGACCGCCGTGACGACCACCGCCGGTTCGATCGCCTTCGGTGCCTACGACGCCGTCATCGCCGGTGGTGTCGAGCACATGGGCCGGCACCCGATGGGCGAGGGCGTGGACCCGAACCCGCGCTTCGTCAGCGAGAAGCTGGTCGACGAGTCCGCGCTGTTCATGGGCATGACCGCGGAGAACCTGCACGACCGCTACCCGACGATCACCAAGCAGCGCGCCGACGAGTACGCCGTGCGCTCGCAGGAGAAGGCCGCCAAGGCGTACGCCAACGGCAAGATCCAGCAGGACCTGGTGCCGATCTCGGTGCGCCGCACCAACGCGGAGGCCGGTGAGACGGGCTGGGGCCTGGTCACCGCCGACGAGCCGATGCGCCCGGGCACCACCCTGGAGAACCTCCAGGGCCTGAAGACGCCGTTCCGTGTGCACGGCCGCGTCACCGCCGGTAACGCCGCCGGTCTGAACGACGGCGCGACCGCCTCGATCATCGCCTCCGAGGACTTCGCCCGCGAGAACAACCTGCCGGTCAAGATGCGCCTGGTCTCGTACGCCTTCGCGGGCGTCGAGCCGGAGGTGATGGGCTACGGCCCGATCCCGGCGACCGAGAAGGCCCTCGCCAAGGCGGGCCTGTCGATCGAGGACATCAACCTCTTCGAGATCAACGAGGCCTTCGCCGTCCAGGTGCTCGCCTTCCTGGAGCACTACGGCATCGCCGACGACGACGCCCGCGTCAACCAGTACGGCGGCGCGATCGCGTACGGCCACCCGCTGGCCTCCTCCGGCGTCCGGCTGATGACGCAGCTGGCCCGCCAGTTCGAGGAGCAGCCGGAGGTCCGCTACGGCCTCACCACCATGTGTGTCGGCTTCGGCATGGGCGCCACGGTGATCTGGGAGAACCCGAACCACAAGGACGCCGGAGGCAACAAGTGAGCACCACCGAACTCCTGAAGGGCGCGGCCGAGCTGTTCCCGGACGAGGTCGTGACGTCCGCGCACGTACGCCACCTCGACCTGCCGTTCGGCGCCGGGCGCTTCGCCCTGATCACGCTGGACAACGGCTTCGACCACACCAAGCCGACCACCTTCGGCCCGGCCTCGCTGGCGAACCTCAACACCGCCATCGACCAGGTCGAGAAGGAGGCCGCGGCCGGCGAGATCGTCGGTGTCGGCATCACCGGCAAGCCGTTCATCTTCGCCGTCGGCGCCGACCTCAAGGGTGTCGAGCTTCTCAAGGAGCACAAGGACGCGCTCGCTATCGGCAAGGGCGGCCACGAGGTCTTCAAGCGTCTGTCGGGCCTCGCGGTGCCGACCTTCACGTACTACAACGGTGCCGCGATGGGCGGTGGCGTCGAGGTCGGTCTGCACTGCACGTACCGGACGGTCTCGAAGGCGCTCCCGGCGTTCTCGCTGCCCGAGGTCTTCCTGGGTCTGGTCCCGGGCTGGGGCGGCTGCACGATCCTGCCGAACCTGATCGGTGCCGACAAGGCCGTCTCGGTGATCATCGAGAACAGCCTCAACCAGAACAAGCAGCTCAAGGGTCAGCAGGTCTTCGACCTCGGTATCGCGGACGCGATCTTCGAGGGCGCCGACTTCCTGGAGCAGTCGCTGATCTGGACCGCTCAGGTGCTCAAGGGTGACGTCGAGGTCGAGCGTCCCGTGATCGACCGCGGTGAGGCCTGGGACCAGGCCGTCGCCAAGGGCCGGTTCATCGCGGACTCCAAGGTGCACGGCGCCGCCCCGGCCGCCTACCGCGCCCTGGACATCATCGCCGCCGCCAAGAACGGCGACCTGCAGCAGGGCTACGACGCCGAGGACAAGGCGCTCGCCGACCTGATCATGGGTGGCGAACTGCGCGCCGGCATCTACGCGTTCAACCTGGTGCAGAAGCGCGGCAAGCGTCCTGCGGGCGCCCCGGACAAGAACCTGGCGCGTCCGGTCACCAAGGTCGGCGTGGTCGGCGCGGGCCTGATGGCCTCGCAGCTCGCCCTGCTCTTCCTGCGCCGCCTGGAGGTGCCGGTCGTGCTGACCGACATCGACCAGGAGCGCGTCGACAAGGGTGTGGGCTACGTCCACGCCGAGATCGACAAGCTGCTCGGCAAGGGCCGTATCAACCAGGACAAGGCCAACCGTCTCAAGGCCCTGGTCACCGGCGTGCTGGACAAGGCGGAGGGCTTCTCCGACGCGGACTTCATCATCGAGGCCGTCTTCGAGGAGATCGGCGTCAAGCAGCAGGTGTTCGCGGAGGTCGAGGCGGTCGCCCCGGCGCACGCGATCCTCGCGACGAACACCTCCTCGCTGTCGGTGACGGAGATGGCGTCGAAGCTGAAGAACCCCGAGCGGGTCGTCGGCTTCCACTTCTTCAACCCGGTCGCGATCCTGCCGCTGCTGGAGATCGTGCGCGGCGAGCAGACCGACGACGCGTCGCTGGCCACCGCCTTCGCCGTCGCCAAGAAGCTGAAGAAGACCGCGGTGCTGGTGAAGGACGCCCCGGCGTTCGTCGTGAACCGCATCCTCACCCGCTTCATGGGCGAGATCCAGAACGTCATCGACGAGGGCACCCCGGTCGAGGTCGCCGAGAAGGCCGTCGAGCCGCTCGGTCTGCCGATGTCCCCGCTGGTGCTCCTGGAGCTGGTCGGCCCCGCGATCGGTCTGCATGTCTCGGAGACCCTCAACCGGGCCTTCCCGGACCGCTTCACGGTCTCCCCGAACCTCGCGGCCGTCGTCAAGGCGGGCAAGCGCGGCTTCTACGTCTACGACTCCGGCAAGCCGGAGCTGGACCCCGAGGTCGCCGCGCTCCTCAAGCAGGGCGATGTCGTCCTGACCGAGGAGCAGGTCCGTGACCGTGTCCTCGACGCCGTCGCCCAGGAGATCGGGCTCATGCTCGACGAGGGTGTCGTCGCCGAGGCCCAGGACATCGACCTCTGCCTGATCACGGGCGCCGGCTGGCCCTTCCACCTGGGCGGCATCACGCCGTACCTGGACCGCGAGGGTGTCTCGGAGCGCGTGAACGGCAAGAAGTTCCTGGCTCCTGGCCTGGCAAGCGTTCCTGCGTAAGGGCACTGCCCTGTAAGGGGGCGGGTCACCGGTATCGATCCGGTAACCCGCCCCCTTTGCCGTCCCTTTCCCTACCTTGGGTGCCTCCTGTCACTGGCTGCCCTCATCTGGTCTCGGGCGTCACACCTTGCGCCAGGCCGCCAGCGCCAGTCCCGGCTCGTCCTTGCGGCGGGTGAGCAGCAGCTGTGCGGTGGACGGGGACAACGTTGCCGCCACCACGCGGCCGTCCTCGTCCACCGCGAGGGACACCGTGGCGTCCGCGGGCAGGGCCGGGCCCGACTCCGTCCACCAGGCACCGGCCGACTCCTGCTCGGTGGGGTACGCGGCGAAGGCGACCCGGCCGCTCGCCGATCGCTGGGCGAGCAAGGTGCAGTCGTGGCCGTCGAGTTCGCAGCGCACCGCGGAGACGGGGCCGGGTCCGGCGGAGGGCAGCAGGGTGACGGGCTTGGCGCCGGGGCGCCAGGCGCACAGGTCGCCCGACTCGTCGGTGTAGAAGAGGGTCGTGGTCTCCGGGGAGGTGGCCAGCGCACGCAGGGTGCCCGGGCGGACCTGCGCCTCCAGCGCCTCCTCCAGGGACGGCTGGGCGCCCGCCTCTTCCTGCCGCCAGTGCAGGATGCCGCCGGGGACGGCCGCGTACACCTCGACGCGCCCCGACTCCCCCGTGACCGCCGCCAACTCGCCTTGTACGTCACGCCCCTTGAGGTCCCGCCAAGGCTCCCAGCCGCCCTTCTCCTTCTGCGCGACCATGCTCACCCCGCTGCCGTTGTTGCGGACGAAGACATGGGCGCGTCCCTCGGCGTCGACGGCTACGGCGGGCGGGCCGGTGCGGGATCCCTTCTTGTCCGGGTGCCCGATCGGCGCCCAGTCGAGGGCGGCGAGCCGGGGCCGGAAGTGGGTGGAGTGCACGAGGCCCGCCTCGCCGGACACGGTGGGCCGCCAGGAGACCAGATGGGCGTAGCAGTCGCTGCCCTGTCCGACCGCGGGAGACGGGTGCAGTCTCTGCTCCCCGCCGACCCGGTGCGGGGCCGTCCAGGGGCCGCCGGGTGAGCGCTCCGCCCGGCACAGCAGGGCGTCGTCGGTGGGGAGGTAGACACTGAGCCGGCCGTCACGGCCGCGTAGGAGCCAGTCGCCGTTCACCGCTTCACTCTAAGCGGGGCGACACGCGGGCCGCGGCCCGCCCCCTGGGCCCTGCCGTTTGGATCGGGTCGGCTGCAGGGCACGGTGCCTTGCAGCCGCCCAGAGCGGGGTCATGGGGGTCCCACGCCCTTAAGGCAGTGGGGGAGTGCGTGCCAGGGCCCGCGACGCCGAGCTGATCCAAACGGCAGGGCCTGCGTGCTCGTACGTGCGGCCGGGCGCCGAGCGGGCAGGCTGTTCCTGAGCAACCACAGCAACAGGGAGAAGGAAGCCGATCTCATGACCGACCAGCTCACCGTGAGCGTCCTCGGCACCGGCATCATGGGCGCCGCCATGGCCCGCAACCTCACCCGCGCCGGCCACGCGGTCCGCGCCTGGAACCGCACCCGCGCCAAGGCCGAGCCGCTCGCCGCCGACGGTGCGCACATCGCCGACACGCCCGCCGAGGCCGTCCAGGGCGCCGATGTCGTCCTGACCATGCTCTACGACGGTCCGGCCACCCTGGACGTCATGCGCCAGGCGGCCCCCGCGCTACGCCCCGGCGCGGCCTGGGTGCAGTCGACCACGGCCGGCATCGAGGCGATCCCCCACCTGGTCGCGTTCGCCGACGAGCACGGCCTCGTCTTCTTCGACGCCCCGGTGCTCGGGACCCGCCAGCCCGCGGAGGCGGGGCAGCTGACCGTGCTGGCCGCCGGGCCCGTCGAGGGGCGGGCGGCGGTGGAGCCGGTGTTCGACGCGGTCGGCGCCCGCACCATGTGGACGGGGGACGTCGCCGGCGGCGCGACCCGGCTGAAGCTGGTCGCCAACAGCTGGGTCCTCGCGGCGACCGCGGCGGCCGGCGAGGTGCTCGCCCTGTCCCGGGCCCTGGACGTCGACCCGCAGAACTTCTTCGACCTGATCGCGGGCGGCCCGCTGGACATGGGCTACCTCAAGGTCAAGGCGGGGCTGGTCCTCGACGACAAGTTGTCCCCGGCCCAGTTCGCGGTGGACACGGCCGCCAAGGACGCCCGTCTGATCGTCGAGGCCGGGCAGCGGAACGGCGTCCGTCTGGATGTCGCCGCCGCGACCGCCGAACGCATGGAGCGCGCCGCAGCGCAGGGCCACGGCGACGAGGACATGGCCGCCGCGTACTTCGCCAGCTTCGACGGGAAGCCGGCGGACTAGGGGCTGTTGTTCGGATCAGGTCGGCTGCAGCTGACGGCGCTTCTTGGCTGCCCCGAGCGGGGTCATGGGGCCCCCGCGACGCCGGGCTGATCCACATGACAGGCCCTACGGTCCGTCCGGCGGCTCAGGCCGGCTGCGAGAGACGGCGCCAGCATGCGACGGCAATCCGGAGGAGGGCGTCGGCGACGAGCGTCGGCGGCCGACGGCAACGCGAGCGGCCGGCCCTCGGTTTTGAGGGCAGTGGGGTGCGTGCCAGACAACGTGACGTCGTGCTGATCCGCCGGACAGGCCCTGGCGGCCGGCGGCTGCCGTCGTGCGAACCTTGCCGCATGACTGAGAGCGACCCCCTGCTCGTGATCGTCGACGCCGCGAACGTCGTCGGGTCGGTGCCCGACGGCTGGTGGCGTGACCGGCGGGGGGCCGCGGAACGCCTCCGCGACCGGCTCGCGGCCGACGGCCTCCCCGGCCACTTGGGCCCCGTGGAGATCGTCCTCGTGGTGGAGGGAGCGGCGCGCGGGGTGGAGACGGTGCCCGGCGTCCGGGTGGAGCCGGCGCCGGGCAGCGGGGACGACCACATGGTCGACCTGGTCGCCGGGGCAGGGGCCCGCCCGGTCCTGGTGGTGACCGCGGACCGGGAACTGCGGCGCCGGGTGCGGGAGTTGGGGGCGGAGGTCGCGGGACCCCGTACCGTCAGGCCTGCGTGACGGCGGAGTTGGCCGCTCCCCCTCCCCCGCCCGGCGGCCTCAGGACCTCGCCGCCCCGGTCTGCTCGCCGCGGGCCAGCCGGCTGTGCGAGCGGCCGTACAGGAAGTACACGACGAAGCCGATCGCCATCCAGATGGCGAACCTGAGCCAGGTCTCGGCCGGCAGGTTCAGCATCAGCCACAACGAGGCGCACACCGACAGGACCGGGATGACCGGCACCCACGGGGTGCGGAAGGCGCGGTGCAGGTCGGGGCGGGTGTTGCGGAGGATGATCACGCCGATCGCGACGACGACGAAGGCGAAGAGCGTGCCGATGTTCACCAGTTCCGCGAGTTCGCTGAGGCTGGTGAAGCCGGCGACGATCGCGATGATCACGCCGAGCAGGATGGTCGGCCGGTGCGGGGTCCTGAACCGCGGGTGGACGTGCGAGAAGAAGGTCGGCAGCAGTCCGTCCCGGCTCATCGCGAAGAAGACCCGGGTCTGCCCGAGCAGCAGGATCATGCAGACCGTCGTCAGTCCGACGGCGGCTCCGAAGCTGATGAAGCCCGCGAACCAGGGGTGCCCGGTGGCCTTGAAGGCGTCGGCGAGCGGGGCGCTCACGGACAGCTTGGTGTAGTGCTCCATCCCGGTGACGACGATCGACACGGCGACATACAGCACCGTGCAGATGACGAGCGAGCCGAGGATGCCGCGCGGCATGTCCCGCTGCGGGTTCCTGGTCTCCTCGGCGGCCGTGGCGACGACGTCGAAGCCGATGAACGCGAAGAAGACGACGGACGCGGCGGTGAAGATGCCCATCACACCGAAGTTGGAGGGCGCCCAGCCGAAGATCAGCTGGATGAGCGGGGCCTTGAGGCTGCTGCCCGCCTCCACGGTCTGGGACTTCGGGATGAACGGCTGGTAGTTGTCGCCCTTGACGAAGAAGAGGCCCGCGACGATCACGGTCAGCACGACGGTCACCTTGATGGCGACGACGACGGAGGTGACCCGCGCGGAGAGCTTCGTGCCCACCACGAGGATCGCGGTCAGCACCAGGACCAGGGCGGCGGCGAGGATGTCGAAGCCGAAGCCGTGCGCCCCCTCCCTGCCGCTGAGCCTTTCGGGCAGATGCAGGCCGGCGTTGTCGAGGAGCGAGGCGATGTACCCGGACCAGCCGACGGCCACCACCGCCGTGCCGAGCGCGAACTCCAGGACCAGGTCCCAGCCGATGATCCAGGCGGGCAGTTCGCCCAGGGAGGCGTACGAGAAGGTGTACGCCGAGCCGGCCACCGGGACCGTGGAGGCGAACTCGGCGTAGCAGAGCGCGGCGAGGCCGCAGGCGACGCCGGCCGCGACGAAGGCCAGGGCGACGGCCGGGCCGGCGTTGTTCTTGGCCACCGTGCCGGTCAGGACGAAGATGCCGGTGCCGATGATGACGCCGACGCCGAAGACCGTCAGATCGAGCGCGGAGAGGGATTTCCTGAGTGCGTGCTCGGGTTCCTCGGTATCGAGGATGGATTGCTCGACCTTCTTCGTCCGGAAGAGGGTGCTGCTCACGGGTTTACCTCCCACGCTTCGTCGTCCTCGACATGATCGAGAGGGGGCGTACTGCGTATGCCCCGGCGCAGGCGGATTCACGCAGATGGGCCGCTTCCACCACCCCTGGCAGTGGTGGAAGCGGCCCATCCGGTCGTATGGGGGAGGTCAGTCGCGCGCGGGCTCCACCGAGTCGACCTCGGCCGCCTCACGGTCGAAGCGGCCGTCGAGCTTGGAGACAAGGCCGGTGACCTGGCGGGCGATGTCGGGGGCGGTGAGCCCGATCTCCGTCATGACCTCGGCCCGGGAGGCGTGGTCGAGGAAGCGCGGCGGGATGCCGAAGTCGCGCAGCGGTACGTCGACGCCCGCGTCCCGCAGGGCCTGCGCGATCGACGAACCGACGCCGCCGACACGGGAGTTGTCCTCGACGGTGACGACCACGTGGTGCCGCTCCGCGAGCGGCGCCATGGCCTCGTCGACGGGCTTGACCCAGCGCGGGTCGACGACCGTGGTGGAGATGCCCTGCTTGTCGAGCAGGGAGGCGATCTCCAGGCACATCGGGGCCAGGGCACCCACGGAGACGAGCAGCACGTCCGGGGTGTCCGTTCCGGGCTCACGCAGCACGTCCATGCCGCCCACCCGTCCCACGGCGGGTACGGCGGGGCCGACGGCGCCCTTGGAGAAGCGCACCACGGTCGGCGCGTCCTTGACCTCGACGGCCTCCCGCAGCTGCTTCCGCACCTGGTCGGCATCGCGCGGGGCGGCCAGCCGGAGCCCGGGGACGACCTGGAGGATCGACATGTCCCACATGCCGTTGTGGGAGGCGCCGTCGGTGCCGGTGATACCGGCCCGGTCCAGGACGAAGGTGACACCGCACTTGTGCAGCGCGACGTCCATCAGGACCTGGTCGAAGGCCCGGTTCAGGAAGGTGGCGTAGACGGCGAAGACGGGGTGCAGTCCGCCGGTGGCGAGGCCCGCCGCGGAGACGGCCGCGTGCTGCTCGGCGATGCCGACGTCGTAGATTCGCTTGGGGAAGGCGTCCGCGAACTTCTTCAGGCCGACCGGCTGCAGCATCGCCGCGGTGATGGCGACGATGTCCTTGCGCTCCCGGCCGAGCCGGACCATCTCGTCGCCGAAGACGGACGTCCAGTCGGCACCCGAGGCCTTGATGGGCAGTCCGGTGTCGGGGTGGATCGGGCCGATGCCGTGGAAGCGGTCGGCCTCGTCCTGGAGGGCCGGCTGGTAGCCGCGGCCCTTCTCGGTGAGGCAGTGCACGATCACCGGGCCGCCGAACCGCTTGGCCCGCGCGAGGGCGGACTCCAGGGCCTCGATGTCGTGACCGTCGATGGGACCGACGTACTTCAGACCGAGGTCCTCGAACATGCCCTGCGGTGCGATGAAGTCCTTGAGGCCCTTCTTCGCGCCGTGCAGGGTCTCGTAGAGCGGCTTGCCGACGACCGGCGTGCGCTCCAGCAGGTCCTTGCCGCGGGCCAGGAACCGCTCGTAGCCGTCGGTCGTACGAAGAGTCGCGAGGTGGTTCGCGAGGCCACCGATGGTCGGGGCGTACGAGCGCTCGTTGTCGTTGACGACGATGACGAGCGGGCGGTCCTTGGCGTCGGCGATGTTGTTGAGGGCCTCCCAGGCCATGCCGCCGGTCAGGGCGCCGTCACCGATCACGGCGACTACGTGGTCGTCGCGCTCCAGGATCTGGTTGGCCTTGGCGAGGCCGTCGGCCCAGCCGAGCACCGTGGAGGCGTGGCTGTTCTCGATGACGTCGTGCTCGGACTCGGCCTGCGAGGGGTAGCCGGACAGGCCGCCCTTCTGCTTCAGCTTCGTGAAGTCCTGGCGGCCGGTGAGCAGTTTGTGCACATAGGACTGGTGGCCCGTGTCCCACAGCACCTTGTCCTTCGGGGAGTCGAAGACGCGGTGCAGGGCGATGGTGAGCTCGACGACGCCCAGGTTGGGGCCGAGGTGGCCGCCGGTCTTGGAGACGGCGTCGACGAGGAAGGTCCGGATCTCCTCTGCCAGCTGGTCCAGCTGCTCCAGGCTGAGCCGGTCCAGATCGCGCGGTCCCCTGATGCGGGTCAGCAGCGGCACCCGTGCCTCCTTGCAGTAGAGCTGTTGCCGGGCTCGTCGAGTCTAATGTTCCGCCCGAACGCCCGACGCCCGGGCAGTGCGTCATAGGTCACGCGATCGGCTGTACCCAAGATCCGCCGCCCCTATGACACGACTGCGCCCGGCACCGCCATGGGTACCGGGCGCAGATCCGAAAGGAGCAGTGTCGCAGCTCGCGGGGCTATGCCCGGCCAGCCGCCTTCTGGCTCCTGCGGGACACCGAGTCGATGACCACCGCGCCCAGCAGAACACCACCGGTGATCATGAACTGGATCGACTGGTTCATGTTGAGCAGGTCCAGACCGGTCTGGATCGACTGGATGACCAGCATGCCCAGCAGGGCGGACCAGACCGAACCCCGGCCGCCGAACAGCGACGTACCGCCGATGACCGCCGCCGCGATGGCGAGCATGAGCACGTTGCCGCTACCGGCGCTGAGCGTGGCGCTCGCGGTCTGGCCGGCGAAGAACATGCCGCCGATCGCAGCGAACCCGCCGGAGATGGCGAACACGGTGATTCGGACCATCGGCACGTTGATACCGGCACGGCGCGCCGCCTCGATGCTGCCGCCCAGCGCGAACACCTTGCGGCCGAACGTCGTACGGCGCAGCACGAAGTCGACGATCACCAGTGCCGCCAGGAAGATCACCAGCGAGTTGGAGACGCCGGCCGAGTCGTTCAGCACGGCCGCGGCGACGAAGGAGGCGACCGCGAGCGCGCCGACGCGCACCAGGATCTCGACGGTCGGCCGGAACGGCACACCCGCGGCGCGACGGCGGCGCTGCTCGTTGAAGTTGCCGATGAGGCTGAGCACGACACCGAGGCCGGCCAGCAGATAGGCGCCGACGATGGCCTGGTCCATGAAGAAGGAGCTCTGGCCGAGCAGATGGACCGGACCGGAGTCGGACGGGATGTTGATGGTGCCGCTGGAGCCCAGCAGCCACAGCATCAGGCCGTTCCAGCCGAGGAGGCCGGCCAGGGTGACGACGAACGCGGGCACCCCGATCCTGGCGAAGAAGAAGCCGTGCAGCGCGCCGATGGCGATGCCGGTGATGACGGCAAGGACCAGCGCGAGCCAGGTGTTCATGCCGTGTTCCACCACGAACACGGCGAACAGGGTGGAGGCCAGACCGCTGACCGAACCGACCGACAGGTCGATCTCGCCGAGCAGCAGGACGAACACCAGGCCGATGGCGATCATGCCGGTGGCCGACATGTAGTAGCTGATGTTCGAAAGGTTGTCGGCGCTGAGGAAGCGGTCGTTCTTCAGCTGGAAGATCGTCCAGATGATGATCAGGCCGATCACCACCGGCAGCGAGCCGAGCTCACCACCCTTGACCTTGCGGGTGAACTCCGTCCAGTAGCCCTTGAGGCCCTCTTCGCGGACCAGCAGCCGGGGGTCGACTACGGCGACCCCCGCGGCGGTGGGGTCGTCGGCGGGCGCGGTGTTGTTCTGCGCCTCCGTCCCGGCGTCCGCCTTGGAAACCTTGGATGTGTCGCTCACTGTGCCGCCTCCGTGCTGCGACGTCCCGCACGACGGGTCACGGCGTTGTCCGTGGCTCCGGTGATCGCGGAGATGATCTCTTCCTGACTGGTGTCCTTCACCGAGAAGGAACCGTTGTTCCTGCCCAGCCGCAGTACGGCGACGGTGTCGGCGACCGCCTTCACGTCGGCCATGTTGTGGCTGATGAGGATGACGGCGAGGTTCTGCTCGCGCAGCCGCTCGACGAGGTCGAGGACCTGGGCGGTCTGCTCGACACCGAGCGCGGCGGTGGGCTCGTCGAGGATGACGACCTTGGGGTCGCCGATCAGGGCGCGCGCGATGGCGACGACCTGACGCTGACCGCCGGAGAGGCTGGCGATCGGGATGCGCACGCTCGGGATACGGATGGAGAGGGTGCTCAGCAGCTCACGCGCCCTCTTCTCCATCGCGACCTCGTCGATGGCGCCGCGGTGCAGCAGCTCGCGCCCGAGGTAGAGGTTGCCGACCACGTCGAGGTTGTCGCACAGGGCGAGGTCCTGGTAGACCGTCGCGACGCCGAGTCCCTGGGCGTCGTGCGGCTTGTTGATGCTGACGGGCTTGCCCTCCCACTCGATGACGCCCTCATCGATGGGATGCACTCCGGCGATCGTCTTGACCACCGTGGACTTTCCGGCGCCGTTGTCGCCCACCAGGGCGACCACTTCTCCGGCGTGGACCTCCAGTTCGACGTCGGTGAGGGCCTGGACCGCACCGAATCGCTTGGAGACTCCGCGCAACGCCAGCACGGGCGTAGCGGACACGTGAACCATCTCCTTCGCCGCCTGACCGGCGGGGATGCCGCGCTTGGGGTAGGGCGCGGAGGGTTGTGCTGTAAGCACTGATTTACAGGTCGAACATGCGCGCGGCCGATGCCTCTTGGCAACGGCTGCGACCACCATGCTTCCGTCCGGCGCCCGCCCCGCAGCGGGGTGTTTGGGCGGAGCGGGCGCCGGACAGGCTCTGTGCCTGCCGTCGGGGCGGGTCCGGCGAGGGACTCGCCCCGGGGCTCGGGCGGCTCTTACTGCAGGCCGGCCTTCTTGCACGCGGCGGCGTAGTCCGCGGTGCAGATCTGAGAAATGGTGTAGAGACCGTCCTTGACGACCGTGTCCTTGATGTTCTTCACGGTCACCGAGACCGGGGTCAGCAGCTTGGCCTGGACCTTGTCACCGGAACCGCTGGTCACCGTGGTGTCGGCCAGGGACTTGATGTCCTTGCCCTGCAGCAGGTTGACCGCGAGCTCGGCGGCGTTGTCGGCCTCGGGCTTGTAGGCCTTGTAGACCGTCGCGGACTGGGTACCGGCGACGATCCGCTGGATGGCCGCAAGCTCGGCGTCCTGGCCCGTCAGCGGGATGCCGCTGATGCCGGCGCCCTTGAGGGTGTTGGCGATACCACCGGCCATGCCGTCGTTGGCGGCGTAGACGCCGGCGATCTTCTTGGCGCCGAGCTGGGTGATGGCCGCGGACATCTTCTGCGCGGCGACCGTGTCCTTCCAGAGGCCGGTCTGCTCGTAGGCGATCTTGACCTTGCCGTCGAGGATCTTGTGCGCGCCCTGCTTGAACTGCGCGGCGTTCGGGTCGGCATCGTCACCGTTGATCATGACGACGTTCGCGCTGGGGGTCGCCTTGGAGCCGAGGGCGTCGAGCAGGGCCTGGCCCTGGAGCTCGCCGACCTTGACGTTGTCGAAGGAGACGTACGCGGAGACGGGACCCTGGGCCAGACGGTCGTACGCGACGACCTTGACGCCCTTGCTCACCGCGGAGGCGATGGAGGACTTGATGGCGGCGGAGTCCTGGGCGGAGACCACGATGACCTTGACGCCCTTGGTGACCATGCTGCTCATCTGCTGGGCCTGCTTGGCCGGGTCAGCGTTGGCATTGGCGTAGGAGACGGTGCAGTCGCTGCACAGCTCCTTGACCTTGGCCTCGAAGTACGGCTTGTCGAACTTCTCGTACCGCGCGGTGACGCTGTCGGGCAGGAGCAGACCGATCGACTTGCCGCCGGTGCCGGAGCTGGCGCTGTTGCCGCTGCTCTTGTCCTTGTCGCCCGCCTTGCCGCAGGCGGCCATGGAGAGAGCCATCGAAACCGCGGCCGTGCCGATCACGACTCTACGCATCGTTGCGTTCATTGGGGGTGCCTCCCTGACAGGGCCGCAACGCTGCGGCCGAGGTGGCTGGAAGTCAACTCGGCCACACGTGCGACGTCAAGAAGTAAATACTTAACGAGATGGCAACGGCGTCATGCGTTCTCTAAGTGAAGGCAGGTGTCGCAGTCGACAAGGTGCCGTCCAAAAGGGTCGAATCGCCCATCTCGCTGAGTGCGAGAGCGAGCGCTCCGAGCACCTCCGCACGGCCCCCAAGTGCCCCCGGGAGAACGGACAGTTGGCGCGCTGCACTGGGGATGGCGTAGCGGCCGACAGACTCCCTGATGGGCCCGAGCACCAGCTCACCGGCCTCGGCGAGATCACCGCCCAGGACCACCCGGCTCGGGTTCAGCAGATTGCAGAGATTGGCGACTCCAGAACCGATGTGACGGCCGACGTCGGCGATCACCCGACGGCAGCCCGGGTCTCCGTCCCTGGCCAGCCGCACGACGCCTTCCATCGTCAGGTCGGTGCCGTGGCTCGACTGGAGCAACGGAAGCACATAGCGCGCTGCCGCAAAGGTTTCCAGGCATCCCCGGTTACCGCAGCGGCAGACAGGGCCGGATTCATCGAGTGTAATATGTCCGATTTCTCCCGCAGTACCGCCGGGACCCCGATAGATCTTCCCGTCGATCACCAGACCCGCGCCGACACCGCTCGCGACCTTGATGTACGCCAGGTCCCTGACCCCCCGGCCACTGCCCCAGACCAGCTCGCCGAGGGCGCCTAGGTTGGCGTCGTTGTCCACGTGCACGGGCACGCCGAGCCGCCCTTGCAGCTCCTCGGCGGGCTTGGTGCCGATCCAGCCGGGCAGGATCGCGGACGAGCCGAGGGTGCCGGACTCGACGTCGATCGGACCGGGCACACCGAGGCCCACGCCGGCGACTTTGGACCGGTCGACACCCGTTGCTGCAATCAGGCGATTGACCAGCTCTTCCGCCCGGTCGAAGCCCTGCGCCGAGGAGGCGTCCACGTCCACCGGCTCGGACTCCTCCGCCAGCACCTGATGGGCGAGGTTCCCGACCGCGACGCGCAAATGCGTGTGCCCGAAGTCCACCCCGATGACGATCCCGGCGTCACCGCTGAGGGAGACGCTGCGGGCTCTTCGGCCGCCCGCCGATGTGGGCGTGACCTCGACCGTTCCGCCGTCCTTGAGCTCGCGGACGATGTTGGAGACCGTTGCCGCGGACAGCCCTGTGGTCCTCGCGATCTCCGCCTGCGTGAGTGACCCGGCCAGCCGGACGGCCCGTACGACCCGCTCCAGGTTGGCTCGGTGCAGTGACGACTGCGACCCCGGAGTCTCCACGACGACCTCCTGCGCGCGGGACCGCTTCAATGAGGCCCCGTCTATGTCCAACTAGTGAACTCTAAGCTGAGCCGTTAGGGTCGCCTCCCGTCAAGAGGTTGAACTGTTTCCGGGCCCTTGGACACAAGCAGGCACCCGCGCACAGACGGGTGCGCGCCGTTCCCCCCGGACTCGGGGAACGGCGCGCACGCCGGGCGTGGGAGCGCTATTTCAGTGCGCCCGCCGTCAGCCCCTGCACCACCTGGCGCTGGAAGACGATGTACGCCGCCAGCACCGGCAGCATCGCCATCACCAGGCCGGCGAAGAGCCCCGACCAGTCGCCCTTGTAGCCCTGGCTGGCCGCCAGCTGCACCAGGCCCTGGGTGAGCACGCGCTTGTCCGGGTCGGTGTTGAGCACCGTCGGCAGCATGTACTGGTTCCACTGCCCGAGGAAGTTGAAGATCCCCACGCTGATCAGGCCGGGCTTGGCCATCGGCAGCATGATCTGGAAGAACGTCCGGCTGTGCGAGGCCCCGTCGACGAAGGCCGCCTCGGCGACCGAGGTCGGCAGGGTGCGGAAGAACGCCGTCAGGAAGAAGACCGTGAACGGCAGCGAGTAGGCGATGTAGACCAGGATCAGGCCGTGGATGGTGTTCAGCAGGCCCATGTTGTTCACGACGTAGAACAACGGGACCAGGGCCAGCATGATCGGGAAGCTCATGCCGCCGATGAAGAGGAAGTAGATGAAGCGGTTGCCCGGGAAGTCGAACCGGGCGAGCACATACGCCGCCATCGAGCCGAGCACCAGCGTGCCGATGAGCGAACCGCCCACCACCAGGATGGTGTTGAGGAAGTAGTCGCTCATGTTGGCGTCGGTCCAGGCCCGCGCCCAGTTGTCGAAGTGCAGCTTGTCCGGCAGCGCCCAGGGCGAGCTGAAGATGGAGCTGTCGTCCTTGAAGGACGTCATCACCGCCCACAGCAGCGGCATGACGACCATGAACGCCCACAGGACGAGCATGCCGTGGGAGAAGACGTTGAGGACGTTGCCCTCCTTCTTCTCCTTCGCGGGCGCGGCGGACGGGACGTCCACCTTGGAGACGGAGGCGCCGGACTCGGCCGGTACGGAGGCGGGGGTATCGGTCGTCTTCATGTGATCAGTACTCCAGCCGCTCGCGCCGGCCCAGCCGCATCACGATCGCCGCGAAGGCCAGCGTGACGATGAGCAGGGCGACGCCGATGGTGGTCGCGTAGGCGGCCTGTCCGTCACGGAACGCCTTCTGGTACACGTACAGGACCATGACGGTGGTCGAGTAGTCGGGACCGCCGGGCCCGGTCGTCATGATCTGTACGACCGCGAACGACTCGGCTCCCAGCGCGAGGATGCCCATGTAGACCCAGCCGGACTGCACGGTGTCCCACAGCAGGGGCAGGGTGATCCGGAAGAACGTGCTGACGCGGCTCGCCCCGTCCAGCAGCGCGGCCTCGTACAGGTCCGCCGGAATGGAGGCCATACCGGCGGAGAAGAGGACCACGAAGAAGCCGACCGAGGACCAGACCAGCACCGCCATCACGCACCACAGGGCCAGGCTCGGGTCGCCCAGCCACAGCGGCTGGACGCTGTCGAGCCCGATTCCCCTCAGCAGGGAGTTGATCGCGCCGCTGTCCGGGTTGTACGCGAAGGCGAACAGCAGGGCGACGATCGCGATCGAGAGCACCTGCGGGAAGAAATAGACGATTTTGTAGAAGGACGAACCGCGGACACCGGAAATCACCGGACCGCCCCGCCTTCTCCGACCGCCCACATTGATCATGAAGGCGAAGAACAGCGCCAGACTGATCGTCACCACCGGCAGCACCAACGCGAACAGCAGGCTGTGCTGCAACGACTTCCAGAAGATCTCGTCGTCGAGCATCCTTTTGTAGTTGTCGAAGCCGACCATCTTGAATTCGGGGCTCAGGCCGGTCCAGTCCGTGAACGAGTAGTAGATGGACTGGATGAACGGCCAGACGACAAACAGCGCATAAAGCCCCAGGGGTAGCGCCAGAAACCCCACGATGAACCGGTACTTGCCGTGCTGCATTACTACCTACCCCGATCTCTGGGCGGGTGCTGCCTGTGCTGCAGGTGGTGACGGACCCTCACTGGTGCTTGTAGTGCTTGATCGACGTGTCCTTGGCGGCCGCGTCGGCGAAGCCCTGGATCTTCTTGATGGCCTCGGCCGGGGTGAGACGGCCGGCCATCATCTCGCCGAGACCCGCCACACCAATCTGCTCCTTCTGCAACTGGACATACCAGTCCTGGAGGCGTGGATTCAGGACGTTGTCCCCGGCCAGCTTCAGCGCCGCGACGCCGGACTTCAGGCCCGGGGTCAGGGAGATCCCGGTGGTGCCGCCGTTGAACGCGGTCAGCGACTTGACCTTGGTGGTGAAGTTCTTCGAGGAGGCCTCGCTGAGCATGATGCGCAGCTGCTCCATGCCGCCCTCGGGGTTCTTCGCCTTGGCCGGGACGATGAAGGGCTCGCCGCCGGAGGCCCAGATGGTGCCGAAGGGCATCTTGTCGGAGCTGTCGATGCCGGTGGGCGCGGAGACCGCCAGATCGAAGTCGGCGGGGATGACGTTCGCCGACTCGTTCTCCACCCAGGAGCCGTTCGGGATGAACAGCGCCTTGCCCTTGGCCCAGGCGGTCTGCGACTGGATGTGGTCGAGGCCGGGGGTGCCCTGGAGGATGTAGCCCTTCTTGTAGAGCTCGTAGTAGGCATCGAAACACGCCTTGACGGCCGGGTGCTTCCAGGCGTTCGGCTCGAGGTTGTCGATGGCGTCGAGGACCTCGCGGCCGCCGACCTTGCCGATCATCGGGTAGAGCGAGAAGGGGATGTAGTACGGGTACTTGCCCGCGTACGTCCAGCCCGCCATGCCCTTCTTCTTGGCCTTCTCGCACACGGCGAGCATCTCGTCCCAGGTCTTCGGGTACTGGACGTCGAGCGAGTCCAGCGCCTTCTGCGAGTACCAGACGCCGTACACCGTGTAGGCGTAGTACATGATCCAGACCGGGTTGCCGTCGAACTGGCCCATCTCCACGATGCCGGGGCGCAGCGTGTCGCGGACCTTCTTGTTCGGGTCGTCGTAGGACGGGGCGTCGAGGAGCGGGGTGAGGTCGGCGAGCTGGTTCTTTCCGACCAGGACGCCCATGTCCATCTGCTCGGCGCCGGAGTTGTCGATGAGGTCCGGCGGGGTGCCCTGGTTGAAGCGGGGCTGGAGCGTGGACTGGATCTTCTGGGTGGCGGAGAACTTCACCTTCACCTTGGGGAAGTTCTTCTCGTAGATCTTCACGGCGTCCTGGGCATACTCCTTGCCGAAGCCGCCGTCGAACAGGACGAACTCCATGCCCGCCGTGTCGTTCACGCCCAGCGGGTTCTTGGCGGTCTTCTTGCCCGCCTTGGCCTTGTTCCCGTTGTCGCCGCCGCTGCTCGCACAGGCCGACAGGAAACTCATCGTAGGTACGGAGATCAGTCCGAGCGCAGCGGACCGCTTGATCAGATCGCGGCGGCCGACACCCGCGTTGCCGGTGTTCTCGGCGGAAGTGGATCCCATGCTCAAGTCCTCGCCTTCTCCAGGACTCAGGCGGTGAACCGGATCCTCCCCGGCACCGCGGTCAGGTCAGCAGGGTCGTGCAGGAAGTGCGGATGGTGAAGAACGGATCGGGTGAATCGCCGACAGGTATAGTCCACTTCCCGCCAGCGGAGCAAGATCGAATGCATAGTTGGCCAATGGTCTTATCCGAGTTGAGACCTCCAGGAAATATGAGGCGCCTGTGGCTGCCTTGCCGGAAAAATCCGCGACATACACCCCGAATGCCACAGTCAACACCCTTGACATCACTGAGCACTTGACCCACTACTGGTCTCTGCGCGTCACAGTTGACAACGTTGTCCACAAGCGCGGAGAGCCCAGGGAGGGTGCTGGCGTATGCGGCACAGAGCTCGGCACAGGTGGGGTCCGGCGGTCGTGATCACGGCCGCCTTTGTCATGGCAGTGGGCTCGCAGGGGGCGGCGGTCGCCCTGCCCGACGCGCCACCCAAGGGCGACCGGGAGTTCGCCTCCTCCTTCGAGGCGGGCGATCCGGCCCCGGACTGGCTCAACACCGTCGACACCACGGCGGACGGCAGCAAGCGGTCCTCCGGTGTCGACGGCGGCTACAGCACCGGCATCCCGGGCAATGTGACCGACCACGTCACGGATGTGCGCGCCAGTGCCGAGAACACGGACGGCGGCGAGGTGAAGGAGAACCTCGTCGACGGGGAGTCCGGCACCAAATGGCTGACCTTCGCACCCACCGGCTGGGCCGAGTTCGACCTGGACAAGCCGATCAAGCTGGTGACCTACGCGCTGACCTCGGCCAATGACGTCGCCGAGCGCGATCCGAGGGACTGGACCCTGCGGGGCTCCACGGACGGCAAGGACTGGAAGATCCTCGACACCCGCTCCGGCGAGTCCTTCTCCGAGCGCTTCCAGACCAGGTCGTACGACCTCGCCGAGCCGGCCGAGTACCAGCACTTCCGGCTCGACATCACGAAGAACAACGGCGCGGACCTCCTGCAGCTGGCCGATGTGCAGTTCTCCACGGGCGGCAGCGGCGGTCCGGTCCCGCAGGACATGCTCTCGCTGGTGGACCGCGGCCCGAGCGGATCGCCCACCGCGAAGGCGGGCGCAGGGTTCACCGGAAAGAGAGCCCTGCGTTACGCCGGACGGCACACCGCCGGCGGGCGGGCGTACTCGTACAACAAGGTCTTCGACGTGAACGTGCCCGTCGGCCGGGACACCCGGCTGTCGTACCGGATCTTCCCGTCGATGGCGGACGGGGACCGCGACTACGACGCCACGAACGTGTCGGTGGATCTCGCCTTCACGGACGGCAGCTACCTGAGCGATCTCGGCGCGACCGACCAGCACGGGTTCGCACTGTCACCGCAGGGCCAGGGCGCCTCGAAGGCCCTCTACGTCAACCAGTGGAACAACGTGGCCTCGCGGATCGGGTCGGTCGCGGCCGGGAGGACGGTCGACCGGATCCTGGTGGCGTACGACTCGCCCAAGGGCCCGGCGAAGTTCCGCGGCTGGCTGGACGACATCGCGATCAAGCCGGTCGCGCCGGAGCCGCCGAAGGCCCATCTGTCCGACTACGCGCTCACCACCCGCGGCACCAACTCCAGCGGTGGCTTCTCGCGCGGCAACAACTTCCCCGCGACCGCCGTGCCGCACGGCTTCAACTTCTGGACGCCGGTGACCAACGCGTCCTCGCTGAGCTGGCTGTACGACTATGCACGTGCGAACAACGACGACAACCTGCCGACGATCCAGGCGTTCAGTGCCAGTCACGAGCCGAGCCCGTGGATGGGCGACCGGCAGACCTTCCAGGTGATGCCGTCGGTCGCGGCCGGCACCCCGGACACCGGCCGTCAGGCGCGTGAGCTGGCCTTCCGGCACGAGAACGAGACCGCGCGGCCGTACCACTACGGGGTGCGGTTCGAGAACGGCCTGAAGGCCGAGATGGCCCCGACCGACCATGCGGCGGCGCTCCGGTTCACCTACCCCGGCGACGACGCGAGCGTGATCTTCGACAACGTGACGGAGCAGGCGGGGCTCACGCTCGACAAGGACAACGGGATCGTCACCGGCTACTCGGACGTGAAGTCCGGGCTGTCGACGGGCGCCACCCGGCTGTTCGTGTACGGGGTGTTCGACAGGAAGGTGACGGACGGCTCGTCGAGCGGGGTCAGGGGCTATCTGCGCTTCGACGCCGGCGAGGACCACACGGTCACCCTGCGCCTGGCCACCTCGCTCATCAGCATCGACCAGGCCAGGGACAACCTCCGCCAGGAGATCCCGGACGGCACCTCCTTCGACGCGGTGAAGAACCGCGCCCAGCGGATCTGGGACCGCCTGCTCGGCAAGGTCGAGGTCGAGGGCGCGACACCGGACCAGCTGACCACGCTGTACTCGTCCATGTACCGGCTGTACCTGTACCCCAACTCCGGCTTCGAGAAGGTCGGTTCGGTCTTCCGCTACGCCTCCCCGTTCTCGCCGATGCCCAGCCAGGACACGCCGACGCACACCGGCGCGAAGATCGTGGACGGCAAGGTGTACGTCAACAACGGCTTCTGGGACACCTACCGGACGACGTGGCCGGCGTACTCGCTGCTGACGCCGGGGCAGGCGGGCGAGATGGTGGACGGTTTCGTGCAGCAGTACAAGGACGGCGGCTGGACCTCGCGCTGGTCCTCCCCCGGATACGCGGACCTGATGACCGGCACCTCCTCGGACGTGGCGTTCGCGGACGCGTACATCAAGGGCGTGAAATTCGACGCGAAGGCGGCGTACGAAGCTGCCGTGAAGAACGCGACGGTCGTCCCGCCGATGTCGGGCGTGGGCCGCAAGGGCATGGCGACCTCGCCCTTCCTCGGCTACACCACGACCTCCACCAACGAGGGCTTCTCCTGGGCGATGGACGGCTACGACAACGACTACGGCATCGCCCGGATGGGCCAGGCTCTCTACAAGAAGACCGGTGACGAGCGGTACAGGGAAGAGTCCGCGTACTTCCTCAACCGCGCTCAGGACTACGTCAACCTCTACGACAAGTCGGCCGACTTCTTCCAGGGCCGCACCGACCAGGGCGACTGGCGGCTCGACGCCTCCAAGTACGACCCCCGGGTGTGGGGCTACGACTACACCGAGAGCAACGGCTGGGGTTACGCCTTCACCGTCCCGCAGGACACCCGCGGCCTGGCGAACCTGTACGGCGGCAAGGGCGCGCTGGCCGAGAAGCTGGACCGCTTCTTCTCGACCCCGGAGACGGCCGACCCGGAGTTCGCCGGGTCCTACGGCGGCGTCATCCACGAGATGACCGAGGCCCGGGACACCCGGATGGGCATGCTCGGGCAGTCCAACCAGCCCGCCCACCACATCCCCTATCTGTACGATGCGGCCGGGCAGCCCTGGAAGACGCAGGAGAAGGTGCGCGAGATCCTCTCGCGGCTCTACACCGGCAGCGAGATCGGCCAGGGCTACCACGGCGACGAGGACAACGGCGAGCAGTCGGGCTGGTACCTCTTCTCGGCCCTCGGCTTCTACCCGCTCGTCATGGGCAGCGGCGAGTACACCATCGGCTCACCGCTGTTCACCAAGGCCACCGTGCATCTGGAGAACGGCCACGACCTGGTGGTCAAGGCACCCGGGAACAGCGGGCGGAACGTCTACGTCCAGGGCGTGCGCTTCAACGGGCGGGCGTGGAACTCGACTGCGCTCCCGCACTCGCTGCTCGCCAGGGGCGGGGTCCTGGAGTTCGACATGAGCGCGAAGCCGTCGTCGTGGGGCACGGGCCGGAACGCGGCGCCCGTGTCGATCACCCAGGACGACAAGGTGCCGACGCCCCGCGCGGACGTGCTGAAGGGTGAGGGGCCACTGTTCGACAACACCTCGGCGACGGAAGCCACCGTCACATCCGTGGACCTTCCGGTGTCGGGACCGGTCAAGGGCCTTCAGTACACGCTGACTTCCCCCACCGACCACACGAAGGCGCCGACCGGCTGGACGCTCCAGGGATCGGACGACGACGGCACCACCTGGCAGACCCTCGACAAGCGGTCCGGCGAGTCCTTCACCTGGGACCGGCAGACACGCGCGTTCACCGTGGGATCCCCGGGGACGTACGGGAAGTACCGCCTGGTCCTCGACGGCCAGGCGGCGCTGTCGGAGGTGGAACTGCTCGCCTGAGCAGAGGGGTTGGATACCTGCCGCCTCAACTGGTTTGACAGCGCGGCCGGTTGAGGCGGTAGGGTCTTGCCAGACCATGCGACAACGTTGTCGTCGCCTTCGGTGTCGCAGAAGCCAACACCACCCGGGCAGGTACTCCCCCGGCCTGCACCGGCTCGCGGACCCGGTGGACGACCCATCCCCACCGGGTCCGCCCTGAGCAGCTTTTCAGCCGACCCGGCAGGGCAGGTCCGTCGCCGTGTCACCGCCGTCGCCCGTGACGACGTATCCGAAGGTCGTGCTCTTCCCCGGATCCAGCGAACCGTTCCAGTCGGCGTTGTGGACCATCACGTCCTGGCCGTCGTAGGTCGCGTCGCCGTTCCAGAGGCTGTCGACCTTCTGGCCGCCCGGCAGCGTCCAGTCGACCATCCAGCCCAGCATCGGGACGTCTCCGGTGTTGGTGACGGTCACCTCGGACTGGTAGCCGCCGCTCCAGGTGTTGGTGGTCCTGCGCACGGCCTCGCACCTGCCCGGTACGGGGTCGGTCGGGCTGCCGGGGTCGTGGATGCCCGTGACCTCGCCGTGGCCGCCGTCGAAGACGACGTCGGAGCAGGAGTAGAAGGTCTCCGCGCTGTCCGAGCGCTGCCAGACCATGTAGATGATGTGGCGGCCCGACTTGCCGGCGGGCAGCTGCCCCGTCCAGGAGTAGTTGGCCTCGACCGTCCCCGGGGTGCCGTGGAGGGGCGGGTGGTCCACCGTGAGGAAGGGCCTGTCCTCGATGGCGTCCCAGGTGAGGGGCTTGGTCGGATCGAAGCCGTCCTTCGTGATGTAGACGTGGAACCAGCCCGGGTGCGCCGCCCAGGCGTTGTACGAGAAGTCGATGGTCGCGCCCGAGGTGAGATGGGTGAGCGGCCAGTCGTTGCGCGGTGCGTTGAAGCCCGTGAAGTTGGGGTTGCCGCCGCTGCACAACTGCCCGTCCGGGACGAAGCCGCGGGTGCGGCCGGCGCCGTCGGAGCGCAGCACGGAGAACCAGTTGTAGAACGGCGTGGTGCCGCTGACCTGTTGGGCCGCCTTGCAGGCCGGATTGACCGGTTTGATCTCACCGGTGCTGGTGAGGCCGTCCTGCCAGCACAGGAAGGTACGGCTGCCGGGTTTCATGGGCGTGCCATGGGCCTGTGCCTTGCCGCCCGCCGTGACGACGAGGGCGAGGGCGGGGACGGCGGCGAGGAGCGAGACGAGGACGAGAAAGAGGGCTCTGGTCGTTAATCGGCGCGCCGGTCGGCGCGTTTTTGTCAGGATCATGACATACATCCTTCAGGTACGGCCGGGTGGATGCGGGCGTGCTGGTGCGAGCGGGGTGGGAGCGACCCGGGGCGGCGGGTTCCGGTCCGTCGCCCCATATGGGAGCGCTCCCACCCCGCGTGTGGGGAAAGTAGCGCCAGTTGGGCCGGTTGTAAACGGGAAACGCGGGAGCGGTATGACGTGGGGGCGCGACGCGCGTCAACCGTGCGCCGCGGCTTCGCCGCTTCGAGTGGCGGTACCTTCGTGCGTACGATCATGTCGCGTATCGGCGTCCACACTGGCGTCCATGGGAGCAGTGATGACCACACCCCAGCAGGGACGGGCCACCGAGGACACCTGGATGTTCCCGCCGGCCGACGGCTGGACCTTCGACCAGGTCAAGAACTTGGAGCTGCCCTTCGACTGGGAACTCGTGGACGGACGGATCGGGGTTCGAGGACAGACCAAGTTCTGGCACAACCAGGTGCGGGACGACCTGCTGAGCGCCTTGAAGGCAGCTCGGACCGAGCCGTACAAGGTCGTGGCCGAGCAGTGCGTGATGGTGGACGACCAGAACACGCCCAAGCCTGACGTGATCGTCTTCGATCCGCGGAAGCTGGACTTCTTCGAGCTTGAGTGTGTCCCGGTGGGGAAGGTGTCGCTCGTCGTAAAAGTCGTCTCCCCCGGCTCCCGCCAGGACGACCGCGTACGCAAACCCGCGCTCTTCGCCACGCACAAGGTCCCGTACTACTGGCGCGTGGAGTTGGACCGCGACCAGAAGCTGGCGGTGCACGAGTACTGGCTCAACGCGGACACTCTCTCGTACTTTCCCGCGCCGTCGCACCCGGTGCACCACGACAAGCTGGTCACCGAGCTGCCGTTTCCCGTCGAGATCGACCTGGACGCACTCCTCGGCTTCTGATCCAGCCGTGCTGTTACCGGGAGGCCACGGCTGTGGTCCGTTCCACGGACGCTACGCCCGCCGGTGGCAGCTCGATCGTGAACTCGGTGCGCCCCGGGGCGCTCTCCACGTGGCTGCGGCCCCCGTGTGCCGAGACGATGGACTCCACGATCGCAAGCCCCAGCCCCGACCCGCCGTCCGCCCCCGGCACCCGGGCACGGGATGTGTCCGCGCGGGTGAACCGCTCGAAAACCCTCGGCAGCAACTCGGCCGGAACGCCGGGCCCGTCGTCCCGCACCCGTATGACGCACCGCTCCGCCGTCGCCTCCACCTCCGCGACCACCGTGGTGCCCGCAGGGGTGTGCGTACGGGCGTTGGCCAGCAGATTGGCCACCACCTGGTGGAGGCGGGCCTCGTCGCCGAGGACCAGGGCCGGGGCGGCGAGGGAGAGGGCCAGCTGCCAGTCGTGGCCGCTGCCCGCCGCCCGTGCGTCCCAGAGGGCCTCGGCGACCACGGCCGCCAGGTCGACCTCGGCGGACGGGAGCGGGCGCCCCTCGTCCAGGCGGGCGAGCAGCAGCAGATCCTCCACCAGGCCTGTCATACGAGCCGACTCCGCCGAAACGCGGCGCCAGGCAAGCACCGGCTCGATGCGAGCCGTGCCGCGGTTCATCAGTTCCGCGTAGCCCGCGATGGACGCGAGGGGGGTGCGCAGTTCGTGGCTCGCGTCGGCCAGGAAGCGGCGCATCCGTTCCTCGCTGTGCCGGCGTTCGGCGAGGGAGGACTCGACGTGGTCGATCAGGCGGTTGAGGGCGGCGCCGACCTGGCCGACCTCGCTGGTGGGGTCGGTGTCCCGGGCGGGGACGCGGGTGAGGCCCGTGACCTCGCCGCGGCCGAGCGGTGAGCGGGAGACCTCGACCGCGGTGGCGGCGACCCGGCCGAGGGGGCGCAGCTGGCGTCGTACGACCACGGCGCAGACGGTGCCCGCGGCGGCAAGGCCGGTGGCCGCGACGGCCGCCTCCACCTCGACCAGTCCGTCGATCATGTGCTGTACGTCGTCCATGGGGAGTCCGGCGAGGACGCTGATCCCGTCCGAGTCGAGCCCGGCGACCCGGTAGGTGCCGAGGCCGGGGACCGTGACGGTGTGCTTCGAGCCGTTGGGCGCGATGCCCTTCAGGGCGGTGCGCTGGGGGGCGGTCAGGTTCCGCGGCGGGGCGTCCTGGCTGACGATCGCCGCCGAGAGAACCCTGCCGTGGTCGTCGAGGCGGGCGGCGATCATGCCGACGGGGTGACCGTTCTCGGTGAGGAAGGAGAGGTCCGCCTTGTCGTCCCGGTGCAGAGCCGCCCCGCCCAGGCTGCGCTCGGCGGCGTTGCCGACGCGGCCGTCCAACTCGCCCATGAGGGAGGCTCGTTGGACCACCGCGGTGGTGAACGTCATCGCCGCGCACACGACGACGAGGGTGGCACCGACGAAGAGCAGCAGTCGGGCGCGCAGCGAGCGGGCGACCGGGCGGGCGGTCATCTTCCGTTCTCCGTCGGCCCGAGGGTGTACCTGGCGGAGGGGCATGCCACGCGGGCTGACGGCTCCCGTCGCTCAGCACCAGGGCACGAAGACGAGTGGAGGCCGGGCAGCGTCCCGTCGAGCACGACGGCGTGCGGGGCGCACGCGCGGACGATCCGCGGCGCGCCGCGTCCGTCGGCGGCCGGACAGGGCCGCCGACCCGCCTCGGCGACGGCGACGGACAGCGCTTCGGTGAGCGCGTGTTCGTCGTCGACGACGAGGACACGGGCCCGGCCGGTTCGGGAGGCGGAGATGCCAGACATGTCTCGATACTGTCCCGGTCCGCTGAGGGAACCCTGTGTTCCACCTGAGGGTGGGTGATGACCTGTGGTCTTCCGGGCCCGGACGCAGCGAGGGCCGCACCCCCGGAGTACCGGGGATGCGGCCCTCGACCGCCTTGCCGCGCCGCTTACTTGCGGATCAGGCTGCGCAGCACGTACTGCATGATGCCGCCGTTGCGGTAGTAGTCGGCCTCACCGGGGGTGTCGATGCGTACGACCGCGTCGAACTCGACACCGGTGTCGGTGGTGACCTTGACGGTGCGCGGGGTGGTGCCGTTGTTGAGCTCCTCGACGCCGGTGAAGGAGAAGGTCTCCTCGCCGGTGAGGCCGAGGGACTCGGCGTTGGCGCCCTCCGGGTACTGGAGCGGCAGGACGCCCATGCCGATGAGGTTCGAGCGGTGGATGCGCTCGTACGACTCGGCGATGACGGCCTTGACGCCGAGGAGCGCGGTGCCCTTGGCGGCCCAGTCGCGGGACGAGCCGGAGCCGTACTCCTTGCCGGCCAGGACGACCAGCGGGATGCCCTGCTCGATGTAGTTGCGCGAGGCGTCGTAGATGAACGACACCGGCGCGTCGGGCTGGGTGAAGTCGCGGGTGTAGCCGCCCTCGGTGCCCGGCGCGATCTGGTTGCGCAGGCGGATGTTGGCGAACGTACCGCGGATCATGACCTCGTGGTTGCCGCGGCGGGAGCCGTAGCTGTTGAAGTCGCGGCGCTCGACGCCGTGCTCCGTGAGGTACTTGCCGGCCGGGGTGTCGGCCTTGATCGCACCGGCCGGGGAGATGTGGTCGGTGGTGACCGAGTCGCCCAGCTTGGCGAGGACGCGGGCGCCGGAGATGTCGCTGACCGGGGCCGGCTCCAGCTCCATGCCCTCGAAGTACGGGGGCTTGCGGACGTAGGTCGACTCGGCGTCCCACTCGAAGGTGTTGCCGGTCGGGATCGGCAGCGCCTGCCACTGGGCGTCGCCCGCGAAGACGTCCTGGTAGGACTTGTTGAACATGTCCTCGCCGATGGCGTTGGCCACGACGTCGTTGACCTCGGCCTCGGAGGGCCAGATGTCCTTCAGGAAGACCGGGTTGCCGTCCTGGTCGGTGCCGAGCGCGTCACGGGTGATGTCCACCTTCATGGAGCCCGCGATGGCGTACGCGACGACCAGCGGCGGGGAGGCCAGGTAGTTCATCTTGACGTCGGGGTTGATCCGGCCCTCGAAGTTCCGGTTGCCGGAGAGGACCGAGGTGACCGCGAGGTCGTGGTCGTTGACGGCCTTGGAGACCTCCTCCGGCAGCGGGCCGGAGTTGCCGATGCAGGTGGTGCAGCCGTAGCCGACCAGGTTGAAGCCGACCTTGTCGAGGTACGGGGTCAGGCCCGCCTTGTCGAAGTAGTCGGTGACGACCTTGGAGCCCGGGGCGAGGGTCGTCTTGACCCACGGCTTGCGGGTGAGGCCCTTCTCGACCGCCTTCTTGGCCACCAGGGCGGCGGCGACCATGACGTAGGGGTTCGAGGTGTTGGTGCAGGAGGTGATGGCCGCGACCGTCACCGCGCCGTGGTCGATCTCGTACGTCGAGCCGTCGGGGGCGGTCACGGTGACCGGGTTGGACGGGGCGCCGTTGGGGTGGATGGCCGGGGCGTCGGAGGCCGGGAAGGACTCCTGGCCCGCCTCGTCCACGGTGTCGACGTAGTTGCGGACGTCCTGCTTGAACTGCTCGGCGGCGTTCGCGAGGACGATGCGGTCCTGCGGGCGCTTCGGGCCGGCGATGGAGGGCACGACCGTGGAGAGGTCGAGCTCCAGCTTCTCGGAGAAGTCCGGCTCGGCCTTCGGGTCCAGCCAGAGGCCCTGCTCCTTGGCGTACGCCTCGACGAGCGCGAGCTGCTGCTCGGAGCGGCCGGTGAGCTTGAGGTACTTGATGGTCTCGCCGTCGATCGGGAAGATCGCGGCGGTCGAGCCGAACTCCGGCGACATGTTGCCGATGGTGGCGCGGTTCGCGAGGGAGGTGGCGGCCACGCCCTCACCGTAGAACTCGACGAACTTGCCGACGACGCCGTGCTTGCGGAGCATCTCGGTGATGGTCAGCACCAGGTCGGTGGCGGTGGTGCCGGGCTTGAGTTCACCGGTCAGCTTGAAGCCGACGACGCGCGGGATGAGCATGGAGACCGGCTGGCCGAGCATCGCGGCCTCGGCCTCGATGCCGCCGACGCCCCAGCCCAGCACACCGAGGCCGTTGACCATCGTGGTGTGCGAGTCGGTGCCGACGAGGGTGTCGGGGTACGCCTGGCCGCCCCGGACCATGACCGTGCGCGCCAGGTGCTCGATGTTCACCTGGTGGACGATGCCGGTGCCCGGCGGGACGACCTTGAAGTCGTCGAACGCGGTCTGGCCCCAGCGCAGGAACTGGTAGCGCTCGCGGTTGCGGCCGTACTCCAGCTCGACGTTCTGCGCGAACGCCTCGTGGGTGCCGAACTTGTCCGCGATGACGGAGTGGTCGATGACCAGCTCGGCCGGGGAGAGCGGGTTGACCTTCGCGGGGTCGCCGCCGAGCTCCTTGACGGCCTCACGCATGGTGGCGAGGTCGACGACACAGGGCACGCCGGTGAAGTCCTGCATGATCACGCGGGCGGGCGTGAACTGGATCTCCTGGCTGGGCTGCGCCTGGGAGTCCCAGCCGCCGAGGGCGCGGATGTGGTCGGCGGTGATGTTCGCGCCGTCCTCCGTGCGGAGCAGGTTCTCCAGCAGGACCTTGAGGCTGTACGGCAGTCGGGCCGAGCCCTCCACCTTGTCCAGCCGGAAGATCTCGTACGACTCGTCGCCCACCTGCAGCGTGCTGCGGGCGTCGAAGCTGTTCGCCGACACGACAGTCTCCTTCATTGATGTGCGCGTACTCACCACGATCCTGCCGCCACGGCATCTGGGCCGATCCGCTAAGGTAAGGCTAAGTTAGGTAACCCTTACCGGGGCATGGCGGCTGCGGTGCTCCTCGGCAGATATCTCGATGTCGAGATAACTCTAGTACATGGGGCCGGGATGGTCATGCCCGACCTCGTCACAGCCGCACCCCGACGGCTCCGCTCCGACACGCCGACACGACCGGACTCGCCAGCCGATTATCCGGCGAAAACAGACATTTGGCGCGAGCGCCCATCAGTGCGCCGAGCCTGGGTACTCGACCCGCCACGGGGAAGTCCGTCCGACCTGAAGGGAGGCGCTCGCCCACCGGCCCCCCATGAGGCGACCTTGACGGCCCATCACCCGAATGGACCCCCTTCACGCGCCTCATCTCATATCTGAGATAGCCTCAACCTCATGGCAGACGACTACCTCGTACGCATCGGCAAGCTCATCCGTGACGCCCGGCAACATCGGGGCTGGACACAGGCCCAGCTCGCGGAGGCACTCGGCACCAGCCAGAGTGCCGTCAACCGCATCGAGCGCGGCAATCAGAACATCAGCCTTGAGATGATCGCTCGGATCGGTGAAGCCCTGGAGAGCGAAATCGTCTCGTTGGGCTATGCGGGGCCGATGCATCTGCGGGTGGTCGGCGGCCGTCGGCTGTCCGGCGCCATCGACGTCAAGACGAGCAAGAACGCCTGTGTGGCGCTGCTGTGTGCCTCCCTGCTCAACAAGGGCCGCACGGTGCTGCGCCGGGTGGCGCGGATCGAGGAGGTGTACCGGCTCCTCGAGGTGCTGAACTCCATCGGTGTGCGCACGCGCTGGATCAACGACGGCGTGGACCTGGAGATCGTGCCGCCCGCCGAGCTGGACATGGCGGCGATCGACGCCGACGCGGCCGTACGGACGCGGTCCATCATCATGTTCTTCGGCCCGCTGCTGCACCGTATGGACCACTTCAAGCTGCCGTACGCGGGCGGTTGCGACCTGGGCACGCGGACCATCGAACCGCACATGATCGCCCTGCGCCGGTTCGGCCTCGACATCACCGCCACCGAGGGGCAGTACCACGCGCTGGTGGACCGGGCGGTGCGGCCCGACCGGCCCATCGTGCTGACCGAGCGCGGGGACACCGTCACCGAGAACGCGCTGCTGGCCGCCGCCCGCCACGACGGCGTCAGCGTCATCCGCAACGCGTCCTCCAACTACATGGTCCAGGACCTGTGCTTCTTCCTGGAAGCGCTGGGCGTCAGGGTCGAGGGCATCGGTACGACGACCCTCACCGTGCACGGCGTGCCGCAGATCGACGTCGACGTCGACTACTCCCCCTCCGAGGACCCGGTCGAGGCGATGAGCCTGCTGGCGGCCGCGGTGGTGACGGAGTCGGAGCTGACGGTGCGTCGCGTGCCCATCGAGTTCCTGGAGATCGAGCTGGCGGTCCTGGAGGAGATGGGGCTCGACCACGACCGCACGCCCGAGTACTTCGCGGACAACGGCCGTACCCGGCTGGTGGACCTCACCGTGCGGCCCTCCAAGCTGGAGGCGCCGATCGACAAGATCCACCCGATGCCGTTCCCCGGCCTGAACATCGACAACGTCCCGTTCTTCGCGGCCATCGCCGCCGTCGCGCAGGGCAAGACCCTCATCCACGACTGGGTCTACGACAACCGCGCGATCTATCTGACGGACCTCAACCGCCTCGGCGGCCGCCTCCAGCTCCTCGACCCGCACCGGGTGCTGGTCGAGGGCCCGACCCGCTGGCGGGCCGCCGAGATGATGTGCCCGCCCGCCCTGCGGCCCGCCGTGGTCGTCCTGCTGGCGATGATGGCGGCCGACGGCACGTCCGTGCTGCGGAACGTGTACGTCATCAACCGGGGTTACGAGGATCTGGCGGAGCGGCTGAACTCGGTCGGGGCGCAGATCGAGATCTTCCGGGACATCTGAGGAACGAGTGCCGCCGCACCCTCTCTGACCTGCGCTGATGCCGATCTGGAGGGGGTGCGGCGGCGCCTGTGGGACTTCTCTGGGACTTTGGGCCTGGACCGGGCTGCTGCCGATCGGCCTGTGGCTACGTGAAGACCGCGTCGATGGCGGCGCTGCCGCGCGAGCCAGCGCGGGGCAGGAAGTGCGCGTACTTCCTGAGCGTGAACCCGGGATCCGAGTGGCCGAGCCACCGGGCCAGGGACACGACGGACACGCCAGCCTCCAACTGCTCCGAGGCGTAGAAGTGGCGCAGGGCATGGTAGCCGTGCTCTCGGGAGGGCTCCCAGACGCGGGACCCGTCCAGGGCGCTCTCCTTCAACGCGGCGATCACGCCGGCCTCGGCCAGGGCAGGCTTCCAGACGAAGGAGTTGAAGTAGTTCCGGTTGACCGCCTTGCGCTCGCGCCCGGTCACCAGGAGGTTGTACGTCCTTGGGCGCCGGTGCTTGGCCTCCACCGGTGTCTCGGCCGGGCGCGGGTCGTCCCATGGCATGGTGACCGGCACAGGTGCGAAGAGCTCCATGTGCTGCCGTACGGCCTTGGCCACACTTGAAGGCAGGGGCACGTCGCGGACCTTGCGGCCCTTGGGAAGCGCGAAGCACAGCTTCGTCCGCACCATCTTGACCTGGCGCCTGACGTGGACGACTTCCTCGTCGAAGTCGATGTCCTCCGCGGACAGGCCGAATGCCTCTCCTTGACGCAGTCCGAGGCCGGCTCCGATCTCAACCAGGACGCGGTAGCGCTCCGACAGAGCTGTCCGTACGGCCAGGACTCGCTCCGGCGGCCACGCCTCGACCCGACCCGGTGCGGCAGCCGGAGGGCGGACCGTGCTGGCACGGCACGGGTTGCGTGCGAGGCGGCGGTCCTCGACGGCGGCTTGGAGTACGCCGGACAGCGTCGCCCAGACGAGACGGATTGAGGTGGGTCCAAGATCCTTCTCCAGCCGCTTCTTCCAGCCCCGCAGTGCTTCCGTGCCGATGTTGTTGAGGAGCAGGGCGCCAAGGTGCGGGACGATATGCCGACGCACTCGCTGCTCGATGCGCTCAAGGGTGGACGGATCGCCGCTCTGGGTGGGCCACCAGTGGTTGGCGATGTAGTCCTTGAGTGAGATGGCTCCGTCGCGTGGATCGACGAACTCACCTCGACGGGCGTCGGTCTGGGCCTGGGCGAGCCAGGTCTTGGCGTCCTGGAGCGTGTCGAAGGAACGGTCCTTGACGCCGGGGATGCCCTTGACGCGGTAGCGGGTGCACTTGCCGTACATGGCGGTGCGTTCGCGCTTGCCCGTCTTCGGATCGGGGCGCTTCTTCAGCCATCGGTCTTCTATGTAGCCGGCCAGGTGGAACTCCTTGAAGAAGGGATGGATGCGGCGCTCCACGACACGTGGACGTCAGGCACTGGGTCGGTCAGCTGCTCGTTGCTGAGGCGCGATGCTCAGCGGGCTAAGCGCTGTGTTGGAGCGCGAGTCGACTTCCTCCTGTGCACGGATCCAGGCATCGAGGGCTTCCCGCCGGTACATCACCCGGCCGCGCGGGCCCATGCGGAAGCTCGGCGGACCCTGCCGCCGGTGGCGCCAGACGTAGAGGGTGTGCGGCGAGAGGCCGAGGTACTCGGCGGCGTCCTTCACGGTCAGGAACGCCGCACGTACGGCTACGGAGGAAGCCGTGGGGGCAAGAGTGATGGCGCTCTTTGAATCTCCCCACATAGTGCTCAGGGATGGGGCAAACCTGCTCTGTTGATCTCCCCACCTTTTGTGTGGTCGGGTTGGGCGCTTTGTGTGATCTTGATCGGCGTGTCGGGGTGGCAGCGGTGCGTCTGGAAAGCCTGCGTGAGCTTCGAGTTCGGCCTGTTCGGGGGCCTGGATGCTCACCAGGGAGGAAGACGTGGATGCTCATGCACTGCGTCGGCAGGGCTGGACGATCTCGGCCATCGCCCGGCACTTGGGCCGGGACCGCAAGACAATCCGCGCCTATCTGAACGGCGAGCGGGTTCCCGGCTATCGGCGTCAGTCTCCGGACGCGTTCGTGCCGTTCCTGGACTACTGTCGCCAGCGGCTGGCGGACGATCCACATCTGTGGGCGTCCACGCTGTTCGACGAGGTCACCGCGCTTGGCTATGCGGGCGCCTACTCCACCTTCACCCGTGCGCTGCGCCGTTATCAGGTGCGTCCGCACTGCGAGCCGTGCAAGACCTCGACCGGCCGGGACGTCGCGGTGATCGCCCATCCACCGGGCGAGGAGATCCAGTTCGACTGGCTTGAGCTGCCCGACCCGCCCGAGGAGTGGGCCGTCGGCGGGCACGCGCATCTGCTGGTCGGCGCGCTGGCGCACTCGGGCCGCTGGCGGGCGGTCCTCGCGGAGTCGGAGGACTTCCCGCACCTGGTCCACGCCCTGGACCAGGTGATGCGCAAGCTCGGCGGGACCGCCCGGCGCTGGCGCTTCGACCGGATGGCCACCGTCTGCTACCCCTCCAGCGGGCAGGTCACCGCGGCCTTCGCTGGCGTCGCGAAGTACTACGGGGCCGGAGTCGACATCTGCCCGCCACGGCGCGGGAACCGCAAAGGCGTGGTGGAGAAGGCCAACCACTCGGCAGCTCAACGCTGGTGGCGGACGGTCCCTGTCGCCGTACGCGTGAACGCGGCCAGTCACGTACGAGTGAAAAGGGCCGCTTGTTGGTGCGGTGAGTCCTGTTGCTCGGCACTCTGCTGCTGGTTGGTAAGGGGCGGCGGAGGGCAGTTGACGATGGTCTTGGACCCGCAACGCTGGTTGGAGCTCCGGCGTTTCCGCGCCTTGTTCGAGTCCGGCGCGGTGACTTTGACGGAGGTCGCCAAGGAGACGGGCCTGAACAGGAAGACGGTCCGCAAGTACCTGTCCGGGCAGGCCCCGGCCGCACCGCCGAGGAGGGTGTCGAACGGGCTGCCGCGCAAGAAGGCGGTGGACGAGGTGGCCCCGCTGATCGACGCGATGCTGAGGGCGGAGATCCTCATCAAGGGTGCGGTGGTGCACGAGCGCCTGGTGAAGAACTACGGCTCCACCATCAACTACCAGCGGGTCAAGCTCTATCTACAGGAAGCCCGCCCACGAGTCGCCGAGGAACTGGGCATCGCACCGAGGGAGTTGGCGGGCATGCACCGCCGCTTCGAGGTCGTGCCCGGGGCCCAGGCCCAGGTCGACTGGGGTGACGAAGGCAGGATCCTCGCTCACCTGGGCATCGCCAAGGTCTATTCGTTCCACATGACCCTGTCGTACTCCCGCGACCCGTTCTGCTGCTTCACCACCAGCCAGGATTTGCAGACCTTCTTCGACTGCCACCGGCGGGCGTTTGCCCACTACGGCGGGGTGCCGATGTCGATCGTCTACGACCGGACCAAGACCGTCGTCCGCCGGCATGTCGCGCCAGGTGAGGCAGTCCCGCTGCATCCGGAAGCGGTGGGCTTCGCCGGCCACTACGACTTCGACATCGACGTGCTGGCCGCCTACCGGCCCACCGGCAAGGGCCGGGTCGAGCGCCAGGTCCTAATCGTCCGCGACCACGTGCTCGCCGGCCGGGCCTTCTCCTCCATCGAGGAGATGGACGCCGCGTTCATGGCCTGGGTGCCGCAGCGACGCGCCCGCACCCACGCAACCCACCACGAGGTCATCGGACACCGGGCCGCTCGCGACCACGCGGCCCTCAAGCCGCTGCCACTCACCCCTTATCTGGTGGCCGAACGGCAACTGCGGCATGTCGGCAAGGACTGCCTCGTCGCGTTCGACGGCAACCTCTACTCGGTTCCGGCACGCAAGGTCCGCCCTCGCCAGCTGGTGGAGATCCGGGCCACCAAGTCGCAGATCAGCCTGCACTCGACCACTCAGGCCGCCGGCGGCGAGAGCCTGCTGGCCGTTCATGCAAGGGCTGTCGGCCGTGGTGTCCGCGTCGTCGACGAGAGCCACTGGAGCGGGCTGCCCGAGGGGAACAACCGGCGGACCACGACCGAGGTGCCCTTCTCCCCGCCGCGGCAGGACGCCACCGCCGGGCAGGTCACCGGACCGCTCCAGGCCCTGCTCAACCGGGCCGCGGCCACACGGATCGAGGTCGGCCGCCGGCCGCTGTCGGTCTATGACGAACTCACCGGCACCCGGCCCTTCAACTCCCGCCCCCAGAGCAAGGAATCGTCTTGAGCGAGCTGACCGGCAACCGCATCCGCACCACGGCCACCAAGCTCGGCCTGCCTCATCTCGCCGACGGGCTGGACCAGTTGGCCCGCCGGGCCGAGGAGGGCAAGCTCGGCTATCTCGACTTCCTCGACCTCGTGCTGTCCGAGGAACTCGCGGTCCGAGACGACCGCCGCTTTCGCCGGTCCCTGCTGTTCTCGAAGCTGCCGCACCACAAGACGCTGGACGACTACGACTTCTCGTTCCAGCCCGACCTCGACCCACGCAAGGTCAAGGACCTGGCCACTCTCTCGTTCGTCGAGGCCAAGGCCAACGCGGCCCTGCTGGGGCCGCCCGGGGTGGGCAAGACGCACATCGCGGTCGCCCTGGCGGTCGCGGCCTGCCGGGCCGGGTTCTCGGTCTACTTCACCACCCTCGACGACATGGTCCGCCATCTCAAGGCCGCCGAGGCGGCGGGCCGGCTGACCAGCAAACTCGGCTCCTACCTGCGGCCCGGTGTTCTCGTGGTCGATGAGGTCGGCTATCAGCCCCTCGAACGCGCCGAGGCGAACCTGGTCTTCCAGGTCATTTCGAAGCGCTACGAGAAGGGCTCGATCATCCTGACCTCGAACAAGACCTTCAGCGAATGGGGACAGGTGTTCGGTGACGAGGTCCTCGCCACCGCGATCCTCGACCGGCTCCTGCACCACTGCGACGTCGTCGCGATCAACGGCCCCAGCTACCGACTCAAGAACCGCCTCAAGGCCATCGAACGGGACACCAACGTGGCCTGACCACTGGCCACGTTCAAACGTACCGGCCCGGCCGCATTGGAGAGTACGCGGACAGTCCCGGACCATCTGACGGTTGAGCAGGCCCAGTCCGGGGTTGACAAGCTCGCGCTGCGCATGGACGAACGCCGCCGAAGAGTCGACGGGAGCGAAGTCACCGTCGCCGAACTGGCCGCAGGTGAACCGCTGTTGGACCTGCCGGTCAGGCCGTTCCCGGCCGAACTCGAAGTGGAACGCACGATCAGCCCTCAGAGCCTGGTGTCCTTCCGCGGCAACTACTACTCGGTGCCGCCCGGCATGCCCGGCGCCCAGGTCCGCCTGGTGCACCGGCTCGGCGAGGACCACCTCCACATTGTCACCGCCGGCCGGGCCGTGATCGCCCAGCACCGGCGGGCCGTCGACGGCGCGGGCCAGACCGTCCGCGACGCCGGACACGTGATCGCGCTGGAGCGGACGGTGCTGGCCGCCTTCACCGACCGGGCCCCCTGCAAGACCAAGGTCCGCCGCCCGCCTTCGGAGGCCGCGCTCGCGGAAGCCGAACGGCTCCGCGGCGGGACTGCCGCCGGGAATCCGGCCGAACGGGTCGTGATCGACCTGTCCCACTATGCCGCCGTGGCCGACCGGCTGCGGACCGCCCCTAACTCCGAGGAGGAGAACGCGGATTGAGTACGTCACCGATGCAGGTGAGCGAAGCACGCCGCTTCCAGCAGCTGCGGGGCCACCTGTCCTATCTCAAACTCAACGACGCCGCCGAGGCGCTGAACCGGGTGCTGGACCAGGCCCGCACCGAGCGGATGTCGCTGACCGCGGCCCTGGAGCGGTTGCTGGAGATCGAGGTCGAGGCCACCGAGGCGCGCCGGCTCGCGGCCCGGGAACGCTTCGCCTGCCTGCCCGAGCCGTGGACCCTGTCCGACTTCGACTTCGCCGCCCAGCCCGGCGTCGACGAGAAGCTGATCCGAGACCTGGCCACCCTGCGTTTCCTGGACGACGCCTCCAATGTTCTGTTCGTGGGGCCGCCCGGGGTCGGCAAGACCATGCTGTCCGTCGCGCTCGGGCGGGCGGCGGTCGAGGCGGGCAACCGCGTCTACTTCACCACTGCGGCGGACCTGGCCGCCCGCTGCCACAAGGCCGCGCTGGAGGGCCGGTGGAAGACCTGCATGAACTTCTTCGCCGGCCCGAAGCTCTTGATCATCGATGAACTGGGCTATCTCCCGCTGCCCGAGGACGGCGCATCAGCCCTGTTCCAGGTGATCAACCAGCGATATCTGAAATCAAGCACGATCCTGACGACCAACGTCGGCATCGCCGACTGGGCCACCGCTTTCGGCGACGCCACGGTCGCCGCCGCGATGCTCGACCGGCTCCTGCACCGGGCCGCAGTCGCCGGCATCGACGGGCCCTCCTACCGGCTCCGCGGTCACCAGAGCCAGGCCGAAACCATCCGAGCCGGGGTGAACGCCCGTGTCTCCTGACACCCCCGACACCACCGAGGGCGAACCCGAGATGGCACGTCGCTGCCCGGTCTGCGAGACCGTATTCACCGTCACCTACCCCTTCAGCCGACAGGTCTTCTGCTCGCCCACCTGCAAAGTGGCCAACCGCAACAGCAGACCAGCCCGGCAGACTTGTCCGGTCTGCGAAAACGAGTTCACCACGACGGTCGCCCGTCGGCGGACCTACTGCTCGGAGGAGTGCCGCGGCGCTGCCCGCACCAGCGACGACATCCGGGACCGGCGCGTCTGTCTGGTCTGCAACGGTCCGTTCGAGGCCCTGAAAACCACCCGCCAGATCTACTGTTCCCCGGCCTGCCGCAAAGACGCCGAGCGCCGCCGTGACCAGGCAAGAGACGAAGACCGCGCGCGTCGTCTCGGTGAGACCGCTTCTCTGCCGTCGTGGCCCGAGCTTCCTCCGCCGTCCAAGACTCTCAGCAGGCCCCTCTCGCGTCAGCAAGTGGCCGCGGAACGTGACCCGTTGGAACCGACCGCGACCCGCAACTGCCCCCACTGCCAGCAGCCGGTCACCATCGTCGCGCTTCTCGCGACCCCCGAAGCCGCCCGCCCTTCCGTCCCCACCGCCAGCCCCGACATCGTTCCGCTGCGAAGGACTCCGTGACCGTCGTTCACTGACCGTCACTGATCACCGAGCCCGCCGACCTGACGGTCGGCGGGCTCACGCCGTTAGCCCATCGAACGCAACCGATCCAGTTCGCTCCCGATCCCGTCCCGCAGCACGTCATGCTCCGGACCCAGCCTGAAGCCCTCGTCACTCCACCGGTCGCCCGGATACAGCCACACAGGCTTGCCCACCAGCTCGGCCGGCTCCCACTCGAACCGCGGCCAGACATGGGCATGCAAGAACGGGTCAGTGTTCCCCAGAATCTCCAGGTTGACCCGGCGGAAGCCAGGGTCCAGGCGCTGGCAGACACGCTCAACGGCTTCTCCGAGTTGGTCCATGTCGGACAGAAACGACAGCCGCCTCGCCCTCGGCAGATCAGACAGCCGCTGAACACCTGGCTCGTCCACGAGGAGAACCGAGTAACCCGGCAAGAACTGAACGTCGCCGATCACCGCGAACCCCGACTCAAGCCGCCGCAGCACGGTCGGGTTCTCACCTCGCAGAGCAGCCCCGATCCGATCCATCCGCCAGTCACCAGTCATGGCCCCAACTTAACCGCCAGTGATCAAGGCCCGCTCTTCGCTCCCCAACCTCCCCACATACATCAAGAACCAACCAAGTGAGGCGAGGAGCGACCCTGGCCGTTTTCACGAATCGCCATCAGCAGAGGTCGTGCAGGCATCGGAGGTTCTCTGTGAGGTGCAGGAAACGGGAGCCCGGCTGGGCGGAAGCCAGTGCTCCGCCCAGCCGCTGCCTGTCGTGAGACAGGGAAGAACCGCAGACGAGCCCTCGCAGTAGCGCTACCGCCACCGCGCGATCGGACTCGGCTCAATCGCGAACTCCTCAATGGTCGTGGGAATCGCCGGTTTGGCTAACCGGCGATCGTGGTCTATGTTTCACGCCGCATCATGAAGCCGACACCCTCTTAGAACTCCTAACAAAGTGAGAGGTTGACCAGTCGTCGCCAGCAGATGATGCCGCAGGCCAGGCTGAGGAAGGCTTCGTGGATGTCGTCGCGGATCTCCCAGCGGATGCGCAGTCGGCGGAACCAGTGCAGCAGTGCAAAGCTCTGCTCGACCACCCAGCGGTGCACGCCCAGTCCGGAACCGTGCTCGACGCCGCGCCGCGCGATGACCGGGGTGATACCGAGGGCCTGCACCTGCTTGCGGTACTTGTCGTGGTCGTAGCCGCGGTCGGCGTAGAGCGAGACCGGTCGTCGTCGGGGCCGTCCGCGCTGGCCGCGTATGGGCGGGACGGCCTGGAGCAGGGGCATGAGCTGGGTGACGTCGTTGCGGTTTCCGCCGGTCAGCGACACCGCCAGCGGAATGCAGTGCCCTTCGGTGATCAGATGGTGCTTGGAGCCTGTTCGGGCACGGTCGACCGGGCTCGGTCCTGTTTTGGGCCGCCTTTGAGCGCCCGGACGTGCGAGCCGTCGATCACCGCCCTCGACCAGTTCAGCGCGCCGGCGGCGTTCAGCTCGGCCAGGAGCGACTCGTGCAACCGCTGCCAGACTCCCGCGTCGTTCCAGTCACGCAGACGCCGCCAGCAGGTCATGCCGGAGCCGAAGCCCAGCTCCTGGGGCAAGAACTCCCACGGAATGCCGGTGTACAGCACGAACAGGATGCCCGACAGCACTTTCCGGTCGTCCAGACGCTTGCGACCGGGGTGATCCGTGCGGCGCGGCACAACCGGCAGCAACGGCTCGATCCGCTCCCACAGCCCATCCGGCACGATCCACGGCGGCTGCTCACCCCTTCTCATGTCCAGGCTAACAACCCATCAGACACCAACATTCCAAGGCAAGTTGCGGCATTCTGTTAGGAGTTCTTAGGTTCTCTGCAGGCTGGGGTCAGCCGATACGAGCGCAGGCCCTGGGGCACCTCATCCGAGGCGACCACCAGCCAGCCATATTCCGTGAGACGATCGAGATTCCGCGCTGCAAGCCGCTTGGGAGTTCCGACGGCGACTGCCGCTTGCCATGTTGCGGCTCGAGGATGTGCCGCGCCATAGGCAAGGACGACGCGGTCGCCGCGTAAACCACGCTGCAAGTGGTCCTCGCCGAGCACCCGGCCGCGCAGACGCACGCCCGGTGGTGACCGAGCCATAATCGATTGCCACCTGGCCGTACCAACGTTCAGTGTGCCGAGGGCGCAGAGAGCGAGCGAAGCGATGCGGGCGGATCGAATCGTGGGGTCAGACAGGCGAATCTCCCAAGTAGATGCCATGCCAGCAAGCAGTCACACGCGGGCAGGATTGCGAAATACTTCGCCCCCGTGCGGCCGGGCACCTACGCATTCTGGCCTGGTATTTTCAGGGACGTTGTACGTTGACATGGTCCCGCTGGGGTATCCAGTCCTGTCGTCCGATTTCTCGTCTGCCGTGAGCGAATTCCCGCCGGCAGGCTGCATGAACGCAAGCGAACAACGGTCACGTCCGCCGGAGTGGTGTATCAACGGCCACTCGGTGATCTCGTTTTTGAGGCTATGCGGTGAGTTCGGTCGGCAGGACGGTCTCGTCGGT
>NZ_JBITLY010000009.1:0-389849 GCF_044465725.1 Streptomyces sp. NPDC049541 | reverse complement strand
AGCAGCGGCAGGGTCTGCGAGGCGGTGACGAACTCCCGCAGCGGATGGCGGGCCAGCACCGCGTCCACCTCCGGCGTCAACGCCGCCGCCAGACGTGAGGCGGCCGGGCGGTTCTCGTCCCGCAGGGCGGCGACGGCGGCGAGCAGCACGTCACGTGGGCCGTCGGGGGCGCCGTCGGCGGCGCGCTCGTACAGCCGCGCACCCTCCTCCAGGACCAGGTCCGTGTCCATGCCCGCCGGAATCTTGATCTGGGCGTGGTGCCGCCACGTGCTGATCGGGTCGCCCCAGGCCTCCACCGTGTACGTCCAGTGGCCCACGTCGCCGGCGGTGACGGTGGCGCCCCAGCGGTCGGTGCCCGGGGCCAGTTCCCGCATCGGCGTCCAGGGGCCGGGGCGGCCTTCCGGATCCGTCAGGACGACGTTTGCGGCGACCGCGTCATGGCCTTCCCGGAACACGGTGGCCGAGATCTCGAACGACTCGCCGGTCACGGCCTTGGCCGGCCTCCGCCCATGCTGCACCACCGGGCGGACGTCGAGGACGGGTATGCGCCCGATGCCCGTGGCGGCGCCCGCGGGGGGTGGTTGCGGGGCCGGTGGTCCGGCGTCGGCGGGGCGCACGGGGCGTGCTTCGGTGCTGGTCGTCGGGGGTGCTGACGAGTGGTGCGTGGCGGGCATGACCGCTCCTGTCCGCGTCAACGTGGGTGGGCGGATGGCTGTGGGGAGGTGGTCCTGCGGGTGGTTCCCGTGAACTGCGTGTGCGGTGTACCGGAGGAGCCTTCCCACCCTATTCGGGTACGCAATCCGGCACGTTGTTAACTACTCACGCGTATGTCTACACACAAGACCGGTCCCGTTCGTGAACGAACGGGACCGGTCCGTGGACTGTGTGACTAAGAAGACGGCACCTGCAGAAGTTCGTCCGGTGAGCCGAGGCCCCGGCCGGAGACCTTCCCGGACACCGCCAGTTTCACGAGTGCCTTGGCGACCTGGTCCGGGGTCGCCCTCGGACGGCCGGCCAGATACAGCGCGGCCGTGCCCGTGACATGTGGGGTCGCCATCGACGTACCGGAGAAGGTCGCCTTCCCGGTGTCGCTCGCATAGGAGTCCGAGGTGATCGACACTCCGGGTGCGAACAGATCCACGGCCGAGCCGAAGTTGGAGAAGCTCGCCCGCGCGTCCGTCCTGTCGGTCGCGCCGACCGTGAGGGCCTCCTTCACGTCCGCCGGGGAGTAGAGGGCGGCCGGCAGGCCGTCGTTCCCGGCGGCAACCGCGTACGTGACGCCCGACGCGATGGAGTTGCGTACGGCGGCGTCCAGCTGGGCGTTGTAGGAGCCACCCAGGCTGAGGTTGGCCACCGCCGGTTTCCTCGCGTGCTTGGTCACCCAGTCGATGCCCGCGATGACCTGCGAGGTCGTACCGGAGCCCGCGTTGTCGAGGACGCGGACGGCGACCACCTTGGCCTGCTTGGCGACGCCGTACTTGGTGCCGGCGATGGTGCCGGCGACATGGGTGCCGTGTCCGTTGCCGTCGGAGGCGGTCTTGTCGTTTCCGACGAAGTCCCAGCCGTAGCTCGCCCGGCCGCCGAAGTCCTTGTGCGTGATGCGGATACCGGTGTCGATCACATAGGCGGTGACACCGGCGCCCGCGGAGTCGGGCCAGGTGTAGCTCCTGTCCAGCGGCAGGCTCGGCTGGTCGATCCGGTCCAGGCCCCAGGACGGCGGGTTCTTCTGCGTGTGGTCGAGGGACACGCGCGTGTCCTGGACGACCGAGGCGACCTCGGAGTCGGCCGCGAGCAGCTTGGCCTGTCTCTCGTTGGCCTTGATGGCGTAGCCGTTGAGGACCGAGCCGTAGGTGTGGCTTATTTTTGCCCCGTACTTCTCGGCGATGCCTTTTCCGGTCGCCGACGGAGCCTTCGTTCCCCCCTTGAGTGTCACCAGATAACTTCCGCTGACGGAGCCGGGCTCACCGGCGCCGAGTATCTGACCTTCCGGTGCGGCGTGCGCGGGCAGGGTGACGGCTGACAGCGCGGCGGCGCAGGCCACCGCGGTCAGACCCCCTGTCCGGCGCAGACGCCGTGTTCGCGTCCGTGCCATGGTCCGAGTTCCCCTCCATTGACTCCACTTGGCAGCCTCTCGTGCGGTGTAGAAGGCCCACAAGAGGGCCTACGGGGCGGAATCGGCCATGTCCGCCATGGCGGACGCGTGAAGGTTGCGGCGTTTTCCGGACGGCGTAGGAGTGTGGCGTGCTCTTGGACGTGGCGTGGTTGCGGAGCCCTCCGCACGGATACCGTCGAGGTTGACGACGAGGCGCACAGCGTTGTGCGTCCGCACAGCGACACGCGTCGAGGTGGAAAGTGAAGGCGATCCGTCGATTCACCGTCCGACCCGTTCTCCCCGAACCCCTGCGGCCGCTCAGCGAGCTGGCCCGCAATCTGCGCTGGTCCTGGCATGCGGAGACCCGCGATCTGTTCCAGTCCGTCGACCCCGAGCGCTGGGCCGCCTCGGACGGCGATCCCGTACGGCTCCTGGGCAGCGTGTCGCCGGTGCGGCTCGCGGAGCTGGCGGGGGACCACCGCTTCCTGCGCCGGCTGGCGGAGGTCTCGGGCGACCTGGACGACTACATGACCGGCGACCGCTGGTACCAGACCCACCCGGGTGAACTGCCCGCAGCCATCGCCTACTTCTCGCCCGAGTTCGGGATCACGGCCGCCCTGCCCCAGTACTCCGGCGGCCTCGGCATCCTGGCGGGCGACCATCTGAAGGCGGCCAGTGACCTCGGCGTGCCCCTGGTCGGGGTGGGCCTGCTCTACCGGCACGGATACTTCCGCCAGTCGCTGTCCCGGGACGGCTGGCAGCAGGAGCACTACCCGGTCCTGGACCCCAACGAGCTGCCCGTGGCCCTCCTGGAGGAACCCGACGGCACCCCCGCCCAGGTCTCCCTCGCCCTGCCCGGTGGCCGGCAGCTGCACGCCCGTATCTGGCTCGCCCAGGTCGGCCGCGTCCCCCTGCTGATGCTCGACTCGGACGTCGAGGACAACAACTTCGGCGAGCGCGGGGTGACCGACCGGCTCTACGGCGGCGGCAGCGAGCACCGGCTGCTGCAGGAGATGCTGCTCGGCATAGGGGGAGTGCGGGCCGTACGGACCTACTGCCGGCTGACCGGCCACCCCGAACCCGAGGTCTTCCACACCAACGAGGGCCACGCCGGCTTCCTGGGCCTGGAGCGGATCGCGGAACTCTGCGAGGGCGGGCTGGACTTCGACTCCGCGCTGGAAGCGGTCCGCGCCGGGACCGTCTTCACCACCCACACCCCGGTCCCGGCCGGCATCGACCGGTTCGACCGGGAGCTGGTCGCCCACCACTTCGGCCCCGAGGCCGAACTCCCGGGCATCGACGTCGAACGCATCCTGCGCCTGGGCATGGAGACCTATCCCGGCGGCGAGCCGAACCTCTTCAACATGGCCGTGATGGGCCTGCGCCTGGGCCAGCGCGCCAACGGCGTCTCCCTGCTGCACGGTCAGGTCAGCCGCGAGATGTTCTCCGGACTGTGGCCGGGATTCGACCCCGAGGAGGTACCGATCACCTCCGTGACCAACGGGGTGCACGCACCCACCTGGGTCGCCCCCGAGGTGTTCCGGCTCGGCGCCCGGCAGATCGGTGCCCAGCGCACCGAGGACGCGCTGACCGTCGGCGGCTCGGACCGCTGGGACGCGGTGGGCGACATCCCCGACCAGGACATCTGGGAGCTCAGGCGCAACCTCCGCGAGCAACTGGTGGACGAGGTACGGGTGCGGCTGCGCGCCTCCTGGCGGCAACGCGGCGCCGGAACCGCGGAGTTGGGGTGGATCGACGGCGTCCTCGACCCGGACGTCCTCACCATCGGCTTCGCGCGCCGCGTTCCCTCGTACAAGCGCCTGACCCTGATGCTGCGCGACCGCGACCGCCTCATGGACCTGCTGCTGCACCCGGAGCGCCCGATCCAGATCGTGGTCGCGGGCAAGGCGCACCCGGCGGACGACGGCGGAAAGCGCCTGGTCCAGGAACTGGTCCGGTTCGCCGACGACCCACGGGTCCGCCACCGCATCGTCTTCCTCCCCGACTACGGCATGGCGATGGCGCAGAAGCTCTACCCCGGCTGCGACATCTGGCTCAACAACCCGCTGCGCCCCCTGGAGGCCTGCGGCACCTCCGGAATGAAGGCCGCCCTGAACGGCTGCCTCAACCTCTCCGTCCTGGACGGCTGGTGGGACGAGTGGTTCCAGCCCGACTTCGGCTGGGCGATCCCCACCGCCGACGGTGCGGGCACCGACCCCGACCACCGCGACGCCATAGAGGCAGAAGCGCTCTACGACCTGCTGGAACAGCGCGTGGCGCCCCGCTTCTACGAACGGGGACAGCACGGCCTGCCCGACCGCTGGATCGAGATGGTCCGCCAGACCCTGACCCTGCTCGGCCCCAAGGTGCTGGCCGGCCGCATGGTCCGCGAGTACGTCGAGCGCCTCTACGCCCCGGCCGCCCACGCACACCGCGCCATGGACCCCGGCTCGGCCCGCGAACTCGCCGCCTGGAAGGCGAAGGTGCGGGCCGCGTGGCACGGCGTCACCGTCGACCACGTGGAGACGTCCGCCGCCACGGCCACCGCGGAACTCGGCAGCACGCTCGCCCTACGGGTCCGCGTGGGCCTCGGCGAGCTCGGCCCCGACGACGTGGAGGTCCAGGTCGTCTCGGGCCGCGTCGACCCCGAGGACCGCATCGCGGACGCGACGACCGTCCCCCTGAAACCGGCGGGCGGCCCCGACGACGAGGGCAGGTGGTTCTACGAGGGCCCCCTCTCCCTCGACCGCACCGGCCCCTACGGCTACACGGTCCGCATCCTGCCCGCGCATCGGCTGCTGGCGTCCGCTGTGGAACTGGGCTTGGTGGCGGTGCCTTCGGAGGAGACGGGGGAGGGCGCAGGGGTACTGATGCGGTGAGCAAATTTCGGCCCTGTCGGCCACTCTGAGGCCGGGCGGGCATTTCAGCCCGTCCGGCGTTCAGGTGTCTCCGCCGCATCAGGCATCAGCCTGTCCGGTCTTCAGGCCTCTCCGCCGGATCAGGCATTTTCAGCCCGTCCGGTGTTCAGGCCTCTCCGCCGGATCAGGCATTCAGCCCGTCCGGCGTTTGAGGACGAGGCCGTTCAGGCCGACAGCGGGGGTCTGGGGGCGGCAGCCCCCAGCGACGGCGCCCCGACCCCCGCTCACCCCTCGGAGAGCGCTGCGCACAACCCCCGCAAAACCTTCCCGCACCGCCGCGCGTAAGCGTGCTGCAGGCCCCGCGTGGCCGCCCCGCCCGCCCGGGCGAACCACTTCGCGGGCCTGCTGAACGCGGACACCGTGAGCCACACCGTGCCGTCGCCGGTGCGCTCCACGAGGAAGAGCTCCTCGCCGCACTCCGGGTGGCCGGTCAGCGTGCCGTACGCCCAGCCCGCGCGGCGGGGTTCGTCGACCGTGTAGACGATGCGGCACGGGGCCTTGATCACTCCGGCGAGGGTGACGGTGACGTCGACGTCCGGTGCGGCGCGCTCCGCGCTCGCGTCGATGCCCACGCCCAGTTCCCGGTGCATCTCCCAGGTGAGGACCGCCTCGGCCGCTCGGCGGAAGCAGGGTTCGCCCTCTCCGATGCGCGTGCGCACATGCATCGGGCGGAAGCCCGGCGGGCAGAATCCGACGCGGCCGGTGCCGCCGACGTCGTCGTAGGTGAAGTCCTCCAGGCGCATGGGACACAAGAGTAGGGCGGCACCCGGGAATGCCTTCGTCCCGGGTACCGCCCGCCAACCCCCCTCGGGTCAGCTCACGTTGACCGCGGACCAGGCCGCGGCGACCGTCTTGTACTCGGTGCTGCTGGATCCGTACAGGCTCGCCGCCGCCGCCAGCGTGCCCGCGCGGGCCGCCTTGTAGTTGGTGGTCGAGGTGAACTGCTCGGTCAGCGCCTTGTACCAGATCTGCAGCGCCTTGTCCCGGCCGATGCCGGTGACCGTGGAGCCGTTGGACGTCGGCGAGTTGTAGCTGACGCCGTTGATCGTCTTCGAACCGCTGCCCTCGGCCAGCAGGTAGAAGAAGTGGTTGGCGACACCGGACGAGTAGTGGACGTCCAGGTTGCCGACGGAGGAGGACCAGGAGTCCGCCGAGCCGCCGTCCTTGCTGGGCTTGTCGAAGTAGCGCAGCGGGGTGCCGTCGCCGTTGATGTTGATCTTCTCGCCGATGAGGTAGTCGCCCTTGTCGGACGCGTTGTTGGCGTAGAACTCGACGCCGACGCCGCCGAGGATGTCGGAGGTCGCCTCGTTGAGGCCGCCCGACTCACCGCTGTAGTTGAGGCCGGCGGTGTTGGCGGTGACGCCGTGGGTCATCTCGTGGCCGGCCACGTCGATCGAGGTCAGCGGGTCGGTGTTGTTGTCACCGTCGCCGTACGTCATGCAGAAGCAGTCGTCGTCCCAGAAGGCGTTGACGTACGAGCTGCCGTAGTGGACGCGGGAGTAGGCGGCCACGCCGTCGTTCTTGATGCCGCTGCGGCCGAAGGTGCTCTTGTAGTAGTCCCAGGTCTCCTGCGCGCCGTAGGCGGCGTCGGCGGCGGCCGTCTGGTCGCTGGAGGAGCTGGAGGCGGTGCCGGTGCCGAAGGTGCTGGACGAGCTGGAGACCAGCGTGCCCTTGCCGGAGGTGCCCCGCTTGAGGTTGTACGTCTTGTGGCCGCCGCGGCTGGCGTCGGTCAGGTTGTACGTCGAGCCCGACTGGGTGACGGTGAGGCTGACCGTGCCCGAGTACAGCGTCTTGCCGGTACCGGTGGCGTTCTCGATGGCCTGGTACTGGAAGAGCTTCTTGCCCGTGGCCGCGTCCGTGATGACGTGCAGCGCGTTCGGGGTGCCGTCGTCCTGGAGGCCGCCGACGACGGTCTCGATGGCGAGGACGGGCTTGCCGGAGCCGGCCCAGATGACCTTGCGGGTCTTGTCGGCCGAGGTCTTGTCCGAACCCGCGGTCCTGGCGGCGGTCAGCGCCTGCTTCTCGGCCTTGGCGGTGGTGATCTGCGGCTTGAGCGAGGCCACCTTGATGGCCGCCTTCGTCGCCTTGACGACGCTCTCGGTCTTGCCGGCCTTCGTCGCGACGACCAGGTCGCCGCCGAGGACGGGCAGGCCCGCGTAGGTGCGCTCGTAGCGGGTGTGGACCGTGCCGTCGGCGTCCTTCACGACGTCCTTGACGACCAGCTTCTCCTTGGTGCCGAGGCCTATCTGCTGCGCCGTGTCGGCGAGTCCGGCCTGCGCCTGCTTGATGAGGGAGACGCGGGTCGCGGCCGAGAGCGCAGCGGGTGAGCCGGCCGTGCGGGCCGTGGCCGTGGAGTCCGCCGTGGGCTGGGCGGCGGCCGAACCGGTGGTCAGACCGGTGGTGAGCAGGGCTCCGGCGGCAACGGCTGTTGCGATGGCCAGAGTCGAGCGCTTGTGACGCGCGTAGAGGGGGGTCACACAAGCTCCTTGTGGTGGGGAGTCCGGCACGGCGTGGGGCGCCCGGGCCGGCGTTGCAGTGAAGTTGTGCGGCGGTTGTGGAGAAGAGTGGCATCAAGACGCGTACATGTCAGCTGCCCGAAGTGATGTTGGCTGAAAACCGACTGTCCGGTTAACGTTTCAGGGATGTAAACGGGCGCCGTCCCGGAGTCGTGCTCCGGGACGGCGCCCTGTTTCCGATGCCGCTGCCTGCGGTCTACGGGAATGTCACCTTCCAGCTGTTGAGTGTGCCGACGTCCTGTGCGGCCTGGTCCTGAACCTTCAGTTTCCAGGTTCCGTTGGCTGTTTCGCTCGAGGCGTTGACCGTGTACGTCGCCTGCACGTTGTCGGCCGAGTCCGAGGAAGAGAAGTTCTTCAGACGGTACGCGGTGCCCGAGGGGCCGAGCAGATCGATCACCAGGTCACCCCGCCAGGTGTGCGTGATGTCCACGGTCACCTGGAGGTTGCTTGGCGCGTTTCCGCTCCTGCCGGAGACGGTGATCGACGAGGTGACGGCCGGCCCGTTGTCCGGGATCGACAGCGGGGTGGTGTTCTCGTACGAGGTGCCGGACCCGCCGCCCCCGCCGGAGCGGGAGCCGACCGCGACGGCCGCCCACGCGTCCTGTACGGCCTTGTACTCGGCGGAGGTGGTCCCGTACAGCTCACCGGCGGCCGCGAGGGTGCCGGTGCGGGCGCCCGCGTAGTTGGTGTTGGACGTCCACTTGGTGGTCAGCGCCCGGTACCAGATCGCCAGGGCCTTGTCCCGGCCGATGCCGGTGACCGGAAGGCCGTCCGAGGTGGGCGAGTTGTAGCTGACGCCGTTGATGACCTTGGCGCCGCTGCCCTCGCTCAGCAGGTAGAAGAAGTGGTTGGCGACGCCCGAGGAGTAGTGCACGTCGAGGTTGCCGACGCCCGAGTACCAGGAGTCGGCGGAGCCGCCGTCCTTGCTGGGCTTGTCCATGTAGCGCAGCGGGGTGCCGTCGCCGTTGATGTCGATCTTCTCGCCGATGAGGTAGTCGCCCTTGTCGGACGCGTTGTTGGCGTAGAACTCGACGCCGACGCCGCCGAGGATGTCGGAGGTCGCCTCGTTGAGGCCGCCGGACTCGTTGCTGTAGTTGAGGCCGGCGGTGTTGGCGGTGACGCCGTGGGTCATCTCGTGGCCGGCCACGTCCAGCGAGGTCAGCGGGTCCGCGTTGCCGGAGCCGTCGCCGTACGTCATGCAGAAGCAGTTGTCGTCCCAGAACGCGTTCACGTACGAGTTGCCGTAGTGGACGCGCGAGTAGGCGCCGACGCCGTTGTTCTTGATGCCGCTGCGACCGAAGGTGTTCTTGTAGAAGTCCCAGGTCTCCGCGGCGCCGTAGTGCGCGTCCGCGCCCGCGGTCGCGGCGTTCGACGTGGTGCCGTTGCCCCAGGTGTTGCTGGTCTGCGAGAACAGCGTGCCGGTGCCGGACGTGCCGTGGTTCAGGTTGTACGTCTTGTGGTTGCCGCGGTCGCCGTCGGTCAGGTTGTAGTTCGAGCCCGACTGGGTCGTCGTCAGCGAGACCGTGCCGCTGTACTGGGTGTTGCCGGTGCCGGTCGCGTTCTCGATGCCCTGGTACTCGAAGAGCTTCTTGCCGGTGGTGGCGTCCGTGATGACGTGCAGCTGGTTCGGCGTGCCGTCGTCCTGGAAGCCGCCGATGACCGTCTCGTACGCGAGGACCGGCTTGCCGCTCGCCGCCCAGATCACCTTGCGGGCGCTGTCGGCGGCCGTCCTGGTCCCGCCGAGGGCCTTGGCGCGCTTCACGGCCTGCTGCTCGGCGGCCGCCTTCGTGATGTCCGGGGTGACGTCGGCGACCTTGATGGCGGCGTTCGTCGCCTTGATGACGTCCTTGGTGGCGCCCGACTTGGCGGTGTCGACGATCAGGTCGCCGCCGAGGACCGGCAGGCCGTCGTAGGTGCGCTCGTAGCGGGTGTGCAGGGTGCCGTCGGCGTCCTTGACGACGTCACGGGCGACGAGCTTCTCCTTCGCGCCGAGACCGATGTCCCTGGCGGTCTGCGCACGGGCGCTGTCGGCGTCGCGTATCAGCTCGGCGCGCTGGGAGGGAGAGAGCTTGACGGCCGTGTGCGCCTTGTTCAGGGACGAGCCCTGGGGCGGGGCGGCGGATGCGGCGCCCGACTGGACGGCCGCGGCGAGCAGTGCGGTGACGCCGGCGACGGCGACGATGTGGGAGGTGCGTCTGCGAGAGGAACTGCTTCTCAACACTGACTCCTTCTGCGTGGCCGCGGGTTGCGCGGCCAGGGAGATCCGGACGATGGGTCGACCGTCCGGGCAGAACTGGGGGTGGAGCTTGTGGGGTTGCTGTGTTGAAGCTGTGGGAAGGGTGGCAGGAGATTCCCGCCCTGTCAGGAGCGCGTCACAAAGTTGGCCGGAAATGGTTCGTTGACCGGTTGTTCATGTTCGGTATGCGAACCAGATGTTTGATCGTGAGCGGAAACTGCGTCCTACGACGGCTCGCCGTGCCAGGTGTGCCAGAGCGCCGCGTACGCCCCCTCCGCCACCACGAGCTCTTCGTGCGTGCCGAGTTCGGTGAGTCGGCCGTCCTCCATCACGGCCACCCGGTCCGCGTCGTGGGCGGTGTGCAGACGGTGGGCGATGGCGATGACCGTGCGGCCCTCGAGCACGGCCGCCAGGGCGCGCTCGGTGTGGCGGGCGGTCGTCGGGTCGAGGAGCGCGGTGGCCTCGTCGAGGATCAGGGTGTGCGGGTCGGCCAGGACCACGCGGGCGAGGGCGAGCTGCTGGGCCTGGGAGCCGTCGGCGCGGGTGCCCCCGTCCCCGAGTGGGGTGTCCAGTCCGTCCGGCAGTTCGCGCACCCACTCGTCGGCTCCCACCGCCGTCAGCGCCGCCCACAACTCCTCGTCCGTGGCGGCCGGTTCGGCGATCAGCAGGTTGTCGCGGACCGAGCCGAGGAACACATGGTGCTCCTGCGTGACCAGGACGACCTGGCGGCGCAGCTGCTCGGGGCCGAGGTCGACCACGGGCACCCCGCCGACGGTCACCGTCCCCTCGGTGGGCGCGTCGACACCCGCCAGCAGCCTGCTCAGCGTGGTCTTTCCGGCGCCCGAGGGGCCCACCACCGCCAGTCGCTCGCCGGGCCGCACGGTCAGGTCGACGCCGTGCAGCGCCTCGCCGCCGCGCTCGTAGGCGTACCGCACCCCGGCCACGTCGAAGCGGTCGTCCGCCGGGGTGGGCGCATCGGCCTGTTGTGCGCGGGGCGCCCGCGCCAGGCCCTCCACGCGGGCGAAGGAGGCGCTGCTGTTCTGCAGTTGCTCGACCCGCATCAGGATCTCGTCGAGGGGCCCGCTCAGCCGCTGCAGATACAGGGCCGCCGTCACGACCGCACCGAGACTGAGCGTGCCGCGCCCGAGCAGCACCCCGCCGACCAGCAGGACCGTGGAGACCGGAACCAGGTAGGAGACCTCCACCGCCGGGAAGAACACGGTGCGCAGGAACAGCGTGTACAGCCGGGTGCGCCGGGACGCCTCCAGCGCGTCCCGGCTCGCCGCGATCCGCCGCCGCTCCAGCCGCAGCGCCTCGACCGTGCGGGCGCCGGACGCGGTCGCCGCGAGGATCTCGGCGACCTCGGAGGTGGCGGCCCCCTCGGCGAGATAGCCGTCGCGGGCCCGGCGCAGATACCAGCGCAGCGCGCACCAGATGCCCACCAGACCGAGCAGACCGCACCCGCCGAGCAGCGGGTTCAGCCAGAACACCGCCCCGAGCAGGAACAGTGCCTGCACGCCGTTGATGAGCAGTTCGGGCCCGACGTCACGCAGCGTCGTGCCGACCGTGGCCACATCGGCCGTCCCGCGCGCCGTCAGATCACCGGTGCCGGCCCGCTCCACGACCGCCGCGGGCAGCGCGAGCGCCCGGTCGACGAACTCCTCGCGCACGCGGGCCAGCGTCCGCTCCCCGAAGCGGTGTCCCACATACCGCGCCCAGCGGGCGAGTACCAGCTGTGCCAGCGAGCACAGCAGGATCCACAGCGCCAGCCGGTCGACGGCGCCCACGCCGTGTCCGGCCCGCACCTCGTCGATGATCCAGCCGACCAGCCAGGGCCCGGCGAGACCGGCCCCGGCCGCCAGTGCGTTGAGTGCGAGCACGGTGGCGAAGGCGCGGGCGTCGGCCCGTACGAGGCGCACCACGGCGCGGCGTACGTCCTGCCGTTCGGCCACGGGGAGGTGGCCGGAGTTCGTCGTCATCGGACCGGCTCCTCGGCGTCCCGTGCGACCAGGGCGCGGTAGCCCGGCTCGGTGTCGAGCAGTTCGCGGTGCCCGCCGACGGCTGCCACCTTGCCGTCCACCAGGTAGTACACGGTGTCCGCCTGGTCCAGGACGAGCGGGGAGGTGGTGGTGACCAGGGTCGTACGGCCCTGCCGTGCCGCCCGCAGGCGTTGGGCCACCCGGGCCTCGGTGTGCGCGTCGAGCGCCGACGTCGGTTCCACGGCGAGCAGTACCTCGGGGTCGGCCGTGAGTGCTCTTGCCAGGCGGATGCGTTGTCTTTGGCCGCCGGAGAGGTTGCGGGCCTGGGGGTCCATCGCTGAGGCGAGGCCTCTGGGGAGGCCTTGGACGATGTCGTCTGCGACGGCTGCGTGCAGGGCCTTGGCGAGGTGCGCGTCATCGTCTGCCTCGGTATGCCGTATGGCGTCTGCGGGCGGTTTGTGGTCGCTCGCGCCACGCGGCGGAGCCGCATATTCACACAGCCCCGCGCCCCTGAAAGACGCGCCGCCCAGTACATCGCGCAGGGGGCCTGCGAAGAGGTCTGCTTCGTGGTCGGCGACCAAGATGTGCCGCCTGATCTGCTTCAGCTTGATCTCGTCGAGCGGTACGTCGCCCCAGGTTGCCCTCGACGGTGTGTACCGGCCCAGGCGGTCCACGACCGTTGCCGCGTCTGCCGGGCGGGCGCCGGCCAATGCGGTCAGCCGCCCGGGTCGTACCCGTACTCCCGACTCGGGATCGTGCAGCACCGCCGGTTCTGCGGGTGCGTCCCTCGTGCCGGTGTCGGCCAGTGGCTCCAGTTGGAGGAAGCGGACGACCCGGCGGGCCGAGACCAGGCCGCGGCTGATCTGGTAGCCGCATTCCACCCAGAACGCCACCGGGCCGACCAGGACGGCCACGTAGCCGTACACCGATACCAACTGGCCGATGGTGAGGGAACCTTGGGCGGCCAGGCGGGCCGCCAGCCAGGTGACCACCGCGAGGAACAGGGTCGGCAGTCCGATGCCGAGCGCCTGGACCCAGCTGGTGACCGCTCCGACCCGGTAGCCCTGGCGGCGCAGTCGCTGGGAGTCGTGGTGGAAGGCGTCCGCGAACAGACCCTTGCCGCCGAGGCCGTTGAGGACGCGCAGGCCGCCCGCGAGGTCGGCGATCCGGGCCGTGAGGACGCCCTGCCGGTTGCGGTACTCGGTCTCCGCGCCCTGCAGACGGGTCAGCAGCGGTCCGACGAGGACCACGATCAGGGGGATGCCGAGGAGTACGACGGCGGCGATCAGAGGCGAGACCGAGAGGAGCACGGCCGCGACCACCAGGTACGCGACCACCGCCCCAACCCCCGGGCCGACCACCGTCAACGACTGGCTGATCGTCTGCACGTCGCCGACCCCGATGGTGACGACCTCCCCGGCCCCCACCTGCCGCGGCAGCGCGGCGCCCAGCCGGACCGCCTGGCCGACGACCACCTTGACCGTGCGGAAGTTGGCGTCCATCCGCACCCGTGTCATCGTGCGGTGCCGCATGATGCTCAGCCAGGCGTTGAACGCCCCGACCGCGAAGAGCGCCACGGTCCAGCCCGCGAGGGCCGGGTAGTCACCGGGCTCCAGTCCGTCGTCGATCGCCCGGGAGAGGAGATACGGCGTGGCGGCCAGCAGCACCATCCACACGCTGCCCAGCACCGCCCCGGCGAGCGACCGGCCGGGCTGGCAGCGCACCAGCCACAGCAGATAGCGGGCGCCCCCGCGGCGGTCGGGCTCGCCCGGATCCTCGTACGCGTCGATCATGCTCCCCGATCCCTGCCGATCCCTACACCAGACTGTCCCGCCACGCCCGGTGCAGGTCCGCGAACCGTCCGGTGCCTTCGACGAGTTCGGCCGGGCGGCCGTCCTCCACGATCTTCCCGTGCTCCATGACCAGCACCCGGTCCGCGATCTCGACGGTCGACAGCCGGTGCGCGATGACCACGGCCGTTCGTCCGCGCAGGACCGTCAGCATCGCCCGCTGCACCGCCCGTTCGCCCGGGATGTCGAGCGAGCTGGTCGCCTCGTCGAGGATCAGCACGGCCGGGTCGGCGAGCAGCGCCCGGGCGAAGGCGACGAGCTGGCGCTGGCCCGCGGAGATACGGCCGCCGCGCTTGCGTACGTCCGTGTCGTACCCGTCGGGCAGGGCGCTGATGAACTCGTGCGCTCCGATCGCCTTCGCCGCCTGCTCGATCTGCTCGCGGGTGGCGTCCGGGCGGCCGATGGCGATGTTCTCGGCGACCGTGCCGGAGAACAGGAACGCCTCCTGCGTCACCATCACCACCCCGCGCCGCAGCTCGGGAACGGCGAGGTCGCGCAGGTCGACGCCGTCCAGCAGGACCCGGCCGTTCGAGGGGTCGTAGAAGCGGGCCAGCAGCTTGGCGAGGGTCGACTTGCCGGCGCCCGTCGAACCGACGACCGCCACCGTCTGCCCGGCGGGGATCGTCAGGTCGAAGACCGGCAGGACCTCGCCGCCGGTGCGGTAGCCGAAGCTGACGCCGTCGAAGACGACCTCGCGGCCCGGGTGCTCGCTCTCCAGTACCGGAAGTTCCACCGGAGCCGACGGCTCCGGCACGGACGGTGTCTGCGCGAGCAGCCCGGCGATCTTCTCCAGGGAGGCCGCCGCCGACTGGTACGAGTTCAGGAACATGCCCAGGCGGTCGATCGGGTCGTAGAGGCGCCGCAGATAGAGCACCGCGGCCGCCAGCACGCCCAGCTCCAGCGAGCCGCCCGCCACCCGGTAGGCGCCCCACAGCACGATCACCGCGACGGCCGTGTTGGCGACCAGCCGGGAGCCGACGACATAGCGGGCCATCTCCAGCATGGCGTCGCCGTTGATCCGTTCGTGCCGCCGGTTCAGCGTCAGGAAGTCGGCGTCGTTGGCGGCCTCGCGGCGGAACGCGCGCACCGGCCGGATGCCGTTCATGGTCTCGACGAACTTGACGATGACGGCCGCGGTGGCGGTGGACCGCACCCGGTACACCCGTACCGCGCGCCGCTGGTAGAGGCGTACCAGCAGGTACAGCGGCACGAAGGACGCCACCGCGACGGCGCCGAGCTCCAGGTCCAGCCAGAGCAGCATGGCCGAGATGTAGACGAAGGACAGGATGACCGTGATGAGTTCCTGCAAGCCCTCGTTGAGCAGCTCCCGCAGCGACTCCACGTCCGCCGTGGACCGGGAGATCAGGCGGCCGCTCGTGTAACGCTCGTGGAAGTCGATGCTCAGCGCCTGCGCATGCCGGAAGATACGGCCGCGCAGATCGAGCAGCACGTCCTGGCTGACCCGGGCGGAGGCGATGATGAACGCGTACTGCAGTCCGCCGGAGACCAGCGCGCACAGCAGATAGCCCGCGGCCACCGCGAGCAGCGGGCCGTGGTCGTGGTCCCGGAACGCCGGTACGGCCTTGTCGATCGCGTACGCCACCAGCAGCGGGGCCGCCTGCACCGCCGCCTGCTGGAGCAGCAGCAGGAGCGTGGTGACGGCGACACGGGACTTCATGGGGGCGAGCAGGGAGCGCAGCAGGCCGGCGGTGGCGCCCGGGGGAGTGGGCAGGACGTCCCGGTCGAAGGGGTCTTTGGCGTCCTTGGGGCGGGGGAGGTCCGGCTCGTCGTCCGCCGTGGGGACGGAGGTGGTGGGGGCGGTCATCGCTCGTCCTCCGCTTCTGAGGTCCCGGACATCAGATGGGCGTACTCGGCGTTCGTGCGCAGCAGTTCGTGATGCGTGCCGACGGCGGCGATCCGGCCGCCGGACAGCAGCGCGACCCGGTCGGCGAGCAGGACCGTGGACGGGCGGTGCGCCACGATGAGCGCCGTGGTGTCCGCGAGGACGTCCCGCAGGGCGGCCTCGACCGCCGCCTCGGTGTGCACGTCGAGAGCGGACAGGGGGTCGTCCAGGACGAGGAACCTCGGTCTGCCCACGACGGCCCGCGCCAGCGCCAGCCGCTGCCGCTGCCCGCCGGAGAGGCTGAGGCCCTGCTCACCGACCTGGGTGTCGGTGCCCTGGGGCAGCGCATGCGCGAACTCGGCCTGCGCGACGGCGAGCGCGCGGTTCAGCTCGGCGTCGCCCGCGCCGTCCCGGGCACCCATGAGCACGTTGTCCCCGACGGTCGCGGAGAAGAGCGTGGGTTCCTCGAAGGCGACGGCGACGAGGGCGCGCAGTTCCTCGCGGGACATGGCGGTGATGTCCTCGCCGTCCAACGTGATCCGCCCGTCGGTCACTTCGTGCAGGCGAGGGACGAGAGCGGTGAGCGTGGTCTTGCCACTGCCCGTGGCTCCTACGAGCGCCATGGACTCGCCGGGCCGGATGTGCAGGTCGATGCGGTCGAGGACGGGAGGGGAGTCGGAAGGGGCGTCGGGATAACGGAACCGCACGTTGTGGAACCGGAGGCCGCGCAACTCGGCGGTGCGAGGTGCCGCTCTCTGTGGGTCGGGTGCCGCCCCAGCGGCACGAATGCCCGCAGCTACGGCGGACCCGTCCTCCGGCGCCTCATCCATCACCTCGAAGTACCGCTCGGTCGCCGTCGCCGCCTCCTGGCTCATGGCCAGCAGAAACCCGATGGAATCCACCGGCCACCGCAGCGCAAGCGCCGTCGACAGAAACGCCACCAACGTCCCCGCCGACAGCGACCCGTCCGCAACCTGCACAACCCCCAGCACCAACGCCGCCCCAATGGCCACCTCCGGCAGCGTCACGATGACACCCCAGATCGTGGCGAGCAGCCGAGCCTTCCGCAGCTCCGTCCCCCGCAGCGTCCGGGTCAGTTCCCGGAACGCCCGTGCCTGGCTGCGGTGGCGCCCGAACCCCTTGATGATGCGGATGCCGAGCACGCTCTCCTCGACGACGGTCGTCAGATCGCCGACCTGGTCCTGCGCGAGCCGCGCCACGTCGGCGTACCGCTTCTCGAAGATCACGCAGGTGACCATCACGGGGACGGCCGGCCCCAGGATCACCAGCCCGAGCGTCCAGTCCTGCAGCAGCATGATCACCACGCCGACGAGGATCGTTACCCCGTTGACCAGCAGGAACGTCATCGGAAAGGCGAGGAACATGCGCAGCAGCATCAGGTCCGTCGTGCCGCGCGAGAGCAACTGGCCCGAGGCCCAGCGGTCGTGGAAGGCGACCGGCAGCCGCTGCAGATGCCGGTACAGATCCGCCCGCATCCCCGCCTCGATGCCCGCGAGCGGCCGCGCCACCAGCCACCGCCGCAGCCCGAACAGCAGCGCCTCACCGAGCCCGAGGAGCAGCAGGTACAGCGCGCCGAGCCACACGCCCGCCGGGTCCCGGTCGGCGACCGGCCCGTCCACCATCCACTTCAGTACGAGCGGGATCACAAGGCCCGTACAGGAGGCGAGCACGGCGACGAACGCGGCGGTGAACAGCCGCGCCCGCACGGGCCGTACGTACGGCCACAGGCGCAGCAGGGTGCGTACGGCCGATCGGTGTGTGGGGTTGCCGGGGTCCTTGGTGGTTGCACGTGTCGAGGGCATCGTCTGTGAGCCTACGGATCGGCACTGACAACGCCCACCGAGTTTTGGCCGGACCTGGCTCGGCCCCTGGTCCTACGACCTGCGCGTTCGAGGGGTCGTACAACAGATCCGGAGGGGTCGTAGGGCGGCATCGACCGATCGGTTGATGCCGCTTCGAGCGTGACGGCCGATGTGGCGGCGGGGCGCTTCCCGCGAATCTGATGCCATGTCCGTCATCGAAGTCACCGAACTGCGCAAGTCCTACGGCGGCCGGACCGTCGTCGACGGCGTCTCCTTCGCCGTCGAGGAGGGCGAGATCTTCGGGATCCTCGGCCCGAACGGCGCCGGCAAGACCACCACTGTCGAGTGCGTCGAGGGACTGCGCGTCCCCGACGCGGGCCGGGTCCGTGTCACCGGCCTCGACCCCGTCGCCGACCACGCGCGCGTGGCCCGCGTCCTGGGCGCCCAGCTGCAGCAGAGCGAACTGCAGCCCAAGCTCACCGTCCGCGAGGCGCTGGAGCTGTACGCCTCCTTCTACCCCGACCCGCTCGACTGGGCGCCGCTCGCCGAACGCCTCGGCCTGACCGCCAAGCTGACCACCCGCTTCGGCAAGCTCTCCGGCGGCCAGAAGCAGCGCCTGTTCATCGCGCTGGCCCTGATCGGCAACCCGCGGGTGGTGGTCCTGGACGAGCTCACGACCGGCCTGGACCCGCGGGCCCGCCGGGACACCTGGGCGCTGATCGAGGACGTCAGGGCCAGCGGTGTGACGGTTCTCCTCGTCACCCACTTCATGGAGGAGGCGCAGCGCCTGTGCGACCGGATCGCCGTGATCGACAAGGGCAGGGTGGCCGCACTGGACACCCCGGCCGGGCTCATCCGGCGCTCGGCGGGGGCCACCGTCATCAGCTTCACCCCGTCCGCCCCGCTGGACGACCGTGACCTCGCAGCCCTGCCCGCGCTCGCGTCCGTGGAGCACAAGGACGGCCGTATCACCCTCTCCGGCACGGACGAGACGGTCAACGCGGTCATCACCCTCCTCGCCCGCCACCACATCACCGCCCACCAGCTGCGTGTCGTGGACGCCACGCTCGACGACGCGTTCCTCGACCTGACCCAGACTGACGACACCGACACCAAGGACGCCGCGGCATGAGCACCGCCGTGCTGAAGACGGAGGTCCGGCTCTTCCGTCGCGAACCGGGAGCCATCTTCTGGATCCTGCTCTTCCCGACCCTGCTGCTGGTGATCCTCGGTTCCATCCCGTCCTTCCGGGACCACCAGGCCGACCTCGGCGGTCTGCGCACCATCGACGTCTACGTCCCGGTCGCCGTGCTGCTCGGCATGATCGTCGGCGGTCTGCAGTCGATGCCGCAGACCCTCACCGGTTACCGGGAGCGGGGCATCCTGCGCCGGATGGCCACCACTCCGGTCCGGCCGGGCGCCCTGCTGTCCGCGCAGATGGTGGTGTACGGCGCTGCCGCCCTGGTGTCCGCGCTGCTCGCCCTCGCGGTCGGGCGCCTCGCCTTCGCCGTACGACTGCCGAAACAGCCCTTCGGATACGTCCTCGCCCTGCTGCTGGCCGTCCTGGCCGCCCTCGCTCTCGGATCGGTGGTGGCTGCCCTGTCCCGTACGACGAAGATCGCGGGCGCGATCGGGTCGGCGGTGTTCTTCCCGTCGATGTTCTGCGCGGGCGTGTGGCTGCCGACGCAGGCCATGCCGCATCTGATGGCCCGTATCGTCGGGTACACGCCGTTCGGAGCCGCCGCGCAGGCCCTGAACCGGGCGGCGGCCGGGCACTGGCCGGGCTGGGCGCACCTGGGCGTGCTGGCGATGTGGATCCTGCTGCTCACGGGGGCGGCGAGCCGCTGGTTCCGCTGGGAGTAGGCGGCCGGCCGTGCACACTGAGGACATGACCGTGGTGGACAGCCAGATCGACCGGCGCTGGGACCAACTGCACACCTGGGGGCCGTACGGGCTGCTTCTGATCGGTCTGGTCCCCGCGCTCGCGACCGCCGACCCGCATGCCTCCGCGGCCAAGTGGTACACCGCCTGGTCCCTGTTCGGCGCCGCGGTCGCGCTCCAACTGTCGTGGCACAGCCTCCGGGTGCGCAGGCCGGGCCGCGGCCGTACGCCGTCCCGGACCGGGGCGGCGTACTACGTCGTCCGCTGGGCCCTCGCCTTCGTCCTCACCTGGATCAACCCGTTCTTCGCCTTCTACGCCGCCGCCGGTTACATGGACGCCGACGAGACGATCCCGGGCAGGCGGTGGCAGCGGCTCGGGCTGCTCGCGAGCGCGGTCACCGTGGCCGGCGCGCAGGCGGGCGGGATGCCGTTCGGGAGCGGAGTGCAGTGGGCCGTCTTCGCCGCGCTCCTGGTCGCCAACTCGGGTCTGCAGATGGTGGTCGCCCATCTCACCGAGCAGGAGATGCAGCGGGCCCGAGAACGCACCGCGACCATCGCCGAACTCGAACGCACCAACGCCGCCCTGCAGCAGGCGCTCGATGAGAACGCCGCCCTCCACGCCCAACTCCTCGTGCAGGCAAGGGAAGCGGGGGTGGCAGATGAACGGCGGCGGCTCGCGGCCGAGATCCACGACACCATCGCCCAGGGATTGACCGGCATCATCGCGCAGTTGCAGGTCGTCGCGGGCACGCCCGACAGGGAGCAGGCCCGCGAGCACCTGGACCGCGCCATGGACCTGGCCCGGCACAGCCTCGGCGAGGCCCGCCGCTCCGTGCACAACCTGGCCCCGGTGGAACTGGCGGACGCCGGACTGCCCGAGGCGCTGAAGAAGACGGTCGTCGCATGGGGCGAACGGACAGGCGTGCGCGCGGAGTTCACCGTCACCGGCACGGCGGAACAGCTCCACGAGGAGGTCTCGGCCACCCTTTTGCGCATCGCCCAGGAGGCCCTGTCGAACGCGGCCCGCCACGCCCGCGCCTCCCGCCTCGGCGTCACCCTCTCCTTCCTGGGCGACGAGGTGATCCTCGACATCCGCGACGACGGCACCGGCTTCGACCCCCTCGCGCTCCGGGTCCGCACCGGCTCCGGAGGCTTCGGCCTCGACGGCATGCGGGCGCGCGCCGAACGCATCGCGGGCTCGCTGACCGTCGAGACGGAACCGGGCCACGGCACGGCACTGTCGGCTCGCGTACCGTTGGTCCGCCATGACAGCTGACCCGACCGGCACCCCGCCGATCTCCCTGCTGATCGTCGACGACCATCCCGTCGTACGCGACGGTCTGCGCGGCATGTTCGACTCTGCCCCCGGGTTCACCGTCCTCGGCGAGGCCTCGAACGGCGTCGAGGCGCTCGAGCGGTCCGCGGCCCTCGACCCCGACGTGATCCTCATGGACCTGCGGATGCCGGGCGGCGGAGGAGTGGACGCGATCGCGGAGCTGACCCGGCGCGGGGCCCGGGCCAAGGTCCTCGTCCTGACGACGTACGACACCGACTCGGACACCCTGCCCGCGATCGAGGCGGGCGCGACCGGCTATCTGCTGAAGGACGCCCCGCGCGACGAGCTGTTCACCGCCGTCCGCGCGGCGGCGGAGGGCCGCACGGTGCTGTCCCCCGCCGTCGCCTCCCGCCTGGTCTCCGCGGTCCGCACCCCGAGGCCACCCGGGAACGAGGCCCTCTCCGCCCGCGAGCGCGAGGTCCTCGCCCTGGTCGCCAAGGGCACCTCCAACCGCGAGATCGCCCGCGAACTGTTCATCAGCGAGGCGACCGTGAAGACCCATCTCACCCATCTGTACGGCAAGTTGGGCGTCAAGGACCGGGCGGCTGCGGTGGCGACGGCGTACGAGCGGGGGATCCTCGGCTAGCTCGGCTGCTGCGGATAGGGGAGCAGACTGGAGGCGGTCTTCTCCCAGGACGCCTTGAGTTCCGCGAGCAACTCCGGCTTGTCGGGTGCCAGGTCGGCCTGCTCGCGCAGGTCGGCGCCGAGGTCGTAGAGATGGTCCTTGCCGGTGGAGTCCTGGTAGTACTTCCAGTTCCCGCGCCTGAGCGCCCGGTTGGCGCGCACCCGCCAGAACAGGTCGCGCTCCGGGAGCGCTTCGCCCCGCAGCAGGTATCCGGCCAGGCTCGTGCCGTCCAGCGGGTAGGCCGGGTCGGGGCGGGCGCCCGCCACCTCCAGGAAGGTCGCCGTCCAGTCGGGGGAGAAGTTCGGCTCGTGGCTGACCTGGTGGCCGTCGATGCGGTGTGGCCAGCGCACGATGGTCGGCACCCGGATGCCGCCCTCCTGCAGCACGAACTTCTCGCCGCTCAGCGGCCACAGGTACGACCAGCGCTCACCGCCGTTGTCGCTGGCGAAGTACACCAGGGTGTGCTCCTCCTGCCCCGAGCGGCGCAGCGCGGCGAGCACCTCGCCGACGGCCGCGTCCAGGCTCTGCACCATCTCCGTGTACTTGGCGACCGAGCCGCCGTCGTAGTGGTTGAGGGCGTTGCTGACCTCCGCCTGGCTCTTCGCGGCCCGTATCTTCGCCGCGATCTCGGCGCCGGTCTCCTCGTCGTCCTCCGCCAGCCAGGGCCAGTGCGGGGTGGTGAAGTTGAGGTTGAGCAGCCAGGGCCTGTCGTGCTCGCGGCTGACGTACTCGACGGCCCGCTCGGTCAGGACGTTCGTGTAGTACCGCAGGTCCTGGTACTCGGCGTCGCCCTCGTAGAGGTCGTAGTCGCCGAGTTGTCCGAGCTTGGAGAAGTACTCCAGCACGCCCCCGTGGTTGCCGAAGAACTCGTCCCAGCCGGACTTGGTCGGGCTGTAGTCGGGCAGCCAGCCGCAGTGCCATTTGCCGATCAGGGCTGTGGAGTAGCCGGCCTTCTTCAGGAGGGAGGCCAGGGTGGGGTGGTTCGGGTCAAGCCCCTGCGTCCTGTTCGCGATCGGCTCGGCGAGCCCGCCCTTCGTACGGCCGGGATAGCGCCCGGTGTACAGGCTGAACCGGGTCGGGGAGCAGGTCGCGGAGCCGGAGTAGGCGTCCGTGAAGCGCACTCCCTGCCGGGCCAGCCGGTCCAGGTTCGGCGTCTTGATGTGGGGGGCGCCGTAGGAGGACAGGTCGGCCCAGCCGAGATCGTCGCCGAGGATGACCAGCAGGTTGGGGCGCTTTCCGGCCGTGGAGGCCGTGCGGGCCCGGAACGGGCGCTCGGCGGGGGCGGCTTCGGCGGCGCTCGCGGCGCCTGCGGAACCGGCGACGGCGGTCACGGCACCGCCGCCGACGAGACCACCGAAGGCACGACGGGATATTTCAGACATAGTTAATCCCAGGGATCGGCGCACCCTGCAACACGGCACGCGAGGTGAGGGGGAGAGGGAAAGAAAGGGGAGGGTGCTGCGGCTCAGCGACAGATGGCGCTGGACTGCCGGCACAGATCCACGTGGCGTCGCTCCACGAGCGCGACGCGCGCGCGGCGGTGGTCAGCGGACAGCCTCATGACCACGGACGGTGCCAGCGAGGCGGTTGAGCCGTCAAGGACGTGTTCGCACTGTGGAACACGGTCCGCCGGGTTGGCCGGGTGCCCACTCCCCGAGTTGGCGCTCGACCAGCCGACAGGCGGCGGGCGGCGGGCGGCGCGGGCAGGGGCGGCCGCCGGCCTGTGTCCGGTGCTCCCGGCTCGGGCGCCTCGACGAACACCTGTGCACCCCCGGTCAGTCCGCGGACCGTGTCCCGCCAGTCGGCGGTCGGCGGATCCCCGCGCGCCGCGCCGGGCAGCGGCGGCGACGTCGCTCAGCCGACCCGCAGCAACAGCACCGCGCGCGCCGGCACCGTGATCGCCGTCCCGGCCCGGTGCACCACCCCGGGGGCCTCCCCCTGTGCCTCCCTCGACGTGTCGACGACCACCTCGTACTGCTCGGCCCACGGCGGCCCCGGCAACACGAAGCTCACCGGGCGGTCACCGGCGTGCAGGACGGCCAGGAAGCTGTCGTCGAGGATCGGGTCGCCGCGCTCGTCACGGCCCGGTATGTCCCGCCCGGACAGATACATGCCGAGCGTGGCGGCGGGCGCGTACCAGTCCCGTTCCGTCATCTCCGTGCCGCGCGCGGTGAACCAGGCCAGGTCGCGCAGACCGTCGGCGGAGTGCGCCCGCCCCGAGAAGAAGGCCCGGCGGCGCAGCACGGGGTGCCGGTGCCGCAGCTCGATGAGCCGGGCCGTGAGGTCGAACAGGGCCTTCCAGCCCGGCTCCTCCAGCAGCCCCCAGTCCAGCCAGCTGATCTCGTTGTCCTGGCAGTAGGCGTTGTTGTTGCCGCGCTGGGTGCGTCCGAGCTCGTCGCCGGCCACCAGCATCGGCACGCCCGTCGACAGCAGCAGGGTCGTCAGCAGGTTGCGCAGTTGCCGCCGCCTGAGCCCCCGTACCCGCTCGTCGGCCGTCTCCCCCTCCGCCCCGCAGTTCCATGACCGGTTGTCGTTCGAACCGTCCCGGTTGCCCTCGCCGTTGGCCTCGTTGTGCTTGCGCTCGTACGACACCAGGTCGCGCAGGGTGAAGCCGTCGTGCGCGGTGATGAAGTTGACCGACGCGTACGGCCGGCGGCCGCCCCACGCATACAGGTCGCTCGACCCCGACAGCCGGTACCCGAGATCCCGTACGTCCGGCAGCGCGCCCCGCCAGAAGTCCCGTACGGCATTGCGGTACCGGTCGTTCCACTCCGTCCACAGCGGCGGGAAGGCCCCCACCTGATAGCCGCCGGACCCGACGTCCCACGGCTCGGCGATCAGCTTCACCCGCCGCAGCACCGGGTCCTGCGCGATGACCGCGAGGAACGGCGACAGCATGTCCACGTCGTGCATGGACCGGGCGAGGGCCGCGGCCAGATCGAAGCGGAAGCCGTCGACGCCCATCTCCGTCACCCAGTAGCGGAGGGAATCAGTGATCAGGCGCAGCACATGGGGCTGGACCACATGGAGCGTGTTGCCGCAGCCCGTGTAGTCGGCGTAGCGCCGGGCGTCCGACTGGAGCCGGTAGTACCCCCGGTTGTCGATCCCCTTCAGCGACAGCGTCGGGCCGAGCTCGCCGGCCTCCGCCGTGTGGTTGTAGACCACGTCGAGGATGACCTCGATGCCCGCCGCGTGCAGGGCGCGGACCATCCGCTTGAACTCGCCGACCTGCTGGCCCGTCGTACCGGATGCGGCGTACGCGGCGTGCGGGGCGAAGTAGCCGATCGAGTTGTAGCCCCAGTAGTTCTTCAGACCGCGGCGCAGCAGATGGTCCTCGTGCGCGAACTGGTGGACGGGCAGCAGCTCGACAGCGGTGACCCCCAGCTTGACGAGGTGCTCGACGGCGGCCGGGTGCGCCAACCCGGCATAAGTGCCGCGCAGTTCCTCCGGGATCCCCGGATGCAGCCTGGTGAACCCCCTCACGTGCAGCTCGTAGATGACCGAGTCCGCCCAGGGGGTCTTCGGGCGGCGGTCGTCGGCCCAGTCGTCGTCATCGTGGACCACGACACCCTTGGGGACGTACGGGGCCGAGTCCCGGTCGTCGCGCACGGTGTCCGCGACCTGCTGCTGCGGCCAGTCGCGTACGTGCCCGTACACCTCCGGCGGCAGGCTGAAGTCGCCGTCCACCGCGCGCGCGTACGGGTCGAGGAGCAGCTTCGCCGGGTTCCAGCGTCCGCCGGTCCACGGGTCCCAGCGGCCGTGCACCCGGTAGCCGTAGCGCTGCCCGGGCATCACACCCGGCACGAAGCCGTGCCAGATCTCGTGCGTCAGCTCGGTCAGCCGGGCGCGGGTCTCCTTGCCGGCCTCGTCGAACAGGCACAGCTCCACCGCCTCCGCCCCGCCCGCCCACAGCGCGAAGTTGGTGCCCGCGACCCCGTCCGGGCCGACCCGGAACCTGGATCCCAGCGGCATCGGCGCACCCGGACGCACGGGCACGCCCGGCACCTTGCGGGACGCGCCGTTGACCACGCCGGACGGGCGTTCACCCTCTTCGGCGCGCCCCTCGGCCACCGCCTCCTGCTCGGCTGCGCTGGACACCAGTCCGCCTCCCACGGCTCACGGAACGACCCCCCAGAAGAGCACCCGGCGTCCCGGCCACGGCTCCCCGTCGCGTCGTCCTCCCCACTGTTCTGCCCAGAGCATGGCGGACGAAGTCTCATCCGGTTCGGCAGCGCCCTTTCAGAGGGGCGGGGCTGTGACAACAGAGGCTCCGCCGCGGGGAGCAACCCGTTCCGACGACACCACAGACGAAAGCGGACGAAAGCGGACCTCGCGGCACAACCCGCGGAGCGCCCGCGTCGTTGGGCACGCCGTGAGGCAGAGGCATGCACAAGGACGCGCGCGACGCGCAGGGGCCGCGCTGGCCGCCGTACTGACATGGGCAGGACTGCTGGCCGGAGCGACCGGCTGCACTTCGCAGCAGGCGGGCCGCAGTGACATCGGCGAAGTCTTCGGCAAGGCACCCGCACCCGAGGACGTCATCCGGATCTCCCCGGACGACAACAGCAAGGGCGTCCGCCCCGGCCGCAGGCTCCGGGTGGGTGTGGACAGCGGCCGCCTGGAGTCGGTGAAGGTCGTCAAGTCGCAGGACGCACAGGACTCCGAGGTGCCCGGCCGCATCTCCGAGGACGGCCTGCGCTGGGAACCCGACGAGACCCGGCTCGCGCTGGCCGCCAAGTACACCGTCGACGCGGTGGCCCTGGACGGCCACGGCCGTAGGTCCGCACGGCACGCGACCTTCACCACCTTCGTCCCCGACGAGCGGTTCATCGGCTACGTCACCCCGGAGAACCGTTCCACGGTCGGCACCGGAATGATCGTCTCCCTGGAGTTCAACCGGGAGATCGAGCACCGTGCGGCCGTCGAGCGGGCCATCCACGTCACCGCGCGACCGCCGGTCGAGATCCGCCCGCACTGGTTCGGCAAGGACCGCCTCGACTTCCGCCCCCAGCGGTACTGGAAACCCGGCACCCAGGTGACCGTCTCGCTCCGCCTGCGCGACGTCGAGGGCGCGCCCGGCGTCTACGGGCTGCAGTACAAGACGTTCTCCTTCACCGTCGGCCGCAGCCAGATCTCCGTGGTCGACGCGGCCGCGCACACCATGCAGGTGCGGCGGGACGGCGCGCTCCTCGCCACCGTGCCGATCACGGCCGGGGCGCCCAAGCACACCACCTACAACGGGAAGATGGTGGTGATGGAGATGCTCGAGCTGACCCGTATGAACGGCGCCACGGTCGGCTTCAAGAAGCGCAACGGCAAGGGCGAGTACGACATCCCGGACGTCCCGCACGCCCTGCGCCTCACCGACTCCGGCACCTTCCTGCACGGCAACTACTGGGCGCCGAACGCCCCCGGCCATGTCAACGTCAGCCACGGCTGCGTCGGGCTCATGGACGTCAAGGGCGGCAGCTCCGACACCCCGGCCGGCTGGTTCTTCGACCGCAGCCTCGTCGGGGACGTCGTCCAGGTCGTCCACAGCAATGACAAAAAGGTCGCTCCCGACAACGGCCTCGGAGGGTGGAACATGGGCTGGAAGGCATGGAAGGCGGGCAGCGCGGTCAAGTAACCCGAAGGGGGACGGGGCTTGCGGCGGGTCCATGGTCAAAGTTGCGACGGAACGGTGACATTCAGCTGACACGATCCCCAAAACCTTGCAGTTAATATGCGCCAATGCGCGCGGCGGGACGCGCCGGGGTGCGGGCCCGACCAGGGCCGGCGAGGGGAGAACAACTTGAACGTGCGGCCGATATCGGGGGCGTCGGTTGACGCGCGCAGGCGTGGGGGCAAGGGGCGGCTGGCGCTCATGTCCGGGGTGCTGCTGCTGGCCGTCACCGCGTGCGGAGGGGGCGGGTCCGGTTCTGGATCCGGTTCCGGCGACGGCAAGGGCAAGGGCGCGGACGCTGCGCAGACCAAGCAGTCGGTGGCCGTCGTCACCATCGCCCCCAAGGACGGCGCGAAGTCCGTCGAGACCAGCGGCGTCCTCAAGGTCAGCGCGAGCAAGGGCAAGCTGACCGAGGTCGAGGTCAAGGACGCCAAGGGCTCGGAGATATCCGGGAAGATCACCGCCGACGGCTCCGGCTGGACGCCGTCCACCCATCTGGCCGCGTCCACCAAGTACTCGGTGCACGCGGTCGCGAAGGACTCCGAGGGGCGTGAGGCGGCCGAGGACTCCAGCTTCACCACGCTCACCCCGAAGAACACCTTCATCGGCACCTTCACCCCCGAGGACGGCTCCACCGTCGGTGTCGGGATGCCGTTCTCCGTCCGCTTCACCCGGGGCATCACCCACCCCGAGGACGTCAAGAAGGCCATCACCATCAAGACCGAACCGGCCGTCGACGTCGAGGGCCACTGGTTCGGCAACGACCGCCTCGACTTCCGCCCGGAGCACTACTGGAAGTCCGGTACGAAGGTCACGGTGAGCCTGAACCTCGACGGCGTCGAGGGGCGGCCCGGCGTCTACGGCAAGCAGGACAAGACGGTGAAGTTCACCATCGGCCGCAACCAGGTCTCCATCGTGGACGCCAAGACCCACCAGATGAAGGTCACCCAGGACGGCAAGGTCGTCAAGACCATCCCGGTCACCACCGGAAAGCCGGGCTACGACACCTGGAACGGCCAGATGGTGATCAGCGAGAAGCTCCGGGTGACCCGCATGAACAGCGAGACGGTCAACCTCGGCAAGGAGTACGACATCAAGGACGTCCCGGACGCGATGCGGCTGACCGACTCCGGCACCTTCCTGCACGGCAACTACTGGTCCGGCGACGCCTTCGGCAACTACAACGCCAGCCACGGCTGCATCGGCCTGCGGGATGTGCGGGGCGGCTACGACCGGGGGCTGCCGGCCGGCTGGATGTACGACCACTCCATCCTCGGTGACGTGGTGATCGTCAAGCACGCCCACGACGACACCGTCTCCCCGGACAACGGGCTCAACGGCTGGAACATGTCGTGGGAGCAGTGGAAGTCGTGAACGTGTGTTGATGCACGGCCCCGGTGTGAGCGATCGCACCGGGGCCGTTGTCGTTAGTGCCCGTTAACCTGCCCTCATGACCGTGAATCTCGAAGTCGCCGAGGGCGTCGGCACGATCCGCCTCGACCGCCCGCCGATGAACGCGCTGGACGTCGCCACCCAGGACCGGCTCAAGGAACTGGCCGAGGAGGCGACCCGGCGTGACGACGTACGGGCCGTGATCGTGTACGGCGGGGAGAAGGTGTTCGCGGCGGGTGCGGACATCAAGGAGATGCAGAACATGGACCACACGGCGATGGTCCTGCGCGCCCGCGCCCTGCAGGACTCGTTCACCGCGGTGGCCCGCATCCCCAAGCCGGTGGTGGCCGCGATCACGGGCTATGCGCTCGGCGGCGGCTGCGAGTTGGCGCTCTGCGCGGACTACCGGATCGCGGCCGAGAACGCCAAGCTGGGCCAGCCGGAGATCCTGCTGGGCCTGATCCCGGGCGCCGGCGGCACCCAGCGGCTGTCCCGGCTGATCGGCCCGTCGAAGGCGAAGGACCTGATCTTCACCGGCCGGATGGTCAAGGCGGACGAGGCGCTGACGCTGGGTCTGGTCGACCGGGTGGTGCCCGCCGAGGAGGTCTACACCGCCGCGCACCAGTGGGCGGCGAAGCTGGCGCAGGGGCCGGCGATCGCGCTGCGGGCCGCGAAGGAGTCCGTCGACACCGGCCTGGAGACGGACATCGAGACGGGCCTCGCCGTCGAACGGAACTGGTTCGCGGGCCTGTTCGCGACGGAGGACCGTGAGCGCGGGATGCGCAGCTTCGTGGAGGAGGGGCCGGGCAAGGCGAAGTTCGTCTGAGTTCCGACGAAGTACCTCTGAACCCCTTGCAATTGACGCGCTGTCTGATCCGGGTCCCTCGATGGGGCGGTTTATGGGAGCCTTAAGGCAACCTTAAGTCTGCCTTGTCGAGGGAGACCGTCGATTGCCTCCAGGAGAGCCTTCAGCGCAGGTCAGGCAGGCTGTGGAAGCCTCTGAACTGCCCGTGGCATATGTCAACCGGCCCATTCGGAACAATGTATTCCGGGGGGCGTATTCCTCAGGAACGACCCCGGAGGGCGCTCTGGGCGGCCATGATGGGGGCATGGCGGGGCTGGAGGGCATCGAACAGCCGCGGGGACACGGCCGTGCGACGGCGGCGCGCTGGTCGCCCGCGGTGGAGGACGAACGGGCGCTCAAGGCGCTCGAGTTGTTCGGCAACCCGACCGAGGCGGAGGTCCCGCTGCCGTCCCGCCCGGAGTCCGCCGCCACCGCCCGCCGGCTCACCCAGGTCGTGGTCCTGCGCCAGTGGGGCCTGACGCCCAAGATGACGGAGGACGCCGTCCTGCTCGTCTCCGAACTCGTCGGCAACGCGGTCCGCCACACCGGCGCCCGGGTCTTCGGCCTTCGCATGCGCCGCCGCCGGGGCTGGATCCGCATCGAGGTCCGCGACCCCTCCCGGGGCCTGCCGTGTCTGATGCCGGTACAGGAGACGGACATCAGCGGCCGGGGCCTGTTCCTGGTCGACAAGCTCTCCGACCGCTGGGGCGTCGACCTTCTGCCGCGCGGCAAGACGACCTGGTTCGAGATGAGGGTCGCTGACCGCTGAGCGTCCCTGGGGGCTGCGCTCCCGGATCCACTCTTCGGCCTGACGGCCTCGTCCTCACACGCCGGTGGACCGGCGTTCTCCTGGCGCGACCCGAAGAATGTCCCCCGATCGGGTCAATCGGCCCTTTTCTTACCCTTCCCCTCTTAAATGGTGCGGTGACCTCGACCGACCGCCGGACGGCGCTCCGCACGGGTGCCGGCCTCCTTGCCGCAGGCGCCCTCACCGCAGGGTGCGCCCCGAACGGCGCCGGCACGCACCCCCCTTCATCGGCGCACCCCTCGTCCACCCCGTCCACCCCGTCCCCCACGTCATCCGCCGCCCCCGCCCCCCGCCGCCTCCCCGGCCGACCCGCCCAGCTCACCCACGGCCCCCGCACCCACCCCCGGGTCGCCCTCACCTTCCACGGCCAGGGGGACCCCGCCATCGCCCGCTCCCTCCTCACCGAGGCCGAGAAGCGCGGTGCCCGCCTCACCGTCCTGGCCGTGGGCAGCTGGCTCGACCAGTACCCGGACATGGCGCGCCGCATCCTCGACGGCGGCCACGACCTCGGCAACCACACCCAGCGCCATCTGGCCGTCAACACCATGCCGGAGTCCGACGCCCGCAGCGAGATCACCGCCTGCGCCGACCGCCTGGAGCACCTCACCGGCTCCATCGGCACCTGGTTCCGCCCCTCCCGCGCGCCCCTCGCGTCCCCGCTGGTCCTGCGCCTTGCCCGCGGCGCCGGCTATCCGCACGTCCTGTCGTACGACGTCGACTCCCTCGACTACACCCGGCCCGGTGCCGATGCCGTCCAGCGCAAGGTCCTCGACGAGGTCCGGGGCGGCTCCGTGGTGAGCATGCACTTCGGGTACCCGGACACGGTCGCTGCCCTCCCCGTCGTACTGGAAGAACTCGCCCACCGCGGCCTGGCCGCGGTGACCACCACGGAGTTGTTCAGCTGATGAACCCCACCCGGCTCACCCGCGCCCTGATCGCGACCGCCGCCCTCGCCTCGCTCACCGCCCTCGCCGCCTGCACCGGCGCCTCCCACCACGAGGACGAGGCCCTTGGCAAGAAGGCCGCCGTCGCCCCGCCGAAGAAGGCCGCCGTGCAGGGCCTGGCCGGGATGCCGCCCGTCCTCGACCCGCGCGACGTGTACGCGGCCGACCGCCCGAACCACCTCTCCCCGGTGGTGAAGGACTTCCCGTCCCGCGTCTACGTCCCCAACACCAACTCCGACACCGTGTCCGTCATCGACCCGAAGACGTACAAGGTCATCGAGACGATCCCGGTCGGCAGACAGCCCCAGCACGTGGTGCCCTCCTGGGACATGAAGACCCTGTGGGTCAACAACGACCGCGGCAACACCCTCACCCCCATCGACCCGAGGACGGGGAAGGCGGGCAAGGCCGTCGACGTGCACGACCCGTACAACCTCTACTTCACGCCGAACGGCAAGTACGCGATCGTCATGGCCTCCCTCGACCGCGAACTCGTCTTCCGTGACGCGCACACCATGAAGCGCGAGAAGACCGTGCCGGTGAGCTGCTACGGCGTCAACCACGCCGACTTCTCCCTCGACGGCCGCTACTTCATCGTCTCCTGCGAGTTCAGCGGCGAACTGCTCAAGGTCGACACGGCGAGGATGAAGGTGATCGGGCAGGAGAAGCTGCCCTTCCAGGGCGCGATGCCGCAGGACGTCAAGATCTCGCCGGACGGCAAGAGGTTCTACATCGCCGACATGATGGCCGACGGTGTGTGGATCCTGGACGGTGACAAGTTCACCAAGCCCACCCTGCTGCCCACCGGCCAGGGTGCCCACGGCCTCTACGTCAGCCGCGACTCGCGTGAGATGTACATCTCCAACCGCGGCGAAGGCACCATCTCCCTCTTCGACTTCGCACAGAACAGGCTCACCAAGAAGTGGCACCTGCCGGACGGCGGCAGCCCCGACATGGGCGGCGTCTCGGCGGACGGCAAGGTCCTGTGGCTGTCGGGGCGCTACAACTCCGAGGTGTACGCCATCGACACCCGCACCGGCGCCCAGCTGGCCCGCATCAAGGTCGGCAGCGGCCCGCACGGCCTCGCGGTGTACCCGCAGCCGGGCCGCTACTCGCTCGGCCACACGGGCATCTTCCGCTGAGGCCTCGCGCGGCAGTACATCATCGGCTACCCGGCCCTGGCACTGAGCAGCAGGGCTTCCGAGCCCACGGGCCGGTAGCCCGCCGCCTGGAACGTCCGCATGCTGCGGGCGTTCCCCGGCGAGACCTGCGCCCAGAGCGGCTCCGTGGCCAGATGGCGGGCCGCCGTCACCATGGCCCGGCCCAGTCCCCGGTGCCGCACCCCTTCGTCGACCTCCACGGAGACCTCGAGGCGCCCGGCGACCCCGCGCCCCAGCACCAGCACACCGCCGTCCGCCTCCCAGGCGCGCACCTCGTCGCGCCGCCGGCGGGCGTACACGATCCGAGGGTGATCACCGTCCTCGATCTCGGTCAGCGAGAGCGGCGGCCGCCCCGGCAGCGGGGAGCCGACGAGCATCGCGTCGATGGTCTCCGACGTACGGCCCGTCCGCTCGATGAAGGCCGCCAGGAACAGCGGGTTCATCGTCGCCGCGAGCGCGTCGCACCGCGTGGCGGCCAGGGTGTCGTACACCCACCGCGGGTCCTCGTCCGTGAAGACGACCGAGTGGGCGGTGAAGGAGAGCACGCCCGCGTCCCGGTCACAGGCCTGCGGGAGGACGGTCGTACGGCCGTCGGCGGGCGGGAAGACACCGCACGCGGCCGCGTCGAGAATGTCCCGCAGAGTCTCCATCGCCCCGCTCCTTGAGTCTCCACCCACTGGAAGGCCCAGACTCACACACATGATCGATGACAGCACCGGACTTTCCACCATCGGTGAGCTGGCGCGGTCCACCGGCCTGACCGTGCGCACCATCCGCTACTGGTCCGACGAGGGCGTCCTTACCCCCGTGACCCGCTCCTCGGGCGGCTACCGGCTCTATGACGCCGAGTCCGCCGCACGCCTGGAGCTGATCCGCACCCTGCGTGAGCTGGGCCTCGGCCTGGACGACGTACGCAAGGTGCTGGACGGGGAGCGGACGGTCGCTCAGGTCGCCGCGGCGCACGTGGTCGCGCTGGACGCGCAGATCCGCTCGTTGAAGGTGACCCGTGCGGTGCTGTCGACCGTGGCGCGACGCGGCTCGACCGCGGAGGAGATGACCCTGATGAACAAATTGGCGCGGCTGTCGGCAGCCGAGCGGGCCCGGATCGTCGAGGACTTCACGACGGAGATCTTCGACGGGCTCGACACGGCCGACCCCGACATCCGCAAGCGGATGCGGTTCGCCCCGGCGGACCTGCCGGACGAGCCGACCCCCGAGCAGGTGGACGCCTGGGTGGAGCTCGCCGAGATGATGCAGGACCCCGAATTCCGCACCCTGATGCGCAGGATGATCGAGTTCAACGCGGCGGACCGCGGCCCGGACGTGCCCGCGGGGACCTCGCTGTGGTTCATGAGCCGCCTGGTGCAACTCGCGGTTCAGGCCCGGGAGCGGGGCATCGCCCCCGAGGCGCCCGAGGCCGAGGAGCTCCTGCACGGGCTGCTCGGCGACGCGGACCCCGCCGAGGTGCTCAAGCGGCTGGAGGCGGGTTCCAACGTCCGCGTGGCCCGCTACCGCCGATTGTGGGCGGTCGTGGCGGGGCTCGGGCCGCAGGCGGCGTACGAGCCGGAGTTCGCCTGGGTGGTCGCCGCACTGAAGGCCCGCGTGGCCAGCTAATCTGACCTGCGTCAACACGACGGCAAGACACGCAGTCACGGAGAAAAGGGGCGGATCGGTGGCCGACATCGAAGCAGCGCGCAAGGAGTTCCAGCGGATCGACACCGACGGCGACGGGTTCATCACCGCCGCGGAGTTCAAGACCGCCCTCGCGCAGGAGGGCGACTGGAACGTCACCGAGTCGGTCGCCGAGGTGATCATCAAGACCCGTGACCTGAACGGCGACAAGGTGCTGTCCTTCGACGAGTTCTGGGCGTACCTGAACAAGTAGGGCGTACCGGGGGTGCCCGTCCGCACGGCGGACGGGCACTCCTTCGTCATGCCGCGGGCCGGGCTCAGGACACCTGCCTCCGGTACTGCCCCGGCGCCACCCCGAACTCCCGCTTGAACGCCTTGGCGAAGGCGAACTCCGAGGTGTAGCCCGCTCGTTGGGCGATCTGGCGCAGGGGGAGGTCCTCCTCGCGCAGGAGGCGGCCCGCGGTCGTCATGCGCCACCAGGTGAGGTAGGCCAGCGGCGGTGCGCCGACCAGTGTGGTGAAGCGCCGAGGCCGCCGGCGTCGTCGAGGCGGTCGGCGAGGGGGTGACCGAACTGGCCGTCGGCGCCCCGGTGCTGACCGGCCCCGGCATCGAGATGAGCGCGCAGGGCGTGTACGCCGAGCGGGTCGTCCTGCCCGAGACCGCGGTCCTGCGCCGCCCCGCCTCCGTCGACGCCGTCACCGGCGCCGCGGCCTGGCTGACGTACACGACCGCGTACGGCGCCCTGCTGGAGACCGCAGGGCTCAGGCCCGGTGACCATGTGCTGATCACCGGCGCGTCCAGCGGTGTCGGCACCGCGGCGATCCAGGTCGCCCGCCGCATCGGTGCGATCCCGCTCGCCACCACCCGCACCGAGGAGAAACGGGAACGGCTGCTGGAGCTCGGCGCGGCCGAGGTGATCGTCACCGGCGGATCGGCGCCCGAGACCGTGGCCAAGGAGGTCAAACGGCTCACCGGGGGCAACGGCGCCGAAGTGATCTTCGACGCGATCGGCGGCCCCGGCTTCGGCGCGCTGGGCGAGGCCCTGGCGCCGGGCGGCTCCCTGGTCGTCTACGGCTGGCTGGACACCCGCCCGGCCGAGATCCCCCGGAACTGGCCCTTCACCCTCCACGCCTACGCCAACCTGATCCTCACCAACACACCCGCCGGCCGCCGCCGTTCGACCTCCTTCCTCAACGCAGGCCTCGCCGACGGCGGGTTCCGCCCGGTGGTCGGCGAGGTGCTCGACGGGCTCGACCGCATCCAGGACGCCCACCGCCTGATGGAGTCCAACCGGCACACGGGCAAGATCGTCGTACGGGTCTGAGGGCCCTCACCCGTTCGGCCGCAGCGACGGAATAGGCCGCCGATGTCCGAGGTTGACGCGACCCGGACCTGTGCACGTGCATCCTCCAGGGAAGGGCCTGTCATGAAGATCGGCATCATCGGCGCGGGCAACATCGGCGGCAACCTCACCCGGCGGCTCACCGCCCTCGGCCACGACGTCTCCGTCGCCAACTCCCGCGGTCCCCACACGCTCACCGAGCTGGCCGAGGAGACCGGCGCGACCCCGGTGCCCGTTCAGGAGGCGGCGCGCGGCGCGGAGGTCGTGGTGATCACGATCCCCGTCAAGGCGATCCCGGACCTGCCGGCGGGCATCCTGGACGGCGCGGCCGAGAACGTCGCCGTGATCGACACCGGCAACTACTACCCCCGGCAGCGGGACGGCAGGATCGCGGCGATCGAGGACGAGGGCCTCACGGAGAGCGCCTGGACGGCACAGCAGATCGGCCACACCGTCATCAAGGCGTTCAACGGCACCTACGCCCAGGACATCCTGGAGCGCCCGCGTCCCGCGGGCGACCCCGACCGGCAGGCGCTCCCGGTCGCGGGCGACGACGAGGCCGCGAAGCGCGTGGTCAGGAACCTGATCGACGAACTCGGCTTCGACACGGTCGACACGGGCACCCTCGCCGACTCCTGGCGCCAGCAGCCGGGCACACCCGTCTACGGCCTGCGCGCGGGCGTGGACGAAGTGACCAAGGCGCTGGCGGAGGCATCCCCGGAACGCCCGGCGGACTTCAGGGCGTGACGGCGGGCGGGTCGCCGTCACCCACTGGCGGCCCACTCCTTCAGTGCGGCCTTGTCGGCGAAGTTCGCCACGTCCTTGTCGTGCGGCTCGCTGGTGTACTGGTGGAAGCGCCACTTGGCCTTGATGCGGGGCTTGCCCGCCGTGACGTAGTCGGCGATCCAGAGGCCGTCGCCGGCGTAGGAGGTGGTGTCGACGTTGAGCCAGAAATCGCGGTTGGTGTAGAGGATGACCCGGTGGTTCGGCCGTAGCGCCTTCACCTTGCGGAGGAACGAGTCCTTCTCCGCATTGCTCGCGTGCGTTCCCTCGCTGGTCCGCTCCCAGTCCACGGCGAGGATGTCGCCCGCCTTCGAGGGGGCGTGCTCGACGAAGTACTCCGCCTGGGCCTGGAGATGGCCCGGCCACAGGAAGTGGTAGAAGCCGACGACGAGGCCGGCCTCGCGACCGTGTCGCGCCTGGGCGCTGACTCTCGGGTTGATGTACGAGCGGCCCTCCGTCGCCTTGATGAAGGCGAAGGAGAGGCCGTCCGTGCTGTACGAGGAGGACTGGTAGGCGCTCACGTCGATACCGCGCAGCATGGAGGACTCCCTGAAGTGCTGGTGGGGGGACGGCGGTTGATTCATCCCCAGATTTGCACGGGCGATCCGTTCCGGATATGGAAACGACGGGCAAAGCGTCAACTCCGGTCGGCAAAGTGGAGTTCAGCAAACGGGCCGGGCACTGTTGATCAACGGCGGCGCTCACGCACAGCCCAGCCGTCTGCACCGAGGGGCGTCCCGTCCGCCCCCTGTCACAGACTGCTCGGCGACGCCGTACGCGCGAGAGCCCGGTTGCACTGGCGCACCGACTTCGGCTGGGGACGGCCTGCGATCACCGCGGACGCCATGGCCCGCCCAGATGCCCGTCCCTGACGGATGACTGCCGCCGACTGCACGGCCGAACTCGGGAAGGGCGAGTCCACACCGCTGGCGGGACCGCCCCTGGCCGGCCGCCTGGGACCCCGAACTGGCCTGTGTCATGGAGGAGTCGGGTAGAACGGCCATGGAGGAAAGTCTCCTGTCCGCGCTTCTGTCCTACCTCACCCGTACCTGAGCCGGCGAGTCCTGCCCGTGGTTGGCCGTAGGCGCACTGTCGGCCGACCTGGAAGCGGCACTAGGCTGGCCGACGAGGCCCGAGCCCCCGGCAGCAGCTCAATCGCTCTGTTCCAGGGAGGCGCGCCGCTCACGCAGGTCTCGGCACCAGCGGTGAACGCCACCATGCATCCGCCGACGACAACCCGGGCCCCCGGCTTGTGGACGTGTTCCCTCCTGCAGGTCGTGTACGCGACCCGAGTACCGGCGAACTTCATGCCCAGCCACGCAAGGAGTCCCCTGTGACCGCAACCGCTCCCGAGCCTCCCGAGGTCACCCTCGGCGACGAGTTCGGCAAGGAACTCGACCGCATACGTGCCGAGATCATCGCCGCGCGCGGCGCCGACGACGCGCGCTACATCCGTACGGTGATCGCCGTGCAGCGCGGCCTGGAGGCGGGAGGCCGGGGCGCCCTCGCCGTCTCGCTGTTCCCGCCCGCCTGGGTGGCGGGCACCGCCCTGCTCTCCCTCGCCAAGATCCTGGAGAACATGGAGCTGGGCCACAACATCCTGCACGGCCAGTGGGACTGGATGGGTGACCCGGCGATCCACTCGACGACCTGGGAGTGGGACTTCCTCACCCCCGCCGAGGCCTGGAAGCACACTCACAACCACCTGCACCACACCTGGACCAACGTCGTGAACCGCGACCGCGACCTCGGGTACGTCGCCTTCCGGATGAGCGCCGACCAGCCCTGGCATCCGCGCCATCTCGCCCAGCCGTTCTACAACTTCCTGCTCGCGCCGCTCTTCGAGTGGGGCATCGCGCTGTACGACCTGGAACCGGATGCCGTCGTCGCCGGCCGCAAGCCGTGGCGTTCCTTCCTCAGCGACGTGCGCGGGTTTCTCGCCAAGGCGACCCGGCAGATCGCCAAGGACTACATGGTCTTCCCGCTGCTGGCCGGGCCCTCCGCGCTGCCTTGTCTGCTCGGGAACCTCACCGCCAACACGGTGCGCAACCTGTGGACCCACACCATCATCTTCTGCGGGCATTTCCCCGGTGACGTCCAGACGTTCACCGAGGAGCACATCGACGACGAGACCCGCGGTGAGTGGTACCTGCGTCAGGTCCAGGGCTCCGCCAACATCGAAGGCGGCCCGCTCTTCCACGTCCTCAGCGGCAATCTCGGCCACCAGATCGAGCACCACGCCTTCCCGGACCTGCCCAGCAACCGCTACGCCGAGATCGCCCCGCGTGTGCGTGCACTCTGCGAGAAGCACAACATCCCGTACATCACCGGCCCGCTGTGGCGGCAGTACGGCTCCACCTGGGGACGCATCCTGCGTTTCGCCGTACCGACCGGATGAACTGCGCGGACGGAACCGGTATGGCGTCGTGCCCGTCGTGCCGAGCCCCGTTGCCGACCGTGACCGCGACGCGGGCGACCGGTCGGATTCCCCTGATCGCAGGAGACGGCCGTCGCAGTCCGACCGGTGTGAGGTACGCACCGTTCTCCTGCGGCGGCTGTCCTTCTTGCGGGGAGGACGCTGTCACTGACCGGCAGGCACCGACATGTGCAGCAGCCGTTCGGTGATCTCCCGGTACTGCCTCAGGGCGAGCCGTAGTTCCTCGGTCTGCACGTCGGCGTCCGGGTCCTGCCAGCCCGTGCGCAGGACGCGCCGTCGTTCCGCGAGGGTGTCGGCGAACCGGGTGGTGACTTCGTCGAGGACGGCGTCGGCCTCTTCCACCGCTTGGCGCGGCCCGTCGACGAAGGTGGCCAGGGCCTGCTGGAGGCGCAGGGCCAGCTTGCCCCGGTCGCCCTGCGGGATGAGGTCCGGGCCGGGCGTGCGATCGGGGCCGTCGGCGCCGGTGCCGGGCTCACGCGGTGCGTGAACGGAATCGGTGCGGGGCGCCTGCGGGGCGAGTCGGGCTGGATCCGGGCTCCCAGGCTGGGGCCGCGGTGCGTGTTCGGCGTCGTGGGACATCAGGTGCTGCTTCCCTTCGCGTGGTGTCGGGTCAGTGACCACGGCGCTTTGCCTTGGCCGTCGGGGGCAAAGGGCCGGGGCGGGTTGCCGGCTGCCCGGTGACCAGAGCTTCGAAGAGGCTTCGGGATTCGACCATCGCCTCCCGCATGTCCTCGGTACCGCTCGGCCCGTGGGCCGCCGTGTGCATGCTGCGGTAGCCCTGGACATGGTGGGCGTGGTGGACGGAGAGGGCGGCGATCTGGTCCTCGAACCGCTCGCCGTCGGGGAAGCCGCGGTCCCTTGCCAGGCGCGCCAGCAGTGTGTCCGCCTCGGTGACGGCCTGCAGCGGTGATTCGACGAACTGCTCCTGGATGGCGGCCCATCGCGCCCTGTAGCGCTCGAGGGCCGCCGGCGTCAGCGCCTGCTGCGTGAGGGAGCCGTGCTCCTTCACACGCTTGCCGAGTTCCTGTTCGGCGGCCTTGGTGTCGCCGTCGTGGTCGGCGACTGCGCGGGCGTACTCGGGTCCGAAGCGGCGCTTCAGCGCCTGCCCGCCACTGCCTCGGGTTCGTCCACGTCCTGTGTAGAGGAGGATGGCCAGGCCGATGACGATGACGACGACGGCGATGATCACGGCGATGATCATGGCTGCCTTCTCCGGTTCTCGGTGCGGACGCTGGTCTGCTTCATTGCCGTCGATTCCTGTCGGCTTGTCGGGCGTTCGGGCCGGTCGGGTGGTGTCCGCCCGACGTGGGCACCACCCGGGGTGTTGGTGGTCAGGGCCTGAAGGCGTCCTTGGCCTTGTCGCCGGACTGCTTCAGGTTTCCGGAGACCCGGTCGGTCCTGCCTTCGCGCTGCAGTCGCCTGTTGCGGGTGGTCCGGCCGATGCGTTCGGTGACCCGGCCCTTGAACGCCTGTGTTTTGTGTTTGATGGTCTGTCCGACACTCATGGCCGGCCTCCTGCTTGTCTGGTGAGTGGGTTCCGTGCGATCGCCGTGCGGGCCGTTGTCCCTGCGGGCAGGGTCGTACTCCGGAACGGACTACCTGCGGCGGCCACCGCCGCGCCCGCGCATCGCGAAGCCGGCGATCCAGACGACCAGCAGGACGGCGGCGACCCACCACAGGATCTGCATCGTGAAGCCGAACCCGAAGACCACCAGGATCAGCAGAAGGAGAAGAATCCAGATCATTGCCGGGCCTCCAGATCGCGGGAATTTCCTTGATTCCGCGGGGTCCGGGCGAAGTGGGAAGGTGGAATGCCGCGCCCCGAAGTTCCGGAGTGGCATGGCCCTACGCCGTGCTGTCAGTCAACGCCCGGCAACCTCCCCTGTCAACGTGGTGTCGACACGGGCGAGTTCTGGGAGCTGCGCCGGGGCCGCCGGGGTGAGCGGAGCCTCGGCGGGGGATTCGGCCGGCTCGGTCGGCGGCGGCAGGATGTGGTCCTCCCACCACGAAAGGGCCATCACCGCGATGAGCAGGACGAAGGGGGTCGAAGCGGGAACGATCAGCGCGTACATGTGTACCGCCTGGTAAGGGATGCGTGCGACGCGGCGGGCGGCAGATCGTTGCCCGCTTGAGGCGCACCGGGGCTCCGCCGGGTTCTCGTGACGACGGGCGTGTGCGGGAACGGCCGGGCTCGTGACGCGGCGGGTTTCCGGCACCGATGCGCAGGGAGCGCCCTCTGGGGAGCGCGTTGGCGGTGCGACGCTGCCGGGGGCCGGGGCGGCATGTCGCACGCTAGCCCTCGCCGTAGTTTCCCGACAGGCGTCAAGCAGCCATCCGTGCCGGACGGGACGCGCTGACGTCGGACGGTACCCGCACCCGTCGGGCAGGACTAAGCTGAGGGGTAAGGCCCCAGTCCCCGGTATCGATGCGGTGTTCTGCTCCCGGGGAGGCCCACAGTGTTCGTCCTGCTCCTCATCCTCGTCGCCGTTCTCTTCGGCTTCGGCTTCCTTCACCCCCTCTGGTGGGTGGTGGCGGCGGTGCTGGTCTACGGCGCGACTCGCCACGGCCGCGATCGTGGCGGAGGCCGAAGCCGTGGCGGTTCCGATCTCGGGGACCATCGGCAGCCCCGGGACTACCGGGACTATCAGGAGCGCCGGGATCGCGAGGACCGCTGGGACCGCCGCTACAGCCGCCAGAACCGGGCGCGCTGGCGGCGTGAGGACGGTCGGGACCATGACCACCACCGGTGACCCAGAGGACAGACAACTGCGGTCCGGGACGGCTCCGGCCAGGCCGGAGACGTCGAACTCGTGAAGAGGTACATGCCATGCAACGCACAACCGTGCTCCAAGAGGACTGGTGGAAACTGCGGGCCGAGGCCACGTGGGGGAACGCATCGGCGGGGCAGGACCTCGTCGCACTGCGCGCCGAGAACGATCAGCTGCGGCGGGCGCTGGCCGGCCGTGCGGTCATCGACCAGGCCCGCGGAATGGTGATGGTCCTGACCCCCTGCAGCCGCGGGGCGGCCAGGAACCTGCTGGTCGACGTCTCGCGGCAGTGCGACACCAAACTTCCGGAGGTGGCCGCGGCCGTGGTCGCCGCCTGGGAGGGCAAGCCGCTCCCGGAGCGGATGCAGCGTGCGCTGCGGCGTGCACTGCGGCGGTTTCACGCGGAGGACCGAGGGTGCGGCTCGTCATCGGCCGATGAGTCGTCCAGATAGGGAGAGACCATGATCCACGCAGCCGACGTCCGGGAATGGCGCACCCAGGATGTCATCGACTCCGAGTCGCACAAGATCGGTGTCCTGGAGGCGGTCTATGTGGACACCACCACCGACGAGCCGGCCATGGCCACGGTACGGACCGGACTGCCCACCCGGCACCGTCTGGTCTTCGTCCCCCTTGAGGACGCGATCGTCGGGCCGGGCTATCTGAAGGTCGGCTATGTCAAGACGCTGGTGAAGCAGGCTCCTTCGATCGGTACCGACGACGTGCTTCCCGCCGAGCAGGAGGAAGCGGTCTTCAAGCACTACGGACTGCCCTACCAGCCCGGTGCGGCCGGAGAACGGCAACTTGCGCGCCGCTGACCGCCCTCGCACGGGAGGGCTGCCGTGTTCGCCGGGCCCGGCATCATCGACGGCTGCCGTCCGTTTCGACCCGGACGGCACCAGAGGCGTGGTCGCGACGCTCCGCGGCTTCCCGCAGACACCCCGGCGCCGGCCCCCTTCCACCGACGCGCAACCGCGCAGGGCACCGGTGCGGGATGGGCCGCCCGTGGTCCGCCCCTCCGATGCCCACGTACCGGAACCGGTATGCGGCGTTGACTGTCCGTGACATGCGGACGGCGCTGAACCGCCACCCCCGGGCCCCCAGCCCCGTCCTGCTGAGCCGGCCGCGTCCGTACGACGTGTCCCGGGGCCGACGACTCGGGGCGCCGGGAACCGACCGTCCGACAGCATCCGGAGACTGCCCCGGGCAGCCGCGAGCGCGTCTGCCCGGGCAAGGCCTCAATGCACCCGGCCCTCGGGGGTCTCCTGCGTGTCCTCGTCCGGCAGGTGCACGTCGTTGACCGCGATGTTCACCTCGACGACCTCCAGGCCCGTCATCCGTTCCACCGCCGCGATCACGTTCTCACGGACCTCTGCGGCGAGGTCGGTGATGCTCACCCCGTATGCGACGACGACCTGGAGATCGATGGCGGTCTGCTTCTCACCGACCTCGACCTTGACGCCACGCCCCGCGCTCGGATGTCCGCCCGGGACCCGGTCGCGCATCGCGCCCATGGTGCGGGTGAATCCACCGCCCAGCGCGTGGATTCCCGGGACCTCGCGGGCGGCGATGCCGGCGATCTTCTCCACCACCCCGTCGGCGATGGTCGTCCGGCCGCGGGTCTCCGGCGGTTCCTGAAGCCGGGGACGTGCGGCGTGCAGTGTCGTGCCCAGGTCGGTGCGGGGCTCCCCCGGGCCGGGCTCGGGCAGGGTGGAACCGTTCGGCTCCGTCATGCGAAGCCACCTCCTCGGGTGGTGCACGGACTGACGTGCCCGGCGGCCCTCGGCCGCCGCGTTTCGCGCCGCTTGCCCAGTACCGCGCTACGCGTCGGACATGCCTGCGTACGCCGTCCACATCGCGGCCACGGTCCAGGCCCCGGCACCAGGCGGGTCAGCGGACCCCACTGGACCGCGCCGGGGACTATGGTGCTGTACGGACGTCCCAGACCCCGGCGGCTTGTCGTTGCTCGACACATAGAGCGCGGGGAGCGGACTCGTAGTCCGTCACCCGGCGCATCCCAGGAGGGAACCGGGTGGACCTCTTTCCTGTCGCACGGGTGGTCGGACCTGCGCTCGCTCCGATTCCGCCGACCCTCCGCCCCTACCGGGAGCGCGTCAGGTGGTGCCGGATTTCCGGCACGGCCGGGCCCGCTGCCGGATGGTCTTCCGAACCGAGGCGTCATGTCCCTTCCACAGCTCACCGTGTATCGCCATGACCGGAGGAAACGGGCGCTGATCACCCTGGCCGGTGAGATCGACTTCGAATCCGCGCCGTTGGTGCGCGCATCCGTGGATCAGTGCTTGCGGGACGGCATCCGCGCCATCGACGTCGACCTCACCCCTGTCAGTTTCTGTGACTGCAGCGGACTCAACGCCTTCCTGCACGCTGCGCAGCAGACCACCGTGGCGGGCGGGACCCTGCGACTGCACCACCCACCGCCGATGCTCGTCCTTGTAGTCGGCCTCACCGGTTGCGGGTTCCTGTTGCTCGGTCCTCCGTACGACCCGCCACCTCCTTCCGGCGACGCCCCGGCTGTGCCGGCTCCAGCCCTGCTGCACGGGTCTGTCCCGCCTGCGCCTGTTCTCCCGGGCGATGCGCGATGACGCCCGGACCAGGGCGGGGACAGTCACGGAAGCCGGGGAACGGCGAGGTCTGCGCCGTGGCTCCGGTGCGACTGCGCCGGCTGAACCGTCGGCTGGTGGAGGACCTGCGCGAGGATCTGGCAGGGTTGTATGTGGAGTCCCGCGTGCGGGCGAGGGGTGATGCTTACCGCCCTCCCGGCCGCCAGGAATTCCTGAACCGTCTCACCGCGGACCTGGGCCGGCCGGGATTCGCCATGGTGATCGCCGAGTCGGACGGCCTGATGGGGTGCGCCTTCGGCTTCCCGGTGCGCGGCGACGGCTCGTGGTGGCTCGGCTTCGACGGAGTGCTGCCGCGCGGCGTCGGGCAACTCACGGTGTCCGGCAGGGCCTTCGCGTTCGGTGACATCCTGATACGCCCGCACCCCCGGGACCAGGAACTCGCCCGTCGTGTGCAGGAGCGGCTGCTGACCGACCACCAGGCCTCGCTCGGCGCCACCTTGGTGGACGGGGCCGATCGCCGGACTCTCTCCGCGCTCCGCTCCTGGGGATGGCTGGATGTCGGAGAGCTTCGCAGACCCCTGGGCGTCACCACATTCCGCGCACTGGTGTTTCCCCTCGCGGAGCGCGCCACGGTGACGTCGGTGGGCCTTGTCACGATGCCGGGAGGCGGTGGCCCGGGTGGGCGCTGAGAGCCGGTCGGCCCGCATTCGGATGCTGGTGGCCGAGCAGGCGGCTCGGCGCGGTGCCCGCGTCGGTCTGGTGGACGTGTGCACCGCGGCCGTGGCCGCGCTGCCGGTCGGCGGGGCCGGGCTGTCGGCGATGTCCAGGGCCGCGCCGAGCCACCCGCTGTGCAGCACCGACACCGTCAGCGAGCAGCTGGAAGAGCTCCAGCTCACGCTGGGCGAGGGGCCTTGTGTGGACGCCTTCCTGCACGGCTCGGCCGTCCTGACACCCGATCTGCTCACCCGTGACCTGCAGGACCGGTGGACGGTGTTCGCCGAGGCGGCACTGGAAGCCGGGGCACGCGCGGTGTTCGCGCTGCCCCTGCAGATGGGCGCGATCAGCCCGGGGGTTCTGGACCTGTACGCCCACGTTCCGGTCCGGTTGAACGCGGAGGAACTGGCGGACGCGCTGGCGTTCGCCGATCTCGCGACTCTGGTGCTGCTCGACGCGCGTATCGACGAGATGAGCGCGCCGCGCGATGGCCCCGTCGAGGACCTGGGCGCGTACCGGGCGGAGATCGACCAGGCCAGCGGGATGCTCACGGTCCAGCTCGGAGTCGGCATCGAGGAAGCCTTCGTCCGGCTCCGCGCCTACGCCTATGCGCAGGGACGCCGGCTCGCCGACGTGGCCGCGGACGTGGTGGCACATCGGCTTCGTTTCCCACCGGACGCGGAGCCGGACCAGGCCGGGGAGGACGACTGACGCATTGGTGCCGGCCGAGGAACGTGCCGTACTTCCCGCCCCTTCCCGGCGGGACTAATCTTAATTCGAGGGTGTCCACGATGGATCAACAACTCCTGGCCAAGACCTTCGTCGAGTTGGCCGACAATCTGGTCGCCGACTTCGACCTCATGGACTTCCTGCGCCTGCTGACCGACCGCTGCGTCGGCATGCTCGACGCGAGCGCCGCCGGGGTCCTGCTCGCAGACCGGGACGGCAAACTCCGCGTCATGGCCGCCTCCGACGAACAGGTGCGTGTGCTGGAGCTCTTCCAGCTCCAGAACGACCAAGGCCCCTGCCTCACGTGCTTCCGCACCGGCGCGCCGGTGATCATCCCCGACCTGACCCGGGAGGTCGACCGCTGGCCGCGCTTCGTCACGGCGGCCCACCGCAGTGGTTTCGGGGCCGTCCAGGCCCTGCCCATGCGCCTGCGGGAGGAGACCGTGGGCGCGCTGAACCTCTTCCGTGCCGCGCCCGGCCCCTTCGACCCGGCCGCCACCCTCGTCGCCCAGGCGCTGGCGGACGTCGCCACCATCAGCCTGCTGCAACAACGCACCGCGCAGCGCAGCACGGTGCTCAACGAGCAGTTGCAGACGGCGCTGAACAGCCGGGTGCTGATCGAACAGGCCAAGGGGAAGCTCGCCGAACGCCAGGGCGTCGACATGGAGCAGGCGTTCAGTGCGCTGCGCGGTTACGCCCGCTCCCACAACCGCCGCCTGGCCGACGTGGTCCGCGCCTTCATCGACGGCTCGGAGCCCCTTGCCGGGCTGGGGTCCTGATCACTCCGCGCCGCAGCCGACGCGCATCGGCACGCCGCTCCTGCGCCCGGAACCGTGGGCCGGACGGCCGCCACCGCACGACGGCGGCGGCCGTCCGGAGCGCGAGGAACGGGAGGCCCCCCTCCGCCGTGTCCTCGCGCGTTGTCCTCCGCGGCGGCGGGACTGATGGGAACACCCCGTCTGGAAAATGCCGGGAGGACGTGGGCTGGAGCCGCGCTGTCCGGCGATGCGGCTCCGGCCGGGCCTGGTTTCCGACTCGGGGGCTGGGAGCCTGGGTGGGGAGACCTGCTGGTACCTGAGACGGTCGCAGTCCCACCTTCCCCGCGTGCAGCCTAGAGCAGATTCCGGAGCGGCGGAACAGGGCCTGACGTAAGGGTGCTCGTCCCGTGTCAACGCCGGTTGTGCGCGGTGTCGCGTCGTGCACCGGGCCGATGCCGGCCGCCACAGGGGAGCGGCAGCCACGGCGGGAGGCCGGTTCCTTGGCCGTGGCTGCGGGAACTCTTCGGCACAGGCTCGTACGGCAGAAGCCGATGGTCGGCACCCGCCGCACGTCTGGCCGAAGGGATCGCCCCATGACCTGAACGACCTGGCGGTCGGCCCACCCGCCGCCCGGGCCACAGTGGCCCCGCGCCCCCAACTGGCCCCGGAGCGGCGCCGATCCGGGGCTATGCTGGCGAACAGACGTCCCGGACCCCGGCGCCGCACCACACATCGGCCACGATGGCACTCCCGCCCATCTGCCGGTCTCCTGAACCGAGGCGCCCCATGCGCACTCCGCGGCAACCCCACGAACCCGAAGGCCCGGAGCCGTCCGCCATGGACACGGTGCGGCTGCGCCGACTGAACCGCTGGCAGGCCGAGGGCCTGCGAGAGGACCTGGCGGATCTGTACGTGGAGTCCACCACCACCCCGCCGGGCGAGGAGTTCCGCGGCCGGCAGGAGTTCCTGCGCCGTCTGGCGGACGGCGTGAAACTGCCGGGATTCGACATGCTGGTCGCCGAGGCCCGGTCCCTGACCGGCTGTGTCTTCGGAATCCCCGTGCCACGTGACGGCTCCTGGTGGCAGGGGTTCGACGGGCCGCTGCCCCAGAACCTGGAGCAACTGACGGCGTCCGGACACGTCTTCGCGATCCTCGAAACCGTCGTCCATCCGCACCAGTACGCCCGCGGGCTCGCTCGCCGGCTCCAGGAGCGCCTGCTCGCCGATCACCAGGCTTCGCTCGGCGTCACCTTGCTGGACCAGTCCGACCGCCCGGCCCGTGCCGCCTTGGAGGCGTGGGGCTGGCAGGAGGTGGGCCAGGTCCACCGCGCCCCGACCGTCCTGTGCGTACTGCTTCTGGCCCTCGGAGAGCGCACGACGGAGCATCCGGACGGCCTCGCGCACAACGACCGGACCCAACGGCCCGGATAGCCGTCTGCGCCTGCCGGGCGCGACGCGTGCGAAACCGTAGACGTGCGACGCGGACGCGCGAAGACGCGGAGGCGTCGAGAAGTCGTGGAGGAGCGGGTGGAGCTGTCCCCGGAGCAGGAGGCGCGGCGGATCGCCGCGGTGCGTCGTTACGACATCCTGGACACCCCGCCCGACGGTGCCTTCGACCGGATCGCCGGCGCTGGCCGCCCGCCTGTTCGACGCTCCGTCCGCAACCGTGATGATCGTGGACACCGACCGGGTCTGGTTCAAGGCCGCGTACGGTCTGGCGGGGGTCAGGCAGATCGGCCGGTACCCGGGGCTGCGCACCTCGGTGATCACCACGGGCAGTCCTCTGGTCGTCCCCGACACTCTCGACGACCCGGTCGCCCGCGCCCACTCCCTGGTGACCGGTCCCGCTCGGGCGCGCTTCTACGCCGCCGCCCCGATCACCACCGGCGACGGTCACCGCCTGGGCACCGTGGACGTCCTGGACACCAGGCCGCGCCGCATCACAGCGGACCAGGCCACCGCCCTGACCGACCTGGCCGCGCTCGTGATGGACGAACTCGAACTGCGGCTGGCCGCCCTGCGCATGCTCCGCGTGGAACGGGAGCTGGTGGAGGTGGAACACGCGGCACGTGAGCGCGCCGAGCGGGACCGGTCGGAGATCGTCGCGTACGCCTCACACTGCAGCGCTCCCTGCTGCCCCGGCACTGCCGGAAGTGCCGGGCCTGGAGGCCGCCTGCCACTACACCACCGCCTCGGTCCACGCCGTCGGCGGCGACTTCTACGACGTCTTCCCGCTCGGCGCCTGGCGGTGGGCGTTCTTCCTCGGCGACGTCAGCGGCCGGGGCGCGCCCGCCGCCGCGCTCACCTCGCTGATCCGCTACACCCTGCGTACCACCGCCCTGTTGGAACCGGATCCGTGTGCCGTACCGCGGGTGCTCAACACCGCCCTGCTGTCGGCATCGTCCGACGGCAGAGGCTTCTGCACGCTCGTCTTCGGCACCCTCGCTCCCGACCCTGCGGGCGGCTTCGCCCTCACCCTCGCCGGAGGCGGCCATCTCCCGGCCCACCACCTGCGGCCCACCCGCCGCGACGGGACCGCCCGGGCAGCAGCCGGGACCGAGCAGGTGAACCTGGCGGGAGGGATGCTTGTCGGCGCCCTGCCGCAGGCGGACTTCGTCTCCCGGGCCGTTCAACTCCTGCCCGGCGAGGCGCTCTTCCTCTACAGCAACGGACTCACCGAGGCCCGTACTTCCCGCGGCGCCCGGTTCGGCGAGAGCGGCCTGTCCTCCCACCTCACCCACCACGCCGCCACCAACCGAGCCCTCGGCGCCACCGCGATCATCAGCGACCTCACCGCGCTGCTGAACACCTTCCCCGCAGGACCCGCGGACGACGTCGCGCTCCTCGCCCTCAGCGCCACCTCCACGACGCCCGCCACCACACCCTCCGGCGCCTCGGGCACCGCGCACACCAGCGCGCCCCTCCCACCCCCGACAGCACGTGACCGGGCCGCACGGGCGATGAGCCGACAGGCCGACCGCCGGGCACCCGCCGTCATCTCCGGTCCGCCGAATGGAGGCGCCGCAGCGCCTGGCGCAGCTCCTGTCGCACCGGTGCCGGGAGCGCCTCGTCCTTCGTCGTGGCGACCAGGGCCGCGGCCACGGCCCGGAGCTTGATGTTGCAGCGCTGCGACACGTCCACCAGCAGGTCCCAGGCCCTCTCGCTGGTGCAGGGCGCCAGGGCCATCACCATGCCGCACGCCTGGTCGATCACCGCACGGCTCGCCAGCGCCCGCTCCAACTGCTCGTTGGCGGCGCGCAGTTCGCCGACCTCGGCCAGCAGTGCCGCATCCCGAGCCGTCGACAGCGGCTGCTCTTCACGGGGCGTGGTGTCGGTCACCCGCGGTGCTCGCGGTCTCGACGGCCCTCGCGCCTCCAGCGCTCCCGGTGCCGAGGGCGGTACCGGCGCTTCCGGTGGTCCTGGTGCTCCCGGAGATCGGAGCTGCCGCCACGGTCCCAGCCCCCGCCTTCACCACGGCGCCCGTACTGGATGGCGCCGAAAACCAGCACGAGTGAGGCCGCGACCACCCACCAGACGGGGCTGAGGAAGCCGAAGCCGGACAGGACCACGATGAGGATGAGGAGCAGGGCGAACACGGTGGGCCTCCCCGGAGCGGAGCTTCACTGCCGGGGGCCGGGGCCTGTTCGAACAGCGTAGCCCTGCCCGGAGGCAGCTGGTGACGCCCCGTGTAACGGTCTCGCACCCGGAGCTGGTGGTCCCTTGCCGGCTGTTCAGGGAGCGCGGCGAGAGCCGGCGTGTGCGGTACGGCCCGAGCCCCCGGCCGCGTCGATCACCTCGCGCTCCGCGGAAGCACCTCGCGCATCGGCGCGGGAACCTGCCGCGTCACGAGCGGGGCCGCTCCCGCAGTCGCCGTCGCCATGGCATCCCGGCGAAGCCACATCTGCCGTCGCCGCCCTGCAGGTCCTGTGGTGGGTCGCCGCCGTCCTGCTGGTCGCCTGGATCCGTCGGCTCCGCGATGCGCGGGCGCGGCGGTGGCAGGCGCCGGTGGTCCACCAGGAGAGGATGCCCTGCCGCCGCGAACGCCGCGCACCCCGCCCGCCACGAGGCCCGGCAGGAACCGGGACGGGAGAGACCACGCAACGGCTGCTGCGCGTGTGAGCGGGTCTTGGGTCCACCGCACCGGCGTATCCATCAAGAGCGCGAGCCGCGGCGGCCGCAGTACCATGGATTGTGGGTTGGCTCACTCTCACGTGCAGCCGCCCGGAAGGGCGACTCCGGCGTGGTTGCGCCGGAGTCGTTGTCACAGCCGCTCTTCCGGTTCCGGCCGGGCCGCGATCTTCCAGGGGAGGCGGCCCGCATCGACCGGTGTCCCGCTCAGGAGGGACAGCGCATGATCCAGGCAGTCGACATCCGCGAGTGGCGCACCCATGACGTCGTCGACCCGAAGGGGCACAGGATCGGCGTGCTCGAAGCGGTCTACGTGGACACCACCACCGACGAACCGGCCGTGGTCACCGTACGGACCGGGCTGCCGACTCGTCGGCGCCTGGTCTTCGTGCCCGTTGACGACGTACTCCTGGGGCCGGGCTACGTGAAGATCGCCCACACCAGGAGCCTGGTCAGGAAGGCTCCTTCGATCGGCACGGACGACGTCCTGCCCGCCGAGCAGGAGGAAGCGATCTTCCAGCACTACGGGATGACGTACCAGCCGGGCGTGAACGGCGAACGAAAGCTCGCACGCCGCTGAGCGACGGCACGGTCCAAGGGAGGTGTCCAAGCCGTGGCGTACTTTATCCTGTTCGTCCTTGTTGCCGTCGTCCTGGGAATCATCGGCGTGACGGCCGAGGGTCTGGGATATCTGCTGATCGTCGGCATCGTGGTTCTCGTGGCCGACGTGACCGTGGTCGCCGTGCGGCTGTCCCGGCGCGCCCGGCGGCGTCCTCTCCGCTGACGGCGACGGGTGGCAGCGGATCACGCACGTCACCGCTGGAACATGCCGGGCCGAGGCCACGGCGCCCGCCCCGGCCGGAATGCACGGTGACGCGCGCCTCGGCCGACTTCGGGGAGTTCCTTGCGGGCGGGGTTTCCCGGCACCCCGGCCGCGCAGGAGCGCCGAGGAGGACGCGGTGCCTTCGATCTGTCTGTCTGTGGCGAACGATCCTCAAGTCCCCGCGGTCGTCGGGTTGGGCGGCGCTGTGGGGCAGTGGTTGCTGGGTGCAAGCATCGACAGGACGGGGCCTCGGGGGCGTCGGTCGGTACCCCGGATCTGCATGTGCTCAACGGCACGGCCGGTAACTGCACGGCGGGGTCGTGGTGGGCCTGCTGACGACCGGACGCTTCCCCGCGCGGTGTGCGCCGCCCGCGAAGTCCCAGTGCTGCAGCCGGACGAGCGCGGAACGCTGGGGAAGTGGGCGGGAGGCTCACGTCCGCTGTAGGAGCTGCTTCAGCGGCTGCCCCCGCCGGGGAAGCGGTCGGCGTCGCCCCGAGCACCGCTGTCGTGCTGATCACGGGCGAGGTGCCGGTGCCGAGTGGGTCAGGGCGATGCGGAGCCTTCGCAGAGCTGTGGTGACCGAGTGGCCTCCTGTCCCGCCGGTCTTCCTCCCGAAGGGGAGCTGTGGGATCGGGTCGGTCGTACGAACAGCTCGGCGTGGGAGGCCGTCAGATGGTCCGTCAGCTTCTGAAAAGTGCCTGGTAACGCGGTCTCGGCTGTGTTCGCGCCCATGGCGCGCCCCTCACTGCCACAGACGGCCGACCTCGGCAGCCGATCGGTGCCCGGATGCTCGGCGTCGGCCCGTCGACTTCCCACACTTGTACGGATCGCGTCCGTGGAACGGCCCGCCGGAGGAGTAGGCTGATGTCACCGAGGGTATTTCGCGCACCGGCCTCCATGCTTGTGTCGTTTTCGGCGATTGATTTCACCGGGCCGGTCCGACCGGCCCGGAGCAGGGTTCGCATCATGAGAGCGACCGTTTCGTACGCGCCGGCAATCGAACACCGGCCCTCTTCTCCGTCTCTTCGCATGGCGCCGGCTCTCACCGGTTCGGTTCCGGCTCTGCTGGACGGCGCCCGGTGGTACCACTCCTGTTATCCGGGGGCGGAACTTCCCTCATCGACTGCCCTGCTCGACCCACAGACGACTCCCGTCTCGGCCGCGTGGCTGATGGCCGCCGTGAGTGGTCCACTGCGCGTGTCAAGCACGGGCCGACTGATGGAGGAGGCAGCGCGTCTGCGCACCGTGACGGCGGCCGAACGGGCCGTGGAAGCCGTCTGGGATGCCGAAGGAGGCCGTGAGGCCCCCGGTCCGGCCTCACGTCCACGGATCCCGGCAGTCACTGCTCCGGTACTCACCATTCCGGCAGTCGCCTCGCCGACACCGAATCCGGCAAAGGGCAGGTGAGGGTCATGGAGACCTTCGTGACCGTGATGGCGCTTCTGGCGATGGTCGCTGTGGGCGTGCTCCTGATCCACCTGCTCAACGACCAGCACGACGAGCGCATCGCCGTTTTCCACTACGGCCGCTCCCGGTTGACGGCCCGGGGGGCGGCACCATCGGCCCCGCAGAAACCTCGCGGTCGTGCCGGAACGAATGGCGCCGGCGATCGCCGCGACCACCGCGACGGGGGACGCGGACGGCTCCGGCCACGGCGCCGGACCCGGACGGCGGGGAAGTGAGTCGCCATGCTCCACGCCATGCATTCCGTGAAGCTTCTGGCAGACACCAGCGGTGAGCCGGTGCTTCCCGGCACCGCGGTCCTGCGGATGGAGACCACAGCCAGGCGCACGGGGACGTTCGACGGCGCCTGGTGGCCGCGGACACGCGACCTCAAGAGCCAGCTGTCGGCTCTCCTCACCGCGCTGACGGCACGCCTGGGCCCCATCGCCCGCGTGGGTCTCGACGCGAGCGACTGGGACGGGGCCCCGGGCCATCTGTTCGTCGACGGGCACATGGTGCGTATCGACTGGTCCGCCGTGGGCGACCACACCATGATCGTCACCCGTGGCGACCAGGACCACTTCCTGTTCCTGGTGATCCCGCCGGGGGCCGGTATCGGCCCCGCGCACGACGCGATGGTCATGGCCGTACAGGACGACAACGACGTCTCTGCCGAGCGGATTCTGGCCGCCACCGGCATCACCGGGGCCGGCCCGAGCGACGTACCGCAGAGTTCTCCCGGCCGAGCCGGGCCGACGTAGCAGAGCCTCAACAGCAGCCCGGGACCCCGGCCGCACCCACGGGCACAGGCCGGGGTCCTCCCGTGCCGGATGCTTCCCGGACCGCTCGGTCCGGGACCGTCATCGACGTAAGGAATGTGAGAACCATGGGTGTTCTGATCACTGTGCTGGTGGTGTTCGCCGTGGCCGGGCTGGTCCTGCTGGCCCTGAGCCTGCGCAACGTCCAGCAGTACGAGAAGGGCGTGGTGTTCCGCTTCGGGCGGCTGCTGCCGGACATCCGCGGGCCCGGACTGCGTGTCATCCGGCCGATCGGGGACCGGATGCGGAAGGTCTCCGTCCAGACCGAGGTGCTGGGCATCCCGCCGCAGGGGTCCATCACCGCCGACAACGTGACGCTCACCGTGGACGCGGTCGTCTACTTCCGGGTCATCGACCCGGTCAAGGCCCTGGTGAACGTCCGCAATTACCCCAGCGCCGTCTCCCAGATCGCCCAGACCTCGCTGCGCGCGGTCATCGGCAGGGCGGATCTGGACACGCTCCTCTCCGACCGCGACCACATCAACGCGGAGCTCAAGAAGGTGATGGACGCCCCCACCGAGGAACCGTGGGGACTGCGCATCGAGCGGGTGGAGATCAAGGACATCGCCCTTCCGCAGTCGATGATGCGCTCCATGTCCAAGCAGGCTGAGGCCGAGCGTGAACGCCGTGCCCGGGTCATCGCCGCCGACGGTGAGTTCCAGGCGTCCCAGCGTCTGAGTGACGCCGCGGCGACCATGGCCGACACTCCGGGCGCGCTCCAACTGCGCCTCCTGCAGACCGTGGTGGACGTCTCGGCGGAGAAGAACAGCACCCTGGTCATGCCGTTCCCGGTGGAGATGCTCCGCTTCTTCGAGCACCAGAGCCGGGAGACCGACGGCGAATCCATCCACCGGAAGATCCCGCGCCCCGCGCTCCCTGAGCGTCCGGAGCGCCCGGAACCCGATGAACTCCCCGAACCGATCACCTCTGTCCAACCGACTGCGCCCGCCTTCCCGCTGAGCGGAGAACGGGTCGGCTCCCACGGAGAACGGATCGGCAGTCGCGCGGCAGTGGCGCGGGAACGGCGGGACAACTGGCCTGCCCACGCGGACTCCGACTCCGAAGCGTCACATGCCGGCGGTTGATCCCCGCCCGATCCCGGGCGGTCGGCGGTGGTCACCCGATGCGGACGCGGCAGTGTCCCTGGTGTTCGGCAGGGCGTGCCGTCGTACGCATCCGCTCTGATTACCAGTATCCGGCTGGCTCAGCGGTGATCACCTCGCCGGTGATGTCACGCATCAGCTCATTCAGCATGCTCTCCATCACGCTCGGCGCTCGTACCGGTCCCCGGCCAGTGCCTGCGCGAGCGCGTCCCGCAGGTACCCCTGAGCTGAGGCTGGGGCCCCGGTGCTGCCGACGGTCCGGACCGTGCGGAAAGACAGAAACGGACAGAACCGTGTCGATCAGGCGGCAGTCGGAGTCCGTGGTCGGCCCGGCATCGCATTGCGTCAGATCTTGATCACACGTACGTCGGGGCCGCACAGCACCAGGAGGTCCTCGGGGTCTGACGTCAGGACGGTCGCGGGGGGCGGGGAGGCCATCGCGGTGGCGGCGACGATCGCGTCGAGGGCGTACTTGTGGCCGTGCAGGCCGGCTGCGGCGAGGAGTTTGCTCGCGTGGCGGGCGATGGCTTCAGTGGGCGGGACGATGTTGACGCGGGAGACGGCGTAGTCGAAGCGGGCCTGGTCGGTCTTGGGGTCGCGGGCTTCGACGAGGGTGACGGAGCTCGTGACGACGCGGATGTCCTCTGCCTCGGCGGCGGCCAGCCACTCGGTGAGCTCGGGGGTGCGGTGAACGAGTTTGGACAGACCCTCGCAGTCCAGGACGAGGGTGCCGCTCACGCGGCGTCCGCCGAGCCTGCTGCGTCACCGCGCAGGATCGCCCGTTTGGCATCGACCGCGGCCTGGTCGACCGGGCCGTGTTCGGCTTCGGCGTCCTCGATGAGTTCGCGTAGCCGGTCGCGTTCCAGTTGGCGCTGGATGAGGGCTTCGACGTAGGCGGACATGCCGCGCTTGCCGGTGCGTGCCTTGAGGGCGGCGATGGTGCCTTCGTGGAGGGAGACGGAGACCGGGCGGACGGGGCCTTCTCCGGGGGCGGGGTCGGGGATGGTGGCCATGGAGTCATTTTAACAAAACTCTTGTTATTGGCAGGGTGGTTCTGCGGTGTTGCCGCTTGACCGGAGGCGGTGACGGATTGCCTCGCGACCGGGTCGTCACCGCCGACTTGCTCGCTCCACATCGATGTACCGGAGCCCGCAGGCATGGATGTGCCGACGGCTGCGACACCCAAGGCGGACATGGGCCGTCCCTCGTCGAGCTGCTGCTGCTCTGCTCGGTGACGTGAAGAATGCGGGCCAGAGACCTGCGAATGACGGCGATCGTCTCGTGTGTGCGATCTCGACAAGCTGTGCCGGCATGGTGCCAACGAGGGGTCGCTCAGGGCAGAGGCCTTGCCTCGCCGAGGGGTGGGGAGCGCGAGCGGAGCGCGGACGCCTGTGGACGAGGCAACACGCCATGTGAGTAGCGGGACTGTGATCGGCGCTCTGATCTGCGAAAACAGGATCTGATGCGATCGCGTGGCACATCCCGTCACGATCTCTGCCGCCCTCGTAATGCGTAGGTCTCGGGTTCGAATCCCGAAGGCGGCTCAGCTCTGGGCCGGGGTCAGATGGCCTCTGACCTGGCTTTTTGTGCTGATTCGCTGATGGTTGGTCAGCTTGTTGAGTGACGGCGCCTGAGCTTTGACCTGGTCGTTTGTATACGGGGGTGTCTCCGTCGGCGACAGTCGGGAATGCCGGGCGTGTCGACGGCCGGGGCGGGGCGGGCGAGGCAGGGCGACCGCCAAATACTGGGGCCCAGCGGTGACGGCGCGAGGGGCCCGTGCGCACACGGCCAGCAGATCCCCGTGCGCCGTCTCCGGGGCGTCTGCCCGCCGGTACACCCCACGGGATAGTTCGTCTATACGAGCTTCTGCGACCAAGTGCGCCAGATCGCGGGGGGAGAGCAGGGCCTGACGCGCTTGTGCCGTCGTGAATGTGGGGGAGAGGCCGGCCAGCCGCTGTTCCAGGCGCGAGTTTTCCGCAGCGTCCATGTATCGAATGGGACCCCTCAGGTGGGCCCAGGGGATCGATTTAGCACGTCCAGTGGTGGGTGAGCGCTGAATCCGGCGTTGATCACATACCGCGAACCCGCAGGTCACGAGGCGCTTCCAGGGGGGCTTCCCAGGGACTTTTCAGGGACTTTCACGTCTGTCTCAGGGACGTTTCGGGGACTTTCCGCCGCGTAAGCAGGGAAGCCCCTGACAGCGCTGAAAGATACGAACACGCTGGTCAGAGCCCACCCCCTCAGCACTCGATGATGTTCACCGCCAGCCCGCCCCGCGCCGTCTCCTTGTACTTCACGCTCATGTCCGCGCCGGTGTCCTTCATCGTCTTGATGACCTTGTCCAGGGACACCTTGTGGGAGCCGTCGCCGCGCATCGCCATCTTCGCCGCCGTGACCGCCTTGACGGCGGCCATGCCGTTGCGCTCGATGCAGGGGATCTGGACCAGGCCGCCGACCGGGTCGCAGGTGAGGCCGAGGTTGTGTTCCATGCCGATCTCGGCGGCGTTCTCCACCTGTTCGGGGGAGCCGCCGAGCACCTCCGCGAGCGCGCCCGCGGCCATCGAGCACGCGGAGCCGACCTCGCCCTGGCAGCCGACCTCGGCGCCGGAGATGGAGGCGTTCTCCTTGAAGAGCATGCCGATGGCGCCTGCCGCGAGGAGGAACCGGACGACGCCGTCCTCGTCGGCGCCCGGCACGAAGTTGATGTAGTAGTGCAGCACCGCCGGGATGATGCCCGCCGCGCCGTTCGTGGGGGCGGTGACCACGCGGCCGCCCGCCGCGTTCTCCTCGTTCACCGCCATCGCGTAGAGCGTGATCCACTCCATGGCATGCGCCAACGGGTCGCCCTCGGCGCGCAGTTGGCGGGCGGAGACCGCGGCCCGGCGCCGTACCTTCAGACCGCCGGGCAGGATGCCCTCGCGGGACATGCCGCGGGACACGCACGCCTGCATGACCCGCCAGATGTCCAGGAGCCCCGAGCGGATCTCGTCCTCGGTGCGCCAGGCCCGCTCGTTCTCCAGCATCAGCGCGGAGATGGAAAGGCCCGTCTCCTTCGTCAGGCGCAGCAGCTCGTCACCCGTGCGGAAGGGGTACTTCAGCACCGTGTCGTCCAGCTTGATGCGGTCCTGGCCGACCGCGTCCTCGTCGACGACGAAGCCGCCGCCCACCGAGTAGTACGTCTTCGACAGCAGCTCCGTGCCCGAGGCGTCGAACGCCCACAGGGTCATGCCGTTCGCGTGGTACGGGAGGGCCTTGCGGCGGTGCAGTTTCAGGTCGTCGTCGAAGGAGAACGGGATCTCGTGCTCGCCGAGGAGCCGGATCCGGCCGGACGACTTGATCTCGGCCACCCGCTCGTCCGCCGTCTCCACGTCCACCGTCCGCGGTGAGGCGCCCTCCAGGCCGAGCAGCACCGCCTTGGGGGTGCCGTGGCCGTGGCCGGTCGCGCCCAGGGAGCCGTACAGCTCGGATCGTACGGACGCGACGGAGCCCAGCAGCTCCTCGTTGCGCAGACGTCGCGCGAACATGCGGGCCGCGCGCATCGGTCCCACCGTGTGGGAGCTCGACGGGCCTATGCCGATCGAGAACAGGTCGAAGACCGAGATGGCCACGGGAACTCCTCCGAAAAGGGTGGGGGCACACGTCGTCGGGTGCCCCCACCGGGGAACTACTTGTTCAGGCCGGGGTACAGCGGGTGCTTGTCGGCAAGCGCCTTGACCCGGACCTTGAGCGCCTCGACGTCGGCCCCCTGGAAGGGAGAAGGCGCCTTCAGCGCCTCGGCGATGACGTCCGCGACCTCGGCGAAGTCCTCGGCGGTGAAGCCGCGGCCGGCCAGGGCCGGGGTGCCGATCCGCAGACCCGAGGTCACCATCGGCGGGCGCGGGTCGTTGGGGACGGCGTTGCGGTTGACCGTGATGCCGACCTCGTGCAGACGGTCCTCGGCCTGCTGCCCGTCCAGCTCGGAGTGGCGCAGGTCGACGAGGATCAGGTGCACGTCGGTGCCGCCGGACAGCACGTTCACTCCCGCCTCACGGGCGTCGTCCGCGGTCAGCCGCTCGGCGAGGATGCGCGCACCGTCCACCGTACGCCGCTGCCGGTCCTTGAACTCCTCGCTCGCGGCGACCTTGAAGGACACCGCCTTCGCCGCGATCACATGCTCCAGCGGACCGCCCTGGAAGCCCGGGAAGACGGACGAGTTCAGCTTCTTCGCGAAGTCCTGGCGGGCCAGGATGATGCCGCCGCGCGGGCCGCCCAACGTCTTGTGGGTGGTGGAGGTGACCACGTCCGCGTGCTCGACCGGGTTGGGGTGCAGCCCGGCGGCCACCAGGCCGGCGAAGTGCGCCATGTCCACCCACAGGTACGCCCCGACCTCGTCCGCGATCCGCCGGAACTCGGCGAAGTCCAGCTGACGCGGATACGCCGACCAGCCCGCGATGATCACCTTGGGGCGGTGCTCCTTGGCCAGCCGCTCCAGCTCGGCCATGTCGACCAGGCCGGAGTCGTCCACGTGGTAGGCGACCACGTTGAACTGCTTGCCGGAGAAGTTCAGCCGCATCCCGTGGGTCAGGTGGCCGCCGTGGGCGAGGTCCAGGCCCAGGATGGTGTCGCCGGGCTGGGCCAGCGCGAACAGCGCGGCCTGGTTGGCGGAGGCGCCGGAGTGCGGCTGCACGTTGGCGTACTCGGCGCCGAACAGCTCCTTGACCCGGTCGATGGCGATCTGCTCGACGACGTCGACGTGCTCGCAGCCGCCGTAGTAGCGCCGTCCCGGGTATCCCTCGGCGTACTTGTTGGTCAGGACCGAGCCCTGGGCCTCCATCACCGCCAGCGGCGCGAAGTTCTCCGAGGCGATCATCTCGAGGGTGGACTGCTGGCGGTGCAGCTCGGCGTCGACCGCGGCGGCGATGTCCGGGTCGAGCTCGTGCAGGGGCGTGTTCAGTACGGACATGCGTCTACGGCTCCTCAGCCGGCGTTCTGGGCGGTGTACTCGTCGGCGGAGAGCAGATCGGCCGGCTCCTCCGTGACGCGGACCTTGAAGAGCCAGCCGCCCTCGAAGGGAGCCGAGTTGACCAGGGACGGGTCGTTCACCACGTCCTCGTTGATCTCGGTGACCTCACCGGTGACGGGGGAGTACAGGTCGCTGACCGACTTGGTCGACTCCAACTCGCCGCAGGTCTCGCCCGCGGTCACGGCGGAGCCCACCTCGGGAAGCTGGGCGTAGACGACATCGCCGAGCGCGTTGGCCGCGAACTCCGTGATGCCGACCGTCGAGACGCCGTCCTCGGCGGCCGACAGCCACTCGTGCTCCTTGCTGTAACGCAGCTGCTGGGGGTTGCTCATGGCCTGAATTCTCCTGTACGCGGTGGAGTGCTGATGAATGAGGGACTGCGGAAAACGCGTGTGAGCAGCGGAAATGTGGGCGGGGTCGCGTCCGGGGCCGGAGCCCCCCTCGCCCAGTCTCAGCCAGTGTCTACTTCTGCCGCTTGTAGAACGGCAGCGCCACGACCTCGTACGGCTCGTGGCTGCCCCGGATGTCCACGCCGACACCCTCGGTGCCCGGCGCCGCATGCGCCGCGTCGACGTACGCCATCGCGATCGGCTTGCCCAGCGTGGGGGAGGGGGCCCCGGAGGTGACCTCGCCGATCACCTCGCCGCCCGCGACCACGGCGTACCCGGCGCGCGGGACCCGACGGCCCTCGGCGACCAGGCCGACGAGGACGCGCGGCGGGTTCTCCGCAGCCCTGGCGGCCGCCTCCTGGAGCGCCTCGCGCCCCACGAAGTCGCCCTCCTTCTCGAACTTCACCACCCGGCCGAGCCCGGCGTCGAACGGCGTGAGCGAGGTGGACAGTTCATGCCCGTACAGCGGCATGCCCGCCTCCAGGCGCAGGGTGTCCCGGCAGGACAGCCCGCAGGGCACAAGGCCGGCCGGTGCGCCGGCGTCGGTCAGCGCCTGCCACAGCTTCTCGGCGTCCGCGGGGGCGACGAACAGCTCGAAGCCGTCCTCGCCGGTGTAGCCGGTGCGCGCGATGAGGGCGGGGACGCCGGCGACGGTGCCGGGCAGGCCGGCGTAGTACTTCAGACCGTCGAGGTCGGCGTCGGTGAGCGACTTGAGAATGCCCGGGGACTCGGGGCCCTGCACGGCGATCAGCGCGTAGTTGTCCCGGTCGTCGCGCACCTCGGCGTCGAAGCCGGCCGAACGCTCCACCAGGGCGTCCAGCACCACCTGGGCGTTGGAGGCGTTGGCGACGACCATGTACTCGGACTCCGCGAGCCGGTAGACGATCAGGTCGTCGAGGATGCCGCCGTCGGCCCGGCAGATCATGGTGTAGCGGGCGCGGCCGACGCCGACGGAGGCGATGTTGCCGACCAGGGCGAAGTTCAGGAGCTGGGCGGCCTGCGGGCCGGTCACGGTGATCTCGCCCATGTGGGAGAGATCGAAGAGCCCGGCCTTCGTCCGCACGGCGAGGTGCTCGTCGCGCTCGGAGCCGTAGCGCAGGGGCATGTCCCAGCCGGCGAAGTCGGTCATCGTCGCGCCGAGCGAGCGATGCAGGGCATCGAGCGCGGTGTGACGGGGTTCGGTGCTGCTCATCGGACGGTCGTCTCCCAGGCAGAGTGCATGACGGGCGAGGTCGTTCCTCCCCATCTGTCATCGGAACCTGAGAGGTTCGCCATGAAGTCATGGCTTGCACCTTGGGTGGGGCCACCGGATCCGGTGGCCCGCTTTTCAGATGTGCCTCGCCCGCGCGGTAACGGGGCCTGAGAGATTCAAGGGAGGGACTTGCTCCTTCGGCGCCCGGCAGACTCTGCTGCCGGGACTCTCCCGCGCGGATTCAAACGGCCGGTATGCAGTTGCGCGCACATCATTGCACGCGCCCCCTCCTCCTCGGCACCTCTTCTCTGTCCCCTCCTCTTTGTGACTGGGCTGTGGCCGGAACCGAACACAACCGCGAGACGTCCTGCATTACCTTCCCTTTACAAAGAGTGGGGAGAAGCTTTCCTGACCCCCAGGAAGGACGATCACGGTGAACAGGACCACGGTGTACGCCACGACCTCGGCCGTCGCGCTGCCCAAGCAGCCCGCGGCCCCGGCCAAGGATGTGTGCGGTGCCTGCCCGGCACCCGTGGTCCGCGATCTGCGCGACCGCTCGGGGCACAGCCCGCACGCCCTGCTCTTCGGCCCTCGTGACCTGGTGGTGGTCACCGGCCTGCCCGGCAGCGGCAAGTCCACGCTGATGGAGCGCGCGGTCCGCGGCATCCGCATCGACTCCCAGGACGCCCGCGACCGCTGGGAGGCCCGCACGCCCCGCTTCCTGCCCTACGCGCTCTACCGGCCCCTCGTCCGCCTCGCCCACTACGCCGGACTGCGCCGCGCCCTGCGCAGCGGCGAAGGGGTCGTCGTGCACGACTGCGGTACGCAGGCCTGGGTGCGCGGCTGGCTGGCCCGAGAGGCCCGGCGCCGCGGCGGCACCCTGCATCTGCTGCTGCTCGACGTCACGCCCGGCACGGCCCTGGAGGGCCAGCGCGAGCGTGGCCGCGGTGTCTCGCGCTACGCCTTCCTGCGCCACCGCACGGCGGCGGCCCGGCTGATCCGCGCGGTCGAGCGGGGCGACCTGCCCGAGGGCGTCGGCTCGGCGGTGCTGCTGGACCGGGACGCGGCGGACGTGCTGCGCAGGATCGGTTTCACGGGGTGACGCACGACCCAACCCCTTTGTCCCTCCCAGCCGCTAGCCTTTCCAGCCACAGCAGTGGTTCTCAGCAGGCGGTCGGACACAGATGGACTTCGCAGCGGATCTTCCCGCGGACTTTCCCTTGCAGGCGCACCCCCATCCGCACGGCGGATGGCCCGGCAACGAGCTGGAGGAGGTGCTGTCGGCCTCCCTCGGCATACCCTCGGCGGGCGGCCGGATCATCGAGGTGCTCGGCCGCAGCTTCGTCTGGGTACCGCTGCCGAACGGCGGCGACCTGAACAGCGGCCCCGTCGACCTGCCCACGCTGGAGATCGAGGGCCAGGCCTATGTGCCGGTCTTCAGCTCCGAGGAGCAGTTCCGGCAGGTGGTCGGCTCCCACATGGCGTACACGATCGCCCCGGCCGTCGAGTTCGCCCGCGGACTGCCGCCGCAGGTCGGCCTCGCCGTGAACCCGGACGGCGTGGTCGGCATCCCGCTCCCGCCGCCCGCCGTGGCCGAACTCTGCCGCGTGGGCCGCACCCCGCTGGACGGCCCCGCCTCCGGTGGCCGCGTCAAGCTCTTCGAGCCGGACTGGCAGGACGACCCGATCGACTTCCTCGCCGCGGCCTCCGCCGAGTTCGCCGGGACCGGCGTCGTCGTCACCGCCCGCCGCTGCCTCGCCGCCATCGAGACGTCGGACCCGGTGATGTTCGTGGGCGTCGAGCTCTCCCAGCGGGAGGGTGACATCAGAGCCCTGCCCCTGGAGGCCCTGAGCCGGGCCATCACCAGAACCCCCACCCCGTGGCCCGTCAACCTGGTCCTCCTGGACGTGACGGACGACCCGGTGGCGACCTGGATGCGCGAACGGGTACGCCCTTTCTATACGAGGGATCACCTGTAGAACGCCGCGAGGGGCAGCCACCCCGGGGGGCGCGGGGCAGTATCGCTATGCGGCTCCGCCGCGTGGGCACGACCAGCCACGACGCACCCGCACTCGCCAACACACCACAAGCCTCGAGTTCTTAGGCGCTTAAGCTTGTGTCCACGCGGGGCAACCATGAGAAGGGGCACACACGTGAGCGCCAGCGGCACCACGACCGGGACGGTCGAGAACATGCTGCGCCAGGTGACGCCGGGGCGCTACGACGCCTACGAGGCACTCCTCCGCGCACTCGCGACTCCTGGCTCCGGCCAGGTCTGGATGCTCCTGTGGCACGGCCAGGCGGGCTCCCCGGACGCCCAGTACGGAAACATGGAGGTCGACGGCTACGGCTACGCGCCCTGCGTCACCTCGGCGCAGGAGCTGAGCGCCAGCGGCTGGAACAGATCGTACGAAGTGGTCGACGGCCTTGACGTCGCCCGGACCCTGTACCCCGACCACTTCGGCCTCTGGCTCAATCCGCACGCCCCGGGCGGTGGCGTGGGCATCCCCTGGCTGGACCTGCGCCGTATCGCCACCGGTCTGGAGCGCCAGGCGGCCGGTCCGCTGCGGATGTCGGAACCCGCGATCGAGATCCCGCAGTTCTACGCCCTGCTCGTGCAGAACGCCCACCGCACCCCGGCCGTCCGCTCGCTGCGCCGCGCCTGGGTGCAGCCGGCGCTCGGAGCGCCGTATCTCGCCATCGGCCTCGACGTGTACGACACCAGTCCGCCCGCGGTGGACTCGGTGCGGGCGATGATGCAGCAGTCCATCGGCGCCGTCCCGGACGGACTGCCGGTGTCGACGGTGGCGATGTCCGACGAGTACGACCCCGTCGCGCTGTGGATGCGGGCGAGCGCCCGCCCCTTCTACGACCGCGAGGCCCACGCGGCCGCTCCGGCCCAGGCCCCGGCGGCCGGGTACGGGTACCCACCGGTGCATGGCGGATACTGAGACGCAGGCCTGGTCCATACCAGGTCGGGAGTCGATCTGCGCGCGTAGATAGCGCCGGAAGATACTATAACGTGAAGTATGTCCAAAATAATCCCCGTCCGGCCGCCGTTACCCGGTGTCCGGATAACGGAACCCTCCAGCCCGCATCACGTTTACGCATCCTTTCACCGCCAAGTCTGGCAACAGATCGCCAAAGCGTTGAAGACTCCCGCTCCAGGGGACTTCGTCCCTGTGTACGACGGACTGATCACGCCGCCACAGCGGCAAGCGCGGGCCGGCTACCGCCGGTTGAATCGAAGAGGGGTCCCTGCCTGATGACGGCACCATTGCACGAGCCGACCGCGGAAGCAGCCCCCAGCGCGGCCGAGGAAGCGGCGGTCGCCACCGCGGGCGACAAGGCCGTACAGGGGCGTTCCCTGGGCCGGATCGCCTGGGAGCGCCTGAAGAGGGACAAGCTCGCCCTCACAGGCGGCATCGTCGTGCTCGTACTCGTCGTGGTGGCGCTGCTCGCACCGGTGATCACCAGCCTCTACGGGCAGGACCCCGACGTCTACCACGAGAGCCTGATCGACCCGCTGTTCAGCACCCCCAAGGGGTCGCTCGGCGGCATCAGCGGCGACCACTGGCTGGGCGTCGAGCCGGTCAACGGCCGCGACATCTTCGCGCGCATCCTCTACGGCGCCCGGATCTCTCTCCTGGTCGGCTTCCTGTCCGCGATCGTCGCCGTCGTGCTCGGCACGATCCTCGGCATCCTGGCCGGCTTCTTCGGCGGCTGGGTCGACTCGGTCATCAGCCGCGTCATGGACGGCCTGCTGGCCTTCCCGCAGCTGCTCTTCATCATCGCGCTGGTCTCCGTCATGCCGAACGAGATGCTCGGCCTGAGCGGCTCCAGCGTGCGCGTGTTCGTGATGATCCTGGTCATCGGCTTCTTCGGCTGGCCCTACATCGGACGCGTGGTGCGCGGCCAGACCCTCTCGCTGCGCGAGCGCGAGTACGTCGAGGCGGCCCGATCGCTGGGTGCCGGGCGGTTCTACATCCTGTTCAAGGAACTGCTGCCCAACCTCGTCGCCCCGATCATCGTCTACACGACGATGATGATCCCCACCAACATCCTCACCGAGGCGGCACTCAGCTTCCTGGGCGTGGGCGTCAAGCCCCCCACGTCCTCCTGGGGGCAGATGCTCTCGACCGCGATCGACTACTACGACTCGGACCCCATGTACATGGTGGTCCCCGGCGTGGCGATCTTCATCACCGTTCTGGCCTTCAACCTCTTCGGCGACGGCGTGCGGGACGCGCTCGACCCGAAGGGATCGCGCTGAACTGCCGTACCCCAAGCGTCCCGTGAGCACTCCCACGGGGTCTCTCATCAAAACCGGAGGAACCGAGATCGTGACTACCCAACGCACCTCAGGGCGGCGCAAGCAGGCGTTGGCCGCTGCTGCCGCGGTCGCCGGCATGCTGACCATGGCGGCGTGCGGCGGCGGCAGCGACAGCGGCGGTTCGAAGACGGGTGCGGCCGGCTTCGACGCGGCGAACAACAAGGTTGCCCAGGCCGATCAGGTCAAGAAGGGCGGCACGCTGAAGTTCGTCACCCCGCAGGACGCCGACTCGTGGGACACCACGCGTGGTTACTACGGCTTCATGTGGGACTTCGCGCGCTACTACAGCCGCCAGCTGCTCACCTACAAGACCGAGCCGGGCGCCAAGGGCGCGGAGGTCACCCCCGACCTCGCCACGGACGAGGGTCAGGTCTCGACCGACGGCAAGACCTACACCTTCCACCTGCGTGACGGGATCACCTGGGAGGACGGCAAGCCGATCACCTCCCAGGACATCAAGTACGGCATCGAGCGCGTCTGGGCGCAGGACGTCCTGTCCGGCGGTCCGATCTACCTGCAGCAGATGCTCGACCCGAACAACACCTACAAGGGTCCCTACAAGGACACCTCGAAGGACAAGCTCGGCCTGAAGGCGATCGACACGCCCGACGCCAAGACGATCGTCTTCCACCTGCCGAAGCCCAACTCGGACTTCAAGCAGGTGCTGGCGATGGTCACCGCCTCGCCGGTCCGCCAGGACAAGGACACCAAGTCCAAGTACGGCCTGAAGCCGTTCTCCTCCGGCCCGTACAAGTTCGAGTCCTACAGCCCGGGCAAGTCGCTGGTGCTGGTGCGCAACACCGAGTGGAAGGCGTCCTCGGACCCGGTCCGCAAGGCGTACCCGGACAAGATCACTCTGGACATCTCCACCAACCAGAGCGACATGGACCAGCGTCTGATCAACGGCGACTACGACATCGACGCCAGCCAGACGGGCCTCGGCCCGCAGGGCCGCACCATCGCCCTGAAGCAGCACAAGGACAACCTGGACAACCCGGTCTCCGGCTTCATCCGCTACGCGGTCTTCCCGCAGAGCGTCAAGCCGTTCGACAACATCGACTGCCGCAAGGCCGTGATCTACGCCGCCGACCACGTGTCGCTGCAGACCGCGCGCGGTGGCCCGATCGCCGGTGGTGACATCGGCACCAACATGCTCCCGCCGTCGATCCCCGGTGGCGAGGGCCAGAAGTACGACCCGTACAAGATCGCCGGTGCCAACAAGAACGGCAACGACGACCTGGCCAAGCAGGCGCTGAAGGCCTGCGGCCAGCCGAACGGCTTCAAGACCACCATCGCCGTCCGCAACAACAAGACGCAGGAGGTGGCCACGGCCACGTCCCTGCAGGCGGCGCTGAAGAAGGTCGGCATCCAGGCCGACATCTACCAGTACGACGGCTCGCAGAGCGCCGGCATCATCGGCTCCCCGTCGAACGTGGCGAAGAAGAAGCTCGGCATCATCATCATGGGCTGGGGCCCGGACTTCCCGACCGTCCAGGGCTACGGCATCCCGCTGTGGAGCAGCCACTACATCCTGCAGAGCGGCAACAACAACTACGCTCTGATCAAGGACAAGACGATCGACGGTCTGTTCGACCAGTACAACGGCGAACTGAACGAGGCGAAGAAGACCCAGATCGCCACGGAGATCAACCACAAGGTGAGCGAGGGCGCGTACTACCTGCCCTTCACCTTCGAGCGGCTCCTGAACTGGCGTTCCTCGCGGATCGGCAACGTGTACACGACGAACGCCTACAGCGGCTACTACGACTTCGTCAACATCGGTCTGAAGTCCTCGAAGTAATCCCGGCACACCCGCCGTACGGCACGAAAGGCAGGTGAAGGCCGGCGCGGCGGGACCGCGGGCCACCGGACGACCTCCGGCGGCCCGCGGCCCCGCGGCGGGCCGTTAGCTGTGCTCGCTTATCTCATCAGGCGGCTGTTCGCCGCCGCAGTGATGCTGGTGGTCACCATCCTGGTGGTCTTCAGCATCTTCTTCCTCGTCCCCAAGTGGGCGGGCGTGGACATCGCCACGAGCTTCGTGGGCAAGCAGGCCGACCCCGCGGCGGTGGAGGCGGTGCGGACGAAGCTGGGTCTGAGCGACCCGATCTTCGTTCAGGTCTGGCACTTCTTCAAGGGCATCTTCGTGGGCCGCACCTACGCGGCCGGCGGCGACATCACCCACTGCTCCGCGCCGTGCTTCGGCTACTCCTTCCGCAGCGAGCAGGCTGTCTGGCCGGTGCTGACCGACCGCTTCCCGGTGACCCTGGGTCTCGCGCTCGGTGCCGCCGTCCTGTGGCTGGTCTTCGGTGTCGCGGCCGGTGTGCTCTCCGCGCTCAAGCGGGGCAGCCTCTGGGACCGCGGTGCCATGGTCGTCGCCCTCAGCGGTGTGTCCCTGCCGATCTACTTCACCGGCCTGCTGGCCTCCGCCATCTTCGTCTTCGGACTGAAATGGATGGACGGCAAGTACGTGCCGCTCAGCCAGAGCGTGTCCGGCTACCTCGGCGGCATGATCCTGCCCTGGATCACCCTCGCGTTCCTCTATGCGGCGATGTACGCCCGGATCACCCGCGCCACCATGCTGGAGATCCTCGGCGAGGACTACATCCGCACGGCCCGTGCGAAGGGCCTCAAGGAGCAGGTCGTCATCGGCAAGCACGCCATGCGCTCCACGATGACGCCCATCCTGACCATGCTCGGCATGGACCTCGGCGCCCTCATCGGCGGCGCGATCCTGACCGAGACGACGTTCAGCCTGCCGGGCCTCGGCCAGGCGGTGCTGACCGCCATCAAGAACCAGGACCTGCCCATCATTCTGGGCGTCACCCTGATCACTTCTCTCGCGGTGCTGATCGCCAACCTCGTGGTCGACGTCCTGTACGCCGTGATCGACCCCCGAGTGAGGCTCGCATGACGGAACTGAGCAAGAGCGGAGCGGCCGTGGGCGAGCCCACGGGCACCTCGCCCGCCCCGACCTCCTTCCTGGAAGTGCGCGACCTGAAGGTGCACTTCCCCACCGACGACGGCCTGGTCAAGTCCGTCGACGGGCTCTCCTTCAAGCTGGAGAAGGGCAAGACCCTCGGCATCGTGGGCGAGTCGGGTTCCGGCAAGTCGGTGACCTCGCTCGGCATCATGGGTCTGCACACGGCCGGTCAGTACGGCAAGCGCAAGGCGCAGATCTCCGGTGAGATCTGGCTGGACGGCACCGAGCTGCTGACCGCCGACCCGGACGAGGTGCGCAAGCTGCGCGGCCGCCAGATGGCGATGATCTTCCAGGATCCGCTGTCCGCGCTGCACCCGTACTACACGATCGGGCAGCAGATCGTGGAGGCCTACCGCATCCACCACGACGTCGACAAGAAGACCGCGAAGAAGCGCGCGGTCGAGATGCTGGACCGGGTGGGCATCCCGCAGCCGGACAAGCGCGTCGACAGCTACCCGCACGAGTTCTCCGGTGGTATGCGCCAGCGCGCGATGATCGCGATGTCGCTGGTCAACAACCCCGAGCTGCTCATCGCGGACGAGCCGACGACCGCCCTGGACGTGACCGTCCAGGCGCAGATCCTCGACCTGATCCGGGATCTGCAGAAGGAGTTCGGCTCCGCGGTCATCATCATCACCCACGACCTGGGCGTCGTCGCCGAGCTCGCCGACGACATCCTGGTGATGTACGGCGGCCGCTGCGTCGAGCGGGGTCCGGCGGAGAAGGTGTTCTACGAGCCCCGCCACCCCTACACCTGGGGCCTGCTCGGCTCGATGCCGCGCCTGGACCGGGAGCAGCAGGAGCGCCTGATCCCGGTGAAGGGCTCCCCGCCCTCCCTGATCAACGTCCCGTCCGGCTGCGCCTTCAACCCGCGCTGCCCGTACGCGGACATCCCGAAGGACAACGTCACCCGCACGGTCCGCCCCGAGCTGACCGAGGTCGGCAGCCAGCACTGGGCCGCCTGCCACATGACGCAGGAGCAGCGGGAGCGTATCTGGACCGAAGAGATTGCGCCGAAGCTGTGAGCGAGGACAAAGTGACCACTCCCGCGAAGAGCGACGGTGCCACCCTCACCAAGGACGCCGCCCCCGGCGAGACCCTGCTGAAGGTGACCGGGCTCCAGAAGCACTTCCCGATCAAGAAGGGCCTGCTCCAGCGGCAGGTCGGCGCCGTGCACGCGGTCGACGGCATCGACTTCGAGGTCAAGGCCGGCGAGACCCTCGGTGTCGTGGGCGAGTCCGGCTGCGGCAAGTCGACGATGGGCCGGCTGATCACCCGGCTGCTCGAACCGACCGGCGGCAAGGTCGAGTTCGAGGGCAAGGACATCACGCACCTCGGGGTGAGCGGCATGCGTCCGCTGCGCCGCGATGTGCAGATGATCTTCCAGGACCCGTACTCCTCGCTGAACCCGCGCCACACCATCGGCACGATCGTCGGCGCTCCCTTCCGGCTGCAGGGCGTCGAGCCCGAGGGCGGCATCAAGAAGGAAGTGCAGCGGCTGCTGTCGGTGGTCGGCCTCAACCCCGAGCACTACAACCGCTATCCGCACGAGTTCTCCGGCGGTCAGCGCCAGCGCATCGGCATCGCCCGTGCGCTCGCCCTGAACCCGAAGCTGGTCGTGGCGGACGAGCCGGTGTCCGCGCTGGACGTGTCGATCCAGGCGCAGGTCGTCAACCTGCTGGACGACCTCCAGCAGGAGCTGGGCCTGACGTACGTGATCATCGCGCACGACCTCTCCGTCGTCCGGCACGTCTCGGACCGGATCGCGGTGATGTACCTCGGCAAGATCGTGGAGCTGGCCGACCGGGAGTCGCTGTACAAGGCGCCGATGCACCCGTACACCAAGGCGCTGATGTCGGCGGTGCCGATCCCGGACCCGCGGCGCAAGAACGCCAAGAGCGAGCGCATCCTGCTCAAGGGCGACGTGCCCTCGCCGATCTCCCCGCCGAGCGGCTGCCGCTTCCACACCCGGTGCTGGAAGGCGACGCAGATCTGCAAGACGACCGAGCCGAAGCTCGTCGAGCTCAAGCCCGGCCAGCAGGTCGCCTGCCACCACCCGGAGAACTTCGAGGACCAGGCCCCGCAGGACACCGTCCTGCTGACGGTCGCCAAGGAGGCGGCCGAGCTGGTCGCGGACGAGGTGCTCGCGGAGTCGGCGGAGACGTCGGCGGCGGTGGCGGCTGAGGTCGCCGAGATCGAGGCCGAGGCCGAGGCCGAATCGGCAGTGGCGGAGCCCGCGGCGGCGGAGCCCGCCGCGGAGTCCGGAAACCCGGAAACCACCGGCGAGAAGTAGACCGAGATCCGTCAGGGCGAACTGCCCCGGCAGTCCGAACGGACTGCCGGGGCAGTTCGTGTGCGGACAGGAGTCAACCTCCGGTTAGCGCATGACGACTTGGTAAAGTCATGTACATGTCGGTGCAGGGGCCTGCAGAGTCGGGCGTATCCGTCTGATCGGACTACGCACCGAAGGGGCTCCCACTCATGGCACTCTCCCGTTCGGCACGCTTAGGGGCTGTCGCGACCGCGGCGGCCTCCTTCCTTGTCATCGCCGCTTCCTCCGCCCCCACTCCGGGCGCTCCCGGCATCGGCGACACCTACTTCCCCGACCTCGGCAACGGCGGCTTCGACGCCCGCCACTACGACCTCGACGTGGCGTACAACCCCGACACCGACCGCCTCGACGGCCGTACGACGCTCACCGCCCGCGCCACCCAGACCCTCTCCTCCTTCGATCTGGACCTGCAGAAGCTGGAGGTCACCGGGGTCGAAGTGAACGGCAGACGCGCCGAGTTCACTCGGGACGGCGACGAACTGCCCATCACGCCGAAGGGAGTGCTCCCCAAGGGGCACACCTTCAAGGTCACCGTCACCTACGGCGGCGTCCCTCAACCCCTCAACGGCCCCATCGTCTTCGGCTCCGACTACGGCTGGATGAAGACACCCGACGGCGTCTTCGTCGCCTGCGAACCCAACGCCGCCTCCACCTGGTTCCCGTCCAGCGACCACCCCGACGACAAGGCCACGTACGACATCCGTATCAAGGCGCCCCAGGGCCTGACCGGCGTCTCCAACGGCCGTCTCGTCTCCACGTACGACAAGGACGGCTCGACGTACACCCACTGGCGCGAGTCGAAGCCCATGGCGACCTACCTGGCGACCGCCACCATCGGGAAGTTCGACGTGAAGACCGGCACCACGCCTTCCGGGATCCCGATCTACGTCGCCATCGACCCGGTGCTCGCGAACAGCAACACCGTCGACGTGTACGCCGTCACCGCGGCGGCCACCGACTACTGGTCGCAGGTCTTCGGGCCGTACCCCTTCGAGGAGACCGGCGCGATCGTCGACGACATGCCCCAGGCCGGGTTCTCGCTGGAGGTGCAGAGCAAGCCGGCGTACTCGGCCGTGCGCAACGAGACGACGATCGTGCACGAACTCGCCCACCAGTGGTTCGGCGACTCGGTCTCGGTCGAGCGCTGGAAGGACATCTGGCTCAACGAGGGCTTCGCCACCTACGCCCAGTGGCTGTGGGCCGAGCACCAGGGCACCCGCAGCGCCCACGACTCCTACCTGGCCGCATACAACTCGCGGGCCGCCGACAACCCGTTCTGGCAGATCACCGTCGCCGACCCGCAGCGCGACACCATGTTCGCCTCCGCGGTCTACCAGCGCGGCGCGATGGCCCTCCAGGCGCTGCGTGAACGCATCGGCGACAAGGCGTTCTTCAAGCTGCTGCCGACCTGGACGAGGATCCACCGCTACGGCAACGCGAACACCGGGCAGTTCATCGCGCTCGCCGAGAAGATCTCCGGGCAGAACCTCGACGACCTGTTCCAGAAGTGGATCTACACCACCGGCAAACCGGCCCTGTGAGGACCGTGAGAGCCCCCGAGTAAGAATGTGGGGTGCTCCAGCAACTGTTCAGCCCCTCCGTCCAGCACACGCTCGACCTCGTCGGCATCTTCGTGTTCGCCATCTCCGGCGCGCTGCTGGCCGTCCGCAAGAACTTCGACGTCTTCGGCATCGCCGTGCTCGCCGAGGTCACCGCGCTGGGCGGAGGGCTGTTCCGGGACCTGATCATCGGGGCGGTGCCCCCGGCCGCCTTCACGGACCTGGGCTACTTCATCACCCCGCTCCTCGCCGCCCTCATGGTCGTCTTCCTGCACCCGCACGTCGAGCGCATCCAGGTCGCCGTCAACGTCTTCGACGCGGCCGGCCTCGGTCTGTTCTGCGTGGCCGGAACGATCAAGGCGTACGAGTACGGTCTCGGCCTCACCCAGTCCGCGACCCTCGGTCTCGCCACCGCCGTCGGGGGCGGTGTGCTCAGGGACGTCCTCGCCAACGAGGTGCCGTCACTGCTGCGCTGGGACCGCGATCTGTACGCGGTCCCAGCGATGGTCGGCTCCACCATGGCCGTCCTGTGCCTCCGCTACGACGCCCTGACCCCCTTCACCAGCGGACTGGCGGTCGTCACCGCCTTCGTGTTGCGCCTGCTTGCGATGAAGTACCACTGGCGAGCGCCGCGTGCGTGGAACCGCCGGTCGACCGTGCGGGAGGAGTAGTGTTCCGCGCCCGACCGTGGTGCTGGCCCATCTCCACGGAGAGCCAGCGGAACGACGGGACGACCTGCGGACGCCACAGCGCCATGGTGTGGCCGCCCGCGCTCTTCGGGATGAAGACGACATGCACGGTCGTCGGCGCCTTCGCGATCTGTTCGAGGCCGACACCGGCCTCGTAGCCGTCGTGCGGCTGGCCTGAAATGTACAGCGCGATCCGGGGCGGGGTGGGCGCCTTCTTCAGCAGCAGGAAGGGGTTGTTCTCGGCCCGGACCGTCGGGTTCTGCGCGGCGAGCGAGTTGCGTTCGCCGATCGGGTCGTTGTAGCCGGACATGCTGATCGCGGCCATGTAGCGGTTCGGGTGCGCGACGGCCAGCTTGACCGCGCAGTGCGCCCCGGCCGAGTACCCGGCGACCGCCCAGCCCTTGGGGCCCGGCTGGGCGCGGAAGTTGTCCGTGACCATCTTCGGTACGTCGATGCTGAGCCAGCTGTCGGCGTTGACCTGGCCCGGAATGTTCGCGCAGCCCGTGTCCACACCGGCCAGCAGGTTGGTGCGCGGGGCGACCAGGATGAACGGCGCGACCTGTCCGCTGCGCATGAGCGGGGCCAGCTGCTGGGTCACCTTCATCGACCCGAACCACGCCTTCGCCGAACCAGGGTAGCCGGGGAGCAGCTCGACCACGGGGAAGTTGTGGTTGCGGTAGGCGGGCTCGTCGTACTGCGGCGGCAGCCACACATAGACCTCGGCGTTCACGCCGGAGACACGGCCCTTGAGCTCGGTCTGGCGCACACCGCGCATGCCCGGGCCGGTGGCCGGGGTGAACTCCTGCTTCACCTTGGGCAACCGTTTCAGCGCTATTCCGCCGGTGCCGTCGGCACCGAGGTCGGCCGCCTGCTGCACATGGTTGCCCGTGCCGAGCAGGTCGGCCCAGTTGTCGTAGAGGTTGTTCGCGTTGTTGATGAAGACGAATACCAGCGCGACCGCCGTCCCCTGGGCGAACAGCAGCATCAGCACCCGGGCCGCCATGCGCACGGCCTTTGGCCCGCGCATCCGCGTCCACAGGACGAGCGGCAGTATCAGGGCGATCGCGAACAGCACGATCAGCGTGTAGAGGAACGGAGTCCCGGTGAGGCTCATGTCCCCATAGAGGGGGAGAGGCGCCGCGGGGTTGAGGACGAGTGCGGACACTTACCAAGAAATTGCCGGAACCTCACCCGGGAGGACGGCGGCCGAAGGAATGTGTCATGAGCCCGTAACATGGAAAGCTACCGCTTAGTAATTTCTCGTTGTACGGTTCAGACATGCCAGAAGCAGCTTCCGCGCAGGCCACCAGGGCCGCCATCGGTGACAGCGAGTTCGACCGGGACACCGCGCTCGTCCAGCGCGCCCCTGGCGTGTACGACATCGACCTCTCCGCCGGCTGGACCATCATCAACGCCGTCAACGGCGGCTATCTGCTGGCCGTCCTGGGCCGCGCCCTCGCGGACGCCCTGCCGCACGCCGACCCGTTCACGATCTCGGCGCACTATCTGACGGCGTCCCAACCGGGCCCGGCGGTCGTCCGCACCGACGTCGTCCGCACCGGCCGCACCCTGTCCACCGGCCAGGCCTCGCTCTTCCAGTACGACGAGCAGGGCCGCGAGGTGGAACGCATCCGTGTCCTCGCCTCCTACGGCGACCTGGACGCACTGCCGGACGACGTGCGGACGACGGCCGCCCCGCCGGAGTTGCCACCCATGGACGAGTGCTTCGGCCCCCAGGACGGGCCGGCCCCCGTCACCGGCAGCTCCGCGATCGCCGACCGCCTGATGATCAAGCTCGACCCCGCCACCCTCGGCTGGGCGGTCGGCGCACCGTCCGGCAAGGGCGAGATGCGCGCCTGGTTCGGCCTGGCGGACGGCCGGGACGCCGACCCGCTCTCCCTCCTCCTGGCGGTGGACGCACTCCCGCCCACCGCCTTCGAACTCGGCCTGAAGGGCTGGGTGCCCACGGTGGAACTCACGGTCCACGTCCGCGCCCGCCCGGCCCCCGGCCCCCTCCGCGTCTCGATCACCACCCGCAACCTGGCCGGCGGCTTCCTGGAGGAGGACGCGGAGGTCTGGGACACCAACGACCGCCTGGTGGCCCAGTCCCGCCAACTGGCCCGCGTGAGGCTCGGCTGAGCGGGGCGCTCCGCGGGTGCGGTCGCTCCTCAAACGCCGGAGGGGCTGATGTTTCGCCGGGCGGGCCTTGGTCTTTCAGCCCGTCCGGCGTTTGAGGACGAGGCCGTTCAGGCCGAACGGGGGTCTGGGGGCGGAGCCCCGGGGACGGGAAGGGAAGGGGCGGCGGGGGCGAGATCGAAAAGCGGACGGTAGTAGGCGGTCAGGCTCGGTTGAGCGGAGACCGGCCGAGCCAGGCGGCCAACTGGCGGTAGGCGTCGGCTCCTTCAGGGGCCGACAGGACGTCGGCGAAGGGAGTCTGCTCGTCGCGCTGCGGATCGGGCAGCACGCGGCGCGCGGTGGCGAGGGCGAACTCGGCCAGCTCCGGGTCGAGTTCGACGGGGTGGCCCAGGGACTCGGAGAGGTCCCACGTGTGGGTGACCAGTTCCATCACGTAGCCCGACAGCGCCGCACGACCCGGCACCTCACCCCAGGGAACGCGCACCGGGGCCTCCATGCGCTCGTCGCCCGCCCAGGCCTTGAGCACCCGGGTACGGACCTCGTCGTACACGGCCGTCCAGTCCTCGTCGGCCACGCCGTCCACGAACGGGTGCACCGCGAGCCCGTCGCCGCCCTCGCCGACCACCGCGATGCGCAGGGTGCCGCCGACCATGTGGCTGAGCAGCGTGCGCACGTCGAACTCGGTACAGGGAGTCGGTCCGGCCAACTGCTCGGGACGTACCGTCTTGATGAGCGCCGCCGCCTGCTCGGTGGCGCGGGTGTACACGGGGCGGGGGTCGATGGCGTTCATGGCGTTCATGGGGACCTCTCTCTGAAGGGCTCGGGTCAGAGAGTCCCCGCATAACCTGACAGCTTCCGTCAACATTTGCCGGAGACCTTCGCGTGGCGCGATTCTGGTGCCGTGAAGTCCGACCGACTGCTCTCGATCCTGCTGCTCCTGCAGACCCGCGGCCGCGTCCCCGCGCATGAACTCGCCGACCGGCTGGAGGTGTCGGTACGGACCATCTACCGGGACATCGAGGCGCTGTCCGCTTCCGGTGTGCCGGTCTACGCCGAGCGCGGGCGGCACGGCGGCATCGAACTGCTCGCCGGGTTCCGTACGGACGTCACGGGCCTGACCGCCGACGAGTCCCGCGCCCTGTTCATCCTCGCCGCCCAGGGCGCACACGCCGCACTCGGCCTGGACGCGGCGCTCGGCTCGGCGCTGCGCAAGGTGATGGCCGCGCTGCCGGCGCCGTACCGCCCCGCCGCCGAGGTGACCTCCCGTCGCATCCTCGTCGACGCCACCCGCTGGAAGGGCGGTCCGCAGCCCGCCGTCGACCTGGACACCCTGCAGGACGCCGTCTTCGCCGACCGCCGGCTGCGGCTGCGCTACCGGCACAGCGGGGCGCAGGAGGCGCGGACGTACACCGTCGACCCGTACGGGCTCGTGTCGAAGGCGGGCATCTGGTACCTCGTCGCCGACCGGCGCGCGAAACCGCAGCTCTTCCGCGCCGACCGGGTGCGGTCCGCCACCGTCCTCGAGGACGGGGTGAAGCGGCGGCCGGGTGTCGAACTCGCCGATGTCTGGGAGGTGTTGCGCCGCCAGGTCGAGGAGCGTCCCGGCGGGCTCGACGTCACCGTGCGCGTCCGGCGCGACCGCCTCGACATGTTCCTGCGCCTGCACGCCGCGCAGCTCGCCGAACTCCCCGAGGACGACGGCGAGGGCGAGTGGGTGACCGCGCGGCTCTCGTACGGCGCCGTGGGCCAGGCGCGCCAGCTGCTGCAGTTCGCCGACCGCGTGGAGGTCCTCTCGCCGCCCGAGGTACGCGCCGAGCTGGCCGCCGCGGCCGCCTCTGTCACGGACCTGTACCAGCGAGTAGACGAGAGCGGTTGGTGAAGCCGCAGGTCAGCGCGGTCTCCTGAGATCCGCTTTACCTGACTCACAGGCCGGGGACAGACCGCCCCCAAGGAAGCCCTAAGCGCCGTTGATTGAGTTCCCGCACTCGAGGACCCCTCATCTGCCCTCATCTTCCTTGGAGTTGTTTCTCATGAAGCGTGTGCGTCTCGTCCCCGCAGTGGCCCTGCTGGCGCTCTCGCCTCTGGTCCTGGCGGCCTGCGGCTCGGGCGACTCGTCGTCGTCCTCGGACAGCGGCAGCTCCGGCCGGCAGCAGGCCTGTCAGGCACCGACCGGCAACGCCTCCGGGCGCCCGAGCGGCGCCCCCTCGGGTGCCCCCACCGGCAACGCCACCGCCAGGCCCTCCGGCACTCCCTCGGGCATGCCGAGCGGTGCGCCCACCGCCGGTGCGGCGGCGGGTGGCGGTCAGGGCGGCCCCGGCGGAGGCGGCCAGGGCGGCGGCTGCGGCGGTCAGGGTGGCCCCGGCGGCGGTGCCGCACCCGGCGGTGCCCCCACCGCGCAGGCCACCAAGAACTGACCTCGGACGCCGTACGGCAAAGGGGCGGCACTCCCGGTGAACGGGGTGCCGCCCCTTCGGGCTGCCCGGGCTCAGTCCCGCCAGTGGTGCCGCCCGATGCTGATCAGCCGCATCTGACGGGTCGCCACCTGCGCCACGCGCTCCCGGTCCTCCTCGGTGCCCTCCAGGGCCTCCAGGAACAGCGAGGCGGTGATCAGCATCTGGTCCACGTACAGATGGGCCAGCATGAGCAGGTCGTCGTCGCTCCAGCCCTCGGACTCCGGGTCCTTGGCGAGCTCGCCCTTCACCTCCTCGGCGAACCGGGCCAGTTGGTCCCGGATGGCGTCCCGCACCGGCTGGACGCCGCCATGCCGCTCGCGGGCGATGAAACGGACATGGGCGGGGTACCCGTCCACATGGCCGGCGATCAACTCGATGGCGCGCGCTATGCGTTCCTCACTGGAGTCGGCCGCGGACACCGTCGTCCGGATCATCGGGTGCAGGCTGCCCAGCGCCTCCTCGACCAGGGCCACGCCGAGATCCGCAATGGAGCGGAAGTGGCGGTAGAAGGCGGTCGGGGCGACGCCCACGGCGCGCGTGACCTCGCGCAGGCCCAGGCTGCTCAGGCTCTGCTCCTCCAGCAGACCGAGCGCCGCGTCCAGGAGCGCCTGACGGGTCTTCTGCTTCTGGGCCTGCCGGATACCGAGGGTGTGACTCATGTCATCCAGTTAACAACTGTTCTCCGGATTTGGAAAGCCGTCCGGCGCGCTAGACTCTGTAGTCAGTGAACAAGTGTTACTACAACCGTTCACCGAAACTTAACCAGAGGCGCCCTCACGGGGCGCACGGAGGGGGATCGAATCCCATGCTGTTCCTCGTCGCCGCACTCATGCTGCTCGGCGTCGTCCTGGGCACCGTGGCCCACGCGCCGCTGACCGTCACCGCTCTCGTGGCCGTCGGCATCGCCGTCTGGCTCGGCATCTTCGCCGCCCGCGAGCGCCACAGCCGCCGCACCTCGGCCAACTGACCGCCGAGCCGGCCGCCCGACCCGACGTCCGACTTTCTGCCTCCTGGAGCTGAGCACGATGCAACTCACCGCCCCGGCCACGAGCCGCACCGACACCACCGCCCGCAAGCCCGCCCGCGACGCCGACGGCATGGCCGTCGCGTCCTTCATCCTCGGCCTTCTCGGCCTCCTCGTGCTGAACGTCTTCCTCGGCCCCGTCGCCATCGTCCTGGCCGCCGTCGCCCTCTGGCGCGGCACCGCCCGGCGTGGCCGCGCCTACCTGGGTATGGCCCTCGGTGTGGCCGACCTGGTGGTCCTGGTGATCGCCATGCAGATGTCCAACACCGTTTCGTGGAGCCTGTGAGCCCGGGGAACACCATGACGAACGGCCGACCTCCCCGAGGACGACGGGGCCCGGTCGCCGAACCGCCCGGTCCGGACGTACGGCCGGCGACGGGGGCGCCGTAGAATCGGCCCCACCATGGCTTACCTCGACCACGCCGCGACCACCCCGATGCTCCCCGAGGCAGTCGAGGCGATGACCGCCCAGCTGAGCGTCACGGGCAACGCCTCCTCCCTCCATGCCTCCGGCCGGCAGGCCCGTCGTACCGTCGAGGAGGCCCGCGAGACCCTTGCGGAGGCGCTCGGCGCCCGCCCCAGCGAGGTCGTTCTCACCTCCGGCGGCACCGAGGCCGACAACCTCGCCGTGAAGGGCCTGTACTGGTCCCGCCGCGACGCCGACCCCGCCCGCACCCGCGTCCTCGCCAGCCCCGTGGAGCACCACGCCGTGCTCGACGCCGTGCACTGGCTCGGCGAACACGAGGGCGCCACCGTCGAGTACCTCCCGGTCGACCCGTACGGACGGGTGCACCCCGAGGCGTTGCGCGAGGCGATCGCCCGCAACCCCGACGACGTGGCCCTGGCCACCGTGATGTGGGCGAACAACGAGATCGGCACGGTCATGCCGGTCCGTGAACTGGCCGATGTGGCACGGGAGTCCGGCATCCCGCTGCACGCCGACGCTGTCCAGGCCTTCGGGCAGGTCCCGGTCGACTTCGCCGCCTCGGGACTCGCCGCGATGACGGTCTCCGGGCACAAGATCGGCGGCCCGTACGGCATCGGCGCGCTGGTCCTCGGCCGCGAGTACACCCCCGTACCGGTCCTGCACGGCGGCGGCCAGGAGCGCCATGTCCGCTCCGGCACCCTCGACGTCCCCGCCGTCGCCTCCTTCGCGGTGGCCGGACGGCTCGCCGCCGAGCAACGCGAGTGGTTCGCGCGAGAGATCGGCGCCCTGCGCGACAGCCTGGTCGAGGCCGTCCGTACGGCGGTCCCGGACGCGATCCTGGGCGGCGACCCGGTGGACCGCCTCCCGGCCAACGCCCACTTCACCTTCCCGGGCTGCGAGGGCGACTCCTTGCTGCTGCTCCTCGACGCGCAGGGCATCGAGTGCTCCACCGGCTCCGCCTGCACCGCGGGCGTCGCCCAGCCCAGCCATGTCCTGCTGGCCACCGGAACCGACCCCGACCTGGCCCGCGGCACCCTGCGCTTCTCCCTCGGCCACACCTCCACCGAGGCCGACGTCGAGGCCCTGGCGAAGGCGATCGGCCCGGCGGTCGAGCGAGCTCGAGCCGCCGGACTCACCTGAGAAGCGCCGCCGGCTTCGTCGTCTTCTACGACTTCGCTGTCCTCACCGACCGCACCAGCCCCATGTACCGGTCCCAGTCCCAGTACCGCCCCGGATCGGTGTGGTCCGTCCCCGGCACCTCCACATGCCCGATGATGTGCTCCCGGTCGACGGGTATGCCGTACCGCCTGCAGATCCCCGCGGTCAGCCGTGCCGAGGACGCGTACATCGCGTCCGTGAAGGACGATCTGTCCTCCACGAAGCCCTCGTGCTCGATGCCGACACCGCGTTCGTTGTACTCGCGGTTGCCCGCCTGGAACGCCACGTCCAGCTCGCGGATCATCTGGGTGACGTGTCCGTCCTTGCGGACTATGTAGTGGGCCGCGGCCTTGTAGTCCGGGTCCTGGAAGGCCTTGACCGCGCTCGCGAAGTCGCCCTGGGTGACATGGATGATCACCCGGTCTATCGCGTAGTCGTCCGGCCGGTCGGCCCGCCGGTAGTTCGCCGGGGAGGCCGCCACCCACTGCGCACCCCGGAAGTCGACCGCGCCCGGGGTGCGAGGCTTCTCCACCCCCGGCAGCCGCCACCACAGGTGCGACAGCTCCCCGCGCGCCAGCACCGCCGTGCCGACCGCGGCCGCCGCCCCGCCCACCAGCAGCGCGCGGCGGCCGATCCGCCGGTCCGAGTCACTCCTGCTCGCCCCCATGTGATCACCAACGGATACTCGTGGGCTCCGGTTCCCGCGCCCCCGTACTCTTGAAGGGCTATGACTGACACCTCGCAGCGCCCCCGCCCCCTTCGCGTACTCGCCGCCATGTCCGGCGGAGTGGACTCCGCCGTCGCCGCCGCCCGCGCCGCGGAGGCCGGCCACGACGTGACCGGCGTCCACCTCGCGCTCTCCGCGAACCCGCAGTCCTTCCGCACGGGCGCGCGTGGCTGTTGCACCATCGAGGACTCGCGGGACGCCCGCCGCGCCGCCGACGTCATCGGCATCCCGTTCTACGTCTGGGACCTCGCCGACCGCTTCCGCGAGGACGTGGTCGAGGACTTCGTCGCCGAGTACGAGGCCGGCCGCACCCCGAACCCCTGTCTGCGCTGCAACGAGAAGATCAAGTTCGCCGCCCTGCTCGACAAGGCCCTCGCGCTCGGCTTCGACGCCGTCTGCACCGGCCACTACGCCCAGGTGATCGTGAACGAGGACGGCACCCGCGAGCTGCACCGCGCCTCCGACATGGCCAAGGACCAGTCGTACGTCCTCGGCGTCCTGGACGAGAGGCAGCTGGCGCACGCCCTCTTCCCGCTCGGTGACACGGTGACGACCAAGGACGAGATCCGTGCCGAGGCCGAGCGCCGCGGTCTCGCGGTCGCGAAGAAGCCCGACTCGCACGACATCTGCTTCATCGCCGACGGCGACACCCAGGGCTTCCTGGCGAACCGGCTCGGCAAGGCCGAGGGCGACATCGTCGACGAGTCCGGCGCCAAGCTGGGCACCCACGAGGGCGCGTACGGCTTCACCATCGGCCAGCGCAAGGGTCTGCGCATCGGCACCCCCGCACCCGACGGCAAGCCGCGCTACGTCCTGGACATCTCGCCGGTGAACAACACGGTGACGGTCGGCCCGGCCGACGCCCTGGACGTGACCGCCCTGACCGCGATCAAGCCCCGCTGGTGCGGTACCGCACCGTCCGGCCCCGGCAGCTACACCGCCCAACTGCGCGCCCACGGCGGCGAGACCGAGGTCACCGCCGAACTGGTCGACGGCACCCTGGAGGTCTCCTTCGCGGAGCCCGTCCGCGGGGTCGCCCCCGGCCAGGCGATCGTGCTGTACGACGGCACGCGCGTGGTGGGCTCGGCGACGATCGCGACGACCACGCGCGCGAGGACGACGACTTCGGTCGGCTGACCGTCTCCAGTGACGAGCGCGTCGCGGACGGTCGTGCTCTCCCCTGGAGTGAGAGCAGCACCACCGCACCGCCCCCTGCTCACCGGATGGATGAGCAGGGGCATCGGACCGGCGCGCCGGGTGCGGAACTCGGCGTGGGCGCGCGCCCGTCTAGAAGAACTCCGCCAGCACCGGCGCGAGGACGTTCGGGTCCACCATGTGGGTCTGTCCCTCCAGGACCCGGTACGTCCCCTGGGGTGCGGTTTCGGCCACGGCCCGGGCGGCCTCGCGCATCCAGGCGGGGCTTGCGCTGCCCGCAAGGGACAGCACGGGCACATCGATCCCGGCCAGCCGGTCCCGCGGCACCAGACCGTCTCCCATCACGGCGTTGTCGTACGCCAGGCTCGGCGCGATCGCCTCCATGCCGGACCACATGGGGGAGTTGCGGGCGCTCTGGATCATCTCCTCGGCCAGCCCGGTGAGCCTGAGGAACAGCTCGACCGCGTCCCCGCGCCGGCCCTGCCCGAGCGCCTCCTCGAGCCGCTCGGTGTACTCGGCGCGCTCCTTCGCGCCGCCCTCGTACACCGCGAACGGCACCTCGTACACGGCGACCCGGCGGACCGGCAGCCCGCTCGCGGCCGCCTCCAGGACCAGCGCGCCGCCCGAAGAGATGCCGTACAGCGAGGCCTCGCCGCCCACCGCGTCGATGAGCGCGGCGAGATCCTCCACCTCGCGGGCCACCGCGTACGGCTGGGTGTCGCCGCTCTCGCCGCGGCCCCGGCGGTCGTAGGAGACGACGCTGAAACGACCGGCGAGCGGCCCGGTGAGGGGCGCCACGGTGGCGCCCGTCGACATCGCTCCGCTGACGAGGATGACCGCGGGCCCCTGACCGGTGCGTTGATAGGCGAGAGAGGTGCCGTCGTGCGAAATGGTCTTCTTGTCCATGCCTGTGGAGACTGCCCCAAGGCGGGGAAATAATCGCCCTTACGCGCTGAAGACCTCGTTCACGACCTTGTTCACGACACCTCGACTTCGTAGAAGCAGAGGTGGTCCTTGATCTGGGCGACCTCGGGCTTGGGCTCGGGATAGGACCACACCAGGTCCGCCGCGTCCGGCAGCGACCAGTAGCTCGCGGTGCCCTTGAACGGGCAGTAGGTGTGGGTGTCCGACGGGGTCAGCAGCTCCAGCCGTACGTCCTCGGCGGGGAGGTAGTACCGCGGCGGACAGCCCGTCTCCCTGAGGACGAGGGCCCGTTCGCTCTCCGCCAGGATCTGCTCGCCGTGCACCACGCGCACGTGCCGGTCACTTTGCTCGATGGTGATCGTGTGTCCTTCGGCCATACCGGAGAAGCATTCGCCAAGGCCCCTTTCTTCCCGCGTACGGTGAGGGCATGCGTATCTGCGTCTTCCTCTCCGCCGCCGACCTCGACGACCGTTACACGCGCCCCGCGCGCGAGTTCGCGAAACTGCTGGGCAAGGGCGGGCACACGCTGGTGTGGGGCGGTTCGGACGTCGGCCTGATGAAGGTGGTCGCCGACGGAGTGCAGGAGGCCGGAGGACGGCTGTGCGGGGTCTCCGTGGACTTCCTGGCGGCCAAGGCGCGGCAGGGTGCGGACGAGATGGTGATCGCCCGTGACCTCGCCGAGCGGAAGAAGCTGCTCCTGGAGAAGGCCGACGCGGTGGTCGTCATGGTCGGCGGGACGGGAACCCTGGACGAGGCCACCGAGATCCTGGAGCTGAAGAAGCACGGCCACACCGACAAGCCGGTCGTCCTGCTCAACACCGCGGGCTTCTACGACGGCCTCAAGGAGCAGTTCCGGCGCATGGAGGACGAGGGGTTCCTGCCCCGGCCCCTCACCGACCTGGTGTTCTTCGCGGAGGAGCCGGTGGGTGCGCTGGCCTACCTGGAGGAGAGCCAGGGCATCGAGTGAGGCGGGGCGGGGCGCTGCGCGGATGCCTGCGGGTGCGAGCATGGCGGGCATGGCTACCCATGTGATCACCGGAGCGGGCTCCGGCATCGGCGCGGCCGTCGCCCGCCGCCTCCACGCGCGCGGGGACGAACTCGTCCTGCACGCGCGCGACGCGGGCCGCGCGAAGGAACTCGCGGCGGAGTTTCCCGGTGCGAGGACGCTGGTCGGCGACCTGGCCGACCCGGACAAGCTGTCCTGGGCCTTCTCGCACCAGACGCTGCCGGACCGGGTGGACTCCCTGCTCCACATCGCGGGTGTGGTCGACCTCGGGCCGGTCGGCGAGCTGACGCCCAAGACCTGGCGCCACCAGCTCAACGTCAACCTGATCGCCCCGGCCGAGCTGACCCGCCACTTCCTGCCCCAACTCCGCGCCGCCCGCGGCCATGTGGTGTTCGTCAACTCCGGAGCGGGCCTGAACGCCCATGCCGACTGGTCCGCGTACGCGGCCTCGAAGCACGGTCTGAAGGCACTGGCGGACTCGTTGCGGCACGAGGAGCACGGCAACGGCGTCCGGGTCACGTCGGTCTATCCCGGCCGCACGGCCAGCCCCATGCAGGCCAAGGTCCATCAGCAGGAGGGCAAGGAGTACGACGCGTCGAAGTGGATCGACCCGGAGTCGGTCGCGACGACGATCCTGCTGGCGGTGGATCTGCCGCGGGACGCGGAAATCAACGACCTGACGGTCCGCCCGGGCCGCTGACGGACGGTTTTCGCCCCCGCCGCCCCTTCCCGTTCCCGTCCCCTGGGGGCTGCCGCCCCCAGACCCCTGCTTCGGCCTGAACGGCCGCGTCCTCAAACGCCGGACGGACTGAGGTGGCTGCGCCGAATCCAGCCCCTCCGGCGTTTGAGGAGCGGGGGTCCGGGGGCCGGCCCCCGGGACGGGTAGGGGCGGCGGGGGCGAAAAACATAGGCTTCATGTGTGAACGCAGACCTTTCCTTCGGCCCAGCCACCGGCATCGGATCCATGCCCGGCGGCGACGCCCGTGAGGCGGCGAAAACCGTCACCGGGACCTTCGAGGACTTCCCCCACCTGCCCGAACTGCCCGCCCGCGGCCCCGGCGCCGACATGATCGGCAGAACCGCGGGAATGCTCGTCGAGCTGTACGCCCGCGTGGAACCCAGCGGCTGGCGCATCGGCGACCGCCCGGGCCGGGACACCAAGCGGGCCAGGTCATGGCTCGGCGAGGACCTCGACGCGATCGAGGAGTTCACGCAGGGGTACGAGGGCCCGCTCAAGGTGCAGGCGGTCGGCCCCTGGACCCTCGCCGCCGCCCTGGAGCTGAAGAACGGCGAGGCGGCCCTCTCCGACCCCGGCGCCTGCCGCGACCTCGCCGCCTCCCTCACCGAGGGCCTTCGCCTGCACCTCGCCGAGCTGCACCGCCGCATCCCCGGCGCCCACCTCGTCCTCCAGCTCGACGAACCCTCCCTCACGGCCGTTCTGCGCGGCCGGGTGAAGACCGCCAGCGGCTACCGCACCCACCGCGCCGTCGACCGCCAGCTCGTCGAGGCCTCCCTCCGCGACGTCGTCGGGGTTCACAGCGACGGCCCCACCGTGGTCCACTCCTGCGCACCGGACGTCCCGTTCGCCCTCCTGCGCAGGGCAGGCGCGGCGGCGGTCTCCTTCGACTTCTCGCTCCTCACCGAGCGTGACGACGACACGATCGGAGAGGCGGTGGAAGCGGGTACCCGGCTCTTCGCAGGTGTCGTACCGGGCACGGACGGCCCATTGTCAGACCCTGCCGGTAGCGTCATGGGTGTCAGGACGCTGTGGCGCAGGCTGGGGCTGCAACCGGGTCTTCTCGCGGAGGCGGTCACGCTCACGCCGTCGTGCGGACTCGCGGGGGCCTCCCCGGACTACGCACGCAGGGCACTCGCCCACTGCGTCCGGGCGGCGAGATCCCTCGCGGACAACCCAGAGTAACGGGAGGACAACACGGTGGCCGGCGACAAGCAAGCGGAGACGACGGTGCCCGCCGAGGCGCGGGAGAAGCACGCGAAGCTCGCTGAGCAGATCGAGGAGCACCGCTTCCGGTACTACGTGAAGGACGCTCCGGTCATCAGCGACGCGGAGTTCGACAAGCTCCTGCGCTCGCTGGAGGCGCTGGAGGAGGAGTACTCCGAGCTGCGCACGCCGGACTCGCCGACCCAGAAGGTCGCGGGGGCCTACGAGACGGAGTTCACTTCCGTCGAGCACCGCTCCCGCATGCTCTCCCTGGACAACGCCTTCAGCGACGAGGAGCTGGCCGCCTGGGCCGAGCGCGTCGCCAGGGACGTCGGCGGGCCCGGCTACCACCTCCTGTGCGAGCTCAAGGTCGACGGCCTCGCCGTCAACCTCACCTACGAGCGGGGCCGTCTCACGCGCGCCGCGACCCGCGGCGACGGCCGCACCGGCGAGGACATCACCCCCAATGTCCGTACGATCGCGGAGATTCCGGACAGGCTGGCCGGTGACCGCGTCCCCGACCTCGTGGAGATCCGCGGCGAGGTCTACTTCCCGATGGAGAAGTTCGAGGAGCTCAACGCCCGCCTGGTCGAGGCCGGAGACAAGCCCTTCGCCAACCCGCGCAACGCGGCGGCCGGTTCACTGCGCCAGAAGGACCCCCGCGTCACCGCCACCCGCCCGCTCCACATGGTCGTCCACGGCATCGGCGCCCTGGAGGGCTTCGAGGGCCTCACCCGCCTCTCCCAGGCCTACGACCTCCTGAAGACCTGGGGCCTGCCCACCTCCCGGCACAACAAGGTGGTCGACGGCCTCGACGGCGTACGGGAATTCATCGCGCACTACGGCGAGCACCGCCACTCCGTGGAGCACGAGATCGACGGAGTGGTCGTCAAGCTGGACGAGATCCCGCTCCAGGGGCGGCTCGGCTCCACCTCCCGCGCCCCGCGCTGGGCGATCGCGTACAAGTACGCGCCGGAGGAGGTCAACACCAAGCTCATCAACATCCGCGTGGGCGTGGGCCGCACGGGCCGGGTCACTCCGTACGCCCAGGTCGAACCGGTCACGGTGGCCGGCTCCGAGGTCGAGTTCGCCACCCTGCACAACCAGGACGTCGTCAAGGCCAAGGGCGTCCTCATCGGCGACACCGTGGTGCTGCGCAAGGCCGGTGACGTCATTCCGGAGATCCTCGGCCCGGTCGTCGACCTGCGCGACGGCAGCGAGCGCGAGTTCGTGATGCCGGCCGAGTGCCCCGAGTGCGGTACGGCGCTTCGGCCGATGAAGGAGGGCGACGTCGATCTGCGCTGCCCCAACGCCCGCACCTGCCCGGCCCAGTTGCGCGAGCGGCTGTTCTATCTGGCGGGCCGCAAGGCGCTGGACATCGAGCACTTCGGCTATGTCGCCGCGGCCGCCCTCACCAAGCCGCTGGAGCCCGAGGACCCGCCCCTGGTGGACGAGGGTGACCTGTTCGACCTCACGATCGAGCAGCTGCTGCCCATCAAGGCGTACGTCCTCGACCAGGACAGCGGGCTGCCCAAGCGCGACCCGAGGACCGGCGAGGAGAAGGTCGTCACGGTCTTCGCCAACCAGCAGGGCGAGCCGAAGAAGAACGCGGTTGCCATGCTGGAGAACATCGCCGCGGCCAAGGAGCGCCCGCTCGCGCGCATCCTCACGGGCCTGTCGATCCGTCACGTCGGCCCGGTCGCCGCCGAGGCGCTGGCCCGCGAGTTCCGGTCGGTCGAGCGCATCGAGCAGGCCACCGAGGAGGAACTGGCGAACACCGACGGCGTGGGCGGAATCATCGCCGCCTCCCTCAAGGAATGGTTCGCCGAGGAGTGGCACCAGGAGATCCTCCGCAAGTGGCGTGCCGCGGGCGTGCGCATGGAGGAGGAGAGCTCGGGGGAGGACGAGGGCCCGCGCCCGCTCGAAGGGCTGACCGTAGTGGTCACCGGCACTCTCGAGCACTTCACCCGCGACGGGGCGAAGGAGGCACTGCAGAGCCGCGGAGCGAAAGTAACCGGTTCCGTTTCGAAGAAGACATCCTTCGTGGTCGTAGGTGACAATCCCGGGTCGAAATATGACAAGGCAATGCAGGTCAAAGTGCCCGTCCTGAACGAGGAGGGCTTCAACGTCCTGCTGGAACAGGGACCGGACGCGGCGGCCGAAGTTGCGCTTCCCACAGCGGAATAGCGATTGAAGGCCACCCGATCGGCGCATACCAGATGCATACGGGTGGCCGGGGTGCATTCGGGCAACCGTCTACGACCGCTGCCCGTGGAAGCCTTCTGCGGCCTACTGTTGAGGTGTGCACCTGCCGTGCCCAGCTGCGGTTGGGGCATCCCCTTGCTCTTGACGGGCAAGGGGAAGGGTTTTCCAACGCGGTGCCGTTGATGGATGTCGGGCAACGGGCCGTGTGGCGTGGGCACCGCCGGCTGTGAGAGGGACGGGAATGGAACCGACCGAGAGCGCCGCCCCTGACTCACGGCTGCGCCTGCGCCGGGTCACCGGCGCATGGCGGGCGAGCCGGTGGGCCGGGCGGCCTTCGGAGCGTCCGGGTGTGGAGGGGCGCGCCACCGGACAGTACACCGTGACGGACGGGCGCGCCCCGCACCTCACCGCCGACCACCCTCCCGGACTGGCGGATCCCGAACACGAACGGCACATGTCCTGGCCCGCACTGCCCGCCGCGGTCGTCGCGGCGGCGGCCTTCGTCCTCGGCGCCGGCTTCTACCGCGGCTTCACCGGGACCCACGCGCTCTTCCCGGCCGGCACCGTCGGCTGGTCCTTCGCCGTGCTGACCGGCATCATCGTCGGCCACCTGGTCATGCTCGGCCGCTCCCGCTGGTGGGGCGGCACCGGCTCGGGCGCCGCCCTCACCCTCGCCGTCCTGCTGCTCTACGGCTGGGTGCCCGCCGGAATGGTCAGCCTCACCGTGGTGGTGCTGGTCGGCATAGCCCGGCGCAACCGCTGGCGCCAGGGCGTGCTGCACGGCTCGGTGGACATCCTCGGCATCGGAGCCGGAGCCCTGGTGCTGGGCGCCTTCGGGCGCGTGCCGTCCGTGGAGAAACCCTGGAACCCCGACACCTGGACCGTCAGCACCGCGCCCGAGGTGATGCTGGTCGCCGTCGCCTACCTCCTGGTCACCCGCACCCTCCTGTGGTACCTGCACGCCCCGCGCCACGGCGGACTGCCCACCGTCGCCCGCACCGCCCTGGTCAGACAGGGCCTGGTCGCGGTCGCGCTGCTCGGCATCGCCCCGCTGGTCTGCGTGGTCGCCGTCGCCCAGCCGGTGCTGCTGCCGCTGTTCGCCATCCCGCTGATCGCCCTCGACTCCACCCTGTGGATAGCCCGGGCCCGGGCCGAGGAGCAGCTGCGCGACCCGCTGACCGGGCTGCCCAACCGGCAGTGGCTCCTCGAGCGCATCTGGACCGCGCTGGACGACGCCGAACGCATCGGCGCCCGCGCCGCCCTGATGCTGATCGACCTGGACCGCTTCCGCTCGGTCAACGACACCCTGGGGCACCTCGCCGGTGACCGGCTGCTCCTGCAGATAGCCGACCGGCTGCGCCTCGCCCTGCCCCGCGGAGCGGAGGCCGCGCGGCTCGGCGGTGACGAGTTCGCCGTTTTACTCCCCGTCGCCGACTCCACGACCTCCGCGACCCGGGTCGCCCGGAGCCTGGTCGCCGCGCTCAGCTCCCCGCTCGACCTCGACGGGCTCACCCTCGTGCTGGAGGCCAGCGCGGGTGTCGCCGTCTTCCCGGACCACGCGCTCGATGCCGAGGGGCTGCTGCGCCGGGCGGACGTGGCGATGTACCAGGCGAAGCGGGACCGTACGGGCGTCGAGGTGTACGAGTCCAAGCGGGACTCCAACACACCGGACCGGCTGGGCCTGCTCGGCGATCTGCGCCGGGCGCTGGACGCGCACGAGGTGCAGCTCCACTACCAGCCCAAGGTCCGCTTCGACGGACAGGTCGCGGGCCTGGAAGCCCTGGTCCGATGGGTGCATCCCGAGCGCGGGAAGGTGCCGCCGGACGAGTTCATAGCGATCGCCGAGTCCTCGGGGCTGATGCCCCATCTCACGGAGTACGTCCTGGAGACGGCGCTGGCGCAGGTGGCCCGGTGGCGGGCCCAGGGCCTGCACGTGCCGGTCGCGGTCAACGTCTCACCGCGTGACGTCCACACCCCCGGCTTCGCGGGCTCCGTCGCCGCCCGGCTGGCCCGGCACGGAGTCCCGGCGGGAGCGCTCCAACTGGAGATAACGGAACACGTCCTGCTGGAGGATCCGCAGCGCGCCGCCGACACACTGGCTGGCCTCACCGGTCACGGCGTGAAGATGTCACTGGACGACTTCGGCACCGGCTACTCCTCCCTGGTGCACCTGCGGCGGCTGCCGGTGAGCGAGCTGAAGATCGACCGTTCCTTCGTGGCCCGCCTCGCCGTCGACGCGGAGGACGCGGAGATCGTCCGCTGCACGGTCGACCTCGCCCATTCCCTCGGCCTGCTGGTCGTCGCGGAGGGCGTCGAGGACGACGAGACCTGGGAGCGGCTGCGCGACCTCGGCTGCGACGCCGTACAGGGCTGGCTGGTCGCGGCCGCGATGCCGGCGGAGGAGACGACGGCATGGCTGCGGGCGCGGGGCTCGCGGGGCTGGCAGCGACCGCGCGCGGCCCTGCCGGCCGCGGCCACCGACGAGTAGTTCCCCACCGGCCCACCCGTGCGGGTCGGTGGGAAGCGGGGGCCGAGGCCTGGGACGGGCGCCGTTGACCCCCGACGGCCCCTTGGGCGTAGTGTCCGGGAAACCGTTTCACGGTCCCCGGCTCCCGCCCCATAGGATTGGGGACTGGCGTCACATTTCCGCCTGCCGCGCGACGCCTGGCACGCACGCTCGCCGCGTTGCCGAATCGCCCACGTGGCTCCGCCACGAGGGCGCTCCGGCGCCTTGCGATCGCACGCACCAGACGCCGCGCGGCCCGCCCTTCGGGCGGACGACGGAAATGTGACGCCAGCCCCCAGCCCCGAACCACACACACTCACCCCAGAGGAACGCTGCATGCCTGGCATCACGCGCGAGGAGGTCGCCCACCTCGCCCGGCTGGCGCGTCTGGAGCTGAAGCCCGAAGAGCTCGAACACTTCGCGGGACAGCTGGACGACATCATCGGCGCGGTGGCTCGCGTCAGCGAGGTCGCCGACCAAGACGTACCGCCGACCTCGCACCCGCTCCCGCTGACGAACGTCATGCGCAAGGACGAGGTCCGTCCCTCGCTCACCCCCGAGCAGGCGCTCTCCGGCGCCCCGGCCCAGGAGCAGCAGCGTTTCAAGGTGCCGCAGATCCTGGGGGAGGACTAACCGCCATGACGGACAACGTCAACATCATCAAGCTCACGGCCGCCGAGACCGCCGCGAGGATCGCCTCCGGCGAGCTCACGGCCGTCCAGGTCGCCGAGGCCCACCTGGCCCGTATCGAGGCCGTCGACGAGAAGGTGCACGCCTTCCTGCACGTCGACCGCGAGGGTGCCCTGGCCCAGGCCCGGGCCGTCGACGAGAAGCGGGAGCGGGGCGAGAAGCTCGGCCCGCTCGCCGGTGTGCCGCTCGCGCTCAAGGACATCTTCACCACCGAGGGCATCCCGACGACCGTCGGTTCGAAGATCCTCGAGGGCTGGATCCCGCCGTACGACGCGACCCTCACCAAGAAGCTGAAGGCCGCCGACGTCGTCATCCTCGGCAAGACCAACATGGACGAGTTCGCCATGGGGTCGTCGACGGAGAACAGCGCCTTCGGACCCACCGGAAACCCGTGGGACCTCACCCGCATCCCCGGCGGCTCCGGCGGCGGCTCCTCCGCCGCGCTCGCCTCCTTCCAGGCGCCCCTCGCCATCGGCACCGACACCGGCGGCTCCATCCGCCAGCCGGCCGCCGTCACCGGCACGGTCGGCGTGAAGCCGACGTACGGGGCGGTCTCCCGCTACGGCATGGTCGCCTTCTCCTCCTCCCTCGACCAGGGCGGGCCCTGCGCCCGTACGGTCCTGGACGCGGCGCTGCTGCACGAGGTCATCGCCGGGCACGACCCGCTCGACTCGACGTCCATCGACGCCCCCGTCCCGCCGGTCGTCGAGGCCGCACGCAACGGCAGCGTCGAGGGCATGCGCGTCGGCGTCGTCAAGCAGTTCCGCGGCGAGGGCTACCAGGCCGGCGTCATCCAGCGGTTCGACGAGTCCGTCGCGCTGCTGAAGGAACTGGGCGCCGAGATCGTCGAGCTGGACTGCCCGTCCTTCGACCTCGCGCTGTCGGCGTACTACCTGATCGCGCCGAGCGAGTGCTCCTCGAACCTCGCGCGTTTCGACGGCCTGCGGTACGGCCTGCGGACCGGCGACGACGGCACGCACTCCGCCGAGGAGGTCACCTCCCTCACCCGCGCCGAGGGCTTCGGCCCCGAGGTGAAGCGCCGCATCATGCTCGGCACGTACGCCCTCTCCAGCGGCTACTACGACGCCTACTACGGCTCCGCCCAGAAGGTCCGCACGCTCATCACGCGCGACTTCGAGAAGGCCTTCGAGCAGGTCGACGTCATCGTCTCGCCGACCACCCCGACCACCGCCTTCCCGATCGGCGAGCGCGCCGACGACCCGATGGCGATGTACCTGGCGGACCTGTGCACCATCCCCACGAACCTCGCGGGCAACGCGGCCATGTCGCTGCCCTGCGGCCTGGCCCCGGAGGACAACCTCCCGGTCGGTCTGCAGATCATCGCCCCGGCGCTGAAGGACGACCGTCTTTACAAGGTCGGCGCAGCCGTCGAGGCCGCCTTCGTGGAAAGGTGGGGGCACCCGCTCCTCGAGGAGGCTCCGTCGCTGTGACCAAGACACTGACCAAGGCCAAGGACTTCAAGAAGTCCAAGTCCGGTACGTACGTGTCCATCGCCACCACCGCCTTCGGCGCGCTGGGTGTCGCCAAGCGGATCAAGAAGGCACGTTCCGAGCAGGACACGCTGCGGCTGATCGACGCGACCGTGGCCGCCGTCGGGATCGTCACCGGTCTCGCCGTCCTGTACCGCGAGCTGAAGCGGCTGGGCGACGACGACGTCCTGCTGGGCTGAGAGGGAAGTTTCACCGTGACCACCACGACCGACCTGGAGTCGTACGAGGACGCTCTCGCGTCGTACGACCCCGTCATGGGCCTCGAGGTCCATGTCGAACTCGGCACCAAGACCAAGATGTTCTGCGGCTGTTCGACCGAACTCGGTCAGGACGCCAACACGCAGACCTGCCCCACCTGCCTCGGCCTGCCCGGCTCGCTCCCGGTCGTCAACGCGACCGGCGTCGAGTCGGCCATCAAGATCGGTCTCGCGCTGAACTGCGAGATCGCCGAGTGGTGCCGCTTCGCCCGGAAGAACTACTTCTATCCGGACATGCCGAAGAACTTCCAGACCTCCCAGTACGACGAGCCGATCGCCTTCAACGGCTACCTCGACGTACAGCTGGAGGACGGCGAGACCTTCCGCGTGGAGATCGAGCGCGCCCACATGGAGGAGGACACCGGCAAGTCGACCCACGTGGGCGGCGCGACGGGCCGTATCCATGGCGCCTCGCACTCGCTGCTCGACTACAACCGGGCCGGCATCCCGCTCATCGAGATCGTCACCAAGCCGATCGTCGGCGCGGGCGACCGCGCCCCCGAGGTGGCCAAGGCGTACGTCCGTGAGCTGCGCGAGGTCATCAAGGCGCTCGGGGTGTCGGAAGCCCGGATGGAAATGGGGCAGATGCGCTGCGACGTGAACCTCTCGCTGATGCCCAAGGGCAGCGAGAAGTTCGGCACGCGCTCCGAGACGAAGAACGTCAACTCGCTGCGGTCCGTGGAGCGTGCGGCCCGTTTCGAGATCCAGCGGCACGCGGCCGTGCTGAACAGCGGCGGCACGATCGTCCAGGAGACCCGCCACTTCCACGAGGACACCGGGTCGACGACCTCGGGCCGGGTGAAGGAAGAGGCCGAGGACTACCGGTACTTCCCCGAGCCGGACCTGGTGCCGGTGGCCCCCTCGCGCGAGTGGGTCGAGGAGATCCGGGCGGCGCTGCCCGAGCTGCCGCTGGCCCGCCGTACCCGGCTGCTCGCCGAGTGGGGCATCTCCGCCACCGACATGCAGGCGATCCTCAACGCCGGAGCGCTGGACCCGATCGTCGCGACGATCGACGCCGGTGCCGACGCGGCCTCCGCCCGCAAGTGGTGGATGGGTGAGCTGGCGCGCAGCGCCAACGAGTCGGGCGTCTCGCTCGACGAGCTGGCGATCACGCCGGAGCAGGTCGCCCGGGTCACCGCCCTGGTCAACTCCGGTGACCTGAACGACAAGCTGGCCCGCCAGGTCATCGAGGGCGTTCTCGCGGGCGAAGGCACCCCGGACGAGGTCGTCGACAAGCGCGGTCTGAAGGTCGTCTCCGACGACTCGGCGCTGGGCACGGCGGTCGACGAGGCCATCGCCGGCAACCCGGGCATCGCCGACAAGATCCGCGGCGGCAAGGTGGCCGCGGCCGGCGCCCTGGTCGGCGCGGTCATGAAGGCGACTCGCGGTCAGGCCGACGCGGCCCGCGTCAAGGAGCTGATCCTTCAGAAGCTGGGCGTCAGCGAGGGCTGAGCACGCGACCAGGGGGCTGCGCCGGCGTACCGGCGCAGCCCCCCAGTCATGTCAGCTCACCGCCGGCGCCCCACGATCCGTGCGAAGCCGAGCAGATGCTCGACGTCGGCGTGCATGAGGTCCACGGACCAGCGCGCCATGTCCGCCATGAACGCGCTGGAGCTCTCCTCGGCGCACACCTCGCTCCACAGCAGCCAGTCGCGCCAGCCGTCCTCGAGCCAGTCGGCCGTCTCGACCTCCACGGCCCCGCTGCGGGTCCACAGGCGGCGCCACCACGCGGGGGTGTGGAACGCCCAGAAGCCGGGGTCCTTCTCCCAGTACTCCTTCAGGTGCTCCGGCGGCTCGTAGCCCTCCGGTTCCTGCCGGAGTGCCGGTACGACGATCCCGATCCGTCCGCCCGGCTTCAACAGCCGGGTCAGCGTGGGCAGATACAGGTCGTCGGTGCCGAAGTACTGGTACGCGTCGACGGACACGATCGCGTCGAAGGTGCCCTGGCCGAAGGGCAGGTCGTGCGCCTCGGCGTACACGGGCAGCACACGGTCGGCGACGCCCGCCTCGGCGATGCGTACGGCGTTGTCGTCGGGCTTCACCCACAGGTCGGCCGCGGTGACCTGGACGTCGTACTCCCTGGCGAGGAAGACGGACGTCATCGCGCGGCCGCAGCCCAGGTCGAGGACGCGGGCGCCGGGGCGCAGCTCCTCCAGGCCGAGCGCGGGGGCCAGCCACTCCAGCAGCCACAGCGCGTGCGGGCCCATCTGGTTCTCGATGGTCCAACGGGCGTCGTAGCGGTTGCTGCGGGCCCATCGGGGGTGGGTGAGGCGGTCAGTCAGGTCGTCGTTCGTGGTCCTGGTGTCGGACATCGGTGAACGGGCTCCTTGTGATCTTCGTAGTGGAAGTCGATGCGTAGGAGCTCGGTCGGACCTTCAAACAATGCACCCGCTTCGGTCGTCGGCGAGGAGCCGGGGACTGTCGATGGGCGGAAGCTAGCAGCCCTCGTGGAGGCCCCGCACCCGGTTTCCCAGCGGGACGCGCCACGCTCGCCCGCCATGAGTGGACGCGGTGATTCCGAGATGCCGGAGCCCGCGGATTCCGCCGAGGTCGCGCGGCGGGCCCGTTGGACGGCGGCCGGGACCGGGGCGCTGCTGGCCCTCGCGGGGCTGGCCGCGTCGGTGCTGAGGGCCACCGGCTCTGCTCCGGCGCTGGTGCCGTGCGCCTACGCCCTCGGCGCCCTCGTGTGCGCGTCGGCCGCGGTGCTGGGCTCCCGGGGGCGTACCCGGCGGGCGCTGTGGCTGCTGATCATCGGGGCGATGGTGATGGCCTTGGGGGACCAGTTCGACTGAGGTGACAGAGTTCTCGTTACTGTCCTGTGATCTGGCTCCCATTTCGTGTGAATAAGTCCACGAATGGCGTAAACGATCACTTCTGCCTGCAAGAGTGGCCTTCGCATTGCTCATGCGTTCTTTGCGGGCTGTTCATCCTGTGAACGACTGTTCCCGGTCAAAGATCCACAAATCCACCTGGGAGCACGTTCGTGGCAGCCCTTGCACGTTGGTGTGTTCGGCACCGCCTCGTCGCGGTCCTGCTGTGGCTCCTCGCCTTCGGCGGGGTGAGCGCGGCGGCCGCCGTCACCGGCTCGGCGTACTCGAACGACTACGAGGCTCCCGGGACCGAGTCCGGCCGGGCCATGCAGCTGCTGCAGGACGGCTTCCCGGGGTTCGGCGGCGACAGCGACACCGTTGTCTGGCACACCACTTCCGGCACCGTCCGCGCCGCCGACGTCGAACAGACGATGACCGAGACCCTGGACAAGATCGCGGACCTGCCGGGCATCGCGTCCGTCGCCCATCCCTACGACGGCCAGGGCGCGGGCCGGATCAGCGCCGACGGGCACACCGCATACGCCACGATCACCTTCGACGACCCGGCCGAGGACATCAAGAAGCCTGAGGCCGAGGCCGTCGTGCGCACGGCCGAGGCGGCCCGGGCCGACGGCCTCCAGGTGGAGCTCGGCGGCAGCGCCATAGGGCTCACCGAGTCCGCGGGCGGCCACCTGGCCGAGGTGGTCGGCGTGGTCGTCGCCGCCGCCGTCCTGTTCCTTGCCTTCGGCTCCCTCGCCGCCTCGATGCTGCCCATCGCGACCGCGCTGGTGAGCGTCGGCACCGCGTACGGCGCGACCGTGCTGCTGGGGCACGCCATGACCGTCGCCGACTTCGCGCCCATGCTCGGCATGCTGATCGGGCTCGGCGTCGGAATCGACTACGCGCTGTTCATCGTCACCAGACACCGACGCGGACTCAAACGCGGGCTGTCCGTCACCGAGGCGGTCACCGGCGCGGTGGCGACCACGGGACGCGCCGTGGTCTTCGCGGGTGCCACGGTTTGCATCGCCCTGCTGGGCATGCTGATCCTCAGACTGAGCTTCCTCAACGGCGTCGCGATCGCCGCCTGTCTGACGGTCGTCCTGACGGTCGCGGCCTCCGTCACCCTGCTGCCCGCCCTGCTGTCCTTCATCGGCCCGCGCGCTCTGAGCCGGCGCGAGCGGTGCCATCTGGAGGAGCACGGGCCGCAGCCGGAGCTGCCGACCGGCTTCGCCCACCGGTGGTCGGCCTTCGTGGAACGCCACCCCAAGGTGCTCGGCATCGTCGCGCTGGCCGTCATGACCGCCCTCGCGCTGCCCACGCTCTCCCTCCATCTCGGCACCTCCGACCAGGGCAACGACCCGCGCACATCCACCACCAGGCAGGCGTACGACCTTCTCGCCGACGGGTTCGGGCCCGGTGTGAACGGCCCGCTGACCGTGGTGACGCGCGTGGACGGCGCGGAGGACAAGCTCGCCCTCGACAACCTCGACGCCACCATCCGCACCACCGAGGGTGTCGCGTCGGTGACTCCGGTGACCTACAACACCGGCGGCGACACCGCGTACTTCACGATCGTCCCCGAGTCGGCACCCCAGTCGCAGAAGACCAGCGACCTGGTCGACCGGCTGCGCACCGAGGTGCTGCCGCGCGCCGAGACCGGCACCTCGCTCGACCTGCACGTCGGCGGTGTGACGGCGAGCTACGACGACTTCGCCGCCGTCATCGTCGGCAAGCTGCCGCTGTTCGTGGGCGTCGTCATCGGCCTCGGCTGTCTGCTCCTGCTGCTCGCCTTCCGGTCCATCGGCATCCCCGTGAAGGCCGCCGCGATGAACGTCGCCGCGGTCGCCGCCGCCTTCGGCGTCGTCGTCGCGATCTTCCAGTGGGGGTGGGGGAGCGAACTGCTGGGCCTCGGCCGCGCGGGTCCCATCGAGCCCTTCCTCCCCGTGATCATGGTGTCCGTCCTCTTCGGGCTCTCCATGGACTACCAGGTCTTCCTGGTCAGCCGGATGTACGAGGAGTGGCTGGAGACCGGCGACAACCGGCGCGCAGTCCGTGTCGGGCTCGCCGAGACCAGTCGGGTGATCAACTCGGCCGCGGTCATCATGATCTCGGTCTTCCTCGCCTTCGTGCTCAGCGGCGACCGGGTGATCGCCATGTTCGGCATCGCGCTCGCCTCCGCGGTCGCCCTCGACGCCTTCGTGCTGCGCACCCTGCTGGTACCGGCCCTCATGCACCTGCTCGGCGGCGCCAACTGGTGGCTGCCCCGCTGGCTCGACCAGCGCCTGCCCCGCATCAGCATCGAACCGCCCGAGGCCCGCGCGGCCCATGAGAGGCTGGCCGCCGCGACGGACGCCGAGGTGGCGGACGTACTGGCGAAGGGGCAGGACGAGGATGTACGCGATACCTCTGGGTGACGATGCCGAACTGCGTCCCCTGGAGCCGTGGCACGCCGAGGAGTTCCTGGCGCATCTGGAGCGCGGCCGGGACTTCATCGGACAGTTCATCGCCTTCGGCTCCAAGGCCGTCGACGTGCCCTCCGCGCGTCAGGTGCTCCAGCGCTACGCCGACATGCGCGCCGCCGACACCGGCTCGCTCCACGGCATCTGGCTGGACGGAAGGCTCGTGGGTGGCGTGCTCACGCTGAACTTCGACGCGGAGACCCAGAACGCCGAGGTCGGCTGCTGGCTGGAGCCCGCGGCAACGGGCCGTGGACTGGTCACCCGGGCGATGCGGGTGCTCGTCGAATGGGCGGTCGAGGAGCGCGGCATCCACCGCATCGAGTGGGTCGCCGCCTCGGGGAACGTACCCAGCCTGAACGTCGCCCGGCGCCTCGGAATGACCCGCGACGGTGTACGGCGCCAGGCGCACCCCTATGGTGGGGTGCGGCACGACCTCGAGGTGTGGTCGATCCTCGCCCCGGAGTGGCGCGCAGCACGCGCGCGTGCCGCACACAACGATGAGTGAAGATCCGTAAGGAGGGGCCTCCACGATCGCCTCGACGATCATTAAGAGACCTCTCAGACAGCGTCCGTACGGTGCGAGGTATGGGAACCACCAAGACTGATGACGAGGCCGGCACGACCGAGGCCGCCGAAGTGAAGCACGACGAGGAGACGGTGGACGCCACCGCGGCCGAGGAGACCCCCGAGGAGGCGACCGCCGAGGCAGACCTTGTCGAGAGCGACGGCGGCGACCGGGAGCCCTCCGGCGTCGGCCAGGGCGCCGGGGCCGTCGTCTCCGCCGCGCTCGGCGTCGTCTCGCTGACCGGCAGCTGGGTCGGCACCGTCGCCTCCGCCCGCCAGTCGCTCATCGGCCAGATGCACGCGCAGACCGCGCAGTCCTCCAATGTCGCCAAGCTCCTCAAGGAGGGCTACGGCGACGCCTGGAAGGCCACCGCGTTCTGGGGCGGCGTGTTCGCGCTCCTCGCGCTGATCGTCGGCGTCGTGGTGCTCGCCCGGCCCGCCTTCGGCGCCCCCGGCAAGCCGCAGCCGGTCTGGATCAAGTCGGTCGCCTGGGGCGGTGTCGCACTCGGCGTCATCGGCCTGCTGCTGGCCGTCCTGAAGTACACCGACCTCCTGCTCGGCCTGCCGTCCACCCGCTGAACCACCACCGCATCACCGCAGGTCCTGAGGGGTCTTAGGGCGTCCGTAAGCACCTTACGGAGCTCCTGAGGCCCCTCACTCACATCTAAGGCCCCCGGCGCCCCCGAAGATGCGGAACTCTCCCGATGTGGCGCACCCCCCTTGGAGACGAAGGTTGAGGCATCGCAGCAAGCGAAGCCCGAAAACCGCCTCTCACAAGGGACACACCATGTACGAGTACGAGATCTCCCAGCTCCGCTCCGCCGAACTGATCCGCCAGGCCGAGCAGGAGCGGCTGGCCCGCGAGGTCGTCCGCGGCCGCCGCGCCGCCCGCCACGAGGCCACCCGCCATGCCGCCGAGGACGAAAGCCATAGCCGGGGGCTTCGCCGGCTTCGCTCCGCCCGCGCGGCGTGAGCGCGACAAGCGCCGGCCGGTTGCAACCAGCCGGTCCGGCGCTTGAGGACGAGGCCCCTCCGGGGCCGGAGCGGGAGTCCGGGGGCAGCAGCCCCCGGACGAAAACCGTTCCCCCGCTGTCGGATCCTCATGCGATGCTCGGCGTCGTGGAGACCAGGTCCGTAAGCCCCGTGTTCGTCGGCCGAACAGAAGAACTCGACATCCTGAACGACGCCCTCGCCCAGGCCGCCGCAGGCACCCCCCAGGCCCTCCTGATCGGCGGCGAGGCCGGGGTGGGCAAGACCCGGCTGGTCGAGGAGTTCGCCACCGCGGCCTGCCGTTCGGGCGCCGTCGTCGCGCTCGGCGGCTGTGTCGAGATCGGTGCCGACGGTTTGCCCTTCGCCCCCTTCTCCACCGCCCTGCGCGCCCTGCGCCGCGAACTGCCCGACGAGCTCGCCGCCGCGGCCGCAGGCCAGGAGGAGGAACTCACCCGGCTCCTGCCCGAACTGGGCGAAGCCTCCGGAGGGCGGCACGACGAGGAGGGCATGGCCCGCCTCTTCGAACTCACCGCCCGCGTCCTGGAGCGCGTCGCCGCCGACCGGACCGTCGTCGTCGCCCTCGAGGACCTGCACTGGGCCGACGCCTCCACCCGCCACCTCCTCGCCTACCTCTTCCGTACCCTGCGCACGGGCCGCCTGGTCGTCCTCGCCACCTACCGCGCCGACGACATCCACCGCCGCCACCCGCTGCGCCCCCTGCTCGCGGAACTCGACCGGCTGCGCACCGTCCGCCGCGTCGAACTCGGCCGCTTCAACCGGGAGGAGGTCGGCCGCCAGATCGCCGGCATCCTCGCCGCCGAACCGGACCCCACCCAGGTCGACGACATCTTCGAACGCTCCGACGGCAACGCCTTCTTCGTCGAGGAACTCGCCGTCTGCGCCAGCGAGGGCTGCGGCACCGGCCTCACCGACTCCCTCCGCGATCTGCTCCTGGTCCGTGTCGAGGGCCTGCCCGAGATCGCCCAGCGGGTCGCCCGGATCGTCGCCGAGGGCGGCTCCACCGTCGAGTACCCGCTGCTCGCCGCCGTCGCCCAGCTCGCCGAGGACGACCTCATCGAGGCGCTGCGGGCCGCCGTGAACGCCAACATCCTGCTGGCCACGCCCGCCGGCGACGGCTACCGCTTCCGCCACTCCCTGGTCCGCGAGGCGGTCAGTGACGACCTGCTGCCCGGCGAGCGCTCCCGCCTCAACCGCCGCTACGCCGAGGCCCTGGAGGCCGACCCGGGGCTCGTCCCCGCCGACCAGCGTGTCATGCGCCTGGCCAGCTACTGGTACCACGCCCACAGCGCGGACAAGGCCCTCCCCGCCGTGCTGGACGCCTCCGTCGAGGCCCGCTGCCGCCACGCCTACAGCGAGCAACTGCGGCTCCTGGAACGGGCGATGGAGCTGTGGGACACCGCCCCCGAGGAGGTACGGGACCGGCTGCGCCCCATCGACTACACCGAGGTCTATCCGCCCTGCGGCTGCGACCCGGCCACCACACCCCTGCGCTATCTGGACCTGATGGCCGAGGCCGCGGTCGCCGGCCGGCTGTCCGGAGAACGCGAACGCGCCCTGAAGATCACCAAGCGGGCCCTGCATCTGCTGGAGGACGAGGACGACCCCCTGCGCGCCGCCTGGTTCTGGGTGCAGCGCTCCCGTCTCGTGCAGGCCCTGGCCCGCGGCGACGGCTGGAAGGAACTCGGCACCGCCCAGGAGCTGGTCCGCGGCCTGCCGCCCTCCGAGGTGCACGCCGAGGTGCTCTCCACCGCCGCCGCCTGGTCGATGCTCCACGAACCCGGCCCCGAGGCCCTCTCGTCGGCCGAGCGTGCCGTCGAGTACGCGCGCATGGTCGGCGCCCGCGAGATCGAACTCAACGCCCGCCTCACCTACGGCGGTCTGATGGTCGACGCGGGTTCCGTCGAGGCGGGCCTCGCCGAGATGCACGAGGTCAAGGACCGGGCCCTGGAGGAGGGCGTCTCGTACGTCGCCGGTCGCGCCTACGTCAATCTGGCCTCCGAACTGGACGCGGTCGGCCGCGCCCGGGAAGCCGTTGCCCTCCTCCAGGAAGGCCTCGTCTACACCAGGAAGTTCGGGCAGCTGGACTCCGAGGCCTGGGTGTGGACCAACCTCTCCGAGGCGCTCTACTCGCTGGGCCGCTGGGACGAGGCCGCCGACGCGGCGGCCTGCGCGCTGCGCGTGGGACACGGCGCCAAGCCCCGGGGCGGCGGCGCCAGCTGCCTCGCGCATGTCGCCCTCGGCCGCGGCGACCTGTCCGAGGCCGCCCGCCAACTCGCCGCGGCCCGAAGCTACTTGGGCACGCACGATCCGATGCCTCAGCACACCCTGCCCCTCTCCCGCATCGAGATCGGTGTAGCCGCCGGCGAGGGCCGCCTCCTCGACGCCCGGGCCGAACTCGCCCGCGCCCTCGTCGGCGACATCCCGCCCGGCACCCAGCGCTACGGCTGGCCCCTGCTGCTGGCCGCCGCCACCGCCGAGGCCGACGCCCGGAACCTGCCCGCGGCGGCGCAGGGCCGCGCCGACGCCCTCGAACGGCTCCGCGAGGCCGTCAAGAAGACCACCACCGACACCCCCATCTGGCTCGCCCACGAGCAGTGGGTCCGCGCCGAACTCGACCGTGCCGAGGGCCGCGACACCACCGACACCTGGTCGGACGTGGTCACCTGTTTCGAATGCCTGGACCGCCCCTACGACCTCGCCCGCGTCCGCCACCGGCTGGCCGAGGCCCTTCTCGCCTCGGGCGGCGACGACGAGCGCGAGCGCGCCACCGAACTGCTGCGCCTGGCTCACGCGGTGGCCGACCACCTCGGCGCCCGCCCCCTCGCCGACGCCGTCGCCCTGCTCGCCCAGCGGGCCCGTCTCGCCCTGAAGCGCGTCCCGGACCCTCGGCCCGCCGACCCGGTGGAGGCACTCGGCCTCACCGGACGGGAACGCGACGTCCTGCGCCTGGTCGCCGCCGGCCGCACCAACCGCCAGATAGCCGAGGAACTCTTCATCTCCCCGAAGACCGCGAGCGTCCATGTGTCGAACATTCTGGGCAAGCTCGGCGTCTCAGGAAGAGGAGAGGCTGCGGCGGTGGCGCATCGACGGGGATTCTTCCCGCCGGGGGACGGCGACCGGCTGATCGCCGGATGACTCAGCAGCTGAAGGGACAGCGATGTTCAACGCCTTCGAGGAACTCTTCGCACCCGGCCGCAAACACACCCGCGACGAGAAGAAGCGGCTGGAACTGACCCGCGAGGACGTCGGCGACAACGACCCCGGACGCGGGCCGATAGACCTCGAGTCCGGGAAGGTCGTCGTACGGCCGCCCCGGCAGGAGGACGGGACGGACGCTGCCGAGGAGTGATTCCTCAGCCGACCTGCAGCTCCAGTATTCGGTCGTCGCCGGACTTCGGGTCTCCCCGCCCGTCCGTGTTGCTCGTCGTCAGCCACAGCTTGTCGCCGCCGGCCGGGACCACGGTCCGCAGCCGGCCGTACTTGCCCTCCAGGAAGGGCTGCGGATCGACCGAGGCCGCCGTGCCCTTCAGGGGGATGCGCCACAGGCGCTGCCCCTTCAGACCCGCCATCCAGATCGAGCCCTCCGCGTAGGCGATGCCGCTGGGGGAGGCGTCGTCCGTGTGCCACTGGGCCAGCGGGTTGTGGTACTCGGGGTCGGACGACCTGCCCTCGGCGTCCGGCCAGCCGTAGTTGTCACCCGGCTTGATCGCGTTCAGCTCGTCCCAGGTGTCCTGGCCGAACTCCGAGGCGAACAGGCGCTGTTCGGGGTCCCAGGCCAGGCCCTGAACGTTGCGGTGACCGTAGCTGTAGACGGGGGAGTGCGGGAAGGGGTTGCCGGGAGCCGGGTCGCCCTCCGGGGTCAGCCGGAGGATCTTGCCGCCCAGCGACTTCTTGTCCTGGGCCAGGCCCCGGTTTCCGCTCTCGCCCGTGCCCGCGTACAGCATCCTGTCCGGGCCGAAGGCGATGCGGCCGCCGTTGTGGATGTAGCCCTTGGGGATGCCCTTGAAGATCGTGTCCGGGGCGCCCAGCTGTTCGCCGGCCGGCTTCTTCGCGTCGTACAGCAGGCGGACGATGCGGTTGTCCGAGGCCGAGGTGAAGTACGCGTAGATCATGCGGTCCGCGGCGAAGTCCGGGGAGAGCGCGATGCCGAGGAGGCCGCCTTCTCCGGCGGGGGAGACCCCGGAGACCTTGCCCAGCTCGGTCTTCCTGCCGGTGTTCTCGTCGACCTTCGTGATCGTCCCCTCGTCCCGGGAGGAGACGAGCAGGCCCCCGCCGGGCAGCCGGGCGAGGCCCCACGGGGTCTTCAGGCCTGTGGCGACCGTGCGCAGCACCTTGACGGAGCCCTTGGCGGGCGGGGCCTGTTCGGCGGCCTGCCGAGACGGGGACGAGTGCGCGGCAGTGCTGCCCGGCGACGTACCGTCACCGCCTCCCCCGGACCCTCCGCCGGAGGAACAGCCCGCCGTCAGCAGGAGCGCGGTTGTGGCCAGCACGGCCGGCACAGCTCGTCGTAGCACGGTCTTGGTCCCTTCGGGCGGTCCAGCGGCAGCTTCTCCTTCTCTTACACCGCCCACGCCTCACAGGTTCCCGGTCCACGGATCCCGAAGCCCCGCCGCCGCGGCCACGCGCCCGCTCTCGGCCTCACGACCACAGCCCTCAGCCCCAGGATCCCCGTGCCTCCGGCAGTTCCGCGGCTCGGGCGGGGTTCTCCCGGTGGGAGCGGCGGTGCCGCGTTGCGCTGGTGGTCAGTGGGGGTGTCGAGACGGGCGTTCGTGTCCGCGGAGCCCGCCTGTTTCGGTCCCGGACGGTTTCCGGCCGATCCTCTGCACCGGTTCTAGTCCCAGGATCCCCGTGCCCCGGGCAGTGCCGCCACCTCGGCCAGATCCTCCGGAGTCAGCCGGAGGGCGGCGGACGCCGCGTTCTCCGTCGCCCAGTGTTCGTGTTTGGTGCCCGGGACCGGGACCACGTGCCGTCCCTGGGCCAGGACCCAAGCCAGGGCCACCTGGGCGGGCGTGACCTCGGCGCCGTGCCGGGCCGCGACCCGGCGCAGGCCGGCCACGATCGGCTGGTTCGCGGCCATCATCTCCGCGGTGAAACGGGGATGGCGGGCGCGGACGTCGTCCGGTTCGAAGCCCTGGCCGGGGGTGAGCGTCCCGGTCAGGAAGCCGTTGCCGAGCGGCATCGCGGCCAGGAAGCCGACGGCACGCGCCTCGCACCACGGCAGCAGCGACTCCAGCGCCTCCGGCGACCACACCGACAGCTCGGCCTCCACCGCGCTCACCGGGAACACCTGCTGGACGCGCTGCAGTTGCCTGATCGTCGCGTCGTGCAGTCGGCCGCCGGAGCGCCGGCCGCCGCGGGCGCCCACCGCGCACCACCCCAACGCCTTCACCTTTCCGGCCTGGACGAGCTCCGCCATCGCGCCCCAGGTCTCCTCCACCGGGACCTCCGGGTCCTCGCGGTGCAGCTGGTAGAGGTCGATGACATCCGTCTGCAGACGCCTCAAAGAAGCGTCGCAGGCGCGCTTCACATAGCCGGGGCGGCCGTTGGCCACGATGTGCTGCTCGCCCACCAGCAGGCCGACCTTCGTCGACACGAAGGCATCTTGGCGGCGCTCCTTCAACACCCGCCCCACCAGCAGCTCGTTGGTGAACGGTCCGTACATGTCGGCCGTGTCCAGAAGCGTCGAGCCCGCGTCCAGCGCCCGGTGCACCGCCCTGAGCGACGCGTCGCCCCGCTGCCGCGACCCGCTGTACGCCCAGCTCATCGGCATGCACCCGAGTCCGACGGCCCCCACCGCGAGTGCCCCCGCGCCGATCGTCCTGCGCTCCACCTGCTCGTGACCCTCCCTCTCCTGGCCCCCAACCTAACCTCTGCGCTCCCATGAACCTGACATAGCCTCCTGACATGACTGCTGACGTGTGGCTTTCCATCCCGCCGGACACCATCGAGGGGCTTCCCGAAGGCCCCAACTACCGTTTCTGGGACGGCGCCGACGACTTCCCCGCGGACCCCGCCGACTGCGTCTACTACGTCGTCCCCTATATGAAGCCCGGTGACGTGGGCGTACGTCCCCTGCGCGCGTTGAGCGGCGTGCAGGTGGTACAGACCCTGTCGGCCGGCATCGACAGCCTGGAGCCGGGGCTGAAGCATCTGCGTCCCGGCGTACAGGTGTGCAACGCGCGCGGGGTGCACGAGGCGAGCACCGCGGAGCTCGCGCTCACCCTGATCCTCGCCTCGCTGCGCGGTGTCCCCGACTTCGTGCGCGCCCAGGACCGCGGGGAGTGGCTCGGCGGCTTCCGGCCCGCGCTGGCCGACAAGAACGTCCTCATCGTCGGGTACGGGTCGATCGGATCCGCCATCGAGGACCGGCTCGTGCCGTTCGAGGTGGCGCGGGTGGCGCGCGTCGCGCGCTCTGAGCGCACCACGGCGCGCGGCCCGGTGCATCCGCTCACCGATCTGCCCGCCCTGCTGCCCCAAGCGGATGTCGTCGTCCTCGTCACGCCCCTCACCGAGGCCACCCGCGGCCTGGCCGGGGCCGACTTCCTCGCGCGCATGAAGGACGGCGCCCTGCTCGTGAACGTCTCCCGCGGCCCCGTCGTCGACACCAAGGCCCTGCTCGCCGAAGTGGAGAGCGGCCGCATCACCGCGGCCCTCGACGTCACGGACCCGGAGCCGCTGCCCCGCGAACACCCCCTGTGGCGCGCGCCCGGCGTCCTGATCAGCCCCCATGTCGGCGGCCCCACATCGGCGTTCCTGCCGCGCGCCAAGCGGCTGCTGGTGGACCAGTTGACCCGGTTCGTGAACCGGGAGCCGCTGCGCAACGTGATCCTTACGACAGGCGCAAACAGCGCGTGACCCCGACGACCTGAGCGTCCCGTGCGCGCCCCGCACGACGGGCGCAACGGGCTCGTAATCCGCTTCCGGTACCCTCCGCAACCTTGCGGACGCGGTCCGTGCACACATTCCTGCTGGTCGTCACGGAGCGTAGAGGAACTATGTCCCTGAGTGACGAGACTGGTGTATCGTCCCGAGCAGGGGCTGCGCCGCACCGTTCGGCGCCGGGGACGGAAATTCAGACTGTGAGGGGGGCGACGGGCGATGCACGGCCTATGGGCGAGCGATCCGACGCGACGGGGCCGCCGGAGGCGACTCTGGCGTACGGCCGCGCGCAGACGCGGTCACCACGGCAGTCACGGCTGCCGTCACAGCCATCACCACCGCAGGCACAGCCGCCGGGGGCATGCGCACCCAGCGCACCGGGAGCCGCGGGACCTGGGCACGATGCGGACCGGGTGGGCCCGGTGAGCTCGCCCCCGCCCCCCACGACCACCCTCGCCGCAGCGGTGCGGGTACAGCCTTCGCCGGGGACGCTGGTACCCCGTCCGCCGGCCGCCGGCCGCGGACCCGGTCTGGTCCCCCAACTCGTTCTGGCTCTGGTGTGCGCGGGATACGCCGTCGGTTCCGCGTTCGGCTGGGGTTCGGACGAACTCTCGCTGATCATGGGTGACTTCGGACTGAGCGCCGCGGCCGGTACCGCCGCCGTGTCGCTGTTCCTGTACGCCCGTAGCCGCCGTGTCCGCTTTCGACCCGCCTGGCTGTTGTTCGCCCTCTCCTCGGCCATGGCCGCCCTGGGCAACGGGGTCTGGGGGTGGTACGAGGTCGTCCTGGGGGAGCAGGTGCCCACTCCCAGCTATGCCGACCTGTTCTTCCTCTGCTTCGCGCCGCCCGCGATCGTGGGGCTCCTGGTGCTCGCCAAGCGGCCGGTGACCAAGGCCGGCTGGGTGTGCCTCGCCCTCGACGCCTGGCTGATCGGCGGCTCGCTGCTCACGCTGTCGTGGAGCCTCGCGCTCGCCCAGGCGGCCAAGTTCGACGGGCCGAGCGTCGCGCACACCGCGCTCTCGCTCGCCTACCCGCTGCTGGACATCGCCCTGGTCAGCATGGTGCTGGCCCTGCACTTCAGGCGCTCGGCGGTGAACCGCACGGCGGTCAACACCGCCATCGGCGCACTGGCGCTGACGGTGATGTGCGACGCCCTGTTCACCTCGCCGCTGCTGCACAACAGCTACCACTCGGGCCAGTTGCTCGACGCGGGCTGGTTCGCCGGCTCCCTGCTCCTCGCGTACGCCCCCTGGGCCGCGCCCCGGCAGGGCCAGCAGTCCGAGGCCGACCGGTGCGAGCTCGACGGGCACACGCGCGTGGTGCACGAACACGTGCCGGGCCAGCGGGGCGGCGCGCACCAGCACCACCCGGCACCGCAGGGAGGTGATCACAGCCGGTACCCGGCCGCCCGGCCCATCGCCGGCTCCCTGGCCGCCCTCACGCCCTATCTCGCCGCGGCCGTGTGCACCCTCGGGATCCTCTACACCGTCCTCAACGGCCACCGGGTCGACCGCGTGGTGCTCTTCACCGGAGGCACGGTGGTGCTCGCCCTCGTGGTGCGCCAGGGCATCATGCTGCTCGACAACATCACCCTCACCCAGGAGCTGGCCCAGAAGGAGAACCACTTCCGCTCCCTGGTGCAGGGCTCCAGCGACGTCATCATGATCGCCGCGCCCAACGGCATCCTCCGCTACGTCTCCCCGGCCGCCGCAGGGGTCTACGGACGGCCCGCCGAGGACCTCGTGGGTACGGAACTGGCCAATCTCATCCACCCGGAGGACCTGGGCTGCGTGGTGCACGAGGTGCGCCGTTTCCTCGCCGCCAGCCCGCTCGAGGAACCCACCACACGCATCGAGTGCCGCTTCCGGTCCGGCGACGGCGGCTGGCTCAACGTGGAGTCCACGGTCAACCGCCACCACGGCGGCCTCATCTTCAACAGCCGGGACGTGACCGAAAGAGTGCGCCTGCAGGCACAGCTGCAGCACAACGCCGAGCACGACCCGCTCACCGACCTGCCCAACCGCGCCCTGTTCACCAAGCGCGTCCAGCAGGCCCTGTCCGGCCGCCGGGCCGCCGACCGGGTGTCCCTGCGCGGCACGGCCGTCCTCTTCATCGACCTCGACGGCTTCAAGGCCGTCAACGACACGATCGGGCACCAGGCCGGGGACGAACTGCTCGTCCAGGCCGCCCGCAGACTCCAGGAAGCGGTACGGCACGGGGACACCGCCTCCCGGCTCGGCGGCGACGAGTTCGCGGCCCTGATCGCGGGGGACGGCACCCGGGACCGCTCGGCGCGCGAACGGCACATCCTGGAGCTCGCCGACCGCCTCAGGATCACGCTCTCGCAGCCGTATCTCATCGACGGCAACGATGTCCGGGTGGCGGCCTCCATCGGTGTCGCCTTCGCCGAGCCGGGCCTCGGCGCGGGCGAGCTGCTGCGCAACGCCGACCTCGCCATGTACCGCGCCAAGGCGGCCGGCAAGGGCCGCGTCGAGCTGTACGCCCCGCAGATGCAGCAGGACGTCGTACGCAAGGCGGAGCTGGCCACGCGGCTGCGTGCCGCACTGCACGACGGCGAGTTCACGCTGCTGCACCAGCCCGTGGTCTGTCTGGAGGACGGCCGGATCACGTCCCTCGAGGCCCAGGCGCGCTGGCGGTCCTCGCAAGGGGTGCTGTTCACCCCGGCCGAGTTCCTGCGGGTCGCCGAGGACAGCGACAAGACCGCCGAGCTCGGCCGCTGGATGCTGGAGGAGGCGGTGGAACAGGCCGCCGAGCGCACCGGCACCGGACTGTCGGTGCCCGTCGCGGTCCCGATGAGCGCCCGCCGGCTGCTCGACCGTTCGATGCCGCTCGGCTCGATCGAGGCCCTGCTGACCCGGCACGGGCTGCCCTCCGGGTCGCTGGTGATCGAGCTGTCCGACACTGACCCCCGGGTCTCCCTGGACGAACTGGAGCGACGCCTGGCCGCCCTGCGCAGACTCGGCATCCGGATCGCCCTGGACGGCTTCGGCGGCGGCCACGCGGCGATCACGGCACTGCGCAGACTCCCCGTCGACGTGCTGAAACTCGACCGCAGCCTGGTCGAGGGCGTCGTCGAGTCGGCGCGGCTACACAAGATCACCAGTGGGCTGCTGCGGATCGCGACCGACCTCGGGCTGCAGTCCGTGGCCGACGGCGTGGACCTGCCCGAACAGGTCGTGGCGCTGCGCGCGATGGGGTGCACGCACGGGCAGGGCATGGCGTTCTCCGGTCCGCTGGACGAGGTCCGGGTGCGCCGGGCGCTTGCTTCCGGCCACTATCCGGTGCCGCACGGACCTGTCGAGCCCGCGTTCGCGGGAGGTGGCTCAGGGGTGTACACAAGTGGTGTCCCCGCCGTTCTGGGAGGCGGAAGTGGACTCCGCTCACATAATGAGACTCCCGTCCCACCCACTTGACACGTGGTGCGTGCCGGGGGGAGGGTCTGTGCCATGCGCACCCGAATTCTCGTACTTGGAAAGCGCGTCGGCTGAGCTGGTGATGTCCGGACCGACCCGGAACTCCCAGCGACTACTCCCGGCGCGCTCCCCTCGCTTGCCTTACGGCACGAGGGGTTTTTTGTTGCACAGGCACCAGTCATGCAGCGCTTGAACACCGTACAAACCTCGCAAAAACCCTCAGCATCGAGAAGAGACTGACGATGACCGAGCAGGCCACCGGGGCCCATCCGCAGCCGCGGCCCCGATCCGGAGGACAGCAGTCCGCACCCGAGCACGTCACGGGTGCGAAGTCCCTCATCCGCTCTCTCGAGGAAGTCGGGGCCGACACGGTATTCGGCATTCCCGGCGGTGCGATCCTTCCCGCGTACGACCCGATGATGGACTCCACGCGGGTGCGCCACGTCCTGGTCCGCCACGAGCAGGGCGCCGGCCACGCGGCGACGGGTTATGCGCAGGCCACCGGCAAGGTCGGCGTCTGCATGGCCACCTCGGGGCCGGGCGCCACGAACCTGGTGACCCCGATCGCCGACGCGCACATGGACTCCGTGCCGCTCGTGGCGATCACCGGTCAGGTCGCGTCCAAGGCGATCGGCACGGACGCCTTCCAGGAGGCGGACATCGTCGGCATCACCATGCCGATCACCAAGCACAACTTCCTGGTCACCAAGGCGGAGGACATTCCGCGGGTGATCGCGCAGGCCTTCCACATCGCCTCCACCGGCCGGCCCGGCCCGGTCCTGGTCGACATCGCGAAGGACGCGCTGCAGGCGCAGACGACCTTCTCCTGGCCGCCGGTCATGGACCTGCCCGGCTACCGCCCGGTGACCAAGCCGCACGCCAAGCAGATCCGCGAGGCCGCGAAGCTCATCACCTCCGCCAAGCGGCCCGTCCTCTATGTCGGTGGCGGTGTCATCAAGGCACACGCCACCGCCGAGCTCAAGGTTCTCGCCGAGCTCACCGGAGCGCCTGTCACCACCACCCTGATGGCGCTCGGCGCGTTCCCCGACAGCCACCCGCTGCACGTGGGGATGCCGGGCATGCACGGTGCGGTCACCGCCGTCACCGCGCTGCAGAAGGCCGACCTGATCGTCGCCCTCGGAGCCCGCTTCGACGACCGCGTCACCGGCAAGCTGGACAGCTTCGCCCCGTACGCCAAGATCGTCCACGCCGACATCGACCCCGCCGAGATCGGCAAGAACCGCGCCGCGGACGTGCCGATCGTCGGGGACGCGCGCGAGGTGCTCGCCGACCTGATCCAGGCCGTCCAGAAGGAGCACAGCGAGGGCCACCAGGGCGACTACAGCGCCTGGTGGAAGGACCTCAACCGCTGGCGCGAGACCTACCCGCTGGGCTACGAGCACCCGGAGAACGGCCAGCTGTCGCCGCAGCAGGTGATCGAGCGCATCGGGCAGCTCGCGCCGGAGGGCACGATCTTCGCGGCGGGTGTGGGCCAGCACCAGATGTGGGCCGCGCACTACATCCGGTACGAGAAGCCCGCGACCTGGCTGAACTCGGGCGGTGCCGGAACGATGGGTTACGCGGTCCCGGCCGCGATGGGCGCCAAGGCCGGTGCCCCGGACCAGACGGTCTGGGCGATCGACGGCGACGGCTGCTTCCAGATGACCAATCAGGAGCTCACCACCTGCGCCCTGAACAACATCCCGATCAAGGTCGCCATCATCAACAACGGCGCCCTCGGGATGGTCCGCCAGTGGCAGACCCTCTTCTACAACCAGCGCTACTCCAACACCGTGCTGCACTCCGGCCCGGAGGCGGACGGCAAGCAGCCGAGCGCCGGCACCCGGGTTCCCGACTTCGTGAAGCTGTCGGAGGCCATGGGCTGCTACGCGATCCGCTGCGAGGACCCGGCCGACCTCGACAAGGTCATCGAAGAGGCGAACTCCATCAACGACCGCCCCGTCGTCATCGACTTCATCGTCCATGAGGACGCGATGGTGTGGCCGATGGTCGCCGCCGGCACCTCGAACGACACGATCATGGCCGCCCGGGACGTCCGCCCCGACTTCGGCGACAACGAAGACGACTGAGAGCCGTAGGTAAAGGAACCCGACCATGTCCAAGCACACGCTCTCCGTCCTGGTGGAGAACACCCCGGGCATCCTGGCCCGGATCGCCGCCCTGTTCTCCCGCCGCGGCTTCAACATCGACTCGCTCGCGGTCGGCGTCACCGAGCACCCCGACATCTCCCGCATCACCATCGTGGTGAACGTCGAGGACCTGCCGCTCGAGCAGGTGACCAAACAGCTCAACAAGCTGGTCAACGTGCTGAAGATCGTCGAGCTGGAGCCGGCCCAGGCCGTCCAGCGCGAACTCGTCCTGGTGAAGGTGCGCGCCGACAACGAGACGCGCTCCCAGATCGTCGAGATCGTCCAGCTGTTCCGCGCCAAGACCGTCGACGTCTCCCCGGAGGCCGTCACGATCGAGGCCACCGGCAGCAGCGACAAGCTGTCCGCCATGCTGAAGATGCTGGAGCCGTACGGCATCAAGGAGCTCGTCCAGTCCGGCACGATCGCGATCGGCCGGGGCGCCCGTTCGATCACGGACCGGTCGCTGCGCGCGCTCGACCGGTCGGCGTAACGACGTGTTGGGGCGGCCGGGTGACACCGGCCGCCCGTATTCCGAGACCCCGAGACTTCACTTCCGCCCGCCGTCATACGGTGGGACGCAACATCTGCACTCAAGGAGAGAACCCAAAGTGGCCGAGCTGTTCTACGACGCCGACGCCGACCTGTCCATCATCCAGGGCCGCAAGGTCGCGGTCATCGGTTACGGCAGCCAGGGCCACGCCCACGCGCTGTCGCTCCGTGACTCGGGTGTCGACGTCCGTGTCGGGCTGCACGAGGGCTCCAAGTCCAAGGCGAAGGCCGAGGAGCAGGGCCTGCGCGTGGTGACGCCGTCCGAGGCCGCCGCCGAGGCCGACGTCATCATGATCCTGGTTCCGGACCCGATCCAGGCCCAGGTCTACGAGGAGTCCATCAAGGACAACCTCAAGGACGGCGACGCGCTGTTCTTCGGCCACGGCCTGAACATCCGCTTCGACTTCATCAAGCCCCCGGCCAACGTGGACGTCTGCATGGTCGCCCCCAAGGGCCCGGGTCACCTGGTGCGCCGTCAGTACGAGGAGGGCCGCGGCGTTCCGTGCATCGCGGCCGTCGAGCAGGACGCGACCGGCAACGCCTTCGCGCTCGCGCTGTCGTACGCCAAGGGCATCGGCGGCACCCGTGCCGGCGTCATCAAGACCACCTTCACCGAGGAGACCGAGACCGACCTCTTCGGTGAGCAGGCGGTTCTCTGTGGTGGTACGGCCGCGCTGGTGAAGGCCGGTTTCGAGACGCTGACCGAGGCGGGCTACCAGCCGGAGATCGCGTACTTCGAGTGCCTGCACGAGCTGAAGCTGATCGTGGACCTCATGTACGAGGGCGGCCTGGAGAAGATGCGCTGGTCGATTTCCGAGACCGCCGAGTGGGGCGACTACGTCACCGGCCCGCGGATCATCACCGACGCCACCAAGGCCGAGATGAAGAAGGTCCTCGCCGAGATCCAGGACGGCACCTTCGCCCGTGAGTGGATGGCCGAGTACCACGGCGGTCTGAAGAAGTACAACGAGTACAAGACGGCCGACTCCGAGCACCTGCTGGAGACCACCGGCAAGCAGCTGCGCAAGCTGATGAGCTGGGTCGACGAGGAGGCGTAAGCCTCATGGCGGCGGGGCCGGAGCGGACTGCTCCGGCCCGTTGTCCAGACCGTCCACTCACGGACGGGTGATCCTTCCGGAGAGGCGCAGGACGATCGTCGCGGCGCCACTACACTGCCGTACTACATACGCGTCAGGCCCACAGCGTCGTGCGTCTTCCACGCGGCTAGCCAACCTCCACCGCCTGCGGCCGTCGGGACGGCCGTCCGCATTGGACTTGTGAGGACTCACGTGAGCTCGAAACCCGTCGTACTCATCGCTGAAGAGCTGTCGCCCGCGACTGTGGACGCGCTTGGCCCGGACTTCGAGATCCGGCACTGCAACGGAGCGGACCGAGCCGAACTGCTCCCGGCCATCGCCGACGTCGACGCGATCCTGATCCGCTCCGCCACCAAGGTGGACGCCGAGGCGATCGCCGCCGCGAACAAGCTGAAGGTCGTCGCACGAGCCGGCGTCGGCCTGGACAACGTGGACGTCTCCGCCGCCACCAAGGCAGGCGTGATGGTCGTCAACGCCCCCACCTCGAACATCGTGACCGCCGCCGAGCTGGCCTGCGGTCTCATCGTCGCCACCGCCCGCCACATCCCGCAGGCCAACGCCGCGCTGAAGAACGGCGAGTGGAAGCGCAGCAAGTACACGGGCGTCGAGCTGGCCGAGAAGACCCTCGGTGTCGTCGGCCTCGGCCGGATCGGCGCGCTGGTCGCCCAGCGCATGTCCGGGTTCGGTATGAAGGTCGTCGCCTACGACCCGTACATCCAGCCCGCGCGCGCCGCGCAGATGGGCGTCAAGGTGCTCTCGCTGGACGAGCTGCTCGAGGTCTCCGACTTCATCACCGTCCACCTGCCCAAGACCCCCGAGACGGTCGGCCTCATCGGTGACGAGGCGCTGCGCAAGGTCAAGCCGAGCGTGCGGATCGTCAACGCCGCGCGCGGCGGGATCGTCGACGAGGAGGCGCTGTACTCGGCGCTGAAGGAGGGGCGCGTCGCGGGCGCCGGTCTCGACGTGTACGCGAAGGAGCCCTGCACGGACTCCCCGCTGTTCGAGTTCGACCAGGTCGTCGCCACCCCGCACCTCGGTGCCTCCACCGACGAGGCGCAGGAGAAGGCCGGTATCGCCGTCGCCCGCTCGGTGCGGCTCGCCCTCGCCGGTGAGCTCGTACCGGACGCGGTGAACGTCCAGGGCGGTGTCATCGCCGAGGACGTCAAGCCGGGCCTGCCCCTCGCCGAGCGCCTCGGCCGGATCTTCACCGCGCTCGCCGGTGAGGTCGCGGTCCGCCTCGACGTGGAGGTGTACGGCGAGATCACCCAGCACGACGTGAAGGTGCTGGAGCTGTCCGCCCTCAAGGGTGTCTTCGAGGACGTCGTCGACGAGACGGTATCGTACGTCAACGCCCCGCTGTTCGCGCAGGAGCGCGGCGTCGAGGTGCGGCTGACCACCAGCTCCGAGGCGACCGACCACCGCAACGTCGTCACCGTGCGCGGCACGCTCTCGGGCGGCGACGAGGTGTCGGTCTCGGGCACCCTGGCCGGTCCGAAGCACCTGCAGAAGATCGTGGCCGTGGGCGAGTACGACGTCGACCTCGCCCTTGCCGACCACATGGTCGTGCTGCGGTACGAGGATCGTCCCGGTGTCGTCGGCACGGTCGGCCGGATCTTCGGCGAGGCGGGGATCAACATCGCCGGTATGCAGGTCTCGCGTGCCGTGGCCGGCGGCGAGGCGCTGGCCGTACTGACCGTCGACGACACGGTGCCCCCCGCGGTGCTGGTCGAGGTCGAGGCGGAGATCGGCGCGACGTTCGCCCGCTCGGTGAACCTGGTCTGACACATCACCACGCGAAGGGGCCGAGCCGACGTGAGTCGGCTCGGCCCCTTCGCGTCGCCCTACTTCTCGCTGACGCGGATCCCCCGCAGCGCCCTCGCCGCCAGCGCTGCCGCCCCCACCAGAACCACCGTCCCGGCGATCGCCGCGCCGTGCATTCCGCTGGTGAACGCCTCGCGGGCCGTGGTCGCCAGGGCGTCTCCCGCGCGCCCCGGGAGCCGAGCGGCCACCGCCAGTGCGCCGCCCAGTGTTTCGTGGGCCGGAGCGGGGGCCGAGGCGGGGATCTCGTGGCGGTAGAGGGCCGTACCGATGGAGCCGAGGATCGCCATCCCGAGCGCGCCGCCGAACTCCGCGCCGGTCTCCATCAGGGAGGAGGCCGAGCCCGCCCGTTCCACCGGGGCGCTGCTCAGCGCCAGGTCCGTGATCTGGGAGATGACCATGACGACTCCCGAGGCGAGGACGCCGGACGCGACCAGGACCAGCCAGAGGGAGTCCGTGCCCACGAAGGCCAGGAGCGCGTAGCCGGCCGCGCCGATGGTGAAGCCCGCGGTGACCACATGGGCGCGCTCGACGCCCTTCTGGACCAGGGAGGCCGCCATCGGGGCCGCCATGCCGATCGGCACCGAGGGGAGCAGAGACCACAGGGCGGCCTCCATGGCGCTCTTGTCGAGCACCGACTGCAGATACTGCGTGGTGAAGTACGCCGAGCCCATGATGGCGAATGAGCCGATCAGGTTGAGGACGACCGAGGGCGCGAAGCCGCGGCCGCGGAACAGGGCCGGCGAGATCATCGGTGAGGCCGCGGTGCGCTGGCGGTGGACGAAGGCGGTCGCGAAGAGCAGGCCGACGGTGATCGAGACGACGTACTGGACGTGCCAGCCCTCGGAGGGGATCTCCTTGAGGCCGTAGATGACGGGCAGCACCGCGGCCATCGACAGGGGCACGCTCAGCCAGTCGAAGCGGCCCGGGGAGGGGTCGCGCGACTCGGGCAGCAGGAACGGACCGAGGATCAGCAGCAGCGCCATCGCGGGCAGGTTGACCAGGAAGACCGAGCCCCACCAGAAGTACTGGACGAGGACACCGCTCAGCACCGAGCCGAGCGCGATGCCGGCCGTCATCACACCGGACCACAGGCCGATCGCCTTCGCACGCTGGCCCGGGTCGGTGAACATCGTGCGGATCAGCGCCATCGTCGATGGCATCAGGGTCGCACCGCCGATGCCGAGGACCGCGCGGGCCGCGATCAGGGTCTCGGCGCTGTTCGCGTAGGCCGCGGTGAGCGACGCGAGGCCGAAGGCCGCAGCGCCGAACAGGAGGAGCCTGCGGCGGCCGATGCGGTCGCCCAGGGAGCCCATCGTCATCAGCAGGCCGGCCAGGACGAAGGCGTAGATGTCGAAGATCCACAGCTGTTGGGTGCCGCTCGGTTCCAGGTCGGCACTGATGGCCGGGATAGCGAAGTACAGGACCGAGACGTCCATCGAGACCAGCAGCAACGGGAGCATCAGCACGCCCACTGCGGTCCATTCGCGGCGGCCGGCCAGTTGGCCGGGCGGGGTTGTGGTGCTCGTCGAGTTCGTCATGACAGGGACTGTACGGGCGTCTTAAACGTATGTCTAGAACGATTGTATAAGTCATGCGTCTAGGACGGTTGTATGGATCGCGGTAGGGTGGGGGCATGGGACACCGTGAGGATCTGCTCGAAGGCGCCAAGCGCTGCCTGCTGGAGAAGGGGTTCGCGCGCACGACGGCGCGGGACATCGTCAAGGCGTCGGGGACCAACCTGGCCTCGATCGGCTACCACTACGGGTCGAAGGACGCACTGCTGGCGCAGGCGTATGTGTCGCTGGTCGAGGGGATGGGGGACGCCTTCGAGGGGGACGGGGCCGCGACGAGCGCCGAGCCCGGTTCCCTCGAACGGTTCCAGGAGGTGTGGTCGAACGTCATCGGCACCATGCGGGCGCCGGGCTCGATCTGGCGTCTCAGCATGGAGATCGTGGTCATGGGCGACCACATGCCGGAGCTGCGCGACCACTTGGCACGGGCCCAGCGGGAGGCTGGACGCGGGTTCGTGCCGATGCTCATGGGCGGGCGCGAGGAGGACGTCTCGGACGAGACCACCGACACGCTCGGCATGTTCTACGTGACCCTCATGACGGGTCTCATCGCCCAGTGGAGCTTCGACCCGAAGACCGCGCCCACCGCGGAGCAGCTCACCGAGGGGCTGCGCCAGGTGATCGCCGGGGCCACGAAGCGCTGACCCGCCCCACCGGCGCGGACGGACCGGGCCAGGGCGGAGACGGGTTCGTCGAGGACCAGCAGATGCGGGTCGGAGGCCGACGCCCGGGCGAATCCGGCGCGTTGGCACCGGCCCCCGGAGAGTTCGTGCGGCCGGCGTTCACCGTACGACGGGTCCAGGCCGACGCGGTCGAGGGTGGCCGCGGAGGTGCCCTCGACGGACACGAGCTCGAAGGAGCCGGTGCCGGCGCCGACCGGGTTCACCGTCTTCCCGCAGCACGACTTCGCCCCGAGGGCCGACAGCCGCGGCAGAACCGGTCGGTCGCGCGCGGCGGCTACAGCCTTGCGCCCTTCAGCGCCATGTGCAGCAGCAGCCGGTCCTCGCCGTCGTCCAGGTCCAGGCCCGTCAGTTTTTCCACGCGGGACAGGCGGTAGTACAGGGTCTGGCGGTGGATGCCCAGCTCGGCGGCCGTGCGGGCGGCCTGGCCCGCGCAGTCGAGGTAGACCTCGGCGGTACGGGCGAGTTCGCGGTAGGTCGGAGACAACAGGGTGCGTACGGCAGGGTCGTGGGCGACCTCCGGTGGCAGCGCGGTCAGCAGGCGGAACGGGCCGATGTGCGCCCACTCGGCGACCGGACCGAGCCGGGGCTCCGCCAGCGCGGCCCGCGCCGCCGCCAGGGCCTCGTGCCAGGCCGCCGCCAGCTCCGCGAGCCCGGTGCGCGCGCCCGCGATGCCGCACGCCGCCGCGCCGCCCCCCTCCAGCTGCCGCGCCCGCTCCAGCAGCCGCCCCGCCGCCGAGGTGGCCGGCGTCAGGACGTCCGCCGAGCGCAGCCGTACCAGCAGGGCGAGGGAGTGGGAGGCCGCACCCCACGGCACCGTGCACAGCGCCGTCGCCGCCGGCACCGTACGGACGGAGGGGGCGTCGTCCGGGTCGGCGGACGGCCAGGGGGTCACGCAGACCACCGTGTGCAGGCCGTCCGCACGGGCACCCAGCGCGGTGCGCAGTTCCGCCACCGCCATGTCCTGCGGCCAGCCGCGCTCGGCGGTGAGCACGGCCCGCAGCTCCCGGGTGAGGTCGGCGCCGTGCTGCGCCTCGTCCGCCAGCAGGGCGCCGATGCGGGCCGCCACGTCCATGGCCGCGCTCAGCTGCCGCTCGGTCGGGCCCGGGTCGGAGTCCAGCAGCCAGACATAGCCGAGGACGACACCCCGATGGCGTACCGGAAGGCAGATGCGTCCCCGGTACACGCCCGCCTCGGGCGTCGGCGGGATACGGACCGGGCCCGTCGCCCGGGTGATGCCGAAGCCCTCGAACCACGCACGGACCGCGGACGTGGAGCGCCGCGTCAGGATCGAGCGGGTGCGCACCGGGTCCAGCGCGGAGGCGTCGAGGTCGCCCTCACTGTCGTACGCACCGAAGGCGATCAGCTCGAAGTCCCGGTTCTCCAGGGTCGCGGGGACCCCGAGGAGCCCGGAGATCTCGTCGACCAGCTCCTGGTAGTCACCCGCGTGGCTGAAGACTTCGGACGTCACTCGGGCATTCTCCCGCATTTCCGGGCCCGCTTCATACATCTGTCTGAGATCTGCGGCACGGATGCGTGACAGCTGTCGATGGCTGAGGATCGGAGGGATCCTTAGGTTTCACGGTGGTTCTATCTGCTGGTTTGTGGAGGTGCCCCGTGCTGGGTCCCGTGATTCTTGCCGCGTCGCGCAGCGACCGGATGCGACGCCTGATCTCGGCGGCCCCGGTGACCAAGCAGGTCGTCGACCGCTTCATCCCCGGTGAGACCGTCGACGACATCCTGCCGATCATCAAGGACCTCACCGGCCGTGGCCTGGAGCTGACGATGGACGTCGTCGGCGAGGACATCACCACGCCCGCACAGGCCGCCGCGGCCCGCGACGCCTATCTGAGGCTGGTCGACCGGCTGAGCGAGCTGGGCCTCGGCGAGCGGGTCGAGATGTCCGTGAAGCTGTCGATGTTCGGGCAGGCGCTGCCCGGCGGCCATGAGCTGGCCCTCGCCAACGTCCGGCCGGTCGTCGAGGCCGCCGCCGCGATCGGTACGACGGTCACGCTCGACGCCGAGGACCACACCACCCTCGACTCGATGTTCGCCATCCACGAGGAGCTGCGGAAGGACTTCCCGCAGACCGGGTGCGTCATCCAGGCCTATCTGTTCCGCACCGAGGCCGACGCCCGCCGCCTCGCCGCGGCCGGCAGCCGGGTGCGGCTGGTGAAGGGCGCGTACAAGGAGCCCGCCGAGGTCGCGTACCAGCAGAAGCAGGAGATCGACAAGGCGTATGTGCGGGTCCTCAGGATCCTGATGGAGGGCGAGGGGTACCCGATGGTCGGATCCCACGACCCGCGCCTGATCTCCATCGCCCAGGAGCTGGCCCGCAAGGCCGGGCGCAAGCCCGACGAGTACGAGTTCCAGATGCTCTACGGCATCCGGAGCGACGAACACCTCCGACTCGCCGCCGAGGGCCACCGCATGCGTGTCTACACCGCCTACGGCACCGACTGGTACGGCTACTTCATGAGGCGGCTCGCGGAGAAGCCGGCGAACCTGCGCTTCTTCCTCCGGTCGATGGTCAGCAAAGGCTGACCGCCGAGAACCGATCAGTAGGGCTGAGCCCGCACCCCCGCTCGCAACACCCGCTCAACATCAAGGAGTTACGGATCCCATGGACGCTGTGACCCAGGTCCCCACCCCCGTCAACGAGCCGGTGCACGGCTACGCCCCCGGCTCGCCCGAGCGCGCCCGGCTCGAGGTCAAGCTGAAGGAGCTGGCCGAGAACCCGGTCGACCTGCCGATGACGATCGGCGGCGAGAAGCGGATGGGCGGCGGCGAGCGGTTCGACGTCGTGCAGCCGCACAACCACAAGGCCCGCCTGGGCACGTACGCCAACGCCACCCAGCAGGACGCGCAGGACGCCATCGACGCGGCCCTCGCCGCCGCGCCCGCCTGGCGTGCGATGTCCTTCGACGACCGCGCCGCGATCATCCTGCGTGCGGCGGAGCTGCTGTCCGGGCCGTGGCGCGAGACGCTCGCCGCATCGACCATGCTCGGCCAGTCGAAGACCGCCCAGCAGGCCGAGATCGACTGTCCCTGCGAGCTGGTCGACTTCTGGCGCTTCAACGTGGCCTACGCCCGCCAGCTCCTGGCCGAGCAGCCCCCGGCCAACTCCCCGGGCGTCTGGAACCGCCTGGACCACCGCCCGCTGGAGGGCTTCGTCTACGCGATCACGCCCTTCAACTTCACCGCGATCGCGGGCAACCTGCCCACCGCCCCCGCGCTCATGGGCAACGTGGTGGTGTGGAAGCCGTCCCCGACCCAGACCCACGCGGCCGTCCTGCTGATGCAGCTGCTGGAGGAGGCCGGGCTGCCCAAGGGCGTCATCAACCTCGTCACCGGTGACGGCATCGAGGTCTCCAAGGTGGCGCTCGAGCACCGCGACCTGGCCGGCATCCACTTCACCGGGTCGACCAAGACCTTCCAGTACCTGTGGAAGACGGTCGGCAACAACATCGAGAAGTACCGCTCCTACCCGCGCCTGGTCGGCGAGACCGGCGGCAAGGACTTCCTGGTCGCGCACCCCAGCGCCGATCGCGCGGTCCTGAAGACGGCGCTGACCCGCGGTGCCTTCGAGTACCAGGGCCAGAAGTGCAGCGCGACCTCCCGCGCCTACATCCCGGCGTCCATCTGGAACTCCGGCTTCAAGGAGGAGTTCGCCGCCGAGGTCGACTACCTGACCATGGGGGACGTCACGGACCTCTCCAACTTCATCGGCGCCGTCATCGACGAGCGGTCCTTCGCCAAGAACAAGGCCGCCATCGACCGCGCCAAGTCCGACCCGGCCTGCACGATCGTCGCGGGCGGCTCCTACGACGACTCGGTGGGCTGGTTCGTCCGCCCGACCGTCGTCGAGTGCAGCGACCCGGAGAACGAGGTGTTCCGCACCGAGTACTTCGGCCCGTTCCTCGCCGTGTACGTCTACGAGGACGACACGTACGAGGAGATGCTGACCCAGATGGAGTCGGTGTCCGACTACGCGCTGACCGGCTCGGTCATCTCCAACGACCGTGCGGCGGCCGCGTACACGATGGACAAGCTCCGCTACGCGGCGGGCAACTTCTACATCAACGACAAGTCGACCGGCGCCGTCGTCGGCCAGCAGCCCTTCGGCGGCGGCCGCGCCTCCGGCACCAACGACAAGGCCGGCGCCCCGCAGAACCTGATGCGCTGGACCCTGACCCGCGCCATCAAGGAGACGCTGGTCCCGCCGACCGACTACACCTACCCGCACATGGGCTGACCCGTCACCGGGCAGACTGCCCCTCATGACGGTGACGCGGAACGAGAGCCCGACCGTGCAGGCCGACGACGGCGTACGCCTGTGGGCCGCACGGTCGGGCAGCGGCGACCCCCTGGTGCTCTGCCACGGCGGTCCGGGCCTGTGGGACTACTTCGAGGACCTCGCGGAGCTGCTCGCCGACCTGACCCCGGTGGTCCGCTGGGACCAGCGGGGCTGCGGCCGTTCCGAGCGGGAGGTCACCGGCCCCTGGACGCTCGACCGCTTCGTCGCCGATCTCGACGCCGTACGGCGGCACTTCGGGTTGGAGCGGATGCGGCTGCTGGGCCACTCGTGGGGCGCTCAGCTCGCGTTGAGCTACGCCCTGGCGCACCCGGAGCGGGTGAGCCTGCTCGTGTACGTGTCCGGCACGGGCATCGGACCTGACTCCGACTGGCACCCCGCCTACCTCGCCAACCTCCTCACCCGCCTCGGCCGGCAGCCCGAACACCTCGCCCGCTGGCGGGAGTTGGGCGACCGGCCGGTGCGATCGGATGACGAGGACCGGGAGTCGGCGGTCCTGCAGTGGTCGGCCGAGTTCCAGGACCATGAGCGGGCGCTGGAGCGTGCCGAACGGATGGCCGACCCCTGGTTCGGGATCAACCGCGCGTGCGGCAAGGCCCTCAACCAGGAACGCGGGCGCAGTTGGGGGACTCCCGGGCTCTACGACGCCTGCCGTGCCCTCGATCTGCCGGTTCTGATCCTCGACGGCGCCCAGGACATCCGCCCCCGTTCCGCCGTGGACTCCCTGGAACGTGCTCTGCCCCGCGTCCGCCGGGTGATCCTGCCGGACGCGGGGCACATGGTGTGGACGGACGACCCGAAGGGCTTCCGGGAGGCGGTCGGGTCGGCGGTGGCCTAGCCGGGCATCTCCGTCCGCTCCCACCACTCGTACACCGGCAGGCTGCCTTCCGGGGTGTTCGCGTGACGCGAGGTCGCCCTGAAGTGCTCGTAGCCGTTCCGGAGCTCGATCTTCAGGTCCCATCCGGAGGTGTCGACCGGGACGATCCGTGCGGGCAGATCCTGTGGGCCGCCCTCGAGAAGTGCCTTGACCGTGTCGGGCATGAGCTCACCCTTCCCTCGGTTGGAGTCCGGCAGAAAACGACATTACTCCTGATCAGAGCGGTGTGACCCAGTCCACCGTCTCAGATAGTAGGAAGTCCGAGTAATTGTGGAGACAGACCGGGCCCGCTCCCTTACTTTTGTAGGAGCCGAACGTCTCGCTCGACCAAGCGAATGGCGGTCGTGAGCGCGCCCCGTGCAGGCAACCCCTGCGGCACCGCTCCCCGCCCCATCCGGCGTCTCGTAACCCCTTTCCGCACTCCCGGATGTCGAAGGAGTCGATTTCCCATGGCCGAGACGACCGCACGCCGCCGAGTCCGTCACATCTCCCGTACGAGCGAGTCCGACCGCAAGAACGCCGCAGCCGCCCTCCAGCGCGCCCTGGACCGCAGGGACAACGGTGGTTCGACCGGCCACTGAGCCGGGCATCACCTCTGAGCCGGGAGCCGCACCCGCATGAGGTGCGGCGCGGACTCATGTGCCGCGCCGCACCTCGAAGTGATCGATGCGCTCGCCGCCGTCCGTGAGCGCCGACACCTTCAGGCTGGGCCTTGCACCGCGGTCCGCCTCCACCCTGAGCAGGGAGAAGCCCCGGTAGCGCACCCGCGACCACTCCACGGTCTCCGCCGTGGAGGCCTGCGACTTCGTCCACTGGAACGTGCCGACGGAGTCGTGGTGCGTGACGTGTCCCTCGTAGCTCTCCCGCACGCCCGCCGGGAAGCCGTACAGATCACGGCCGCCACCGCCCGCCGTGACGTACACGATCCCGTCCCGTGTCGGGTCGGTGGACGCACCGATGGGGACCGGTCTGCCGACCTCGCCGTTCCTGATGGCGTCCGTCCGCTCGTACACATGGTTGTGCCCGTTGATCACCAGATCCACCTGGTGCCGGGCGAACAGCGGCAGCCATTCCGCCCGTACCCCGCCGTCGGAGGCGTGCGCGGAGGTCGAGTAGGCGCAGTGGTGGAAGAAGACGACGAGGAAGTCGATCTCCTTCGCCGACCGCAGCTCGGCCAGCTTCTCGTCCAGCCACTTCGTCTGCCTGCCGCCGCTGTAGCCGAAGTTGGCGGGGATCTCGTACGAGACGTCGTTCGCGTCCAGCGCCACGAAGCCGACGTTGCCGTACGTGAACGCGTACACCCCGGGCGCCGTGCGGGCGTCGAAGCCGGTGTCCGGGAGGGAGAAGCGGGCCAGCTGGCCGCCGTAGCCCTCCGGTGAGTACCAGGCCTCCATGTCGTGGTTGCCGGTGGTCACCATCCACGGCACCGACCTCGCCACCGGCTCGTTCTGCTTGAGGAACAGGTCCCAGAACGCGGGGTCGTAGCCGTCCGACTTCTCGCCCCGGCCGTTGGTGTCGGCGTAGCAGATGTCCCCCGCGTGCAGATGGAAGGCGGGGTTCTGGCGCAGGACGACGTGGTCGTTGGCGGCCGCGGCCCGGCTGACGCCCTGGTCGCCGAAGGCCGTGAACACGAACTTCTCCGGGGCGGCCGGCGCCGTGCGGAAGGTGGCGATCGTCGAGCGGTGCTTGGCGTCCGCCGGATCGAAGCCCTCGTGGCCCACGCCGTAGTAGTACGTCGTTCCGGGGCGCAGGCCGTCCAGGGCCGCGTGCAGGTAGTACTGCTCCAGCGCCGGACGCACGCCCGTCACCCCCGGCGTGTGCAGAGCGCGGACCTCGGCCTCGATCTTCCGGCTCAGCTCCTCGGGCTTCAGACCGATACGGACGTACGGCTTCCGCACGGCCAGCGGGACCTGCCAGGAGACCCGCAGCTGCGACTTCGGGTCGGCGCCGAAGGCGAGATGCCGGCCGAAGGGGGCGACGACCGAGCCGTGCACCGTCGGGGTCGCGGGCGCCGAGGTCCTCGTGCCCCGTGCTCCCGATCCGCCACCGCAGCCGCTCAGCACCCCGCCCGCCGCCACCGCTCCCGCGGTCACCAGCGTGCGGCGCCGGACCAGCTTCGTACGCAGGTACTCGTGCTGCTCGGCCATGCTCATCCGGCTGGCGAGCTGCGGCGGGATGCCGAAGTCGGGTACGGGGGGTCCGGGGGGCAGCCCCCTGGAAGGCACAGTCATGGGAAGGAACTTCCCAGCGACGGCCAACGCCCGCCAGACATACGGGTGAACGGGCGACGACCAGTTGGCGCTCCAAGTCACTGTCATGTCCGTATGGCGGACATGACATGTCATTCCATGGGACGCGGAGTAGGGTGCCGACATGTCTCGCAGCATCAATCTCGCAGTGATTCCCGGTGACGGCATCGGCCAGGAGGTCGTGGCCGAAGGTCTGAAGGTCCTCTCCGCCGTCCTTCCGCAGGATGTGAAGCTGGAGACCAAGGAGTACGACTTCGGCGCCCAGCGCTACCACGCCACCGGTGAGACCCTCACCGACGCCGACCTCGACGCGCTGAAGAAGCACGACGCCATTCTGCTCGGCGCCATCGGCGACCCGAGCGTCCCCTCCGGCGTCCTGGAGCGCGGCTTCCTGCTCAAGCTCCGCTTCGCCTTCGACCACCACGTCAACCTGCGTCCCTCGAAGCTCCTGCCGGGTGTCGCCACCCCGCTGGCCGGCGAGCCGAGCATCGACTTCGTCGTGGTCCGCGAGGGCACCGAGGGCCCGTACACCGGCAACGGCGGCACCATCCGCAAGGGCACCGAGCACGAGGTCGCCACCGAGGTCTCCGTGAACACGGCCTTCGGTGTCGAGCGCGTGGTCCGCGACGCCTTCGCCCGCGCCCAGGCCCGCCCCCGCAAGAAGCTCACGCTGGTCCACAAGAACAACGTGCTGACTTTCGCGGGCCACCTGTGGACGAACATCTTCAACAAGGTGGCCGCGGAGTTCCCCGAGGTCACCACCGACTACATCCACGTCGACGCGGCGACCATCTACCTGGTCACCGACCCGGGCCGGTTCGACGTGATCGTCACCGACAACCTCTTCGGCGACATCATCACCGACCTCGCCGCGGCCGTCTCCGGCGGCATCGGCGTCGCCGCGAGCGGGAACATCAACCCGTCCGGCGAGTTCCCCTCGATGTTCGAGCCCGTGCACGGCTCGGCGCCCGACATCGCGGGCCAGGGCAAGGCCGACCCCTCCGCCACCGTCCTGTCCGTCGCGCTGCTCCTGCGCCACCTCGGCTACGAGGCCGAGGCCGCCCGTATCGACGAGGCGGTCTCCGCCGACCTCGCCGAGCGCACCGGCAAGCCCGCCCGCTCCACGTCGGAGATCGGCGACGCGCTGGCCGTACGAGTAGCCGGCTGACCCGCCGCCTCTCGAAAGCCTTTCGAAGCCGCCGGGTCGCATCAGCACCCGGCGGCTTCCGCTGTGTCCCCGCCGGGTGCCACCATCATCCCTGGGCTGCATTTCACGCCGTTTCTTCCACGGTCCCCGCCTTGCGATAATCGAACGCGGAGCCGCGGATTGAGGGAATGCTCGGACGTCCCAGCACTGGCCACCGGCCGTACGGACGTGAGCGCGGCCCGTCACACACAACCGGTGAAGGACAACCACTCATGACGACGCCCACGATCGAGCTCAAGCCCTCGGCCTCGCCACTCTCCGACGCGGAGCGCGAGGCGATCCTGGCGAACCCCGGGTTCGGCCGCCACTTCACCGACCACATGGTGACGATCAAGTGGACCGAGGGCCGCGGCTGGCACGACGGCCAGCTCGTCCCGTACGCCCCGCTCTCCCTCGACCCGGCGACGATGGTCCTGCACTACGCGCAGGAGATCTTCGAGGGCCTCAAGGCCTACCGCCGCCCGGACGGCTCGGTCGCCACCTTCCGCCCCGAGATGAACGCCCGCCGCTTCCAGCGCTCCGCGCACCGCCTCGGCATGCCCGAACTTCCGGTCGAGACGTTCATCGAGGCCTGTGACGTCCTCGTCCAGCAGGACAAGGCATGGGTGCCCGCGCACGGCGGCGAGGAGTCCCTCTACCTGCGCCCGTTCATGATCGCGACCGAGGTCGGCCTGGGCGTGAAGCCCGCCAACGAGTACCTCTTCCTGGTCATCGCCTCGCCGGCCGGCGCCTACTTCCCCGGCGGCGTCAAGCCGGTCTCCATCTGGCTCTCCGAGGACCGCGTCCGCGCCGTCCCCGGCGGCATGGGAGACGCGAAGACGGGCGGCAACTACGCGGCCTCCCTGCTCGCCCAGGCCGAGGCCGCCGCCAAGGGCTGCGACCAGGTCTGCTACCTCGACGCGGTCGAGCACAAGTGGGTCGAGGAACTCGGCGGCATGAACCTGTACTTCGTGTACGGCGACAAGATCGTCACCCCCTCGCTGACCGGCTCCATCCTGGAGGGCGTCACCCGTGACTCGCTGCTGACCGTCGCCCGCGACCTCGGCTACGAGTCCGAGGAGGGCCGCATCTCCATCGACCAGTGGCAGCGCGACGCCGAGAACGGCACGCTGACCGAGGTCTTCGCCTGCGGTACCGCCGCCGTGATCACCCCGGTCGGCACCGTCAAGCGCGCGAGCGCCGAGTGGCAGCAGGCGGGAGGCGAGCCGGGCGAGGTGACGCTCCGCCTTCGTGAGGCATTGCTGAACATTCAGCGCGGGACCGCGGCGGACAAGCACGGCTGGATGCACGTGCTCGGCTGAGGGCTGAGCGGGGTTTTGTGCGGGGGGTGTTGCGCCCTACTGGGGGGCTGCGCCCCCCAGGCCCCCCGTTTCGGCCTGGACGGCCTCGTCCTCAAACGCCGGACGGGCTGGGGTGGCCGACCCGGGCTGAGAAAGCACCCGCAGCTGCAACAACACATACGTCACGCCGCCCACGAGGCCCGACAGCACGAAGCTGCAGTCCACCCCGCCCGTCAGCGACAGCAGTGGGCCCTCGTACGACGGCAGTGACACCGCCAGCAGGCCGAACCCGGCGCCCACCGCCCAGGACACCGTCGCCCACACGTTCCAGCCCGCCCGGTACCAGTAGATCCCGCCCCGGGCGCGGCGGTTGAAGACCTGCAGGGCGTCGGCGTCGTACACCCCGCGGCAGCGCACGAAGCCGATGAGGGTGATGACCGCCCACGGGGTGCCGATGGCCGTCAGGAGCAGCACGAAGGACGTCATCGCCGACTGGGCGTTCCAGGTGTAGTGGCCGATGAAGACGCAGGCCGTGGCGACGATCGCGACGGTGTAGGTGGCTCGGGCGCGGGACGCCCGCGGCAGGATGGCGTCCAGGTCGAGGCCCATGGAGTACAGCATCAGACCCGCGTTGCCGACCGAGCCCGCGGAGGCGGAGAGCAGCAGCGGGATCAGGTACCAGGCGGGGGACGCCGTCACCAGCGGGCCCGCGTAGTCCGCCGCCGCGTGTGCCGCGTACGCCGTGAAGGTGCCGAAGAGCTGGGGGACCAGCAGGCCCAGGATCAGGCCGAGCCAGGTCGCGTGCAGGACCCGGCGGGAGGAGTGGCGGGCCGGGGAGATGTAACGGGTGTAGTCGCCGAGCAGGGTGATGAAGGCGATCGGGCCGGACAGGCCCGCGGCCACCGTCGCCAGGAACCAGGTCGGCCAGTAGCCGCCGAGCAGATAGCCACCGGTCTCCGGGATCGCCGAGGTGGTGAAGTGCGGGGCGTAGGCGAGGACGCCCAGCGCCAGCAGCGCCGTCATGCCGATCGCCAGGACCCGGGACATGGCCAGCAGCATCCGGTAGCCGTACACGGCGCCGGCGACCGTCGCGCCGGCGAGGACCGCGTAGACCAGGGCGTACGCCACTCCGTCCACCGGCAGGCCGAACAGCCGGCGCAGCACGCCCACCATCACGTCCCCGCCGATCCACACGGTCAGCGCCGTGTAGCCGAGGGCGAGGAGCAGACCTACCACCGAGCCGACCAGCCGTCCGCGCACGCCGAACTGGGCGCCGGAGGAGGTCGAGAGGTTCGTCGCGGTGCGCAGGGAGATCAGCGCCAGGGGTGCCGTCAGGGCCGTCCCCGCCACCGTGCCGACCACGATCGAGCTCAGCGACGACCACCAGTCCAGGCCGAACGACGGCGGCAGCCAGCCGAAGATGATCACGCCCAGACAGAGGTTGGAGCCCAGCAGGATCGAGACGAGGTCGCGGGGCCCGCTGGTGCGTTCCTCGTCGGGGATGGTGTCCACTCCGCGCTGTTCCATCGAGATCGGCATGGCGGCCCTTTCGGTTGGTTAGAGCGACACTCAATGTGACCCGAGACGCTGTGGCCGTCAAGACCTTCCCTCTAAGGCCTGTTCTGTTTAGAGTGTCGCTCTAAATGGAGGGATGGACATGCGGCTGACACCGACCGAACGCGACCGGCTGCTGCTCTTCGGGGCCGCCGAGCTGGCCCGGGCCCGGCGGGCCAGGGGCCTTCGGCTCAACGTGCCCGAGGCCACCGCGCTGATAGCGGACACCGTCTGTGAGGCCGCCCGCGACGGCGCCCGCCTCGCCGAGGCCATCGAGCGCGCCCGGTCGGTCCTCGGCCCGGCCGATGTGCTGCCCGGTGTCGCGGACGTCGTCACCGAGGTGCATGTGGAGGCCGTCTTCGACGACGGTTCGCGGCTCGCGGTGGTGAGCGATCCGATCGGCGGGGGCGGGCTGGGGGAGCAGGCACCGGGCGCGCTGCTGCCCGGGCCTGAGCATGCCGAGCCCGCGGCGGCCGTGCGGCTGACGGTGACCAACACCGCCACCGTGCCCGTCTCCGTCACCTCCCACTTCCACTTCTTCGAGGCCAACCCGCGCCTCGACTTCGCACGGGAACAGGCCTACGGGATGCGGCTCGCCGTGCCCGCCGGGTCGTCGGTGCGGTTCGGGCCGGGGGAGAGCGTCGAGGTCGGGCTGGTGCCGATCGGGGGCGAGCGGGTCGCGATCGGGTTCGCGGGGCTCGTCGACGGGGCGCTGGACGCGCCGGGGGCGAAGGAAGAGGCCCTGCGCAGGGCCGCCGCCTGCGGATATCTGGGAGCAGAACGATGAGCAACGACCACCGCCCGAGCATCGACCCTCGTGCCTATGCCGCCACCCATGGGCCCCGCGCCGGCGACCGCATCCGGCTCGGGGACTCCGGGCTGACCGTCCGCGTGGAGTCCGACTCCCAGCGGTACGGCGACGAGTTCCTCGCCGGCTTCGGCAAGACCGCCCGCGACGGCCTGCACCTCAAGGCGGCGGCCGTCCGGGAGACCTGTGACGTCGTGATCAGCAATGTGGTGGTGATCGATGCCGTGCAGGGGATCCGTAAGGTGTCGATCGGCATCCGGGAGGGGCGGATCTGCTCCATCGGGCGGGCCGGGAACCCCGACACCCTCGACGGGGTCGACGTCGTCGTCGGCACGGGCACCTCGATCGTGTCGGGTGAGGGGCTCATCGCCACCGCCGGTGCCGTCGACACCCACGTCCATCTGCTCTCGCCGCGGATCATGGAGGCCTCGCTGGCGTCCGGCGTGACCACGATCATCGGGCAGGAGTTCGGGCCCGTGTGGGGGGTCGGCGTCAACTCGCCCTGGGCGCTGCGGCACGCGTTCAACGCCTTCGACGCCTGGCCGGTCAACATCGGCTTCCTGGGGCGCGGTTCGTCCTCGCACTCCGCGCCCCTGGTGGAGGCGTTGGCCGAGGGCGGCGCGAGCGGCTTCAAGGTGCACGAGGACATGGGCGCCCACACGCGCGCCCTGGACACGGCCTTGCGCGTCGCCGAGGAGCACGACGTCCAAGTGGCCCTGCACAGCGACGGGTTGAACGAGTGCCTGTCGGTGGAGGACACCCTGCGGGTGCTGGAGGGGCGGACCATCCATGCCTTCCACATCGAGGGGTGCGGCGGCGGGCACGTCCCCAACGTCCTGAAGATGGCGGGTGTCCCGAACGTCATCGGCTCCTCCACCAACCCCACCCTCCCCTTCGGGCGGGACGCCGTCGCAGAGCACTACGGCATGATCGTCTCCGTCCACGACCTGAAGACGGACCTGCCGGGCGACGCCGCCATGGCCCGTGACCGCATCCGTGCCGGGACCATGGGCGCCGAGGACGTGCTGCACGATCTCGGCGCGATCGGCATCACCTCGTCCGACGCGCAGGGCATGGGGCGGGCCGGCGAGACCGTCCGCCGTACCTTCGCCATGGCCGGGAAGATGAAGGCCGAGTTCGGCGCCCCGGACGAGCACGACAACGAGCGCGTCCTGCGCTACATGGCCAAGCTGACCATCAACCCGGCCATCGCGCACGGCCTCTCGCACGAGGTCGGATCGATCGAGGTCGGCAAGCTGGCCGACATCGTGCTGTGGCGGGCGGAGTACTTCGGGGCGAAGCCGCAGCTCGTCCTCAAGTCGGGTTTTCCGGCCTACGGCGTCGTCGGCGACCCGAACGCGGCCACCGACACCTGCGAACCCCTCGTCCTCGGGCCGCAGTTCGGGGCGCACGGTGCGACACCCGCCGAGATCTCCGTCGCCTTCGTCGCCCAGGCTGCCCTGGACCAGGGCAACGACACCATGCCGACCCGGCGCAGAAGGGTCGCCGTGCGCGGTACTCGCGGCATCGGACCGGCCGATCTGCGGCTCAACTCCCGTACCGGAGCGGTGGACGTCGACCAGCGGACCGGTCTGGTCACCCTCGACGGAGAGCCGATCCGCTCGCAGCCGGCCGACTCCGTCTCCCTCAACCGCCTCTACTTCCTCTGACACTTCCTCCGACAAGGACCCTCGATGTCTGCTGCCGCCGACGGCTTCCGCATGCCCGCCGAATGGGCCCCGCACGAGCGCACCTGGATGGCGTGGCCGGGACCCAACGCGACCTTCGAGGACCCGGAGGACCTCGCCGCCTCCCGCGCCGCCTGGGCCGCGGTCGCCCGTGCGGTCCGCCGCTTCGAGCCGGTGACGGTGGTGTGCGGGCCGGGGCAGTCGGCGCAGGCGCGGGCGCTGCTGGGCCCGGACGTCGACACGGTCGAGCGCGAGCTGGACGACGCGTGGATGCGGGACATCGGCCCGACGTTCCTCACGAACGGGCGTGAACTCGCCGCGGTGGACTGGACGTTCAACGGCTGGGGCGCCCAGGGCTGGGCCCGCTGGGAGCACGACGCGAAGATCGCCGCCTATGTCTCGGACCTCGCGGGCGCGAGGACGTACGCCTCGAAGCTGGTCAACGAGGGCGGCGCGATCCACGTCGACGGCGAGGGGACGGTCCTGCTCACGCAGACGGTGCAGCTCGGCTCCGAGCGCAACCCGGGCTGGACGAAGGAGCAGGTCGAGGCGGAGATCCACGCCCAGCTCGGCACCCGCAAGGCGATCTGGCTGCCCCGCGGCCTCACCGGCGACTACCCCCCGCACGGCTTCGGCACCCTCGGCCATGTCGACATCGTCGCCGCGTTCGCACGCCCCGGTGTCGTGGTCGCGCACTCCCAGCCGGACCCGGCGCACCCGGACCACGAGGTGACGAAGGAGGTCATCGGGCTGCTGAGGGCGCAGAGGGACGCGCGGGGCCGGAGCCTGGAGGTCGTCGAGGTCCCGGCGCCCACCGTGCTGGAGGCCGACGGCCACTGGGCCGACTACTCCTACATCAACCACTACCTCTGCAACGGCGGAGTCGTGCTCTGCGGCTTCGACGACCCGCGCGACGAGATCGCCGCCGGGATCTTCCGGCGGCTCTTCCCGGAGCGGACGGTGACCCTCGTGGACGCCCGGACGATCTTCGCGGGCGGCGGCGGGATCCACTGCATCACCCAGCAGCAGCCGAAGGTCCGCTGACGGCCCGCGGGGCAGGACCGTCAGGTAGAACATACGGGTGAACGTGCTGATCTGCGCCGCCGAGGCGGCCCCGTGACCACCCGGCGCCGCACCCCCGCCCCGCCCCGCGAGGACGTCCTGGCGGCTGCGATGGAGATGATCGCCGAGCGCGGTCTGGAGAAGCTCACCATGGCGGCGCTCGGCCGTGAGGTCGGCATGAGCAGCGGGCATCTCCTCTACTACTTCCGCACCAAGGACGAGCTGCTGCTGCAGGCCCTGGAGTGGAGCGAGGGCCGGCTGGGCGCCGCGCGGGGACGGCTGCTGGCGCGCGGCGGCACGGCCCGCGAGCGGCTCGACGCCTACGTCGACCTGTACGTCCCCGACGGCCACCGCGACCCGCACTGGACCCTCTGGCTGGAGGTCTGGAACCGCTCGCAGAACGCCGACGAGGACGCCCGCGACCGGCAGGCCGCCATCGAGGGCGTCTGGCACCGTGACCTGGTGGCACTGGTCGCGGAGGGGGTGTCGCGGGGGGAGTTCCGCCGGGTCGATCCGGACCGTTTCGCCACCCGGCTGCGGGCCTTGCTCGACGGCTTCTCCATCCACGTGGCGATCGGGCTGCGGGGGACGGACCGGGCGCAAGTTCTCGGCCACGTAAGGGAGTTCCTGGACGAGAGCCTCCTCGCGGACGTCTGACCCGGTGCCCGGGTTGTACTCAATTCGGGGGATTGACGCTGTCCCGCGTGATGCGTTTGTCTCCAAGGGAGCCCTTGGCGCAGGGCCGGGGGGACAAGCGTCACACGGGGAACACAGGGGGAATCGTGCTCAGAGCCATGCGTGGGATGTCCGTCGCGGTGGTTGCGGGTGCCATGGTCGCGTTGACGGCGACGTCGTCGTCCGGGGCAGCGGCGCACAGGCCGGGGACCGAGCGGGTCACGCTGTCGGCCACGGGGCAGCAGGCCGACGACAACGCGTACGGACCGCAGTTCAGCGCGGACGGCCGCTTCGCGCTCTTCACGGCATACGCCTCCAATCTGGTGCCGGGCGACACCAACCGCAGCGGGGACGTCTTCGTGCGCGACCTGCGCAAGGGGACGGTCGAGCGGGTCGATGTCGCTTCGGACGGCACCCAGGCGGCCGGCGGCGATTCTCAGGCGCGGGCCATCAGCGCCGACGGCCGGTACGTGCTGTTCAGCTCCAACGCCAGGAACCTGGTCCACTGGGACAACCCGCCCACCAACGAGGCGGCCCAGGACGTCTATCTGCACGACCGCCGCACCGGCCGCACCGAGCGCATCAGCGTCGCCCTCGACGGGGGTTCCGCGTTCACCGCCAACGCCACGATGACACCGGACGCCCGCTACATCGCATTCAACGCCAAGGCCGACCGGATGGAGACGAACCCCCGCGACATCTTCGGACTCGTGTACCTCCTGGACCGCCGCACCGGCACCGTGGAGCGGATCAGCAACCGGGACCGCCCGGACAATCCCTCCCTGCTGCAGGGGCTGAGCGACAACGGCCGCTATGTGGCGTACACCCAGCTGGTGCCGCGCAGCTCCTACGGCCGCACCTGGGTGCACGACCGCCGCACCGGCACCGAGGAACAGGTCAACGTCAAACCGGACGGCACCCCGGCCCAGCGGTACGCGCTGCCCGCCTCGCTCTCCGCGGACGGCCGCACCATCGCCTTCTCCTACTGGGGCGACGAGGAACTCGTCCCGGGCGAGGACCCCGGCACCGGCTCCACCGTCTACGTCCGCGACCTGCGCAAGGACGTCACCCGGCGGGTCAAGGCCGGCCCCGCGGAGGAGGACGGGATCAGCCAGCCCGTGCTCAGCCCGGACGGTCGCTATGTGACCTATGAGGCACAGCCGCGACTCGCGGACGGCCGCCCCGGGCCCGCCAACGTCTACCTCCGCGACCTGCGCACCGGCTCCACCCGCCTGGTCAGCGAGTCCGTCACCGGCGGACCCGTCACGGACCGGTCCGTCGCCGTCTACTCGGTGAGCGCGGGCGCCCACCGCATCGGCCTCGGCAGCGAGTCGAGCCAGCTCGTCGCGGGCGACACCAACGGCTTCTACGACGGTTTCGTACGACGCCTGCCGTGATCAGCACAGTGCTCGCATCCTGAGACGGAGGGTGAGCGCGGGGGCGGGTTGTGCCAGACTGCCCCCGTGCTCTCGTTCGCCATGATTATTGGCAGCAGGCGCGCCGGTCCGCAGTGACCGCCACGTACGACCAGGTACGGGTGGACACCGTCGTCCTCGACCCGCGCGCAGACCTCTCGCACCCGCGAGAGGTTTTTCGCTTTTCTGGCCCACCTTCAGCCGGGAGCAAAGCGCGAGGGATCATTGAGGACGGTGGAGCCGGTCATTCCGGTAACGACCGTGATCCGACGGGATCCAACAGCAGGAGCCTTGAACACCATGACCGCAACCAGCGAGCTCGACGATTCGTTCCACGTCTTCGACACCACCCTGCGCGACGGCGCGCAGCGTGAGGGCATCAACCTCACGGTCGCGGACAAGCTGGCCATCGCACGGCACCTGGACGACTTCGGCGTGGGCTTCATCGAGGGCGGCTGGCCCGGCGCCAACCCGCGGGACACCGAGTTCTTCGCCCGCGCCCGGCAGGAGATCGACTTCAAGCACGCCCAGCTCGTCGCCTTCGGCGCCACCCGCCGCGCCGGCGCCAAGGCGAGCGAGGACCCGCAGGTCAAGGCGCTCCTGGACTCGGGCGCCGAGGTGATCACCCTGGTCGCCAAGTCCCACGACCGGCACGTCGAGCTCGCCCTGCGCACCACGCTGGACGAGAACCTGGAGATGGTCCGCGACACGGTCTCGTACCTCCGTGAGCAGGGCCGCCGGGTGTTCGTCGACTGCGAGCACTTCTTCGACGGCTACCGCGCCAACCCCGAGTACGCGAAGGCCGTCGTACGCGCCGCCGCCGAGGCCGGCGCCTCCGTCGTCATCCTCTGCGACACCAACGGCGGCATGCTCCCCGCCCAGGTCCAGGCCGTCGTCTCCACCGTCCTGGCCGACACCGGGGCCCGGCTCGGCATCCACGCCCAGGACGACACCGGCTGTGCGGTCGCCAACACCCTCGCCGCGGTCGACGCGGGCGCCACCCACGTCCAGTGCACGGCCAACGGCTACGGCGAGCGCGTCGGCAACGCCAACCTCTTCCCGGTCGTCGCCGCCCTGGAGCTCAAGTACGGCAAGCGGGTCCTGCCCCAGGGCGCGCTGCGCGAGATGACCCGGATCTCGCACGCCATCGCCGAGGTCGTCAACCTCACCCCCTCCACCCACCAGCCCTATGTGGGTGTCTCGGCGTTCGCCCACAAGGCCGGTCTGCACGCCTCCGCGATCAAGGTCGACCCGGACCTGTACCAGCACATCGACCCCGAGCTGGTCGGCAACACCATGCGGATGCTGGTGTCCGACATGGCGGGCCGCGCCTCGATCGAGCTGAAGGGCAAGGAGCTCGGCGTCGACCTGGGCGGCGACCGCGAGCTGGTCGGCCGGGTCGTCGAGCGCGTCAAGGAGCGCGAGCTCAGGGGCTACACCTACGAGGCCGCCGACGCGAGCTTCGAGCTGCTGCTGCGCGCCGAGGTCCAGGGCGGGCCGCTGCGCTACTTCGAGGTCGAGTCCTGGCGGGCCATCGTCGAGGACCGCCCCGACGGCACCCACGCCAACGAGGCCACCGTCAAGCTCTACGCCAAGGGCGAGCGCATTGTCGCCACCGCCGAGGGCAACGGCCCGGTCAACGCCCTCGACCGCGCCCTGCGCGTGGCGCTGGAGAAGATCTACCCCCAGCTGGCCAAGCTCGACCTCGTCGACTACAAGGTCCGCATCCTGGAGGGCGTCCACGGCACGCAGTCCACGACCCGGGTCCTGATCTCCACCTCCGACGGCGCGGGCGAGTGGTCGACGGTGGGCGTCGCGGAGAACGTGATCGCCGCGTCCTGGCAGGCGCTGGAGGACGCGTACACGTACGGTCTGCTGCGGGCCGGGGTGGAGCCCGCGGAGTAACTCCGTCGCTCGCGCGGGGGCCTTCGTCCGCGAAGACCCCCGCTAGGCCCCGTGCCCTTCCTGCCGGGCGAGCCCGACGAAGGCCGCCCAAGTGCGCGGCGACACGGTGAGGTTGGGGCCGGTGTTCTTGGTGTCGCGGATGTGGACGGCGGAAGGCTGCGTGGCGACCTCGATGCAGTCGCCGCCTTCGCTGCCGCTGTAGCTGGACTTGAACCACTCAAGTGCGGTGCTCATCGGTCTCCTAGCAATTTTCGCAGGTAGCGCACGCTCTCGTCTGGCGAGAGGGCCTGTGACCGCAGCATTCCATACTTGTGGTGATAGTCGCTGACCTCGTCGGGATCGTCCACGAGGAAGCTGACACGCTGGACCTCCAAGTAGGCCAGGCGCTCATGTTCAGGTGTTTCCAGCAGCACCATGGGTCCGTCCAAACCCGCGTGCGGCGTTCGATCCATCGGCATGATCTGGAAGCTCATGTGGACCGGCTCGGTGTACTCCAGGATCCGGCGGTACTGCTCCTGCATCACATCCGGGCCGCCGACCTGCCGGCGCAAGATGCTCTCCTCGATGATGAAGTGGCACACGGGAGGCCGCTCCCGCTGGAAGACCAACTGCCGTTCCATTCGGGCGTTCACCCACTGCTCCGCCGTCTCGCCTCCCAGCGCCGGATACCGGTAGCCGAAGACGGCACGGCAGTAGTCCTGGGTCTGGAGCAGCCCGGGGACCACCAGGCCCTGGTAGGAGAGGATGCCGACCGCCTCCTGCTCCTGGTCCACGAGGCCCTGCGCGAACTGCACGATCTTGTCTCGCACGGGCAGGTTCGCCACGAACACCGCCAACGATCCGCCGGTGTCGAGCAGTTCGTCGAAGTGCTCGGCGCGATCGGGCTGAAGTGCCAGTCTCCCTTGCTCGATCGATCCCACCGTGTCGACGTGAATGTTCGCCAACTCGGCGAACTGCTCCTGTGTGAGCCGCGCTTGCTTCCGGTAGTGCGCAACCAGCGCACCGACCGCGAACCATGAACCAACCTTTTTGGGCATGGCCAACCCTTTCCCCCGTACACGCACGAAGTCCTCGTAGTGAACTCGTAGTAATCAGAACTACGACCTCACTCACTGCCCAACCATAGTCACTCCCTGTGACAGTCGCCCCATGAACGCCCATCCCCAACTCCTCCACGCCCGCACGGCCCTCTACCCCCGCGACCGCAGAAACGTGGCCGTGGCCAGAGATCTCACCCGCATCACCCTCGCCGGCTGGGGGCTGACGCGGCGGAGCGACGACGTACTGCTCTGCGTGAGCGAACTGGCCACCAACGCCCTGCTGCACGGCGTCCCGCCGGGCCGTTGCTTCCGGCTGGACCTGAGTCTCGACACCGCCGAAGTCCTCCGCATCGAGGTCCACGACAGCGGACCCGGCGAGCTCCGCACCCCGGACATCGCGCCGGAGTCGGAACGCGGCCGGGGGCTCCTGCTCGTCGCCGCGCTGTCCGACGACTGGGGCGTGCGGCAGCGGGATCCTGGAAAAGTGGTCTGGTGTGAGTTCCGGGGCTGTCGGCCGTCTTGACGGCTTCCTGCGTCACTCGTTAACTCACGAGGTGAACTAAGTCGTTTGTGAGACAAGAGAGTTGAGGGAAGGCCATGCGCAGAACCGCCCTGCTCGTCTCCACCGCCTTGCTCACCGCCCTGTTACCCCTCGCCGTGGCCCAGGCGGTCGACGATCCGGCTCCCACGCCCGTCGACCGCTTCGAGGGCGAGGTCCCCTTCGCCTCCCAGCCGGCGGAGGGCATCTTCACCTGGGGCGGCGACAGCGACGATCCGCCCGCGCTGCAGCTGACCGCCAGATCCGACGCCCCCGAGGGCGAAAAAGTACTCACCGGCACCTACGACATCAGCGGTTACGGCGGCTTCAGCCACGACTTCGCCGCCGACGAACCCGCACACGACTGGTCGTCCCGCAAGGGCATCCGCTTCTGGTGGGACGGCCAGGACAACGGCAAGAAGATCGCCTTCGAGATCAAGGACGGCGGCGCGAACGGCGAGGCCTCCGAGCTCTGGACGACCTCCTTCACCGACGACTTCACCGGCTGGAAACAGGTCGAGATCCCCTTCACGGACTTCGTCTACCGGACCGACTACCAGCCGGTCGGCGGCATCGACCACGTCCTCGGCCTGACGCAGATGTGGGGCTACTCCGTCACCCTCCCGGTCGGCGTCAAGGGCCGATTCGCCATGGACGACGTCGAGTTGTACGGCAAGGCGGACCAGTCGCTGCGGGCGGGCGTCACGACCGACGCCGCCGTGCACCCGGTGAAGGAGGGCGGTACGGCCGCGATCCGGGTCACCCTCGCCACCACCGGCTCCGCCCCCGTCGCGGACCCGGTGACCGTCACGTACGAGACCACGGGCGGCACCGCGGCCCCCGGCAGGGACTACACACCGGTCTCCGGAACCCTCACCTTCCCCGCCGGTACGGCCTCCGGGGCGACGCGGACCATCCACGTACCGACCCTGCGCGACAAGTCGCCCGAGTCCGCCGAGACGATCCCGCTCAAGCTCACGGTCACCGGCGCCAAACCCCCGGCCGAGACCCCGCAGGTGGTGATCGACGCCCACGGACTGCCGTATCTGGACGGCAAGTTGCCGGTCAAGAAGCGCGTCGCCGACCTCCTGTCCCGTATGTCCCTGGCGGAGAAGGTCGGCCAGATGACCCAGGCCGAGCGTGGGGCCGTCGGGGACGGCGGCGACATCGCGACGTACGCGCTCGGCTCACTCCTGTCCGGCGGCGGTTCCACGCCCACGCCCAACACCCCCGAGGCCTGGGCGAAGATGATCGACGGCTTCCAACTGCGGGCCCAGGCAACGCGGTTCCAGATCCCGCTGATCTACGGGGTCGACGCGGTGCACGGCCACAACAACCTGGTCGGTGCCACGATCATGCCGCACAACATCGGCATCGGGGCGACCCGAGATCCCCGGCTCGCCGAGAAGGCAGGCGCGGTGACCGCCTCCGAGGTCCGCGCCACCGGCGTCCCCTGGGACTTCGCCCCCTGCCTCTGCGTCTCCCGCGACGAACGCTGGGGCCGCTCCTACGAGTCCTTCGGCGAGGACCCGGCCCTCGTCGAGTCCATGGAGACGATCATCCACGGCCTCCAAGGCCGCGCGGACGGACGGGACCTGAAGGACGGCGACAAGGTCCTCGCCACCGCCAAGCACTTCGTCGGCGACGGCGGCACCGAGTACGGCTCGTCCACGACCGGCACGTACACCATCGACCAGGGGGTCACCAAGGTCACCCGGCAGCAGCTGGAGGCCGTCCACCTGGCGCCGTACCGGACCGCCGTCGACCGTGGCATCGGTACGGTCATGCCCTCGTACTCCTCGCTCGACATCCTCGGCGACGGACAGGGCCCCGTGAAGATGCACGCCCGCGCCGACATGATCAACGGCGTGCTCAAGGGCAGGATGGGCTTCGACGGCTTCGTGATCAGCGACTGGAACGCCATCGACCAGCTTCCCGGCGACTACTCCTCCCACGTACGCACAGCCGTCGACGCGGGTGTGGACATGATGATGGTGCCGTACTCGTACAAGGACTTCACCGCGCAGCTCGTCGCCGAGGTGCAGGCCGGCCGCATCGGCGAGCGGCGGATCGACGACGCCGTCTCGCGCATCCTCACCCAGAAGTTCCGGCTGGGGCTCTTCGAGAAGCCGTACGCCGACACGAGCGGTGCCCCGGCGATCGGCTCCGCCGCCCACCGGGCCGTAGCACGGCAGGCGGCCGCCGAGTCGCAGGTCCTGCTGAAGAACGCGAACGGCGTACTGCCCCTGAAGAAGAACCAGAAGGTCTACGTCGCCGGGTCCAACGCCGACGACCTCGGCAACCAGACCGGCGGCTGGACCGTCACCTGGCAGGGCGCCTCCGGCACCCACACCCAGGGCACGACGATCCTCGCCGGGATGCGCAAGGACGGAGACGTCACCTACTCCAAGGACGCCTCCGCACCCACGGCCGGCTACGACGTCGGCGTGGTCGTCGTCGGCGAGACCCCGTACGCCGAGGGCGTCGGAGACGTCGGCAACGGGCATGATCTGCAGCTGTCCGCCGCCGACCGGGCCGCCGTCGACAAGGTGTGCGCGGCCATGAAGTGCGCGGTGCTGATCGTCTCCGGACGCCCCCAGCTGATCGGTGACCGGCTCGGCGAGATCGACGGCCTGGTCGCCTCCTGGCTGCCGGGCACGGAGGGCGACGGGGTGGCCGACGTGCTGTACGGCAAACGCCCCTTCACCGGTCAACTGCCGGTCACCTGGCCGAAGTCCGAGGCGCAGCTGCCGATCAACGTCGGTGACACGGCGTACGACCCGCAGTTCCCGTACGGCTGGGGTCTGACGACCCTGACCGAGGTGCCGGAGGGAGGCGCGGCGACGCTGAGGGCGCTCGCCGTCGCCGCCGCCGTCGCGGAGAAGAAGGGCGCGGACGCCACCGGCCGCGCGCTCGTCACCAAGGCCCGGCTGATCGTCCAGCAGAAGGTGGGGGCGGGCATCACCCAGGCGGTGGCGAAGCCCTTCGCCGACGCGGACCACCTCTCGCTCACCGGACGGTACGGAGCGGCCGTGGAGAAGCTGATCACGGCCTACCGGGCCACCTGAGGAGGACATCGCCCGCCTCTTTTACCTGACCGGATGACCAGTTTTGGGAGGCTTCGGGTAGCTTCGAACCATGAAGGCCGTCGTACGGACCCGAAGTCTCCCGGGGCTGCTCCTGGCCCTGCTGCTCGCCGCCCTGACCGTCCTGTCGGCGGGCTCCCCGCCGGCCTCCGCCGCCACCGGCGTCTCGACGATCGCCGAGGCCCTGCGCAAGAGCCCGGTCTACGTCGACCCGGCAGCGAGCGCCCAGCTGTCGTCCGCCGACGCGCACGCCCTCGCCGAACGGATCAAGGGCGCCGACAAACCGCTCTTCGTCGCCGTCCTCCCCGCCGGCTACCCCACGACGGACCTCTTCCGGAACCTCCGCACCGCCACCGGCATCACGGGCCTGTACGCGATCCGGCTCGGCGACCGCTTCGACGCGAGGGCCGACTCGTCCGTCCTGCCGCGCACCGCCGTAGAGAACCTCGTCAACAGCGTCCAGGGCGACAAGGCCGCCAGGACCCAGCTGACCGACTTCACCAACAGCGCCGTCACCGACATGGGCGGCTCCGCCCCGTCGAGTTGGGGCTCCTCCTCCGGTGGCGGCGGGGTGTCGTACACCGCGCTGATCACCGCGGGCGCGGTGCTGGTGGCGGGCGGCGCGGGCGCCTTCACGCTGGTACGGCGGAGCCGGCGCCGCAGGGCCGCGGAGCAGCAGGCGGCACTGGACCGGCTGCGGGTCGTGGTCGACGAGGACATCACGGCCTTCGGCGAGGAGCTGGACCGCCTCGACTTCCACCCGGCGCAGCCGGGCGCCGACGACGCCATGCGCGCCGACTACGAACGCGCGCTGGACGCCTACGAGCAGGCAAAGTCGGCCATGGCCGAGGCCCGTAAGCCCGAGGACGTGCGGGCCGTCACCCAGGCTCTGGAGGACGGCCGCTTCTCGCTGGCCCTGCTCGCCGCCCGACGCGAGGGCCGCCCGCTGCCGGAACGCCGGCCGCCCTGCTTCTTCGACCCCCGCCACGGCCCGTCCGTCGCCGACGCCCACTGGACGCCCCCGGGCGGCGCCCCGCGCGAGGTCCCGGTCTGCGCGGCCGACGCCACCCGCCTCGCCGACGGCCGCGACCCCGTCGTCCGCGAGGTCGACACCGACTACGGCCGCCGCCCGTACTGGGACGCGGGCCCGGCCTACGGCCCCTGGGCGGGCGGCTACTTCGGCGGCGGCCTGCTGCCCGGCCTGCTGGTCGGCACCCTGCTGGGCAGCATGATGGCGACCCCGTCGTACGCGGCCGACTACGGCACCGGATACGGGGACTTCGGCGGCGGATTCGAGGGCGGGGACACCTCGGGCGCGGACTTCGACCCCGGTGACTTCGGGGGCGGATTCGGCGACGGTGGGGGAGGGGACTTCGGAGGCGGGGGCGGTGACTTCGGCGGAGGGTTCTGAGGCGTCCTGAGGCGCCTTGATGCGTCACACCTCCGCGTCCGCCAGCCGCTCCATCAGCGCCACCGCAAGCTCCAGCACGCCCCGCTCGGTCGGGCTCAGGGAGTCCAGCGCCCGCGACAGGTAGGCGTCCCGCTCGGCCATGTCCCGCTCCAGCGCCCGCCGGCCCGCCTCGGTCAGCGACAGCACGGACTGCCGCCGGTCAGCCGTGTCCGGCTCGCGTGCGACCAGCCCCTCCGCCTGCAGCTCCGCGAAGACCCGGGTCAGCGACTGCGGCCGCTGCCGCTCGGCCGCCGCGACCTCGCCGGGGGTGGCCGGACCGTGACGGTGCAGATGGCCGAGCACCAACAGCTGGTTGGCGCTGAGACTCCCGGCGCCGCGCTCCTGCCGCAGCCGACGGTTGAGACGCATGACGCCACGGCGGATACGGGCGGCTTCGGCGAGGTGGTCCATGAGGAACGATCGTACGTGTTTACTTACTACCTGGCCTGCCCTCAATGCCCGTAATATCGGGCGAGTGACCGCAATATTAATACGTAATGCGTACGAAGCGGTGCTGACGATGAGTGCCATGCTGCTGTGCTGGGCCGCCGCCCTCGTGCTGGAGGGCGCCGCGGGGCTGCACACCGACGTGCTCGTCCTCGCGGTGGCCCTGTCGCTCACCCTGTCCTCGAGCCAGCGCACCGCGGACACCCGCCGTCGGCTCACCGCGCTCGTGGTGCTGCCCGTGGCGGCCGGTGCGTCGATCTTCCTCGGCCGGCTGATCGCCGCCCACTACGTGATCGGGGCCGCCGTCTTCACCGCGGGCATCTCGCTGGGCATCTGGATCCGCCGCTACGGCCCGGCCGCCACGAAGGCCGGGACCCTGCTGACCCTCCCCCTCATCGCCCTCCTGGTCGTGCCGGGTCCCGCGCTGCCGCCCGAGGCGCAGAGCGGGCTGGTGACCTGGTTCTGGTCCGCGCTGATCGGGGCGCTGGCGTGCTGCTCGGTCTGGCTGGTGCAGGGGCCGGCGGACCGGTACGGGCCGTGGCGCGCCGAGCCGGTCCCCGAGCAGCCGCCGCGCCGCTCCCGTCTCCACCCCAGTCCGAGCACTCGCATGGCCCTGCAGATGGCGGCCGGGGTCGCCCTCGCCTTCGCCCTCGGCCGACTGCTCTTCGACGACCACTGGCCCTGGGTGGTGCTGACCGCCTACGTGGCGGCGAGCGGCAACCGCGGCCGGACCGACGTGCTGCGCAAGGGGATCGAGCGGCTGCTGGGCGCCTGTGTCGGCACGTTGCTGGCGACGGGGGTGGCCGCGGCCGGTGTCACCGGTCACGCCTCCGTGGCGCTGATGTTCACGATCCTCGCGGTCGCGCTGTGGCTGCGCCCGCTCAGCTACGCCTACTGGGCGGCGGGCATGACCTGCGCCCTCTCCCTGCTCCTCGGCTACTTCGGCCAGGACGCCCAGCACCTGCTGCCCACCCGCCTGGAGGGCATCGCCGTCGGCGCGGCGCTCTCGGTGGCGTCGGCGTGGTGGCTGCTGCCGGTGCCGCGCAGGCGGGCGACGGCGACACAGACCGCTCCGACCGGTGTCCAACGGCCGGACGGGCTCCTACTCTTGGGGGGTGGTGACCGCGCCCGATGGGGACGAACGGGAACTCGTCGAGGGTTTCGGCGACGATCGGCCACTGCTCGGTGAGCGGTGGCGGGCGTTGTCGCGCCGGGCCCGGGTTGCGGTCGTCGGGTCGGTCTGCGCGGTCCTGCTGGGCGTGCTTCTGGGCTACGTCGTCGCCACGCGGCCGCCGCCCGACCCGGTCGCCGCCACCAGTGTCCGGATCACCGAAGTGGAGATGCCGCAGCGCTACACCCTGGACCTCGGCATCACTTTCCGCGTCGCCTCCGACGCTCCCGTCACCCTCACGGGAACGGGACAGGGCTACGACGGCTTCCTGCAGACCCTGCCCGTACCCGGCGGCGCGCTGCTGCCCGGTCAGGCCCGCGTCCTGCACACCCGTCTGAACGTCTACTGCCAGCTGCCCCTGCCACGGCAGGGAACACCCCTGCTGTTCGTGACCGTGCGCAACGCCCGCCGCGAGGGCCGGGCACCGGTCGTGCCCACCGCGGTGCAACTCGCCGGCATCGACCGCGCCGTGCAGCAGATCTGCCGGCGGTGACCGCCGTCCTACAGTGGAAGAACCGGCACGGGGGACCCGCACCCCAGGAGGACGCGATGTTGCGGCACACACGACTGGCCGGGGAGAGCGCGGAGTACCTCGCCGCCCGCGAAGAGCTGCGCCTGGCCGAGATCGAGCTCATGCGCCAACGGGAGAAGGTCGCCGCTCAGCGCCGCGCGCTGCCGCCGGGGCCGCCCGTCGACGACTACACCTTCCTGGAGGGCCCCGCCGACCTCGACGCCGGCGACACCCCGGTCCGCGAGGTCAGGCTGAGCGAGCTGTTCAGCGCCCCCGAACGCCCGCTGATCGTCTACCAGTTCATGTACGGCAAGAAGCAGACCGAGCCCTGTCCGATGTGCACCCTGTGGATCGACGGCTTCAGCGGCGTGGCCCACCACGTCACCCGGAACGCCGACTTCGTCGTCGCGGCCGCCGCCGACCCGCCCGTCCTGCGCCGGTACGCCCGCAACCGCGGCTGGTCCGGGCTGCGCCTGCTCAGCTGCGGCGACAGCACGTTCAAGTACGACACCGGCAGCGAGGACGAGAACGGCGAACAGGACTCCACCGTCTCGGTCTTCACCCGCGACGACGACGGCACGGTCCGCCACTTCTACTCCACGCACCCCCGCATGGCCGATGACATCAAGGAACGCGGCATCGACCTCCTGGCGCCGGTGTGGCACCTCCTGGACCTGACCCCGCGGGGGCGCGGCGACTGGTACCCGAGCATCGAGTACTGACCCCACGCCCCGGTTCCGCTCCAGGCGCAGGGATCAGGCGTTCCTGATCGCCGAGATGTCGAAGTTCAGCTTGATCTTGTCGGAGATCAGCACGCCGCCCGTCTCCAGCGCCGCGTTCCAGGTCAGGCCCCACTCGGAGCGCTTGATCTCCGCCTTGCCCTCGAAGCCCACGCGCTCGTTGCCGAAGGGGTCCTTCGCGGCGCCGTTGAACTCGAGGTCGATGGTGAGCGGCTTGGTGGTGCCGAGGATCGTCAGATCGCCGGTGATGCGGTAGTCCTCGCCGCCGAGGGCCTCCGCCGAGGTCGAGCGGAAGGTCATCGTCGGGAACTCGTCGGTCTTGAAGAAGTCCGCGCTCTTCAGGTGACCGTCGCGGTCGGCCGAGCCCGTGTCGATGCTCTCCATCTTGACGTCGATGGAGGCCGACGACGCGGACGGGTCGCCGCCGTCCAGGTGCAGTGACCCGCTGAAGTCGAGGAACTTGCCCTTGACGTTGGTGACCATGGCGTGGCGGACGGTGAAGCCGATGGTGGAGTGGGCCGTGTCGATCGTGTAGTCGCCGGTCAGTGCGGTCAGGTCGGTGTTCGCCATGACGGTGCTCCCTGAATGAGGATGTTGAACGTTGAACTACTCAACGGGAACGACCGTAGACCTATTCCCTTCGCGTTTCAACGTCATCCGCAAAGTGTTGGCGTGGTTACGCTCAGGTGGTAGTCGCCCATGGCATGACCACACACCGCAGGGGCTCCATGAGACCCACCCGCAGAGCCGTCCTACTCGCGGCGGCCCTCCTGGCCGCGGCCGCACCGCCCGCCCGCGCCGCCGCCCCGGACCCCTATGACGCCCTGCGCCGCCGCTGGCTCGACCTCGCCCTCGGCACCGGCTACGACCCCACCGCGGAGCCGTACGCCTCCCGGCTCGCCCAGACCGGCGAACTCGCCCGCGCCGCCCTGGCCACCATGGCCGCCACGCCTACCTCCCTCTGGCCCGCCTACCCCTACGACCCTCCCTCGGGCATCACCCAGAGCTACGGCCGTCTGTGGACGATGACCCGGGCCTACGTCCAGCAGGGCACCGGCTCGACCGGCGACCCCGCCCTCCTCGCGGCCGTCCTGCGCGGCCTCGACCATCTCTCCGCGACGATCTACAACCCCGCCACCACCCGCTACGGCAACTGGTGGGAATGGCAGATCGGCAGTCCCCGCCTGCTGATGGACATCACGGCGGTCCTGTACGACGACCTCACCGATGTCCAGCGGCAAGCGGCCTGCGCCGCCGTCGACCACTTCATCCCCGACGGGATGCTCACCGACTACTCCGGCACCTCCACCGGCGCCAACCGCGTCGACCTGTGCCGCTCGGTCGCCCTGCGCGGGATCCTGGGCCGGGCGGACGCCAAGCTGGCCCTCGCCCGCGACGCCCTCTCCCCGGTCTTCCCGTACGTCACGAAAGGGGACGGGCTGTACGCGGACGGCTCGTTCGTGCAGCACACCTGGGTCGCGTACTCGGGGACGTACGGACAGGTCATGCTCGACGGCCTCGGCCGCCTCTTCACGCTCCTTTCGGGATCCGCCTGGGAGGTGACCGACCCGAACCGGCAGCTCGTCCTCGACAGCGTCGAGCACGCCTACGCGCCCCTGATCCACGACGGGTTGGTGATGGACGCCGTCAACGGCCGTGCGATCAGCCGGGGTTACCTCAAGAACGACGACCGCCAGGTCATGCGCAGCGACCACTTCCACGGGCAGGGCGTCATCGCGGCCGTCGCCCTGCTGGCCGGCGGGGCGAGCGCGGCCGAACGGGACCGCTGGTACGCGTACATCAAGGGCTGGATCGAACGGGACACCGTGACACCGATCCTGACGGCACGTCAGTTCGACGTCGCCGACCTGGCCCGGCTGCACGCGGTCGCCGCCGCGCCGGTCCCGGCCGCCCCCGAACCGGCCGGCCACCGCCTCTTCCCGGCGATGGACCGCGCCGTCCACCGCGGCTCCGGCTTCACGGCGAGCATCGCCATGTGCAGCGACCGCATCGCGTACTACGAGTGCGGCAACGGCGAGAACCCGCGCGGCTGGCACACGGGCGCCGGAATGCTCTCCTGGTGGCCCGCAGGCCGCAGCGATCAGTACACCGACTGGTTCTGGCCGACCGTCGACTGGTACCGCCTCCCGGGCACCACCGTCTCCACCCTTCCGCTGCCCGACAAGGCGGGCGGCGAGTGGGGCGCGCCCAAGCCGGACGTGCGCTGGGTGGGCGGCACGACGGACGGCGAGTACGCGGCCGTCGGCCAGCACCTCAGGGGCCTCGGCTCGACGCTCCAGGCCCGCAAGTCGTGGTTCTGCGTCATGGACGCGGTGATCTGCCTCGGCGCGGGCATCACCTGCACCGACGGCGTCCCGGTCGAGACCGTCGTGGACAACCGCAACCTGGGGGAGGGCGGGACGCAGGAGTTCGTACGGGGGAGGGGCTGGGCCCATCTGGAGGGACACGGCGGCTGGGTCGTCCCCGGCGGCGGGCTGCACACCCTCCGCGAGGACCGCACCGGCGCCTGGTCGGACATCAACACCACCAGCACCACCCGGCGGGCCACCCGCCGCTGGCAGACGCTGTGGCTCGACCACGGCACGGACCCGGCCGACGCCACCTACGTCTACCTCCTCATGCCCGGTGCCTCCCGCCGAGCCGTCGCCTCCCGCGCCGCCGACCCCCACTGGCTGTCGCTCCTCGCCAACGACAGCACCCGGCAGGCCGTCCACGTCCCCTCCCTCGGTCTGACGGCGGCCAACTTCTGGGCGCCCGGCACGGCGGGCCCGCTGACCGCCTCCGCCGCCGCGAGCGTCCTCGTACGCCGTCACCGCCGCACCGCTACCCTCTGCGTGAGCGAGCCACCCCGAACGGGCGAGCCGTTCGAGATCACCTGGAACCACCCGGTGCGCGGAGTGGTACGGGCCGACGACACCGTCGAAGTCCTCGGTACAGGCCGCCGTACGACCCTCCGGATTACCCCAGGCGTGTCATGTGCGACTCACCGATGTGAGCTGGCTCTCAGCTGACCGCTTTGTGTGACCCCTACAAGCCGCACGCCCTCTGAGCAGTCGGAAGGCCTGCATGCCGTCATGGTTCTGTTCAGTGGCACCAGGAAAACGGGCCGGAGACTGTACGGAGTCGACGGCTCGCTTTCTTGGGTGGGCTTCGTAAGGTCACTACATGACCGTTTTGGATGAGGCGCCGGGTGAGCCGACGGACGCGCGCGGGCGAGTGGCCGAACTGCACGAGATTCGTGCGCAGGCACTGGCCGGCCCGAGCGAGAAGGCGACCGAGGCGCAGCACGCCAAGGGCAAGCTGACCGGCCGGGAGCGCATCGAGCTGCTCCTCGACCCGGGCTCCTTCCAGGAGGTCGAGCAGCTGCGCAGGCACCGTGCGGTCGGCTTCGGCCTGGAGGCGAAGAAGCCGTACACGGACGGTGTGATCACCGGCTGGGGCACGGTGGAGGGCCGCACGGTCTTCGTCTACGCCCATGACTTCCGTATCTTCGGCGGCGCGCTGGGCGAGGCCCACGCCACCAAGATCCACAAGATCATGGACATGGCGATCGCGGCCGGCGCCCCGCTGGTCTCCCTGAACGACGGCGCCGGCGCCCGCATCCAGGAGGGCGTCTCCGCGCTCGCCGGGTACGGCGGCATCTTCCAGCGCAACACCAAGGCCTCCGGTGTCATCCCGCAGATCTCGGTGATGCTCGGCCCCTGCGCCGGCGGCGCCGCGTACTCGCCGGCCCTGACGGACTTCGTGTTCATGGTCCGTGAGACCTCGCAGATGTTCATCACCGGCCCGGACGTGGTCAAGGCGGTCACCGGCGAGGAGATCACCCAGAACGGCCTGGGCGGCGCGGACGTGCACGCCGAGACCTCCGGCGTGTGCCACTTCGCCTACGACGACGAAGAGACCTGCATCGCCGAGGTCCGCTACCTGCTCTCCCTCCTCCCGCAGAACAACCGGGAGAACCCGCCGCGGGTGGAGCCCACCGACGCGGCGGACCGCCGCAGCGACGTGCTGCTCGACCTGGTCCCGGCGGACGGCAACCGGCCGTACGACATGGCCAAGGTGATCGAGGAGATCGTCGACGACGGCGAGTACCTGGAGGTCCACGAGCGCTGGGCCCGCAACATCATCTGCGCCCTGGGCCGCCTGGACGGCCAGGTGGTGGGCATCGTCGCCAACCAGCCGCAGACCCTCGCGGGCGTCCTGGACATCGAGGCCAGTGAAAAAGCTGCGCGCTTCGTCCAGATGTGTGACGCTTTTAACATCCCGATCGTCACCTTCCTGGACGTGCCGGGGTTCCTCCCCGGTGTCGACCAGGAGCACGGCGGAATCATCCGCCACGGCGCGAAGCTCCTCTACGCCTACTGCAACGCGACCGTGCCGAGGATTTCGCTGATCCTGCGCAAGGCGTACGGAGGTGCCTACATCGTCATGGACAGCCAGTCCATCGGTGCCGACCTCACCTATGCCTGGCCGACGAACGAGATCGCCGTGATGGGCGCCGAAGGGGCCGCCAACGTCATCTTCCGGCGACAGATCGCAGAGGCCGAGGACCCCGAGGCCATGCGGGCCCGCATGGTCAAGGAGTACAAGTCCGAGCTGATGCACCCCTACTACGCGGCCGAGCGCGGCCTGGTCGACGACGTCATCGACCCGACCGAGACCCGCGAGATCCTCATCCGCTCCCTGGCGATGCTGCAGACCAAGCACGCCGATCTGCCGTCCCGCAAGCACGGCAACCCCCCGCAGTAACCCAGCGGACCCTCCGCGACACCCTCGCGGAAACCTCTCTCACGGAGACTGAGACCTATGAACACCCCTGACATTCGTGTCGAGAAGGGCCACGCCGAGCCCGAGGAGGTCGCCGCCATCACGGCCGTCCTCCTGGCCCGTGCCGCGGCCGCCCCGTCGGACGACACCCAGGCCCACCGCGGCCGCGCGAAAGCCGGCTGGCGCCGCCTGGAACGCGAGGGCGGCTTCCGCGCCCCGCACAGCTGGCACTGAGCCGGTACGACACAGAAGGGCCCCTCCCGAACCGGGAGGGGCCCTTCTCGTACGTCTTCCTGCCGGAGGCAGCAAACAGGCCCCTCCGAAGAGGGGCCGGCTTGCAGGGGGGTGCTAGCGCAGTCGTGCCATGAGGGCGTGCTCGACCAGGGTGATCAGCGCGCTCTTGGCGTCGGCCCGGTGCCGGGCGTCGGTGGTGATGATCGGGGTGTCCGGACCGATCTGCAGGGCTTCCCGGACCTCGTCCGGGTTGTACGGCTGGTTGCCGTCGAAGCCGTTCAGGGCGATCACGAAGGGCAGGCCGCTGTTCTCGAAGTAGTCGACCGCCGGGAAGCAGTCGGCGAGACGGCGGGTGTCGACCAGGACGATCGCGCCGATGGCACCCCGCACCAGGTCGTCCCACATGAACCAGAACCGGTCCTGCCCGGGGGTGCCGAACAGGTACAGGATCAGGTCCTGGTCCAGGGTGATACGGCCGAAGTCCATGGCCACCGTGGTGGTGGTCTTGTCCCCGGTGTGGGTGAGGTCGTCGATGCCTGCCGAAGCAGACGTCATGACGGCCTCGGTACGCAGCGGGTTGATCTCCGAGACGGCCCCGACGAACGTGGTCTTGCCCACGCCGAAGCCACCCGCCACCACGATCTTCGCCGAGGTGGTGGAGCGGGAAGGACCGCCGCTAGAGCTTGCGAAGTCCACTGAGCACCCTTTCGAGCAGTGTCACGTCTGGCTGGCCGCCGGCGTTCTCGTCGCCGCCGGGCTGATGGATGGCGACCAGTCCCGCCTCCGCCAAGTCGGCGACGAGGATCCTGGCCACGCCGAGAGGGATCGTCAGGAGGGCGGAGATTTCCGCCACCGACTTGATCTCGCGGCAGAGGTTGCAGATCCGCTGATGCTCGGGCAGCTGGCCCTGCATCTGGTGCGGCTGCGCGGTGGTGTGCACCAGCGCCTCGATGGCGAGCTGGTAGCGCGGGCGGGTCCGGCCGCCGGTCATGGCGTACGGACGCACCAGGGGGTTGTTCGACGACCCTGCGGGCGCCGGCTCGGGAGCGCGTCGCTGCGGCTGCACGGGCTGGATACGCGGCGCCGGCGGCTGGTCGTACGGCGAAGGACCGGGGCCCTGCGGACCCTGCGGCGCATACGGGTTCTGACGCCGCTGGCTCGGGGTGGAGGGGAAGTTGTAGCGGTTCGGGTTCTGGGGACCGCCGCCCTGACCCTGGGCAGGGCCGTACGACCAGTTGCCCGAATTCGAACCGCCTGGGGGTGTTGCCACTCTCTTCTCCTCCTCCGACCGTGCCGGGCACCCAATCCCTGTGGAGCCGCGTCCCGAAACCTTACGGCCCCGGGACGCCAAAACGCACCGTCTGTCTGTCAGTTGAGCAGGCTGCCCTGGAGCTCCGCACGGAGATCCGGTGTCAGGACCGTACCGGCACGGTCGACCAGGAGAGCCATCTCGTACCCGATGAGACCGATGTCCGCCTCGGGGTGGGCCAGCACCGCGAGCGAGGAACCGTCGGAGATGGACATGATGAACAGGAACCCCCGCTCCATCTCCACAACGGTCTGGTTCACGCTGCCGCCCTCGAAGATGCGCGAGGCACCCGCGGTCAGCGAGGTCAGACCGGAGGCGACGGCCGCGAGCTGATCGGCGCGGTCGCGCGGAAACCCTTCGGACATCGCCAGAAGGAGTCCGTCGGCGGAGACCACCACCGTGTGGGACACCCCCGGGGTGTTGTCCACGAAGTTGGTGATCAACCAGTTCAGGTTCTGTGCCGCCTGGCTCATCGGGCTCACACTAACGCTCCTGGTTGTAGGTGCTGTCAGAACCGAAGCCCTGACCGTTCGTTTCACTGCCTGCGCCGGCGCTGCGTCCGCGCTGGACGCCCCGACGCAGGTTGCTCAGCCTGCCCCGGACGTCCTCCGGGGCGCGGGAGACCTGTGGGCCGCCCTGGGGGGTGGTCTCGGCGGCTCCCTCGACCAGGTTGGCCTTGGGCACCCGCCGCGGCAGGCCGGAGGAGGTGACCCCGCCTGCCTTCGGCTTCCGGAGCTGCGAGGCCTGCTGCCAGCGCTCGTCGTTCGCCGAACGCCAGTCGCCGGTGCCATTGCCGTTGCTCTCCGGCTTGGGGGCCGGCGCCTCCTGGCTCACGTGCCGCGAGCCGTTCGCACCGCTCGTGCCGTTCGCACCTGCCGCGAAGGATCCGCGGCGGGGCAGTCCGGCGTCGGTCAGCGCGTGGGCGGCGGAAGAGGCCGGTCCCGGACGGTCGAAGCCTACGCGGTCACGCTCACTCACGTCAGCGGCCTGCGCGGATTCCGTTTCCGGAGCGTAATCAGAGGAGTAGCCGTTCTGGTAGCCGTCCTGCTGCGGCCAGTCGTCCTGCTGGCGGCGTTCCTGGAAGGCCGGGAAGGACTCCGGGGCCGAGGCGTGCTCCTCGCGGACGGGTTCCGCATAGGAGGGCTCGGGGTAGCCGCCGTTCGACGAGAACGTGTCGTTGTGCGGCAGTGAGCCGTTCGGCGCGAAGTACGGCTCGTCGTACGACGGGCGCTGCGCCGGCTCGTCATACGCGGGACGCTGCTGCTCCTCGTACGGAGTCTGCTGCGGCTCGTCGTAGGCCGGGCGCGGGTCGTAGCCGCCGGGCTGCTGCTCGGGGAAGCCGCCCAGGCCGTTGTCGTAGGACGACTGGTCGAACGCGTCTGCGTAGGACGTCTCGGGGGACTCCTGGGCCGGCTGGTCCTGCGCCTGGGCCTCCAGGGCCGCACGGCGCTCCTCGCGCATCAGCGAGCGGCCGACGGGGTCCAGCTCACGTATGTCGTCCGGGACGTCGGCGTAGCGGCTGTCGTCGAAGCCGAGCTCCGCTGCCGTCCGCATCGGCAGGCCGTTGTTGAAGTCCTCACCCCGGTAGTTCTGCTCCGGGATGATCTGCGAGACCGTGAACTCGTCGCGCGGCTGCTGCTCGCCGCCACCACCATGGGTGATCGCGTCCGGCAGCATGACCAGCGAGGTGGTGCCGGCCTGCTCGCCGGAGGGGCGCAGCTGGACCCGGATGCCGTGCCGGTCGGACAGCCGGCCGACCACGAACAGGCCCATGCGCTGGGATATCGCGGCGTCGACGGTGGGCGGGTTCGCCAGCTTGTGGTTGATGTCCGCGAAGTCCTCGGCGGTGAGGCCGATGCCCTTGTCGTGGATCTCGATCATGATGCGGCCGTCGGGCAGCCGGGTCGCGGTGACCCGGACCTTGGTCTGCGGCGAGGAGAACGTGGTCGCGTTCTCCAGCAGCTCGGCGAGCAGATGCACGAGGTCGGTGACCGCGCGGCCGTGGATCTCGGCCTCCGGGACGCCGGACAGCTCGATGCGCTCGTACTGCTCCACCTCGGATGAGGCGGCGCGCAGTACGTCGACCAGCGGGACCGGCTGGTCCCAGCGACGGCCGGGCTCCTCGCCGGCGAGGACCAGGAGGTTCTCGCCGTTGCGGCGCATACGGGTCGCGAGGTGGTCCAGGCGGAAGAGGTTCTCCAGCTGGTCCGGGTCGGCCTCGTTGTTCTCCAGGTCGGTGATCAGGGTCAGCTGGCCCTCGATCAGCGACTGGTTGCGGCGCGAGAGGTTGGTGAAGATCGCGTTGATGTTGCCACGGAGCAGGGCCTGCTCGGCCGCGAGCCGGACCGCCTCGCGGTGGACCTGGTCGAAGGCGCGGGCGACCTCGCCGATCTCGTCGCGGGTGTTGATCGGGATGGGCTGGACGCGGGTGTCGACCCGGCCCGGGTCGGTGCGCGAGAGCTGGTCGACCAGCATCGGCAGCCGCTGCTCGGCGATGCCGAAGGCGGCGTTGCGCAGCTGGCGCATCGAGCGGGACATCTGGCGGGCCACGGCACCGGCCAGGATGAATGCCAGGAGCAGGGCGACGACGACGGCGGCACCGGTGATGAGGGCGTCACGCTTGGCGTTGTCGGCGATGTCCGAGGCCTCGTTCACGGCCTTGTCGGCCATGTCCGACTGGATCTGCCGGTAGACGTTGGCGCGGAGGGTGGTGACCCCCCACCAGTTCTCGGCGGTGATGCCCTTCGCGGCGAGCACGGCGCGGTCGCTGGTGTCGGTGGACTGCAGCGACGACAGGGCCGTGACCATGGCGGTCGGGTCGGACGGGGGCGGTACGTACGCCTGGTTGTTGGCGGCCGCCTGCGCGGCGGCCTGCTTGGCCTGGGCCACGCCCTCGGCCTTGGCCTTCGTCTCGAGGTCGACGAGCTTCTGCGCGTCCGCCTCGGTGCCGCCCGCCTTGTACTCCTCGATGGCGATGCCTTCGAGGTAGGCGTAGGAGGAGAGGGCGACGCGCTGCTTGGCGAGGTCGTCCTTCTTGGGGCCGGGCGCGATCAGCAGGTGCATGCCGATCGACCGCTCCAGGGACAGGGCGGCCTGGGTGAGCGAGATGGCGTAGACGGTCCGGCCGTAGCTGGTGATGTTGCCCGTGCCCAGGCCCAGCTCGTTGGCGAACTCCATCAGGGGGTGGGCGACGGCGACGTAGCCCTCCTCGGTCTCCACTCCGTGGGCCTTGGAGGAGTACGCAATCGCGCGCAGGGTGGCCAGCTGCGGCTCGGCCTGGCGGAACAGCTTGAGGCGGCGCAGCAGGCCGGACTTCTGCGGCATGTGCTGCGCCGCCGCGTCGAAGGCGTCGGCCGCGTCGTCGGTGGCCTTGCGGGCCGCCTCGACCGTCGCCTTGTCCTTGGCGGTCGCGCTCTTGCCCTTGAGCAGCGGTGCCGCGGTGATGTCACGCTCGTTGTTCACCGCGTTGGCATAGGTCAGGGAGGCCCGCACCAGCCGTGCGGTGTTCTCCGCGTCCTGCGCCTCCTGCCAGGTGTCGATCGAGCTCTTCACCTGGAAGCCGCCCATGACGAGCCCGACCGTCACGGGTATGAGCAGGATCGCGTTCAGCCTGGTCGGCACCCGCCAGTTGCGGGGGGAGAAACGGCCGCCGCTCGGAGCGGGTACGGCCGTCGGTTCCGAACCGGGCACAGGGGCGGGCGCCGCTCCGCGCGGCGGCGGGGTGAAGTTGCCCCGGGCCGACGGCTCGGGACCGTTCTTGCTTCGCCTCACTCGACCAACAACCTCTCGGCGGCGGGCACCAACGTTGTGCCGCAGTGTCTCAGAGCCCAGTACGCCATTGAGTACGCAGTACTACCGAGTACGTCTTTGACTATTGGGCAGTTCAGGCATTCCAGCACGGGGACCTGCGCTCTTCCAAACAGTGGAAAGCGAGGATTCCGTGTGATGTAAGCCCCAGATAAAACGGTCATAAAGAGCGAGCCCCGTCAAAAGACGGGGCCGATGTGAGCACAGCGAGACCGTTTGGCAACGACGCGTGGCCGTTCCACCCGATTCCTCTGCCGAAACGTTATGAACACCGGGGCCGACCGTGTCAAAGGCCACAGCCGGCTCCGATGCGTCTACGACAACTGCCGTACGGCATGGTTGATTTGGGTGTTACCTCAGCCGTGCCATGAGAGCGTGCTCGACCAGCGTGATCAGCGCACTCTTGGCATCCGCGCGGTGCCGGGCGTCCGTCGTGATGATCGGGGTGTCCGGACCGATCTGCAGCGCCTCGCGCACCTCCTCGGGAGCATACGGCTGGTGCCCGTCGAAGCCGTTCAGCGCGACGACGAAGGGCAGGCCGCTGTTCTCGAAGTAGTCGACCGCGGGGAAGCAGTCCGCCAGGCGCCGGGTGTCCACGAGCACCACCGCGCCGATCGCACCGCGTACCAGGTCGTCCCACATGAACCAGAACCGGTCCTGGCCCGGTGTACCGAAGAGGTACAGGATCAGGTCCTGGTCCAGGGTGATACGGCCGAAGTCCATGGCCACCGTGGTGGTGGTCTTGTCCCCGGTGTGGGTGAGGTCGTCGATCCCCGCGGAGGCGGAGGTCATGACGGCCTCGGTGCGCAGCGGGTTGATCTCCGAGACGGCGCCGACGAACGTGGTCTTGCCCACGCCGAAGCCGCCCGCCACCACGATCTTGGCGGAGGTCGTGGCACGACTCGGTTCAGAGCTTGCGAAGTCCACTGAGCACCCTTTCGAGCAGGGTCACGTCCGGCGCACCGGTCGTCTCGTCGCCACCAGGCTGGTGGATGGCGACGAGCCCGGCCTCGGCCAGGTCCGCGACAAGGATCCGGGCCACGCCCAGCGGCATGGACAGGAGCGCCGACACCTCTGCGACCGACTTCACCTCACGGCACAGGTGGCAGATGCGCTGGTGCTCCGGGAGCAGTCCCATGAGCGCTGCGGGGTCGGCCGTGGTGCTGATCAGCGCCTCGATGGCCAGCTGATAGCGGGGCCGGGTCCGGCCACCGGTCATCGCATACGGACGTACCAGTGGCTGGTCGCCCTCGTCCTCGTACGGCTCCGCGTACGGATCATGAGAGGCGGTGGGCGGGGTCATGAATCCTCCGGGCGGGACAGCAAGTCGGTCGGGCTGGCCGTCTTATTGGCCGTGGGGGGATTGTGGCGGCCGGACGGTGATGTGGTGACGGGTGTGGATCCTGGGCGGGTCAGTGGAGCAGACTGCCCTGTAGTTCGGCGCGCAGATCCGGCGTGAGGACCGCACCTGCCCGGTCGACGAGCAGTGCCATCTCGTAGCCCACCAGACCGATGTCGCACTCGGGGTGCGCGAGCACGGCCAGGGACGAGCCGTCCGAGACGGACATCAGGAAGAGAAAACCCCGCTCCATCTCGACGACCGTCTGCGCCACGTTGCCGCCCTCGAAGATCCGGGAGGCCCCGGCCGTCAGCGAGGTCAGCCCGGATGCGACGGCCGCCAGCTGATCGGCGCGGTCGCGGGGGAAGCCTTCCGACATCGCCAGAAGGAGACCGTCGGCGGACACGACGACGGTGTGGGACACACCCGGGGTGTTGTCCACGAAGTTGGTGATCAACCAGTTGAGGTTCTGTGCCGCCTGGCTCATCTGGCTCAACTAACGCTCCTGCTGGTGAGTGGGGCTCGGGAAACTGCCGGTCTGACCGGTACCGGTACCGGCCTGGCGACCCTGCGCGATGCCCCGACGGAGATTGGTCAGCCGGCCGCGTACGTCGTCAGGCGCACGCGAGACCTGCGGACCGGCTTGGTGCTGTTGCTGCTGAGCCGTGCCCGGAACGAGGTTCGCCCGGGGCACCCGGCGCGGCAGGCCGGAGGTGGTGACGCCGCCCGCCGCCGGCTGCCTGACACGCTCTGCCTGCCGGACGAGATCGTCGTTCGGCGAGGTGCGCCAGGAAGAGGTGGCGGGACGCTGTGAAGCCGCAGAGTGCTGCGGGGCCGCGGGAGCGGCAGGGGCCTGCGGCTGCTGCGGGGCCGGTGCGGAGCCGTTGCTCTGCTGACCGCCCTGCTGGTGGAACCAGTTGGTCTCCAGCGTGTCGTACAGCGGCGTACGGCCGTCGCCCGGGCCCGGCGCCGGCGGCAGCGCCTCGGGCTCCTGGCGGACGGGCCGCTGCTGCGGACGCTGCGGAGCCGGCTGCCGGGGAGCACCGAAGTCGCCGCCCGGACGCTCGAACTGCCCGGTGGAGCCGTTGTCGTAGCCCGGTGCGGCGAACTGGCCCGTGGAGCTGGAGTCATACGCCTGAGGGCTCGCGAACTGGCCCGTGTTGGCGGGGTTGTTCGGGTTGTTCAGGTGGTTCTGGCCGCCTCGCCCGTTCTGGCCGGACGGAGCGCCGAAGACGTCCGAGCGGACGAACTGGCCCGAGTTCTGCGAACCGTTGCCGCTCGGCTGCTGCGCCCCGAAGTCCTGGGCGGCGAACTGACCGGTGTGCTGCGGGTTGCCCGGCGCCGGAGCACCGAAGTCGGGGCGGGCGAACTCCGAGGTGGAACCGGGGCCCTGACGCTCGTCGGACCGCGGGACCGCCGGCATCTCGGACGTCGCGTCGATCCGCGGCATCCGGGAGGTCTCGTCGTGGCCGCGCGGGGTGTCGAGCGAGGCACGCGGCACCGGCGGCTGCGCGTTCTCGTCGCTCCAGCTCGGCCGGGACTGCGGGTTGCCGCCCGGCAGCTCGGCACGCGGACCGCCACGGCCCGGCAGCTGCGGCTGACGGCCACGCCGGCCGCGGCCCTCCTGCTCGGATGCGCCGGCGGACGGTGACTGCGGCGGTACGGCGCCACGAGCGCCGCCGAAGCTGTCCTGGCCCATGCCCGCGGCCTGCAGGCCCTGCGGCGCACCCGGTGCCTGGCCGAACCCGGCGCCCGCACCCGCGGGAGCCGGCCGGCCCTGCTGCGGGGCTGCCGGGGACTGCGGTCCACGCGCTCCGGGCGCACCCGGACGGCCGTCGCCGGCACCCGGCAGCGCGGCCCGCGGGCCCTGACCGGCGCCGAGCAGACCACCACCGGAGGCCGCACCGGCACCGAGGGCGCCGCCACCGGGCGCACCGGCACCGGCCTGGCGCCGTGCGGCGGCCACACCTGCGGCGGCCTGCGCGGCGGCGGGACCACCGGAGGCACCGGCGCCCTGACCCGGCTTGGGCTGTGGCTTCTTGCCGCCCTGGGCGACATCGACGGGCAGCATGACCAGCGCGGTCGTACCGCCGGAGTCGGAGGGGCGCAGCTGGATGCGGATGCCGTGGCGCTGCGAAAGGCGGCCGACCACGAACAGACCCATGCGGCGGGAGACCGAGACGTCCACGGTGGGCGGCGAGGCGAGCCGCTCGTTGATCGCCGCGAGGTCCTCGGGGGAGAGGCCGATACCGGTGTCGTGGATCTCGATCAGGACGCGGCCGTCGGGCAGCGCGTGACCGGTGACCTTGACCTTGGTCTGCGGGGAGGAGAACGAGGTCGCGTTCTCCAGCAGCTCGGCGAGCAGGTGCACGAGGTCGTTGACCACGCGGCCGGCGACCTCGGTGGTCGGCACGGCGGCCAGCTCGATGCGCTCGTACTGCTCCACCTCGGAGGCGGCGGCGCGGAGCACGTCGACCAGCGGGACCGGGCGGGTCCAGCGGCGGCCGGGCTCCTCACCCGCGAGGACGAGGAGGTTCTCACCGTTACGGCGCATACGCGTCGCGAGGTGGTCGAGCTTGAACAGCGAGGACAGCTGGTCCGGGTCGGCCTCACGGGACTCGAGCTCGGAGATCAGCGACAGCTGACGCTGGATGAGGCCCTGGGAGCGGCGCGAGAGGTTGGTGAACATCGCGTTGACGTTGCCCCGCAGCAGGGCCTGCTCGGCGGCGAGGCGGACCGCCTCGCGGTGCACGTCGTCGAAGGCCGCGGCCACCTGGCCGATCTCGTCACGGGAGTGCACACCGACCGACTCGACGGAGGTGTCGACGTCCTGCGGGTCGGACTCGGAGAGCTGCTTGACCAGCTCGGGCAGGCGGTCCTGCGCGACCTTGTTGGCGGTCTCCTGCAGCCGGCGCAGCGAGCGGATCATGGAGCGGGCGATGACGAAGGCGCCGACGAGGGAGACGCCGAGCACGAGCAGGATCAGCGCACCGGAGATGATCGCCTCACGCTCGGAGGCGGAACGCAGCTCGCGGGCCTTCTGCTCCATGTCCTCGAGCAGCGTGTGCTCGATCTTCTTCATCTGCTCGATCTTGGTCGAGCTGTCGTCCACCCAGTCCTGGTACGAGCGCTTCGGCAGGTCGTCCAGGGCGTTCTGGGAGGCGAGGGCACGGCTGGCGTACTTGTCGCTGGCCGTGATCGTCGTGTTGTTCTCCTCGATGGGCTTGAGGAGAGCGGTGGCCTTCTCGCTGCCGTAGATGCTCCGGAAACTGCGCAGCTCGGACTTCTGGCTCTCCAGCGCCGACTGCGCGTAGAGCCGGTCGTTCTCCGACAGGTCGCCGACGGTGGTGTTGTTCGCGGGGAGCGCCGCCGCCAGAACGGCGCGCTGCATCGACGCGTACTCCTTGGCGGAGGAGAAGGAGGCCAGGGCGCGGGTGCGCTGGATCATCTCGGGGTTGCTGGTGGCCTCGGCCATGTCCTGGGAGAGGTCCAGCAGGTGCGTGACCAGACGGTGGTAGGCCTCGACGGTCTGGGTCGAGTTGTTCTTGGCCTGGTAGGCGCTGTTGCGGATCTGCGCCAGCTGTTCGAGGTCGCGGACCACACCGACGAGGCTCTCGCGGACGCCCTGGAGGGAGCCGTCCTTGTTGGACGTGTCGATCTGCTCGGCGGAGTCGATGAAGTTGGTCTTGGCCCGGTCCGTCTTGTCCCGGTAGCCCTTGACCGTGTAGTCGCTCGCCTTGGAGCCGTGCGCCAGCGGACCGGAGGACAGGTCGCGCTCCTTCTGGAGCGCGTCGGCCAGCTCGGTGGCCTGCTTGGTCATGTCCGTCAGCAGCTTCATGTTGTCGAGCTGCTGGATGTCGTTCACGTTGTCGCTGATGCGCAGCGCGCCCAGCGAGGTGGCCGCCACCACGGGAAGCGCGAGCAGCGACACCAGGCGCGTGGAGATGCGCCAGTTGCGCAGGGCCATACGGGACCCCGGACCGCTCGGACCGCTGGGCGGCTTGACCGCCGGAGCGGCGGAGCCGGGGGACCCGGGAGGTGCCGACGCGCCGGAGCGCCCGGAGCGCTCTCCGCCGTCGCCGGACGGTGCCGGGCCCGGGTTCTGGGCGTGCTGGGGGGAGGGACTGCCGGCATTGGGGCCAGTCCCGCCGTGCGGCTCCGGCTCCGCCGAAGCACTGCCATCCCTCTTGAAACGTCCCTGCACTAGCGTCGCAACCTCTGGACCAGGCGCCCCTCCGCGTGAACGGAAAGACACGGTGTCGGCGTTTTAGGCGGCGCCCTGAATGCGCCCACCTGTGGTCGTGAAGTGACCGGCGCTGGCTCCCCCTTCTCGCCGCAACGCGACGCTCGTCGCGCCCCCTGTGCGCCGGCTCGATCCTGCGGCGGTCCGTGGAATTCCAGCACAGTGCCGGATCTCCAACAAGGGCCGAGCACTATGCCGTGCCGCACGTGACAGCACGTGAGTGCGGGATTACCGGACGTAGAAAGTGATCTCGTCCATAACGGACTTATGCGAGCGAGTCGCCCAGGTGGGAGCGGTGTCCCAGTCGCCATGATCAGGAGCGGAATGCGGGCTTCAGGTGGGCAATGTCCGTTTCGTAGAGGTCACCCCCTGGCCCGGATTGACCGTTTTGCCTGTCAGGTCGTGAGCAAACTCACATGCTGATCATGGGGACTTCACGCCTTGGGGCGGGAATTGAATGTTTAGCCTGACGCTTTACAGGATGTAACACTTTGACAACCGCGCCTGCGCGAGGGGCCCGAGGTCCCGGCCGGGCGCCCGCAGACGACAAGGTCACGTACAACAGTGAAGACGACGACGATGTTCCGCAACATAGCCAACCCGCGGCGCACCACGCTGGCGCACCTGGAGGACGCCGACGCACTGCAGACACCGCAGCAGCCGGAGCACTCCGTCGACCTCCCCTCCCAGACCGCCAACCCGCGCCGCACCATCCTGATGGAGGTCCCCGCCACGACCTCCGTCGCGCAGTAGTACGCACACCGGCGGTAGATCACTCACCGCGGCCGCGCACGGATCAAATGGGCGAAGCGCAGCCCCCTCACCGCGTTAGCCTGGAGCGTCAGACTCCAGCCGGCTCAAGTGAGGGGCGCAGGATCCCGTGCGCATCGCCAGGTTCTCCATCGACGGGAACGTCGCCTTCGGCGCGGTCGAGGGCGACAAGCCGGACGAGCTCGTCCTCGACATCATCAAGGGCATCCCGTTCGCGGACTTCGAGCTCTCCGGTACGAAGGTGCCGGTCAGCAAGGTCAGGCTGCTGCCGCCGGTGCTCCCCAACAAGGTCGTGGCCTTCGGCCGCAACTACGCGGAGCACGCGCGCGAACTGGGCAACGAGGTGCCCGACGCCCCGTTCGCCTTCTTCAAGCCCGCCACCTCGGTGATCGGCCCCGGCGACGAGATCCAGTACCCCTCCTTCTCCGAGGACCTGCACCACGAGGCGGAACTGGCCGTCGTCATCGGCCGTATGTGCCGCGAGGTCCCGCGCGAGCGCGTGGCCGACGTGATCTTCGGCTACACCTGCGCCAACGACGTCACCGCCCGCGATGTGCAGAAGCGCGAGAAGCAGTGGGCCCGGGCCAAGGGCTTCGACACGTCCTGCCCGCTCGGCCCCTGGGTGGAGACCGGCATCGACCTCGCGACCGCGTCCGACCTGACCGTCCAGCTCACGGTCAACGGCGAACAACGCCAGCTCGGCCGCACCAGCGAGATGATCCACCCCATCGAGGATCTGATCGTCAACATCTCCGAGGCCATGACGCTGCTCCCCGGCGACGTGATCCTCACGGGCACCCCGGCAGGCGTCGGGCCGCTCACCGTCGGCGACGAGGTCGCCGTCACCATCGAAGGCATCGGCACTCTCACCAACAAGGTTGTCAAGCGTGGCTAGCGCACCCGCCTCCCCCGTACGCGTCCGTTTCTGCCCCTCGCCCACCGGTAACCCCCATGTGGGCCTGGTCCGCACCGCCCTGTTCAACTGGGCGTTCGCCCGGCACCACCAGGGCACGCTGGTCTTCCGCATCGAGGACACCGACGCCGCCCGCGACTCCGAGGAGTCGTACCACCAGCTGCTCGACTCGATGCGCTGGCTGGGCTTCGACTGGGACGAGGGCCCCGAGGTCGGCGGCCCGCACGCGCCGTACCGCCAGTCGCAGCGCATGGACCTCTACGCCGACGTGGCGGACAGGCTCCTCGCCGCCGGGCACGCGTACCACTGCTACTGCTCCCAGGAGGAGCTGGACACCCGCCGCGAGGCCGCCCGCGCCGCCGGCAAGCCGTCCGGCTACGACGGCCACTGCCGCGACCTCACCGACGCACAGGTCGAGGAGTACAAGGCCCGGGGCCGTACGCCGATCGTCCGCTTCCGCATGCCCGACGAGACGATCACCTTCACGGACCTGGTCCGCGGCGAGCTGACCTTCACCCCGGAGAACGTCCCGGACTACGGCATCGTCCGCGCGAACGGCGCCCCGCTGTACACGCTCGTCAACCCGGTCGACGACGCCCTGATGGAGATCACCCACGTCCTGCGCGGCGAGGACCTGCTGTCCTCCACGCCCCGGCAGATCGCCCTCTACAAGGCGCTGATCGAGCTGGGCATCGCCAAGGAGATCCCGCAGTTCGGCCACCTGCCGTACGTGATGGGCGAGGGCAACAAGAAGCTGTCCAAGCGCGACCCGCAGTCCTCGCTGAACCTCTACCGCGAGCGCGGCTTCCTCCCGGAGGGCCTGCTCAACTACCTGTCCCTGCTGGGCTGGTCGCTCTCCGCGGACAAGGACATCTTCACCATCGAGGAGATGGTGGCCGCCTTCGACATCGCGGACGTGAACCCCAACCCGGCCCGCTTCGACCTCAAGAAGTGCGAGGCGATCAACGCCGACCACATCCGCCTGCTGGATGTGAAGGACTTCACGGAGCGCTGCGCCCCCTGGCTCAGGGCGCCCTTCGCCCCCTGGGCGCCGGAGGACTTCGACGAGGCCAAGTGGCAGGCGGTCGCCCCGCACGCCCAGACCCGTCTGAAGGTCCTCTCGGAGATCACGGACAACGTCGACTTCCTGTTCCTCGCCGAGCCGGTCTTCGACGAGCCGTCCTGGACGAAGGCGATGAAGGAGGGCTCGGACGCCCTCCTCCACACCGCCCGCGAGAAGCTGGAGTCCGCCGACTGGACCTCCGCCGAGTCCCTCAAGGAGGCCGTCCTGGCCGCCGGCGAGACCCACGGCCTCAAGCTCGGCAAGGCCCAGGCACCGGTCCGCGTCGCCGTCACCGGCCGCACGGTCGGCCTGCCCCTGTTCGAGTCCCTGGAGATCCTGGGCAGGGAGAAGACGCTGGCCCGGATCGACGCGGCGCTGGCGAAGCTGAGCGCGTAGCGCACACGCACGTGCAGGGGCGGTGGCCGTCGCGGCCGCCGCCCCTCGGCGTTGTCAGTGGGGCCCACTAGGGTTCCGGCATCTCACTCAAGATCCGGAAGGGCGCCCCTCATGCCGATGTCTCCTCGTGACTACACCTGGCTGTTCACCCCGGGCAGCACGTTCGCCTACGAGTCCGGGCAGACGGGCGTCATCCACGTGGCCGACGGCGGAATGCTCGACCTGCCCACCGGACGGGTCGTCGCCTGCGACCCGTTCGTCTACCTCGGGTCCGGGGACATAGCACCGTTCACCGTCACCGTCGCCCCCGGTCGCTACCGCGTCGATGCGGCCGTCGCGACCCTGACCCGTCCCGGCGAGCCCCCGGCCGAGCGCCCCCACCGGCGGGTGGCGGCGGCCCGCCTCGTGATCCGCGACGAGCCCACCGTGACCTGGGAGTTGGCCCTCGGCCCGGAACAGGACCTCGCCGAACTCGGGGACGACGAGTTCTTCGGCTACGGTGTCGACGCCGGCACCGGCTGCTTCTACGACGCCTCGGCCGAGGAGGCCTTCCCGGGGACCGAGGAGGAAGAGGGGCCGCTGTGGGAGGCCTTCGAGAACAGTGACTGGTCGCACGGGCCCCACCTGGTCACCTCCACCACCACCGGCCACACGCTGGCCGCGTTCACCTCCGGCTGGGGCGACGGGTCCTACCCCACCTGGATCGGCCGCACCGCCGCCGGCGAGGTCACCTGCTACCTCACGGACTTCTTCGTCGCGCCGGCCCCCACCGACGCCCCCGTGTGACAGTCGCCGATCCACGGACACGGCCCCGACCTCCGGGTTACCGTCGGATCATGAGCATTCGCGCCGTGGTCTGGGACGTCGACGACACCCTCTTCGACTACACCAGCGCGGACCGCGAGGGCATGCGGTCCCATCTGTCCGCCGAGGGCCTGCTCACCGGGGACGAGCCCCCGGAGCAGGCCCTCGCGCGCTGGCGGGAGATCACCGACCGGCAGTGGGCGCGGTTCTCGGCGGGGGAGCTGTCCTTCGAGGAGCAGCGCCGCGAGCGCATCCGGGTGTTCCTGGGCACACCCCTGGGAGCGGCCGAGGCCGACGCCTGGTTCGAGCGGTACATGACGCACTACGAGGCCGCCTGGGCCCTCTTCCCGGACGTCCTGCCCGCCCTGGACGCCCTCGCGGGCAGCCACCGGCACGCGGTGCTGTCCAACTCCAGCCTCACCGTCCAGGACCGCAAGCTGCGCACCCTCGGAGTGCACGACCGCTTCGAGGTCATCCTGTGCGCCGCCGAACTCGGCGTCTCCAAGCCCGAGGCCGGTGCCTTCCTGGCCGCCTGCGAGGCCCTGGAGCTCGCACCGCACCAGGTCGCGTACGTCGGCGACCATCCGGAGATCGACGGGCGCGGCGCCGCCGACGCCGGGCTGCTGTCGGTGTGGATCGACCGCAACGGCGTGTACACCAGCGGTGACGCACTCACGGGCCCGCACCGGATCGCGTCCCTCGCCGAACTCCCCGCCGTCCTCGGCGCCGATACCCGTTTTGGAGCCCCGTCCACCTTCGGGTAATGTTCTTCCTGCGCCGCCGGGGAGCGGGCCGAAAGGCCGGGAACCGGAGGAGCGAACTAGAACAAGGACCCCGCAGGGGCTTGCGTTCCAGTGGCCTATGGTGTAATTGGCAGCACGACTGATTCTGGTTCAGTTAGTCTTGGTTCGAGTCCAGGTAGGCCAGCTCGCGGAGCTCATCCGCACGCGGACACTTTGAGTGAAACACGGTATCCGCAAAGCCCCCGTTGTGTAGCGGCCTAGCACGCTGCCCTCTCAAGGCAGTAGCGCCGGTTCGAATCCGGTCGGGGGTACTGATCTCGATCAACTCGGGATCGCTAGGGCCCCCGTTGTGTAGCGGCCTAGCACGCCGCCCTCTCAAGGCGGTAGCGCCGGTTCGAATCCGGTCGGGGGTACAAACTGGTCTAAACCACATTGGTCTATGGTGTAATTGGCAGCACGACTGATTCTGGTTCAGTTAGTCTTGGTTCGAGTCCAGGTAGACCAGCTCGGATCTGCGGCGGAGCAGTACTCGACGCTTGCAAGATCCTCGCCCCCGTTGTGTAGCGGCCTAGCACGCCGCCCTCTCAAGGCGGTAGCGCCGGTTCGAATCCGGTCGGGGGTACATCATGAAGGCCCTTCGCTTCGGCGGAGGGCCTTCGCCGTGGGCGGGGCTCAGTCGAAGCCGTACCGCCGCGACGACTCCTCCTCCTGGGCCAGCCGGTGCAGCGCCCGCATCGCCGGTTCGTTGAGGATCGCCCCCAGGACGGCGAACTCGGTCTGCTCCGCCTGGGACGGGTGCGTCTCCATGAGGTCCAGATCGAGTACGGCTGTCCGGTGCATCAACTCGGCGTACGGTACGAGTTGTTCGGCCCCCCAGCCGTAGCCGAGCCGGCGGAAGGCGGCCACCGCCACCACCAGCGAGCGGTACGCGGGGGAGATGGTCGCGAGCCGCTTGGCGTTCTCCCAGCCGAGCCGGTCCAGCAGCGCGTCGACCTCCCGGTGCGCGGCCCGGACGTACTCGTCGTCCTCGTCCGGCTCCGGCACCTGCGGCAGCGCCCAGAGTGCCGCGCCCAGGCGGATCGTACGGGGCAGGGAGTCGTCGTCCACATGCCCCAGCACCTCCCGGACCGTCGCCACCGGCAGCCGGCCGATCTGGATCATCGCGCGCACCAGCCGCAGCCGCCGCACGTGCTCCTCGTCGTACTCGGCGGTGGTCGCGTTGATCTGCCGGCCGGGCATCAACAGCCCTTCGCGCAGGTAGTACTTGATCGTCGCGACGGACACACCGCTGTGTCTGCTCAGTTCGGCGAGCCGCATCTCTTGCGCCCCTTCTCGGATACCGGCACTATCCAACCATCGCCACTCGGATAGCGCTGCTCACCAACGAGGGGGAATGGCCATGGTGTCCCGTACGACGGCCGACGCGAAGGGTGATGTCGTCGTCCTGCTGATCGGTATGCGCATCAACCGCTTCCGGGCCGTCCATCTGTGGCTGCCGGTGATGCTCGCGATGTTCCGCATGCTGCGGGAGCTGGCGAAGGACCCCGCGCGGGGCCTGCTGAGCCGTGTCCTGCTGTCGGCCTCGCCCCGCACGTACTACGTCGTGCAGTACTGGGAGTCCAAGGAGAAGCTGTACGCCTACGCGACCGCGCCGGACGCCTTCCACCACACGGCGTGGGCCGCGATCAACGGCAAGGAGCGCAGTGGACAACTGCGCGGGCAGGTGGGGATCTGGCACGAGACGTACATCGTGCCGGAGGGGTCGTACGAGGCGATCTACGGGGACATGCCTGCCTTCGGCCTCGCGGCCGCGCATGGGCAGGTCCCCCTGCGGAGGCGGGGCCGGTACGCGAAGGACCGGTTCGCGTACCGCTCGCCGCAGGAGGCGGCGGCCGAGAAGACCGGTTGACCAGGGGGGATCGGGGGAGCGGGGAGGGCCTGCCGCGGCGTTGAGGCGGGCTCTCCCCGCTGACGTCTCCCCACGGGCCCCGAGCGTCAGCCGGTGCGGCGCAGCGCCTCGGAGAGGCGGGCGGCGGCGTCGATGACCGCCTGGGCGTGCATACGGCCCGGGTGGCGCGTCAGCCGCTCGATGGGGCCGGAGACGGATACGGCGGCCACGACGCGGTTGGACGGGCCGCGTACGGGCGCGGAGACGGACGCGACGCCCGGTTCCCGCTCGCCGATGGACTGGGCCCAGCCGCGGCGTCGTACGCCCGAGAGCGCGGTGGCCGTGAAGCGGGCGCCCTGCAGCCCCCGGTGCAGGCGCTCCGGCTCCTCCCAGGCCATCAGGATCTGCGCCGAGGAACCGGCCTTCATGGTGAGCGTCGAGCCGACCGGGACGGTGTCCCGAAGTCCGGACAGGCGCTCCGCCGCGGCGACGCAGATGCGCATGTCGCCCTGGCGTCGGTAGAGCTGGGCGCTCTCGCCCGTGACGTCCCGCAGATGCGTGAGCACCGGGCCCGCGGTCGCGAGGAGACGGTCCTCGCCGGCGGCCGCAGCCAGCTCCGCCAGGCGCGGGCCGAGAATGAAACGGCCCTGCATGTCGCGTGCCACCATACGGTGGTGCTCCAGGGCCACGGCCAGTCTGTGGGCCGTCGGTCGTGCCAGTCCGGTGGCCGCCACCAGTCCCGCGAGGGTGGCAGGTCCGGACTCCAGGGCGCTGAGGACAAGGGCTGCCTTGTCCAGAACGCCCACGCCGCTACTGTTGTCCATGAAACGATACTCACGTCTCACTCTGTGAAACGCAAGTTCCTTTTTCCGTGAGACGCGCAACCCTTGTATGCACAGCGGCCCGCTGACCGAACGGGCCGGATGACGGACGCCCGTGAATTGGGGCCGGGTGCCGTCTCCTCAAGATCTCTAGTTGGGCCGGTGGACGTTTGCCGGCCGGAGGGAAAGCGATGGGTAGGACACTCGCGGAGAAGGTCTGGGACGACCACGTCGTCCGGCGCGCCGAGGGCGAGCCCGACCTCCTCTTCATCGATCTCCACCTCCTGCACGAGGTGACCAGCCCGCAGGCCTTCGACGGTCTGCGCCAGAACGGCCGCCCGGTGCGCCGTCTCGACCTCACCATCGCGACCGAGGACCACAACACCCCGACCCTCGACATCGACAAGCCGATCGCGGACCCGGTCTCCCGGGCGCAGCTGGAGACGCTGCGCAAGAACTGCGCCGAGTTCGGCGTCCGGCTGCACCCGCTGGGCGACGTCGAGCAGGGCGTCGTGCACGTGGTCGGCCCGCAGCTGGGTCTGACGCAGCCCGGTACGACGGTCGTCTGCGGTGACTCCCACACCTCCACGCACGGCGCCTTCGGCGCGCTGGCGTTCGGCATCGGCACCTCGCAGGTCGAGCACGTGCTGGCCACCCAGACGCTGCCGCTGGCCCGCCCGAAGACCATGGCGATCACGGTCGACGGCGAACTGCCCGAGGGCGTCACGGCCAAGGACCTGATCCTGGCGATCATCGCCAAGATCGGCACCGGCGGTGGCCAGGGCTACATCCTGGAGTACCGCGGCTCCGCCATCGAGAAGCTCTCGATGGAGGCCCGGATGACCATCTGCAACATGTCGATCGAGGCCGGCGCCCGGGCGGGCATGATCGCCCCGGACGAGACCACCTTCGAGTACCTCAAGGGCCGCCCGCACGCCCCCGAGGGCGAGGACTGGGACGCCGCCGTCGCGTACTGGAAGACGCTGAAGACGGACGAGGACGCCGAGTTCGACGCCGAGGTCGTCATCGACGCCGCTTCGCTGTCGCCGTTCGTCACCTGGGGCACCAACCCGGGCCAGGGCGCGCCGCTTTCGGCGTCCGTCCCCGACCCGGCTTCGTACGAAGACGCTTCGGAGCGCCTCGCCGCCGAAAAGGCCCTGGAATACATGGGGTTGGAGGCCGGGCAGCCGCTGCGCTCCATCAAGGTGGACACCGTCTTCGTAGGCTCCTGCACCAACGGCCGCATCGAGGACCTGCGCGCCGCGGCCGAGCTCGTCAAGGGCCGCAAAGTCGCCGACGGTGTACGGATGCTGGTCGTCCCGGGCTCCGCGCGGGTGGGTCTGCAGGCCGTCTCCGAGGGCCTGGACGTGGTCTTCAAGGAGGCCGGCGCCGAATGGCGGCACGCGGGCTGCTCGATGTGCCTGGGCATGAACCCCGACCAGCTGGCCCCGGGTGAGCGCTCGGCGTCCACCTCCAACCGCAACTTCGAAGGCCGACAGGGCAAGGGCGGTCGTACGCACCTGGTGTCGCCGCAGGTCGCCGCCGCGACGGCGGTCCTGGGCCACCTGGCCTCCCCGGCCGACCTGTCCGACGCCGAGACCCGTACGCCCGCTGGAGTCTGAGAGTCATGGAAGCATTCACCACGCACACCGGCCGGGCCGTCCCGCTGCGCCGCTCCAATGTCGACACCGACCAGATCATCCCTGCTCACTGGCTCAAGAAGGTCACGCGGGACGGTTTCGAGGACGGGCTCTTCGAGGCCTGGCGCAAGGACGAGACCTTCGTCCTCAACCGCCCCGAGCGGCAGGGCGCCACGGTCCTGGTCGCCGGCCCCGACTTCGGCACCGGCTCCTCCCGTGAGCACGCGGTGTGGGCGCTGCAGAACTACGGCTTCAAGGCCGTGATCTCCTCCCGCTTCGCCGACATCTTCCGCGGCAACTCGCTGAAGAACGGCCTGCTCACGGTCGTTCTGGAGCAGAAGATCGTGGACGCGCTGTGGGAGCTCACGGAGAAGGACCCCACTGCTGAGGTCACTGTGGACCTCGAGGCGCGTGAGGTGCGCGCCGAGGGCATCACCGCCTCCTTCGAGCTGGACGAGAACTCCCGCTGGCGGCTGCTGAACGGGCTGGACGACATCTCCATCACCCTCCAGAACGAGGCCGACATCGCCGCGTACGAGGCCAAGCGCCCGTCGTACAAGCCGCGGACGCTCAAGGTCTGATCCCGAGCCCCTGAGCAGGTCGGGTTTCAGCCACCCGAACACTCCCCTTGTACCCCCGATCAGCCCGATCGGGGGTACAGCCGTGTCTGGGCCCGAGCGGCCTGGGGCGCGCTCAGGGCAGTTCCCAACTTCCCACGTTACGACGGTTGTTGCCGGGGTAGCCGAGTTGTGAAGACGCGACTTCCGCTGAAGCCCGGAAGGCCGTTTGAGGCATCAGTTGCGACCCCCGCAGGCGACAACTCGCCCCAGATGGCACAATCTGTGCATGGAACACGACGGCCAACTCGAGCTCTATGCGGCGGTCGCGGACCAACTGAAGGAAGCGCACTCAAGGGTGCGCGCACTGCAAGTCCCGGAGGGCGTACGGATGGCGCTGACCCGGAAGCTGCTGGTCATTACGGCCGCGGCCAAGCACGATCTCGCCGACGCGGCAAGGCGTCTGGAGGCGTTCACCATGGACCTCGACGAGGGTCGATTCCCCGAAGAGGGCCGCTGAACGCGTTCGAGACAGCCGAGTTCGTTGCGGCGCACGGGTGATTAGCCCGTTTCGTGTTTGATTTGCGGTATATATCTGCCTAACGTGCGAAAAAGCTTGAACACTTTCGTTCGGGCAATGTCTCCGAAGGGGAAGACGTGAACAAGGCGCAGCTCGTAGAAGCGATTGCCGACAAGCTGGGCGGCCGACAGCAGGCCGCCGAGGCTGTCGACGCGGTCCTGGACGCCATCGTCCGCGCGACCGTCGCCGGGGACCGGGTCTCGGTCACCGGCTTCGGCTCGTTCGAGAAGGTCGACCGTCCGGCCCGCTACGCCCGCAACCCGCAGACCGGTGAGCGGGTCCGGGTCAAGAAGACCTCCGTTCCGCGCTTCCGCGCGGGCCAGGGCTTCAAGGACCTGGTGAGCGGCTCGAAGAAGCTCCCGCGCGGCGGCGAGGTCGCCGTCAAGAAGGCGCCCAAGGGCAGCCTGACCGGTGGCGCCTCGGCGACCGTGAAGAAGGCGGCCGCGAAGAAGACCACCAAGGCGGCCACCGCCAAGAAGACCACGGCGAAGAAGACGACGGCGAAGAAGACGACGCCCGCCGCGAAGAAGACGACCGCGAAGACGACGGCGGCCAAGAAGACGACGGGCGCCGCCAAGACCACCGCGGCGAAGAAGAGCACCGCCAAGACGGCGACCGCCAAGAAGGCCCCGGCGAAGAAGGCGACGGCCAAGAAGGCCCCCGCCAAGAAGTCGACGGCCCGCAAGACCACCACCGCCAAGACGGCCACGGCCCGCAAGAGGTAAGAGGTACGGGCACAGGGGCACTCACGCGCCGGGCCGGACTCCGTGTCGGAGTCCGGCCCGCGGCGTGTTTGATGTGTTTTTCGGGGGGTCAGAGGGTCTGGAGTGTCACCAGTGTGATCCGCAGGCCGTCCTTGCCGCCCTCCGTCTCGATGCGCACCCGTTGCCCGGGGCGCAGCAGCCGCAGGCCGCCCGCGTCGAACGCCGGTGCGTCGAAGGGCACCGGGGTGCCGTCGTCCAGCAGCACGCTGCCGGTTCTTGTCTCGGCGTCGTACGTGTATGCGGTGGCTTGCATGACGGCCAGCGTAGTGCCCTTCGGGGGTTCGGCTCCGCCCAGCCCGGCCTGCGGGCAGTCGTGCCGCTCAGGGCGGCACGGGTGGGCGCAGGCGGCACCTCTCAGCGAGCAGCGCCCAACCCCCCACCGGCACCTCAGGTCCCCGGGATCAGCAATCCCGCCGAGACCGCTGCCGTGTACCGCCCCACCCCCAGCGCCAGCGCCGCGCGCAAGTCGTCGCCCGTGTCCACGTCCTGGCGTACGGAATCCACGTCCCCGAGCGCGAGCTCCGCGGCCCCGGACGCCCGGTGCCGGGCGCGGGAATCCGGGCCGAATGCCGGGAGCAATTCCTGGCCGGCGGCCGCGGCCAGCAGCGTCGTGCCGATTGCGGCCGCGTCGGCGAGGAAAGCGCGGGGGAATTCCGTGGCAGCGTCCAGCACGCGGGACAATTCCAGGGGCCGCAGCGCCGGGAGATCGGCGTTCAGGGCTGCAACGGGGGCGCCGGGCCGCGCGGCGCGCACGGCGGTCACGCCGTGCGTCAGGGCCGCGTTGAGGCCGCCCCGGGGCTCGTCGGGAACGATCCGGGCGCCCAGCGCGGCGAGCTCGCGACCGGCCAGGGTGTCGTCCGTGACGACCGCCACACCGTCGACCGCAGGGCAGGCCAGCGCCGCCGCGACGGTGTCCTGGGCGAAGGCGAGGGCGAGGCCGGGGCGCAGCCCGTCGGCAGCGGTGTCCGAGAGCCTGCTCTTGGCGCGCGTCAGGGGTTTCAGGGGTATGACCAAGGTCCACAGCACCGGCGTTCCGTCCCTCTCTTGTCGCGGCCATTGTCACTCAGCCGTCACCTGGACCATCTGGCGGTCGCGTCGTCGGGGCGTACGGTGTTCTCGACAGACCGGCGGCCTGGGGCGACACTTGTGCGGCCCCCCAAGGCCCTAGAGGAAGGTGTCCGCGTGCCCCGCCGCAGAATCGGCTTCTGGTACCGCTTCGCAGCGGTGCTCTGCAAACCGCCACTGGTGGTTCTGATCAAGCGGGACTGGCGCGGAATGGAGCACATTCCGGCCGAGGGCGGATTTATCACCGCGGTGAACCACAATTCCCATGTGGACCCCTTCGCGTATGCGCACTATCAGTACAACACCGGACGGGTTCCGCGATTCCTGGCGAAGAGCGGCCTTTTCAAGAAGGGATTCGTCGGCGCCGCGATGCGCGGCACCGGACAGATCCCCGTCTACCGCGAGACCACGGACGCGCTGAGCGCATTCCGCGCCGCGATCGACGCCGTGGAGCGCGGCGAGTGCGTCGCGTTCTACCCCGAGGGCACCATCACCCGGGATCCGAACCAGTGGCCCATGACCGGCAAGACGGGCGCCGCGCGCGTCGCCCTGACCACCAAGTGCCCGGTGATTCCCGTCGCTCAGTGGGGCGCGAACGAGTTGCTGCCGCCGTACGCCAAGAAGCCGAACCTCCGCCCGCGCAAGACCCACCATGTGCTCGCGGGACCGCCCGTCGATCTCTCGCGCTTCTACGACAAGGAGATGACCCCGGACCTCCTGAAGGAGGCGACCGAGGTCATCATGGCCGCCATCACCCGCCAGCTGGAGGAGATCCGCGGCGAGAAGGCGCCCGAGACGCCGTACGACCCGCGCCGGGAGCGGATCGAGCAGCGGCGCAGGACGCACGAGCAGAAGCTGGTCCAGGAGAGGGCCGAGCAGGCAGAGGGGCAGGGTACGTGAGCAAGCCCGTCAAGGCGGCCGTCTTCGGCACCGGTTCGTGGGGCACCGCGTTCGCCATGGTGCTCGCCGACGCAGGGTGCGAGGTCACTCTGTGGGGCCGGCGGGCCGAACTCGCGGACGCGGTCAACTCCACGCGGACCAACCCCGACTACCTCCCCGGTGTCGAACTCCCGGACAACGTGCGGGCGACGGCGGACGCCGCCGAGGCCGCCCGCGGCGCCGACTTCACCGTCCTCGCGATCCCCTCGCAGACACTGCGCGGCAACCTCGCCGAGTGGGCTCCGCTGCTCGCGCCCGACACCACCCTCGTCTCCCTCATGAAGGGCGTCGAACTCGGTTCCGCCATGCGGATGAGCGAGGTGATCGAGGACGTCGCCAAGGTGGGCGCCGACCGGATCGCCGTCGTCACCGGGCCCAACCTCGCGCGGGAGATCGCCGCCCGGATGCCGGCCGCCGCCGTCGTCGCCTGCACCGACGAGGCGGTCGCCCAGCGGCTCCAGGCCGCCTGCCACACGCCGTACTTCCGGCCGTACACCAACACGGACGTGGTCGGCTGCGAACTCGGCGGTGCCGTCAAGAACGTGATCGGGCTCGCCGTCGGCATCGCGGACGGCATGGGCCTCGGCGACAACGCCAAGGGCTCGCTCATCACGCGCGGCCTCGCCGAGACCACCCGGCTCGGCATCGCGCTCGGCGCCGACCCGCTGACCTTCTCCGGACTCGCGGGCCTGGGCGACCTGGTGGCGACCTGCTCCTCGCCGCTGTCGCGCAACCACACCTTCGGCACCAACCTCGGCAAGGGCATGACCCTGCAGGAGACCATCGCGGTCACCAAGCAGACCGCCGAGGGCGTCAAGTCCTGTGAGTCCGTGGCGGATCTGGCCCGCCGGCACGGCGTGGAGATGCCCATCACCGAGACCGTCGTGGACATCGTGCACGAGGGCAAGCCTCCGGTGGTCGCCCTCAAGGAGCTGATGTCGCGCAGCGCGAAGCCCGAGCGACGCTGAGCGAACCTGCTGAGTCGACGCTGTATCGGGGCTCTACCAACGGGTACGCTCAACGCGATATGAGCACCGAGAACCTCCCCCAGAGCCCTGAGCAGCCGCCTCGCAAGCCGCGCGTGGCCGTCGTGTTCGGCGGGCGCAGCTCCGAACACGGGATCTCCGTGGTCACCGCCGGCGCCGTCCTCAAGGCCATCGACCGGACCAAGTACGACGTCCTGCCGATCGGCATCACCCGGGACGGCCGCTGGGCCCTCACCGCCGACGAGCCCGAACGCATGGCGATCACCGACCGCCGTACCCCCGAGGTGGAGGACGTCGCCGAGTCGGGCGAGGGCGGAGTGGTGCTCCCCCTGGACCCCGGCAACCGCGAAGTCGTCCTCAGCGAGCCCGGATCGGTGCCCAAGGCGCTCGGCGAGGTCGACGTCGTCTTCCCCGTCCTGCACGGCCCGTACGGCGAGGACGGCACCCTGCAGGGCCTGCTGGAGCTCTCCGGCGTCCCGTACGTGGGTTCGGGTGTGCTCGCCTCGGCCGTCGGCCAGGACAAGGAGTACATGAAGCGGGTGTTCACCTCCTTCGGGCTCAAGGTCGGCCCCTACGTGGTGATCCGGCCCCGTGAGTGGGAGCAGGACGAGTCGGCCGCCCGCAAGAAGATCGTCGACTTCGCCGGCGAGCACGGCTGGCCGCTGTTCGTGAAGCCCGCGCGCGCGGGCTCGTCGATCGGCATCACCAAGGTCGACGACATCGCGGACCTCGGCGACGCGATCGCGGAGGCCCAGCGGCACGACCCGAAGATCCTCGTGGAGGCCGCGCTGCGCGGCCGTGAGATCGAGTGCGGGGTGCTGGAGTTCGCGGACGGTCCGCGGGCGAGCGTGCCCTCCGAGATCCCCCCGCCGGACGCGCACGCGTACTACGACTTCGAGGCGAAGTACATCGACTCGACCCCGGGTATCGTGCCGGCGCCACTGACGCCCGAGGAGACCGCCGAGGTGCAGCGGCTCGCGGTGGACGCCTTCGAGGCCGCGTCCTGCGAGGGCCTGGTCCGTGCGGACTTCTTCCTCACCGAGGACGGCGAGTTCGTGATCAACGAGATCAACACCATGCCCGGCATGACCCCGATCTCGATGTACCCCCAGATGTGGCAGGCCAGCGGCATCAACTACCCCGAGCTGGTCGACAGACTGATCCAGGCGGCCCTGCGCAGGTCAACGGGCCTGCGCTGAGCGCCCCGAAGGGGCGCGGGGCTGTATCGATATGCGGCTACCGCCGCGTGGGCGCGACAAGCCACTGACGGCCCGCAGCCGACGCACAACCCATCCACCCACGGCGATTAGTCGGCAACACCCGCCGGCACCGCCTTCTTGATGGCAGGCGCCAGATCAACCAACGGCGCCATGCCATCGCCGGTGCGCTTCGCGGGGATGCTCACCTCGACATAAGCCTTGCGCAGGGTGCTGGTGAAGCGGAACGACCCGTCGTTCTGCTTCTGCAGCAGCCACCCCACCCCGTTCACCTCGACCCCGTCGGCCTCGGGATCACTCATCTCCGCGGGCCGCGGAACACCGCAGCGCAGTATGATCGCCGGGTTCCCCCAGCCCGCGGTCAGCGCGGACGCGGGCTCGGGATCCCGGCGACTGAGACCGTCGACCTTGGCCGGCAGCACTTTGTCCAGGCTCCGGCACAGCGCAGCGACCTTCGCCTCCGGCGAGGGAACCGCCGCCGACGCGCTGTCGTCTGCTGATGAGCAGCCCGCGGCGGCGATCAGCAGGACGAGGACGGGCAGCCCGGCAGGAACGGGGCGCCGGCGACGGAAAGACTTCACCGGCCAAGGGTAGACGGGGGCTACAGATGGACGACCGGGCAGGTCAGGGTGCGGGTGATGCCGTCCACCTGCTGGACCTTCGCGACCACCATGCGGCCGAGGTCGTCCACGGTGTCGGCCTGGGCCCGCACGATCACGTCATAAGGTCCTGTCACGTCCTCGGCCTGGATGACTCCAGGGATCTTGCTGATCGTCTCGGCGACGGTCGACGCCTTGCCGACCTCCGTCTGGATCAGGATGTACGCCTGTACCACGGAACCTCCAGGGCGGCCACGAGGATCATGTGGGGAAAAGGAACGCCACGGTATCGCGTCGCCGCTCGCCGCGGGGAGACCTGCGCAGGCCGGGGCTTGCGCGCCGGGGTGCAGGCACGGCAAAGGTTGACGGTCACCTCGACCGTATCGAGGACACTGATGACGCGCGACCGGGCACGGCCAGGGACAGAAGGGGAGCAAGGGCAATGAAGGGCACTGTTGGTGAGCTCGGGGAGTTCGGGCTCATCAGGGAGCTCACCTCCCGTCTCACCACCACCCCGGCGGTCCGGGTCGGCCCCGGCGACGACGCCGCGGTGGTGGCCGCACCCGACCGCCGGGTCGTGGCCAGCACCGACATCCTCCTGGAGGGACGGCACTTCCGCCGTGACTGGTCCACCGCCTACGACGTCGGGCGTAAGGCCGCTGCGCAGAACCTCGCGGACATCGCCGCCATGGGTGCCGTACCGACCGCGCTGCTGCTCGGCCTGGTGGTGCCCGCCGAACTCCCGGTGACCTGGCCCAGCGAGCTGATGGACGGCATCCGTGACGAGTGCCAGGTCGCGGGCGCGTCCGTGGTCGGCGGGGATGTCGTACGGGGCGACACGATCGTGGTGTCGATCACCGCGCTCGGCGATCTGCGCAACCAGGAGCCGATCACCCGGGGCGGCGCCCAGCCCGGCGACCTGGTCGCGGTGACCGGCTGGCTCGGCTGGTCCGCCGCCGGTTACGCGGTGCTCTCGCGGGGCTTCCGTTCGCCGCGCGCGTTCGTGGAGGCGCACCGGCGCCCCGAGCCGCCGTACCACGCTGGCCCGGCGGCCGCGGGGCTCGGCGCGACCGCGATGTGCGACGTCAGCGACGGGCTGATCGCCGACCTCGGGCACATCGCCGAGGCCAGCAAGGTCCGTATCGACATCCGTTCCGGCGCGATCGACATCCCCTCCCAGATGAACGACATCGGGCAGGCCGTCGGCGTCGACCCCATGCAGTGGGTGCTGACCGGGGGAGAGGACCACGCGATCGTGGCGACCTTCCCGGCGGACGTGAAACTGCCGGCCCGCTGGAAGGTGATCGGCGAGGTCCTCAACCCCTCGGCGCTGCCCCAGGTGACGGTGGACGGGGCGCCGTGGACCAGCAAGGGCGGCTGGGACCACTTCGGGGACATCGAGTCATGAGCGCCCCGCCCAGGGTGCTGACGGTCGCGGGCTCCGACTCCGGCGGCGGGGCCGGGATCCAGGCCGACTTGAAGACGATGCTCGCGCTCGGCGTGCACGGCATGAGTGTCGTCACGGCGGTCACCGCGCAGAACTCCCTTGGCGTGCAGGGGGCTTGGGAGCTGCCGGTGGAGGCCGTGCGGGCCCAGTACCGGAGCGTGGTCGAGGACATCGGCGTACAGGCGGTCAAGACCGGGATGCTGGCCTCGGCGGAACTCGTCGAGGCGGTGGCCGAGTTGATCGCCGCGACCGATGCCCCCGCGGTCGTCGACCCGGTCGGTGTCTCGAAGCACGGGGACTCGCTGCTGGCGGCCTCCGCGCTGGAGTCCGTACGGACGAAGCTGCTGCCCGCGGCGACCGTCGCTACGCCGAACCTCGACGAGGTGGCGCAACTCGCCGGGGTGCACGTCGGGTCGGAGTCGGATCTGCGCGAGGCGGCTGCTGCCGTGCTGTCGTACGGGCCGCGCTGGGTCCTCATCAAGGGCGGTCATCTGCCCGGCGAGGCTGTCGATCTGCTCACCGACGGCTCCGAGGAGCACTGGCTGCGCGCTCCCCGGCACGACAACCGGCACACGCACGGCACGGGCTGCACCCTCGCGTCGGCGATCGCGTCGCAGCTCGCGAAGGGGCAGTCCGTGCCCCAGGCGGTGGCGGCGGCCAAGGAGTACGTCACCGGGGCGATCGCGGCCGGCTTCGCGCTCGGCGGCGGCATCGGGCCCGTGGACCACGGGTGGGCCCTCCGAGCGGGTACTCCCTCGGCCTGATGCCGGCCGCCGCCCTTCCGGCTTGTCAGGTACAGCAAAAAGCCGGTCCACCGAGGTGGACCGGCTCAGTGCAGCGAACCAGCAGTGGCCGCGCGCTTAGCTGTGCGTCAGCGCGAGACCTTGCCGGCCTTGATGCACGAGGTGCAAGCGTTCACGCGCTTCGGCGTCCCGCCGACCACGGTACGGACGCGCTGGATGTTCGGGTTCCAGCGACGGGACGTACGGCGGTGCGAGTGCGAGATGTTGTTGCCGAAGCCCGGCCCCTTGCCGCAGACGTCGCAGTTGGCAGCCACGGGTCACTCCAAAGACTTCAGATGCACTTACGGTTGAGTCCCGGCATGCCGGGATCGAGATCGCAGGATCAGAGATCTGAGTGGCGGTGCCAGGGGGAGAGCCCGATGTGGATCGGGCAACCGGAGCAGCATACAACGACTGCGCCAGTACAACGAAACTACCATGGCTGATCAGGGCTCCGCTCCCGGCCCTCTTCCGGTGGTCACCCGCTCCGGGTCTACGCTGCGTCCAGTCCGGATCCTGAGGAGGCGCAGGTGGCGCAGGTGCCGCAGACATTCTTCGATGCTCTCGCGGTGCGCACCTGGTGCGGCCTCGCGCTGGAGGCGCTCGGCCGTGCGCGCGAGGAGATCGACGCGATCAACGTCTACCCCGTGGCCGACGGGGACACCGGCACCAACCTGTATCTGACCGTGGAGTCCGCCGTCGGGGCGGTGGAGGCCGTCTTCGCCGCCCATGAGGTGGGCGCCGAGGCCGCCGGGAAGCCTTCGCTGGCCGAGGCCGCGCGCGCGATGGCGCACGGGGCGCTGATAGGCGCCCAGGGGAACTCCGGGACGATCCTCGCGCAGCTGCTGCGCGGTATGGCGCAGGTGCTGGCCGCCGAGGGTGAGACGCCTCACACCGACGGCTCCGGCCTCCGGCTCGCCCTGCGGCACGCCGCCGACTCCGCCCGCCGGGCCGTCGCGCATCCGGTCGAGGGCACGGTTCTGTCGGTGGCTTCCGCGGCCGCCGACGCGGCCATGGGAGCCGAGGGCGACTGCGGGGCGGTCGCGCGGGCCGCATACGAGGGAGCGCGCGCAGCGCTGGCCGCGACCCCCGGGCAGCTGGCCGTCCTGGGCCGCGCGGGCGTGGTCGACGCCGGCGGACGCGGGCTGGTGGCGGTGCTCGCGGCGCTGGCGGAGACGTTCACGGGGGAGGCGCCGGCGGCCGTCTCGCCTATCGGCGGCCATGCGCGCGTGCAGACCGCTGCGGCCGTGGTGGAGAGCACCCCCGTGCCCGAGGACTGCGCACCCGCTGGGGAGGAGGGCGGACCCGCCTTTGAGGTGATCTATCTCCTGGAGGCCGAGGACGCGGCCGTGGACCGGCTGCGGGCGCGGCTCGACACCCTCGGGGACTCGCTGGTCGTGGTCGGCGGTGACGGGCTGTGGAACGTGCACGTGCACGTGGACGACGCGGGAGCCGCCGTGGAGGCGGGGGTCGAGGCGGGGCGGCCGTACCGGATCCGGATCACCCACTTCGGCGTCGGCGACGTGCACACCACCGGTGGGCAGCGGCCGCCCAGGGAGCAGGTGCAGCGGGCGGTCGTGGCCGTCGTGCCGGGCGAGGGCCTGGCCGGGCTGTACACCGAGGCGGGCGCGACCACCGTGCTCGCGCGCCCCGGGGAGCCGCCTGCGAGCGGTGAGCTCGTCGACGCCGTACGGCGCGCCCACGCGCGCGAGGTCGTGCTGCTGCCCAACGACGCCGACCTGCGCCACACCGCCGCCGCGGCGGCCGAGCAGGCCCGGAGCGAGGGCATCCGGGTGGCCCTGATCCCGACCCGCTCCGCGGTCCAGGGGATCGCCGCGCTCGCCGTGCACGAACCGGAGCGCCGCTTCGACGAGGACGTCGTGTCGATGACCTCGGCGGCCGGCGCGACCCGCTACGCCGAGGTCGCCGTCGCCGAGCGCCAGTCCTGGACCATGGCCGGAATCTGCCAGGCCGGGGACGTCCTCGGCCTCATCGACGGCGACGTGGCCGTGATCGGCTCCGACGTCACCCTCACCGCCGAAACCGTCCTTGACCGCATGCTCCAGGCCGGCGGCGAACTGGTCACCCTGGTCCTGGGCGACGAGGCCCCCGACTCCGTCGCGGACCGCCTGCAGACCCGCGTCCGCGAGTCGTACCTCGCCGTGGACACGGTGGTGTACCACGGCGGCCGCCAGGGAGCCCTGCTCCTGATCGGCGTCGAATAGCCCCACCGCCAGCGGTCCCGACGGCCCGTCCGCCTTTCCCCCGAGCCGACGGGAGAACCTCGGACGGACGGCGGACTCTGGCCTCAGCGGCCGGGAGGACCTTTCGCCTGCGGCCGTCCCGCTCACGGTTACCGCGGCCTCCGGGGCCTGCTGACCACTACCAGGGACGGAGCCTGTGCGGGCTGTCCGCTCAGGCCTCGGCGGGCCGCGAGTCCCCCCTCGGGCCGGTTGCGGGGCTCCTGGCCTTCGCGGTTCGACGTTCGGGCCTGGGCCGGTTCGGGGCGGCTGACGCTACCGGTGTCGGTGTCCCTGCCTTTGCGGCCCGTCCGGTCCGCGCCTGGACGGGCCGCGAGCCTCCCGGCACCGGACCGGCCGTGGGGGCTTCCGGCCTCAGCGGTCGGGGTTTCCTGGCGTCTGTGCCCCTTCCTCTCGGGCTTCAGCGGGCTCAGAGGGCTTCTGGTCTTCGCAGCCCACCACTGTTGGGACGCGTCGGTTCGGGGGCTGCTGAGCGTTACAGGGGTCGGAGTTCCTGCATCTGAGCTTCCTGTCTTGGCCGGGCCGTGGGGTTCCTCGCTTCAGCGGCCGGGGTCCTTGGCGTCCCATGGCCCTTGCGCTCAGGGCCCCCGCGGCCCCCGAGGGCTTCTGCCATCTGGGGTCAGACGTTCCCGGCCTGGGCCGGTTCGGGGCGGCTGACCGCTACCGGTGTCGGTGTCCTTGCCTTTGCGGCCCGTCCGGTCCGCGCCTGGACGGGCCGCGAGCCTCCCGGCACCGGACCGCCCGCGGCGCCCCGGCCCCAGCCGAGCGGGGTTGCCGGCTGCAGTCGGCCCGGAGCTTCCGGCCTGCCTCAGCCCCCGGACCCCCGGCTTGGCCGACCCGGTTCCCGGGCTTGGCCGACCGGGACCCCCGGCTTGGCCGACCCGGTTCCCGGGCTTGGCCGACCCGGATCTCGGGCTTGGGCCGACCCGGATCCCGGGCTTGGCCGACCCGGACCCCGGCTTGGCCGACCGGGACCCCAGGCTTGGCCGACCCGGACCCAGGCTTGGCCACCGGGAGCCTCCGGCTTAGGGCGGCCTCGCCTCGCGGTCTCAGTCCGCTGTCTGTTCCTCCACCACCTGCAGCATCTGTTCCGCCTCCGCCTGTCGGCTCTGGGCCGTTTCGTCCTCGGGGTCTGCGCCGTCGTATGCGGCGAGGACCGTACGGGCGTGGGTTGCTGCTCGGGAGGGGCGGGCGAGGTCGGCTTCCAGCCAGCCTGCGGCGAGTTCGGCACCGGTGCGGCTGTGCAGGGCGTCGTCGCCGAGGGAGGTGAACACCGCGATCGCCTCGGTGACCTCGGACAGGGCGTCTTCGAGTGCCGCCCGGATCGAGTCGTCGTCGGCGTCCTCCGTGGCGGAGCGGGCGAGCAGGTCGCCGAACTGGCGGTGGGTGTGCCCGAGTTCAGCGACGAGCCGCTGCCGGGCCTCCTCGTCGCCCCCGGCGGTGCCCAGCGCCGTCTCGCACTCCCGGACCGCGCCCGCCATCAGCTCCCGTGCGGCGCCCGCTCCGTCCTCCGCGCGCAGCGCGAGCCAGGCGCGGGCGCGCAGGGAGCGTACGAGGCCGTGGACGTTGCCCAGCGAGCGCCACAGCTGGCCCGCGCGCGCGTACGTCTGGTCCGCCTCGGCGGGCAGCCCGGCCGCGCCGAGCGACTCGGCGGCGAGGTGGGCGAGCGTCGCGTGGTCGTGCTGCTCGGGCCACTCCTTGGCGATCTCCGCGGCCTGCAGCCGCCGTTCGGCCGCCTCGCGGTGCTCGCCGAGTTCGCTCAGACAGTCACCGAGCCACCACTGGGTCTGGACCACCGCGCCGTCCCCGTGCGTCTCGGCGCTCAGGTCGGGCAGCGCCGACTCCAGCACCTCCGCAGCCTCGGCCCACCGCTCCTGCCGCAGCAGGAACCCGCCGAGCTGCTGCCGCGCCCAGGCGCCGAGCGTCGGCCCCTCGCCCGCCTCGTCCGCCCAGTGCGCCGCCTCCAGCGCGTGCTCCGCGGCCTCCACCGACAGTCCACGGCCGCCCAGCACCTCGGCGAGCTGCAGATGCAGCTGGGCCCGCCCGACCGCCCCCAAATGCGCCCCGCCGTGCTCCAGGGCCGCCCGCAGCGCCCGTTCCGCCCCCGAGATGTCGCCCAGGTGATGCGCCAGCCCCGCCAGCCGCGCCTCGTACTCCACCGCGAACCACGGCAGCCCGGCACCGACGAACCCTGCCGTGGCCCGCCCGAACAGCTCCACGGCCGTCTCCAGGTCACCGCCGCGCACCGCCAGATCCGCGAGCATGGCCTGCGCCTCGGCCTCCCGCGCGGCGATCCGCACATCGTCCCCGGTGTACCCGCCGACCAGCGCGAGCAGTTCACGTACGGCGTTCTCGGCGTCGGCGAGAACCGTTTCCTCAGCCGGCTCGCCCGCCTCCTGCACCCGCCGCATCAGGACCCGCGCCCGTCCCATCAGCACGGACGCCGTCTGCCGCACCCCGGTGGCGTCGTCGGCGTACAGCGCCAGGACCTGGTCGTACGGCTCCACGACCGCCGCCAGCGCCTCGTCCACCTGGCCCAGCAGCGCGCGTACATACGCCGCACGCGTGCGTGCCGCCAGCGCCTCACCCAGGTCGTCGGCCTCCGCGTACAGCTCGGCGGCCCGTTCGAAGAGTGCGGCGCCCTCCGGGCCCCGGTCCATCGCCTCGTGGTCGGCGATCTCCGCCCGGTCGCGGGCGTCCAGCTCGACGCCCTCCGCGGCGCGCGAGACGGCCGCCCAGGCGTCCATGGCGTTCGGCTGCAGGGTGTGCGAGAGCCGGCGTGCCTCGGCCAGCAGGGCGGGCAGGTCCGGCGCGTCCGAGGTCACCGGGGCCGGTGCCGTCGGCGGAGGCGCAGAGACCGGGCGCGTCGCCCGCACCCCGAGCGGCAGCCGCTCGACCAGCGGCCGCTGCGCCATACGCGCGCGTGCCCGCTCACTGACGTACGCGTTGCCGTTGCGCTCGTCGAAACGCGCCGCCAGCGCGAGCGCCTCGGCACGCGCGTGCGTGGCGAGTTCGCGCGCCGTCCACCTCCGGCCCGCCGGTCCGGGCACCTCGCGCTCGGCAAGGCCCGCCTCGTCCAGCCGCTCCATGAGCAGCGTCACCACGCTCAGGAAGTCCAGCAGGCTGCGCGGCTGCCCGGTGTCCGTGAAGTACGCCGGCCGCTCCGCGAGCAGCTCCAGACCGCGCGCCTCGTTCCCGGTCAGCGCGCAGAACTCGACGTGGTCCGCATACGCGCCCCGCATGCTCTCCATGGACCGCACCAGCCGGAAACCCCGCAGATGGTTGGCGCGCGCCTCGTCCGTGCGGCCCAGCCGCAGCAGGGGCACCAGGGACGACGCGAGCACCGTGTGCGGCTCGTGCGCGCACGTGAACTCGCCCTCCAGCACCGGCCGCCACAGCAGCAGCGCCTGAGCGTCCCGCCCCCGCTCGGCCTGCCACCAGCCCTGCCCGTGCAGCTCGCACGCGGGGCAGTCGGCCATGCCGTCCCGGTCGGCGGCCAGCCACGCGGCGTACGCCCGCTCCGCGCGCGCGATGTCCCCGATGTGCGCCGCCACGCTGAACTCGGCACTGCGCACGGCCCGCTCGGAGTGCCCGGCCAGCCGGTAGCGGTGCTCCATCTCGCCCAGCCACTTCTCGATCGAGGCGAGCGGCACATGCGGCTGGTCGAGCATGCCGGCCGACACCCACTTGAAGACCCAGTGCAGCGAGTGCGCCTCGTACTCGTCGAAGTCCTCGGGCCGCTCGTCCCACATGCGCAGCAGACGCGCGAACGGGACGAACATCCTGTCCTTCTCGGAGCTGTAGTTGTAGACCTTCAGCTGGTGCCCGAGCGCCTCGATCACGGCGAGCGGGATGCCCAGCCTCTCGGCCTCCACGAGCAGCTGCTCCGCGCGCGCGTTGCGTGCCGGACCCTCCGGCCGTTCGGAGTTCTCCGCCATCGCGCGGCGCAGGGAGTCGAAGTCCGTGATCCCGCCCATCAGTTGCCTTCCTCCCCGTGGGTCGCCCATTCCAGCAGACCGATGAACGCCCGGTTCAGCAGCGCCGTGTCCGCCGGCCGCAGCGGGCGCTGTGCCATGAGCAGCGCCTGCCCGTACAGGGACTCGGTGGCGGTGCCGATCAGTTCCGGGTCGCCGAGCGAACTGATCCGCCGGATCAGCGGGCTGAGGTGGTTGAGCACGAGACGCGCGCGGGGAGCGCTGCCCCGGAGCGACCCCAGGATGCCCGCCCACAGCTCGTCGGCCTGTTCCTCGGCCTCGGCGCGGGCCTGCTCGTGGCGGGCCGCCCGGTCGTCCAGGTGCAGCGCGGGAACGGACAGCGGGTGGAAGGCCCGCAGCACCACATCGCACCCCAGGGGGTCGAGTTTCGCCCGCGCGGCCGCCAGGAAGCCGGACAGGGCCAGCTCCGCGGCCGGGTCGACCGCGTCCAGGTGCGCGGTCACCGTGTCGGCGTCCAGCTCCGCGACCACCGTTCCGTGCCGCACCGAAGGCAACGCCTCGACCAGCTCGCTGTCGTACGTGTAACCGCCGTTGATCACCCCGACGCCCTGCGCGGACGCGATCGGCGCGACCTGCCGGTACTCCTCCACGGTCCGCGTGAAGTGCACCACCGGGTGCCGCTGCGCGAACTCCTCCAGCGACAGCTGCCCGTCGGTGGTCTCGAAGGGCAGCCACGGCAGCATCGTCCGGAGCATCTCCTTGTCGTGCCGCGCCAGGGACTTCACACCCAGGTGGTGCACGGACAGAAAGGCGGCCAGCCGTTCCGGGTCCCCGGCCGCGAGCCCTGCCAACCAGGACCGAATCCTTGTCCCGAGCGCCTCCCGTACGGCCGCCAGCGTCTCGTCCTCGTACAGCGACTCGCGCGAGGCCGTGGGCCGCAGACTGTCGGTGTCCAGCACGCACCGCACGAAGAACGCCCAGTCCGGCAGCAGCTGTTCGGCCCGCTCGGTCAGCAGCATGCCCTTCAGATGCACGCGATGCGTCGCCCGCTGGGCGGGGCTCACGGCCGACGGAAGGACGTACGCCACTCCGCGGATCCCGGCGAGCGGCACGTTCAGCTCGATCGAGTCGAGCGGGGTGAAGCCGAACAGCTCGTGACAGTGCCGCGCCAGCGCCACCCGCCGGTTGGCGGGGGAGGGGTACGGCCGGTCCCAGGGCGCCGGAAGGTCGGTGACCGCCTCGTCGTCGACCCGGACGTCGTACGGCAGCAGCGACCCGAAGTCCCGTGCCAGCGTGAGCACCCGCTCGGGCGCGAGCCACTCCCCGGCCCCCGCCCGTGCCACCAGGTGCACGGTGGTGCCCGGTTCGGGCCGCGCCTCGTCGGGCAGCGTCCGGACGGTGTACGAACCGTCGTCGCTCGCCGTCCACTCCACGACCGCCGAGTCCGGCGTACGGGCGCTGCGGCTGACCACCCGGATCCGCTCGGCGACCACGAAGCAGGCCAGCAGGCCGATGCCGAACTGGCCGAGGAAGCCGGAGCGGGCCTCCTGGATCCCATCGGCGATCTGGTCGGTCCGCTTGGAACTGCGCCCGATGGTGGCGAGCAGGGTGTGCACGTCCGCCTCGGTGAGCCCCACCCCGGTGTCCTCCACCCGCAGGGCACCGGCCTGCGGGTACAGCCGCACCCGGGCCGGTGCTTCGGGCTGCTCCTCGCGCCGGGCCGTGATGGCGTCCACGGCGTTCTGCAGCAGCTCCCGCAGATAGACCTTGGGGCTGGAGTAGAGGTGATGGGAGAGCAGGTCCACCAACCCGCGCAGGTCGACCTGGAACGTATGAGGTGGCTGAGGTGACTGGGACGGCTGGGATGACTTCGAAGTCTGGGAGTCCATCGTCGCAGCGCCGGTGGGGGGAGGTTCGCGACGGCGCGGGGTCGGGCGGTCCCTGGTGGGGCGGTGACCGCGGGGGATGGCCGGAGCGCGCCATCCTAAGGCCGGAACGAGCCGCCTGACCAGGGGTTTCGCTGGACGTATACGGGATTGTCAGTGGCGTGGTGTGCAATGGATCTCGTGCCCGCACTGGATGAACCACTGAAGCAACCACTCAAGTCAGTGCTCGGCCCCGCCACCGCGAAGGTGATGGCCGAGCACCTCGGCCTGCACACCGTCGGCGACCTCCTCCACCACTACCCGCGCAGATACGAGGAGCGCGGCCAGCTCACCCACCTCGCCGACCTCCCGATGGACGAGCACGTCACGGTGGTCGCGATGGTCGCCGACGCCCGCCTGCACACCTTCGCCTCCGCCAAGGCCCCCCGCGGCAAGGGCCAGCGCCTCGAGGTCACCATCACCCACGGCAGCGGCCGCCTCCAACTGGTCTTCTTCGGCAGCGGCGTCCACAAGCCCCACAAGGAGCTCCTGCCGGGCACCCGCGCGATGTTCGCGGGCAAGGTCTCCGTCTTCAACCGGCGCCTCCAACTGGCCCACCCGGCCTACGAGTTGCTACGGGGTGACAGCGACGAAACGGTCGAGACCTGGGCCGGCGCCCTCATCCCCATCTACCCGGCCACGGCCAAACTGGAGTCCTGGAAGATCGGCAAGGCCCTCCAGACGGTGCTGCCCGCCGCCCAGGAGGCCATCGACCCGCTGCCGGAGGGACTGCGCGAGGGCCGCGGACTGGTCTCCCTCCCCGAGGCCCTGCTCAAGATCCACCGCCCGCACACCAAGGCCGACATCGAGGACGCCCGGGCCCGCCTCAAGTGGGACGAGGCCTTCGTGCTCCAGGTCGCCCTCGCCCGCCGCAGGCACGCCGACGCCCAACTCCCGGCGGTCGCCCGCAGACCCAAACCCGACGGACTGCTCACCGCCTTCGACGACCGCCTCCCCTTCACCCTCACCGAGGGCCAGCAGAAGGTCTCCAAGGAGATCTTCGACGACCTGGCCACGGAGCATCCGATGCACCGGCTGCTGCAGGGAGAGGTCGGATCGGGAAAGACGATGGTGGCCCTCCGCGCCATGCTCGCCACGGTCGACGCCGGCGGCCAGGCGGCCATGCTCGCGCCCACCGAGGTCCTCGCCCAGCAGCACCACCGCTCCGTCGTCGAGATGATGGGCGAGCTGGCCGAGGGCGGGATGCTGGGCGGTGCCGAGCACTCCACCAAAGTCGTGCTGCTGACGGGTTCCATGGGCGCCGCCGCCCGCCGTCAGGCCCTGCTCGACCTGGTCACCGGCGAGGCCGGCATCGTGATCGGCACCCACGCCCTGATCGAGGACAAGGTCCAGTTCCACGACCTGGGCCTGGTCGTCGTCGACGAACAGCACCGCTTCGGCGTCGAACAACGCGACGCCCTGCGCGGCAAGGGCAAACAGCCCCCGCATCTCCTCGTCATGACGGCCACCCCGATCCCGCGCACGGTCGCCATGACCGTCTTCGGCGACCTGGAGACCTCGGTTCTCGACCAGCTCCCCGCAGGCCGCTCGCCCATCGCCTCGCACGTCGTCCCGGCCGCCGACAAGCCCCACTTCCTCGCCCGCGCCTGGGAGCGGGTCCGCGAGGAGGTCGAGGGCGGCCATCAGGCGTACGTCGTCTGCCCTCGCATCGGCGACGAGGAGGACGACCCGAAGAAGTCCGGCAAGAAGAAGTCCCCGGAGGACGAGGCGGAGAAGCGCCCCCCGCTCGCCGTCCTCGACGTGGCCGACCAGCTCGCCAAGGGCCCGCTCCAGGGCCTGAGCGTCGAGGTCCTGCACGGCAGGATGCACCCCGACGACAAGGACGCGGTCATGCGCCGCTTCGCGGCCGGCGACACCGACGTCCTGGTGGCCACCACGGTCATCGAGGTCGGCGTCAACGTCCCGAACGCCACCGCCATGGTGATCATGGATGCCGACCGCTTCGGCGTCTCCCAGCTCCACCAGCTGCGCGGCCGCGTCGGCCGCGGCTCGGCCCCCGGCCTGTGCCTCCTGGTCACCGAAATGCCCGAGGCGAGCGCGGCCCGCCAGCGCCTGACCGCGGTCGCCTCCACCCTCGACGGCTTCGAACTCTCCCGGATCGACCTGGAACAGCGCCGCGAGGGCGACGTCCTCGGCCAGGCCCAGTCGGGCGCCCGCACCAGCCTCCGGGTCCTCGCGGTCATCGAGGACGAGGAGGTCATCGCGGAGGCGAGGGAGGAAGCCGCCGCGGTGGTGGCGGCGGATCCGGAACTGACGGGACTCCCAGGCCTCCGGACGGCCCTGGATGCCCTTTTGGACGAGGAAAGGGAGCAGTACTTGGAAAAGGGGTGAGGTGGAGCGCCCCGACAGGGGCGCGGGGCTGTGTCGCTATGCGGCTACCGCCGCGCGGGCGCGAGCCACCACGACGTACGTGCTGCCACACTGAATCCGCAACCACCCCCGACCAAGGACCAAAGATGACCCGCGTGATCGCCGGCGCAGCCGGCGGACGTCGCCTGGCCGTGCCGCCGGGCACCGGCACCCGCCCCACCTCCGACCGCGCACGCGAAGGTCTCCTCTCCACCTGGCAGTCCCTCCTCGGCGGCCCCCTGGACGGCGAACGCGTCCTCGACCTCTACGCCGGCTCCGGCGCCGTAGGTCTGGAGGCCCTCTCCCGAGGCGCGAGCCACGCCCTCCTCGTCGAGGCGGACGCCCGCGCCGCCCGCGTCATCCGCGAGAACGTCAAAGCTCTCGGACTCCCCGGCGCAGAGGTGAGGGCGGGCAAAGCCGAACAGATCATCCAGACGCCGGCGCCGACACCGCCGTACGACCTCGTCTTCCTGGACCCGCCGTACCGAGTCACAGATCACGATCTTCGCGAGATTCTCCTCACACTCCGTTCGGGAGGCTGGCTCGCGCCGGAGGCGATCGTCACCGTGGAGCGCAGCACCAGAGGCGGCGAATTCATGTGGCCCGAGGGTTTCGACGCGGTCAAGGCCCGTCGCTACGGCGAGGGAACGTTTTGGTACGGTCGCGCCGCCTCTACGTGCGAAGACGCACGATGACCGGACCGGAGAGCGAGGGAACACCAGTGCGCCGCGCCGTCTGTCCCGGGTCGTTCGACCCGATCACCAACGGACACCTCGACATCATTTCCCGTGCCTCTCGTCTCTACGACGAGGTCTATGTCGCGGTCATGATCAACAAATCCAAGAAGGGCCTGTTCGAGATCGACGAGCGGATCGACCTGATCCGTCAGGTCACCGCCGAGTACGGCAACGTGATCGTCGAGGCCTTCCACGGCCTCCTCGTCGACTACTGCAAGGAACGGGACATCCCGGCCATCGTCAAGGGCCTCAGGGCGGTCAGCGACTTCGACTACGAGCTGCAGATGGCCCAGATGAACAACGGCCTCTCGGGCGTCGAGACACTCTTCGTGCCGACCAACCCCACCTACAGCTTCCTGTCCTCCTCGCTCGTCAAGGAGGTCGCGACCTGGGGCGGAGACGTCTCCCACCTGGTGCCGCCGATCGTCCTGGAGGCCCTCAACAAACGCCTGCGCAAGGACTGATGGGGCTACAGTCGTCCCGTCCGTCTCCAACCCAGCTGTAGAGAGTGGCGAGCACACGGTGGACGTGCAGAAGAAGCTCGACGAGATCGTCGCCGCGGTCTCCGGCGCCCGGTCGATGCCCATGTCGGCCTCGTGCGTGGTCAACCGCGCCGAGCTGCTCTCGATGCTCGAAGAGCTGCGCGAGGCGCTGCCCGGCTCCCTCGCCCAGGCCCAGGAGCTGATCGGCGACCGCGAGCAGATGGTCGAACAGGCCCGTCAGGAGGCCGACCGGATCATCGGGCAGGCGCACGCCGAGCGCGGCTCCCTCATCTCCGACACCGAGATCGCCCGCCGCTCCCAGGCCGAGGCCGAGCGCATCCTCGCCGAGGCGCGCCAGGAGGCCGAGGAGGTCCGCGCGGAGGCCGACGACTACGTCGACTCCAAGCTCGCCAACTTCGAGGTCGTCCTCACCAAGACCCTCGGCTCCGTCGGCCGCGGCCGCGAGAAGCTCCTCGGCACCGGCCCGGGCGTCGACGAGCAGGGCTACGAGGACGAGGACGCCCCCGAGCGCAGCCACGACCCCGAGACCCTGCGCAAGGACGCCGACGCCTACGTCGACGCCAAGCTCGGCGCCTTCGAGGCGGTCCTCGCCAAGACCCTGGAGGCCGTCGGCCGCGGCCGCCAGAAGCTGCACGGCCGTATCGCCACCGATGACCTCGGCGCCCTCGCCGACGACTCCACGTCCTTCCAGCACTCCAGCGACGCCGACTACCTGGCCGACCTCGCCGCCGTCGCGGAGCCGAAGCCCGCGGCCGAGCAGCCCGCCCAGCAGCAGGACTACGCCCAGCCGCAGCCGGCGTACGGATATCAGCAGCAGACCGACCCGTACGGCGGCGCCTACCAGCAGCAGGCGTACGGCCAGCAGGACGCCTACGGCTACCAGCAGGCCGATCCCTACGCCTACCAGGGCTACGACGCCCAGCAGACGGCGTACGACCCGGGCCAGGAGCAGCACGGGCACCAGACGCAGCAGGCGCACCAGTCGTACGCCCTCGACGAGACCAGCCTCTTCGACACCGGCATGATCACGCCCGAGCAGCTGAGGGCCTACGAACAGGGGCGCGGCCAGTAAGCTGCCACCGGATTGGGCCGTGAGCGAAAGGTCCAGTATCCTGGCTCTTCGGTCGCGTGTACGTCCGCGATCAGCGCTGCCCGGGGAAACCGAAGGGCAGCGTCCCCCTGAGCTGGAAGACCGAAAGCAGGAATGGCTCTGAACGCCCGCCTCGACCACCGCAAGCCTCTCGTGTTCGACACACACGAGCTGGGGCGGCGGCCCGGTGCGCTGCAGCGCCTGACCCGCACGGTCGACGCTCCCAAGGACCTCGGTATCGCGGGAGTCGTCGGAGTGCCGGAAGGCGCTCCGGTGGAGCTCGAACTCCGCCTCGAGTCGGTCATGGAAGGGGTGCTTGTCACAGGCACCGCCCGTGCACAGGCCGAGGGGGAGTGCGTAAGGTGTCTGGAGCCGCTTCAGCTGGACGTCGAAGCGGACTTCCAGGAGATGTTCTCGTACCCTGACGCCGATGACCGGGGCCGCCCCAAGGCGGAGCCGGCCGACGACGCCGAGGAAGACGAGGACAGGCTCTTCATCGAGGACGGCCTGTTCGACCTCGAGCCCGTGCTGCGCGATGCGGTGGTGCTCGCACTGCCAATGCAGCCGGTGTGCCAGGAAGACTGTCCCGGTCTGTGCTCCGAGTGCGGAGCGCGGCTGGCGGACGACCCGGACCACCACCATGACGCCGTCGACATCCGTTGGGCGGCACTGCAGGGACTCGCCGGTTCACTCGGAGACGGCGAGAAGGACGAGATGAGCGGCGCCGAAGCGGGCGTCGACGAGAAGCAGGAGAAGTAGCCGTGGCTGTTCCGAAGCGGAAGATGTCGCGCAGCAACACGCGCCACCGCCGGTCGCAGTGGAAGGCTGCGGTCCCCACCCTGGTTGCGTGCGAGCGCTGCCACGAGCCCAAGCAGCAGCACATCGCGTGCCCGTCTTGCGGCACCTACAACAAGCGCCAGGTCCTCGAGGTCTGAGCGGCTGGTGAGAGGCACCGTGTCCACTGCCAAGAAGGCGGAAGACGCCAAGGCGGACCCAACCGCCAGGAAAAAGTCGGACAACACAGCCTCGTCCCACACGCTTCTGGAAGGGCGGCTCGGGTACAAGCTCGAGTCCGCCCTTCTGGTGCGAGCGCTGACCCACCGTTCGTACGCGTACGAGAACGGCGGTCTGCCGACCAATGAGCGGCTGGAGTTCCTCGGGGACTCCGTGCTCGGCCTCGTGGTCACGGACACGCTGTACCGCACCCACCCCGACCTGCCCGAGGGCCAGCTGGCCAAGCTGCGGGCCGCGGTGGTCAACTCGCGTGCGCTGGCGGAGGTGGGCCGCGGGCTCGACCTGGGCTCCTTCATCCGGCTCGGCCGGGGCGAAGAAGGCACGGGCGGCCGGGACAAGGCGTCCATCCTCGCCGACACCCTGGAAGCGGTGATCGGCGCGGTCTATCTCGACCAGGGTCTGGAAGCGGCGGGCGAACTCGTCCACCGGCTCTTCGACCCGCTGATCGAGAAGTCCTCCAACCTCGGAGCCGGCCTGGACTGGAAGACCAGCCTCCAGGAGCTCACCGCGACCGAGAGCCTCGGTGTGCCCGAGTACCTGGTCACGGAGACCGGCCCCGACCACGAGAAGACCTTCACTGCTGCCGCCCGCGTCGGAGGCGTCTCGTACGGCACCGGCACCGGCCGCAGCAAGAAGGAGGCGGAGCAGCAGGCCGCGGAATCCGCGTGGCGGTCCATCCGGGCCGCGGCGGACGAGCGCGCCAGGGCGGCGGCCGAGAAGGCCGCAGCCGAGAAAGCTGCCCAGGACGGCGAAGGACCGTCGTCCGTCTCCGCCTGACCGACGCCTCACCGGCGGAGGTCTCCTTCTGACGTACAGCGACCCGAGCGTCCGTCCCTCCCCGGGGCGGGCGCTCGGATCGTCCACAGCCCGTACGGGGGTCCCGATGCCCGAGTTGCCCGAGGTCGAGGTCGTCCGGCGTGGTCTGGAGCGGTGGGTCGCCCATCGCGTCGTCGCCGACGCCGAGGTGCTGCACCCGCGTGCCGTACGCCGTCATGTGGCCGGCGCCGACGACTTCGCGCACCGCCTCAAGGGCCACCGCATCGGCGTCCCCAGCCGCCGCGGCAAGTACCTGTGGCTCCCCCTGGAGGACACCCACCAGTCGGTCCTCGCCCACCTCGGGATGAGCGGCCAGCTGCTGGTCCAGCCGAACGCGGCCCCGGACGAGAAGCACCTCAGGATCCGTGTCCGCTTCGCCGACGACCTCAAGACGGAACTCCGCTTCGTCGACCAACGCACCTTCGGCGGACTGTCGTTGCACGACAACACCCCCGAGGGCCTGCCCGAGGTCATCGCGCACATCGCGCGCGACCCCCTCGACCCGCTGTTCGACGAGGAGGCCTTCCACCAGGCGCTGCGCCGCAAGCGCAGCACCATCAAACGGGCCCTGCTCGACCAGTCGTTGATCAGCGGAGTCGGCAACATCTATGCGGACGAGGCCCTTTGGCGGGCCCGCATCCACTACGAACGCCCCACCGCGACCTTCACCCGCCCGCGCACCGCCGAACTCCTCGGCCACACAAGGGATGTGATGAACCAGGCGCTCGCCGTGGGCGGCACCAGCTTCGACAGCCTGTACGTCAACGTCAACGGGGAGTCGGGCTACTTCGACCGGTCGCTGGATGCCTACGGCCGGGAGGGCCTGCCCTGCAAGAGGTGCGCCACACCGATGCGCCGGCGCCCCTGGATGAACCGGTCCAGCTACTTCTGCCCGAAGTGTCAGAGGCCGCCGCGCGCGGTGTCGTAACGCTCGCGGGCCGCGAGGACGTCGTCCATGCGGCCCTCCAGCAGATGCACGAGGGCGAGCAGCCGCTCGGCGACCTCGCGGCCGAGCGGGGTGAGTTCGTAGTCCACACGGGGCGGGTTCGTCGGCTGGGCCTCGCGGTGCACCAGGCCGTCCCGCTCCAGCGCGTGCAGGGTCTGGGAGAGCATCTTCTCGCTCACCCCGTCGACCCGGCGGCGCAGCTCGTTGAAGCGCAGGGACCCCTCGAACAGGGCGCACAGCGTCAGGCCGCCCCAGCGGCCCGTGACGTGCTCCAACGTGCCGCGCGAGGGACAGGCCTTGGCGAACACGTTGTACGGGAGGTCGTCCGCCTCCATGAGCTCCTGCGTGGTGTCCATACCTCGAGCGTACTTGAGTGCAGCACTAACCGACAGGTTGCACTAACTGTAAGGTAGTGCACCAGCCGTCGCCTCCGTCTAGTAGCCGAAGAAGTGAAAGGCCGGGTCTCTGACCTGCGACCGTGCAATTGATCAACGCTGCGACCTGCGACTTAGCTGTCGGTGGTTGTCAGCGTTGGTCGTCGCTGAGCACCCCCGCACGGCCCGGAGACGGCCCGAGCGGGGGTGTCGTGCATGGCACCTGGATGCGAACTACGGGCACCAGGCTGTTGGATGTTCCCGCGCAGGTGACGGGGACGATAACGGTCCAAGGCGGCTGCCGGTGGTCGGCACGGTCTCTGTACTTCCATGCTGTATCGCAGTCACCGTTTTGCGAGGGCCGTCCGATAACGACTTTCCCGGACGATGGACGCCCTAGTCGGGGTTGCCCCTACAGCGGGCCCGACACCAATGGGATGGGCTTCACCAACTGGTACAGCACCCCGCCGGTGGGCGACCCGTCGGGGTTGGTGCCTTGGGCCGGTGGCGGGAACTGAAGGAGACCCCCGACATTCAGACCCACTGGTTGAGGGTCCGCGAGAGGCGCGGCCGCCGAGGCATTGAAGGCGGTCACGCCGAGCCCGCCAGCAGCGAGAAGCGCGACAGCCGCAATCCGCGGGGTTTTGATCATTTGTGTCACTCGATCCTTTGCTGAGGTCTCTGGCACGCCATGCCCGACGGGAGGCGTTGCCTGCTCGCTATGTCAACGCGTCAGTCGTCCCCAGGTGACACCTCTGACGCTAGCCAGCGCCCCGCTTCGCGCTACGCGGTCGGTGGAGCGGCTTTGGGCTGGAGCTGCTTTGGCGCGAGTGATCATGGCCTCGTAAGCTCCCGGCGCGTCGGGCAGTCCGTGGACCTGCCCGCTAACGCACGACGTTGGGGCCATGATCTGCGAGGCTCGCGCCAAAGTGGCTGCCTAAAGCCGTGGAGCCGACCGCCTCAGCCACGACGTGTTCTGACCTCATGCTCCGTGTGCCTGCCGCGCGCGCCCGCCCGGAGGAGCGAAGCGACGACGGGTGCTTGACGGCCCGCCGGTCACGGCATCGCTGCTCTTCACCGGTTCCGCTGGCCTGGCGCTGGACCGCAACCGTTTCAATGATCGTGTTTGGCGTCCGACTCTTCGGGCCGCGGATGTCGAGACAGGGCGGGACAACGGCATGCACGCGCTCAGGCACTTCTACGCTTCGGTGCTGCTGGACGCGGGGGAGAGCATCAAGGCCCTCAGTGAGTACCTGGGGCACCATGACCCCGGCTTCACGCTGCGGACGTACACGCACCTAATGCCGTCGAGCGAGGCCCGGACCAAGGCCGCCGTAGATCGCGTCTTCCAGGACGACGAACCTGCGACGGCCCCGACACGGCCCAGGAAGGTTCCTAGGCCTCTGACCTGCGGTTATCTCAGTAGCCGAAGTCCTGCGTCCACCACGGGCCACCGGACCCGAAGTGCACACCGACGCCCAGCGTCTTGAAGTCGCAGTTCAGGATGTTGGCGCGGTGACCGGGGCTGTTCATCCAGGCCTCCATCACGGCGGCCGCGTCGGCCTGGCCCCGGGCTATGTTCTCGCCGCCGAGGTTGGTTATGCCGAGCTTCGCCGCCCGGTCCCACGGTGAGGCGCCGCTGGGGTCGGTGTGGTCGAAGAAGCCCTCGGCGGCCATGGCGTCGCTGAACTTCTCCGCCAGCTGGGACAGGGTGCTGTTGGCGGAGACCGCGCTGCAGCCGACCTTGGACCGCTCCTCGTTGACGAGCTTGAGCACCTCCGCCTCCGCGGCGGCCACCGCGGAGACGGCCACCGGAGCGGTGGTCTGCGTGGGCGGCTTGGTCTCCTGCTGTGCCGGCGTCGTCTGCGGCGTCCGGGTAGGCGTGGCCTTCGGCTTCTTCGGCGCCTGGGTCGGGGTGGCCGAGGAGGCCGACGGGCTCGGCGTGGGCGAGGCCGAGCGGTCGGCGTCGCGGCTCGTGGAGGAGCCCTGGTCGCGGCCGGCGGCGCTGCCGGACGTGCCGCCCTGCTCGGTCGCCGAGTTGCTCGGAGTGTTCGCGGCCTGCACCTTGTCGGAGCTGCCGCTGCCGCCGAGCCGGTAGTTGTCGAGGCCGGGCATCGCACCCGTGGCGACCGCGACCGTGCCGATGGCGACGGCGGCGGAGACCCCGAGCAGACCGGTGCGCACCGGCGTCACGGCCTTCTTCCGGCGGCGCGCTCCTCCGCGCCGGGAGCCCTTGTCGGGCGCGAACGCGTGCTCCGGGAACACCGTCGCGTAGTCGTCCTCGGTGGCGAACAGGTACGCGGCGCTCCTCGCGGAGGCCTCGGCGTACTCCGTGGAGTGCAGATAGGGGGCGGTGCCCAGGGTGGGCCGCTCGTCGCCCGCGCCGGTCTGCGGAGGGTCGTAGCTGTACGAGTACTGCTCGGGGTCGTAGCTGCTCGCGTGCGAGCCGTCCCTACCTGTGACCCCCGTGGCGCGGCCCGTGGCGGCGCGGCCGGCGGCGGAGCGTCGGTGGCGTCCCATGTCTTGGCCTTCCTCGTCTTGCCGATCAACGTGTCCCATATGATCTTGCGGAGTGATCCAACTCACCCCATCGGGTGAGTTTCATATGAGATTCATTGGGTGGGGACGGTACCGCATGGCGTCAGAGGAGGATGTGTCCCAAGAGACATTGGCCGGTTAGGTTGCACCCATGAGCGAGGATGTGCGACTGGTCGCCTGGGTGCGGGGACGCGTCCAAGGTGTGGGTTTCCGCTGGTTCACACGGGCCAAGGCCCTCGAGCTCGGCGGCCTGAGTGGTTTTGCTCTCAATCTGGGCGACGGACGGGTCCAGGTGGTCGCCGAAGGTCCCCGGGAGCGGTGCGAAGGGCTGCTCGACTGGCTCGAGGGCGACGACACGCCCGGCCGTGTCGAGGGTGTCACCGAGATCTGGGACACACCCCGCGGGGGGTACGACGGCTTCGCCATCCGCTGAGCCGATTCTGTAAAGCGGCCCCGGTGACAGGCGACGGACAGGCCACCGGCGGGTCCCCGGAGCGGAAATTGCCTGGTGGTTGCCAAGAAGCGCTTGTCGTGGCAGGCTGCGCACCCAAGAATGATCGCCACGCCCTGAGGGCCCCGCAGGAGTCGCAGCGCCGCCGCCTTCAGGCCGCGCGCCCCCGGGTTGCCCGCCAATACAGGGCGTGATCGTGTTGACCGTCAAACTTTTTGGTGAGACGCTGAAAGCACCCCGCGCACCTTAGCTGTTTGGCATGGATGAACGGCAGCATGAACTCCATAGTGTCAAGCACCGCGGGTGCGATTCCCTCACGACCCACACCGCTTCGGTCGGTCACTCAGTGTGGAGGACCATCCATCATGGCAAAGGCGCTTCTCGGTTACGTCGGCGGCTCCGACCCTCGACTCCTCGCCGAGATGCGACGGCTCCAGCAGCGCGTCCAGGACCTGGAATCCGAGCTCGTACGGATCCAGGCGGAGAACGACGCGCTCGCGGCTGCCGCTTCTCACGACAGGATCATGGAGAGCATCGACGCACACCAGGCGGAGCCTGCGCTCACCTGATCACTGCATCGAACCACGACAGCAGTGGTTGGGCCGCCCGTATCAACCGCTAAGTTGTCAGAGTTAGAGTTTGCAAGGGACGCTTCGGCGTCCCTTCTTTCTTTCCCCCGCACATCCTTTCACCCTCTTTAACGTTTGGTGTGCCCTGCACGTTCAAGGGTGAAACCGTGGGGTTGCCAGGCTTCATCGTGTGGGATACCGGCGGAAGGTAGAGTCCAGCGGCGTGCACCTCAAGGCCCTGACCCTCCGCGGGTTCAAGTCGTTCGCCTCGGCCACTACGCTCCGGTTCGAGCCGGGCATCACGTGTGTCGTGGGACCGAACGGCTCGGGCAAGTCCAACGTCGTGGACGCCCTGAGCTGGGTGATGGGCGAGCAGGGCGCCAAGTCGCTGCGCGGCGGGAAGATGGAGGACGTCATCTTCGCCGGCACCACCGGGCGCCCGCCGCTCGGCCGCGCCGAGGTCTCCCTCACCATCGACAACTCCGACGGGGCGCTGCCCATCGAGTACGCCGAGGTCACCATCACGCGGATCATGTTCCGCAACGGCGGCAGCGAGTACCAGATCAACGGTGACACCTGCCGTCTCCTCGACATCCAGGAACTCCTCTCCGACTCCGGCATCGGCCGCGAGATGCACGTCATCGTCGGCCAGGGCCAGCTGGACTCCGTCCTGCACGCGGATCCGATGGGCCGCCGCGCCTTCATCGAAGAGGCCGCGGGCGTACTGAAGCACCGCAAGCGCAAGGAGAAGGCCCTTCGCAAGCTCGACGCGATGCAGGCCAACCTCGCGCGCGTGCAGGACCTGACGGACGAGCTGCGCAGACAGCTCAAGCCCCTCGGCCGGCAGGCGGCGGTGGCCCGACGGGCGGCCGTGATCCAGGCGGATCTGCGGGATGCGCGCCTGAGGCTGCTGGCCGACGATCTCGTACGGCTGCGGGAGGCACTGAAGGCCGAGGTGGCGGACGAGGCCGCGCTCAAGGAACGCAAGGAAGCCGCCGAGCAGGAGCTGAAGAAGGCGCTGCAGCGCGAGGCGCTCCTGGAGGACGAGGTACGGCAGCTCGCTCCCCGCCTCCAGCGGGCCCAGCAGACCTGGTACGAGCTGTCGCAGCTGGCCGAGCGGGTGCGCGGCACGATCTCGCTGGCCGACGCGCGGGTGAAGAGCGCCACGTCGGCGCCACCGGAGGAACGGCGCGGCCGCGACCCCGAGGACATGGAGCGCGAGGCCGCCCGCATCCGCGAACAGGAGGCCGAACTCGAAGCGGCCCTGGAGGCGGCCGAGCGGGCCCTGGAGGACACGGTCGCGCACCGGGCCGAGCTGGAGCGCGAACTCACGCAGGAAGAACGGCGCCTGAAGGACGTCGCCCGCGCCATCGCCGACCGCCGCGAGGGCCTCGCCCGGCTGAACGGGCAGGTGGGCGCGGCCCGTTCGCGCGCCGCCTCCGCCCAGGCGGAGATCGACCGCCTGGCCGCGGCCCGGGACGAGGCACAGGAGCGGGCCCTAGCGGCCCAGGAGGAGTACGAGGCGCTCAAGGCCGAGGTCGACGGCCTCGACGCGGACGACACGGAACTGGCCGAGCAGCACACGGCGGCCAAGCAGCAGCTGGCCGAGGCGGAGGCCGCCCTGACCGCCGCCCGCGAGGCGGCCACAGCGGTAGAGCGCAAACGAGCCGCGACCCAGGCCAGGCATGAAGCGCTGGCGATGGGGTTGCGGCGCAAGGACGGCACGGGCGCGCTGTTGGGGGCGAAGGATCGTCTCTCCGGCCTGCTCGGCCCGGCAGCCGAACTGCTGACGATCACTCCGGGCTACGAGGTCCCGTTGGCGGCGGCCTTCGGCGCGGCGGCGGACGCCCTCGCGGTGACTTCCCCGTCGGCCGCGGCGGACGCGATCCGCTTGCTGCGCAAACAGGACGGCGGCCGGGCGTCGCTGCTGTTGGCGGGTGCGCAGGAAGCGCCTCAAAGGGGCGCGGGGCTGTATCACCATGCGGCTCCGCCGCAGGGCGCGACCAGCCACAGTGAACCCGCAGGCGCCCAACGACCTTACGCGGCAGACCTCGTTCGCGCCCCCTCCGACCTCATGCCCGCCGTCCGCCGCCTCCTCCACGGAGTGGTGGTCGTCGGCACCCTCGAAGAGGCAGAGGAGCTCGTCTACAGACGACCGGACCTCACCGCCGTCACCGCAGAAGGCGACCTGCTGGGGGCCCACTTCGCCCACGGCGGTTCCGCCGGCGCCCCCAGCCTGCTGGAGGTACAGGCCTCCGTCGACGAGGCAGCCGCCGAGCTCGAAGAGCTCGCCGTCCGCTGCGAGGAACTCACCCAGGCACAGCACGCGGCCACCGAGCGCCGCAGGGAATGCGCAGCGCTCGTGGAGGAGCTGGGGGAGAAGCGCAGGGCCGCCGACCGGGAGAAGTCGGCCGTGGCCCAGCAGCTGGGCCGGCTCGCCGGACAGGCACGGGGCGCGGCGGGCGAAGCGGAACGCACGGTCGCCGCCGCCGCGCGGGCGCAGGACGCGCTGGACAAGGCCCTCGAAGAGGTCGAGGTCCTCGCCGAACGCCTCGCCGTCGCCGAGGAGATGCCCGTCGAGGAGGAGCCGGACACCTCGGTACGGGACCGTCTCGCCGCCGACGGCGCCAACGCCCGCCAGACCGAGATGGAGGCCCGGCTCCAGGTCCGTACGCACGAAGAGCGCGTCAAAGGACTGGCCGGCCGCGCCGACTCCCTCGACCGCGCCGCCCGAGCGGAACGCGAGGCACGCGCGCGTGCCGAGCAGCGCCGGGCGCGCCTCAGGCACGAGGCGGCCGTCGCGGAAGCAGTCGCCTCCGGTGCACGCCAGCTGCTCGCGCACGTCGAGGTCTCTCTCGCCCGGGCCGAGGAGGAACGCACCGCGGCCGACGCCGCCAAGGCACGGCGCGAGCAGGAGCTGGCCGCCGCCCGTAACACCGGCCGCGACCTCAAGGGCGAGCTCGACAAGCTGACCGACTCCGTCCACCGGGGCGAGGTGCTCGGCGCCGAGAAGCGCATGCGGATCGAGCAGCTGGAGACCAAGGCGCTGGAGGAGCTGGGTGTGGAGCCCGCCGGGCTCGTGGCCGAGTACGGCCCGCACCAGCTCGTACCGCCCTCCCCGCCCGCCGAGGGCGAGGAACTGCCGGAGGATCCCGAGCACCCGCGCAACCAGCCCAGGACCTTCCACCGCGCCGAGCAGGAGAAGCGGCTGAAGGCCGCCGAACGGGCCTACCAGCAGCTCGGCAAGGTCAATCCGCTCGCCCTGGAGGAGTTCGCCGCGCTGGAGGAACGCCACAAGTTCCTCAGCGAGCAGCTCGAAGACCTGAAGAAGACCCGCGCCGATCTGCTCCAGGTGGTCAAGGAGGTCGACGAGCGCGTCGAGCAGGTCTTCACCGAGGCCTACCGGGACACGGCCCGTGAGTTCGAGGGCGTCTTCAGCCGGCTGTTCCCCGGCGGTGAGGGGCGGCTGATCCTGACCGACCCCGACAACATGCTCACCACGGGCGTCGACGTCGAGGCCCGTCCGCCGGGCAAGAAGGTCAAGCGGCTGTCGCTGCTCTCGGGCGGTGAGCGCTCGCTGACCGCCGTGGCGCTGCTGGTGTCCATCTTCAAGGCCCGGCCGAGCCCGTTCTACGTCATGGACGAGGTCGAGGCGGCGCTCGACGACACCAACCTGCAGCGGCTGATCCGCATCATGCAGGAGCTGCAGGAAGCCTCGCAGCTGATCGTGATCACCCACCAGAAGCGGACCATGGAGGTCGCCGACGCGCTGTACGGCGTCTCCATGCAGGGCGATGGTGTGTCGAAGGTCATCAGCCAGCGGCTGCGCTGACCTCAGCAAGCTGCTGCGGGGGCAATCTCTTCAATTCTTGAACACATTCCCGTCACAACTGCGTTGAAAAGTCACAGCCGCGACCTCTTGACTTCGAAACTTGAAGGCATAGTCTCGGCAACGTTGCTTTTACCTTCAGGTGTTACCCACCGGGAAGGGTCCCCCACCCCGGCAGCGCTGCCGGTGGCCCGAGGAGTTGAACGTGACCAGCACAGTCCAGGCACAGAAGTCAGGAGCCGCAGCGGCTCGTCCCGAGCACCTCGGGCGCGTCACCTTCATCGCGGCGGCGGCCGCGATGGGCGGTTTCCTGTTCGGCTACGACAGCTCCGTGATCAACGGCGCCGTCGAGGCCATCCGGGACCGCTACGGCATCGGCTCCGCGGCCCTGGCCCAGGTCATCGCCATCGCCCTGATCGGCTGCGCCATCGGCGCCGCGACCGCCGGCCGCATCGCCGACCGGATCGGCCGTATCCGGGTCATGCAGATCGCCGCCGTGCTGTTCACCGTCAGCGCCGTCGGCTCGGCGCTGCCCTTCGCGCTGTGGGACTTCGCCCTCTGGCGCGTGGTCGGCGGCTTCGCCATCGGCATGGCCTCGGTCATCGGCCCCGCCTACATCGCCGAGGTCGCCCCGCCCGCGTACCGCGGCCGTCTCGGGTCCTTCCAGCAGGCCGCGATCGTCATCGGCATCGCCGTCTCGCAGCTGGTCAACTGGGGTCTGCTGAACGCCGCCGACGGCGACCAGCGCGGCAAGCTGATGGGCCTGGAGGCCTGGCAGGTCATGCTCGGCGTGATGGTGGTCCCGGCCGTCCTCTACGGACTGCTCTCCTTCGCCATCCCCGAGTCGCCCCGCTTCCTCATCTCCGTCGGCCGGCGTGAGCGCGCCCGTGAGATCCTCGCCGAGGTCGAGGGCGGGCACGGCGACCTGGACGCCCGCGTGAACGAGATCGAGCACGCGATGAAGAGCGAGCACAAGTCGGCCTTCAAGGACCTGCTCGGCGGTGGCTTCTTCTTCAAGCCGGTCGTCTGGATCGGTATCGGCCTCTCGGTCTTCCAGCAGTTCGTCGGCATCAACGTCGCGTTCTACTACTCCTCGACCCTGTGGCAGTCGGTGGGCGTCGACCCGACGGACTCGTTCTTCTACTCCTTCACGACGTCGATCATCAACATCGTCGGCACCGTGATCGCCATGGTCTTCGTGGACCGCATCGGCCGTAAGCCGCTGGCCCTGATCGGTTCGATCGGCATGGTCGTCGGTCTCGCGCTGGAGGCCTGGGCCTTCTCGTACCACCTGGTCGACGGCAAGCTGCCGGCCGCGCAGGGCTGGACCGCCCTGATCGCCGCGCACGTCTTCGTGCTCTTCTTCGCCCTGTCCTGGGGTGTGGTCGTCTGGGTCATGCTCGGCGAGATGTTCCCGAACAAGATCCGCGCCGCCGCCCTGGGCGTGGCCGCCTCCGCGCAGTGGATCGCCAACTGGGCCATCACCGCCAGCTTCCCGTCCCTGTCCGACTGGAACCTCTCCGCGACCTATGTGATCTACACGGTCTTCGCGGCGCTCTCCGTCCCGTTCGTCCTGAAGTTCGTGAAGGAGACGAAGGGCAAGGCGCTGGAGGAGATGGGCTGAGCCTCCTGAACAGGCCCCCGAACTCGAGGAGCCGGGCCAAGTCCCCGCTGCCCGCTCCTCGACACCCGTAGGACGTACTGCCCCGGCTCATCCACCGAGCCGGGGCAGTACGTCCTCGCACAGCAGCCGCAGGCTGCGCCATCCCTCCTCCACCGGCATCCCGCCGGCCAGCGGATGCAGTACGAGGCTGTCGAGGCCCTGCGCCACACACTCGTCGGGGGTGAGGATCCGGTACACGCCCTCGGCGCGCAGCTCGTCCACGCTCGTGGCCGCCGACCTCACCGCCGAGCGGATGTCGCCCGACTGCCAGGAGGCATACGTCCGCGCCTCGTGCAGGAAGTGCCCGCCGTGCTCGGCCCATGCCCGGTCGGGATCCTCGGCGAGGTGCAGCAGCGGGGTCTCGGCGGCGGGCATCATGGTCCAGCCCTCGGTGCCGTACTCGACGAGCCGCTCCTTGTAGTACGCCTCCAGCTCCGGCAGATGCGCGCTGGGGAAGAAGGGGAGACCGAGACGGGCCGCGCGCCGGGCAGCGGCCTTGGACGAGCCGCCCACCAGCAGCAGGGGGTGCGGCTCGGTGAAGGGGCGCGGGGTGACCCGTACCGTACGGCCCCGGTACTCGAACTCCTCCCCGGTCCACGCCTTGAGCACCGTCTCGAGCAGCTCGTCCTGCAGCCTGCCGCGCCGCTTCCAGTCCACGTCGAACTGGGCGTACTCCTCGGGCCGGTACCCGATCCCGGCGACGGTCACCAGCCGGCCGCCGCTGAGCAGATCCAGTACGGCGATGTCCTCGGCCAGCCGCAGCGGGTCGTGCAGCGGGCCGATCACCGCCGAGACGGTGACCGCGATCCGCCGGGTGGCGCCGAAGACCGCACCCGCGAAGGCGAACGGCGAGGGCAGCCAGTTGTTGTCGGCGCCGTGGTGCTCCTCCGTCTGCACGGTGGTGATTCCGTGCTCGTCGGCGTACGCGGCCATCTCCAGGGCGGCCCGGTAGCGGGCGCCGAGCGAGGCGGGGGTGGCGCCGGGTTCGACGAGGTTGAAACGTACGACGGAGACGGGCATGGGGGTCTCCCTTCACCGGGCGGGTGTGCAGGGGGACGTTAGCTGACGGTGTGTCAGACATCCAGAGGGGTGTCGCAGGACTCCATGACTGATACTGGACGGGTTATGGAAACCGTCATCCTTGCTGTAGTCATCGCCGTGGTCGTGCTCGGCGCGCTCGGCGGGCTCGTCATCGGCAGCCGACGGAGGAAGTCGCTGCCCCCGCCGCCGCCCGCCGCGCCCGACATCACCGCCCCTCCGGCCGAGCCGCACGTCGGCGACGAGGCCGAGACACCCCGCGACGAACCGCGCCGGACGATAGAGGAGGTGGATCTTCCCGACGGCTCGGCCCCGGTCGCCGTCGAGGAGCCCCCCGTCCTCGAGATCCCCGAGATCGAGGTCCCCGAGCCGACCGCCGGACGTCTGGTCCGGCTGCGCGCCCGCCTCTCCCGCTCCCAGAACGCGCTCGGCAAGGGGCTGCTCGCGCTCCTGTCGCGCGAGCACCTCGACGACGAGACCTGGGAGGAGATCGAGGACATCCTGCTCACCGCCGACGTCGGCGTGGCCCCCACCCAGGAGCTGGTCGAGGGCCTGCGCGAGCGGGTGAAGGTGCTCGGCACCCGGACCCCCGCCGAGCTGCGCGGCCTGCTGCGCGAGGAACTCCTCAAGCTGGTCGGCACCGACTTCGACCGCACGGTGAAGACCGAGCCCGAGACCAGCAAGCCCGGCATCGTGATGGTCGTCGGCGTCAACGGCACCGGAAAGACCACCACCACCGGCAAGCTCGCCCGCGTCCTGGTCGCCGACGGCCGCAGCGTCGTCCTCGGCGCCGCAGACACCTTCCGTGCCGCCGCCGCCGACCAGCTGCAGACCTGGGGCGAGCGGGTCGGCGCCCACACCGTGCGCGGGCCGGAGGGCGGCGACCCCGCCTCTGTCGCCTTCGACGCGGTGAAGGAGGGCAAGGAGATGGGCTCCGACGTCGTCCTCATCGACACCGCCGGGCGCCTGCACACCAAGACCGGACTCATGGACGAGCTCGGCAAGGTCAAGCGCGTCGTCGAGAAGCACGCCCCGCTGGACGAGATCCTTCTCGTCCTCGACGCGACGACCGGGCAGAACGGCCTGGTGCAGGCCCGGGTGTTCGCCGAGGTCGTCGACATCACCGGCATCGTGCTCACCAAGCTCGACGGTACGGCGAAGGGCGGCATCGTGATCGCGGTCCAGCGCGAGCTGGGCGTGCCGGTCAAGCTGGTGGGTCTCGGTGAGGGCGCCGACGACCTGGCGCCGTTCGAGCCGGAGGCGTTCGTTGACGCCCTTATCGGGGAGTGACCCCACCTACCACCGTTGGTATGTGCTCAAAGAAGCGCCCGTTTCCCAAGGTGCAGTCGGGAGACGGGCGCTTCGCTGTGTACGACTCGGGGCCTAGGCCCGCGACCGGTGCGCCACATAGGCCAGCGTCCCCAGCAGCAGCCGTGCCGCCGGCGGCTTGGTGGCCGAGTCCAGGGCGGGCGGCCGCAGCCAGCGCACCGGGCCCAGACCGCCCCGGTCGGAGGGCGGGGCCGTGATGTACGTGCCGGGGCCGAGGCCGCGCAGGTCGAGGGAGGTCGGGTCGTCCCAGCCCATGCGGTAGAGCAGCTCGGGGAGCTCGGCGGCGGCTCCGGGGGCGACGAAGAACTGGGCGCGGCCCTCGGGGGTCGCGGTGGCCGGGCCGACCGGGAGGCCCATGCGCTCCAGGCGGACCAGGGCGCGGCGGCCTGCGGGCTCGGCCACCTCGATGACGTCGAACGCCCGGCCGACCGGGAGCATCACCGACGCTCCGGGGAACTCGCCCCAGGCCTTGGTCACTTCGTCGAGCGTGGCGCCGGCCTGCACCTGGGGCGCGAACTCCAGGGGGTGCGCCCCGGGTGCGCTGCAGTCCGCCCGGCCGCAGGAACAGGCGCCCGCCGCGGCCCGGGCTCCCGGGACCGCGTCCCAGCCCCAGAGCCCCGTGAACTCGGCGACGGCGGTGCACTCCGAGGAGCGGCCGCGCCGACGCGAGCCGGAGCGGATCTCCCGGATGCCGCCGATCGTGAAGCCCATGCCCCCTCCAACGGGTCCGACGCGTCGGTGGTTACGACGCGGATGCGGAACGTGACCCTGTGTTCCGGACGCATCGGCCCCGCGTGGTCCGGGCGGCGCTCGAAGTGCCCCGGGTGGTGAACTCGACGGCGCGCGCCCCTGAGTGCATCGCTCCGCCTACTCCGGGTTGGTCTATGTCAAGTGAATCGCGCCGAGGCGACACTGAGTTCATTCGAAGGGGTGGCGAATGGTGGCGTTTCCGGGATCGCCATGGCTGGACCAGTGATCGTAGGATTACTGTAAGTGCACGAGTCCTGGGGGCACATGCACTCGTGGGTATGCCGGAGGCAAGTAGGCATCCCGTTCGAAGGGTGAGAACCGGCGGACGGGCAGCTGTATTTACCGGCATTCTGATAGGGCTTGGCGCACTCAGCGACAAGTGGTCTCAGGGATGGGGGCGTTCCAGTGAGCGGCAACGGCGGAAGCGGGACGACCGCGACCAGCACGGACAAGCGCCCCAACGAGCTGCTCACCTCCTGGTTCGTGCGCAGCGGCTGGTCGAAGGGCGAACTGGCCCGTCAAGTCAACCGCAGGGCGCGCCAGTTGGGTGCCCATCACATCTCCACGGACACCTCCCGGGTGCGCCGCTGGCTGGACGGCGAGAACCCTCGCGAGCCGATCCCCAGGATCCTCTCCGAGCTGTTCTCCGAGCGCTTCGGCTGTGTGGTCTCCGTCGAGGACCTCGGCCTGCGCGCGGCCCGTCAGTCACCCTCCGTGTCCGGCGTCGACCTGCCCTGGACGGGTCCGCAGACGGTGGCCCTGCTCAGCGAGTTCTCGCGCAGCGACCTGATGCTGGCGCGGCGCGGCTTCCTCGGGACCTCGCTGGCGCTGTCCGCGGGCCCGTCCCTCATCGAGCCCATGCAGCGCTGGCTGGTGCCCTCGCCGCAGGGCCCGCAGTCGGAGCCGGAGCCGCCGGCGTCGTCCCGCCGGCCCGGCAGGCTCTCCAAGCCCGAGCTGGAACTCCTGGAATCGACGACGGTGATGTTCCGGCAGTGGGACGCCCAGTGCGGCGGCGGCCTGCGCCGCAAGGCGGTCGTGGGCCAGCTGCACGAGGTGACGGACCTGCTCCAGGAGCCCCAGCCCGAGGCCACCACCAGGAAGCTGTTCAAGGTCGCCGGGGAGCTGGCGGAGCTGGCCGGCTGGATGTCGTACGACGTCGGGCTCCAGCCGACCGCCCAGAAGTACTTCGTCCTCGCCCTGCACGCCGCCAAGGAGGCGGGCGACAAGCCGCTCGGCTCGTACATCCTCTCCAGCATGAGCCGCCAGATGATCCACCTCGGCCGGCCCGACGACGCGCTGGAACTGATCCACCTCGCGCAGTACGGCAGCCGGGACTGCGCGAGCCCGCGCACCCAGGCGATGCTGTATGCGATGGAGGCCCGCGCCTACGCCAACATGGGGCAGCCCGGCAAGTGCAAGCGGGCGGTCCGGATGGCCGAGGACACCTTCGCGGACGCGGACGAGTGGGACGAGCCGGACCCCGACTGGATCCGCTTCTTCTCCGAGGCCGAGCTGCACGGCGAGAACTCCCACTCCTACCGCGACCTCGCCTATGTCGCCGGCCGCAGCCCCACGTACGCCTCCCTGGCCGAGCCCGTGATGCAGCGCGCCGTGGAGCTGTTCTCCCGGGACCCCGAGCACCAGCGCTCGTATGCACTGAACCTGATCGGCATGGCCACGGTGCACCTCCTGCAGCGTGAGCCCGAGCGCGGCGCGGTGCTGGCCGAGCAGGCCATGCACATCGCCAAGAAGGTCCGCTCCGAGCGCGTGAACACTCGTATCCGAAAGACGGTCGACACGGCCGTACGCGATTTCGGGGATCTCGCCGAGGTCGTGGACCTCACCGAGAAGCTCGCCGTCGAACTACCGGAGACCGCCGAGGCGGTCTGAAAACCCTTGGCCCCGGCCGCGGCCGGCCCTCCCGAACTGCCCGACTCGGCTCCCCCCATGCCAGGTCAGCGGAAGGCCGCCGTGGCCGGTTTTTTCCTTCGGCGAAGGTTGCGCCACGATAACGATGGACGCGTCCGACATCCGGCAGTTCATCGAGGCGTAACACGCAGGGCGCCTTCGTCACGGCGGCGAAACAACGAGGGGCTTCCAACGAAACCGCGCTGCGCCAATCTCATGGCGCATAACCGGCCCACCCCTCATGACCGCTTAAGGCTTCGCCCGCACGGGGCCGTACCAACGACGAGGAGACGCCGATGGCACCAGCCATCACGCTTGCCGCGGAGGCACCCAAGCTGTCCTCCGCGAACACAGGCTTCATGCTCATTGCATCCGCCCTGGTACTGATCATGACGCCGGGCCTCGCCTTCTTCTACGGAGGCATGGTCCGCGTCAAGAGCACCCTCAACATGCTGATGATGAGCTTCATCAGCATCGGGATCGTCACCATCCTGTGGGTGCTCTACGGCTTCTCCCTCGCCTTCGGTACGAACAACAGCCTGATCGGCTGGGACTCCGACTGGTTCGGCCTGCGCAAGATCGGTCTGACGGAGCTGTGGCCCGGCTACACCATCCCGATCTTCGTCTTCATGGTCTTCCAGATGATGTTCGCCATCATCACTCCGGCCCTGATAAGCGGCGCCCTCGCGGACCGCGTCAAGTTCTCGGCCTGGGCGCTGTTCGTCGCCCTGTGGCTGACGATCGTCTATGTCCCGGTCGCCCACTGGGTCTGGGGCTCTGACGGCTGGGCCTTCAAGCTCGGTGTGATCGACTTCGCCGGTGGTACCGCGGTCCACATCAACGCCGGTGCGGGCGCGCTCGGCGTCATCCTCGTCATCGGCAAGCGCGTCGGCTTCAAGAAGGACCCGATGCGTCCGCACAGCCTGCCGCTGGTCATGCTCGGCGCCGGTCTGCTGTGGTTCGGCTGGTTCGGATTCAACGCCGGCTCCTGGCTCGGCAACGACGACGGCGTCGGCGCGCTGATGTTCGTCAACACGCAGGTCGCCACCGCCGCCGCCATGCTGGCCTGGCTCGCCTACGAGAAGATCCGCCACGGCGCGTTCACCACGCTGGGCGCCGCCTCCGGTGCGGTCGCCGGTCTGGTCGCGATCACCCCGTCCGGTGGTGCGGTCTCCCCGCTCGGCGCGATCGCCGTCGGCGCCATCGCCGGTGTCGCCTGCGCCGCGGCCGTGGGCCTGAAGTACAAGTTCGGCTACGACGACTCCCTCGACGTCGTCGGCGTCCACATGGTCGGCGGCATCATCGGCTCCCTGCTCATCGGCTTCTTCGCCACCGGCAAGGGCCAGTCGACCGCCACGGGCGTCTTCTACGGCGACCACTCCTTCACCCAGCTGTGGAAGCAGTTCGCCGGTGTCGGCGCGGTCCTCGCCTACTCCCTGATCGCCTCCGCGGTCCTCGCCTTCCTCCTCGACAAGACCATCGGGATGCGGGTCACCGAGGACGAGGAGATCTCCGGTATCGACCAGGCGGAGCACGCCGAGACCGCATACGACTTCAGCGGCGCGGGTGGCGGTATCGCCGGATCCGCCGCTTCGGTCCTGGCCGCCACGGAGAGCAAGAAGGTGGACGCATGAAGCTCATCACCGCCGTCGTGAAGCCCCACCGGCTCGACGAGATCAAAGAGGCCCTGCAGGCCTTCGGAGTCCATGGCCTGACGGTCACCGAGGCGAGCGGCTACGGTCGTCAGCGGGGCCACACCGAGGTCTACCGCGGTGCCGAGTACACCGTCGACCTGGTTCCCAAGATCCGTATCGAGGTACTGGCCGAGGACGACGACGCCGAGCAGCTGATCGACGTCATCGTGAAGGCGGCCCGAACCGGCAAGATCGGTGACGGCAAGGTCTGGTCCCTCCCGGTCGAGACGGCCGTACGGGTCCGGACCGGCGAGCGCGGCCCGGACGCGCTCTAACCGAAGAGCAAGGACAGGAGCTGCTGGGTGTCGAGCACGGACGTGCACAAGGAAGCGGAAGACTCGGGACCCAGCGGCTACGCGGCGGCCCGGCTGCACCTCCTCACCGAGGGGGCGCAGTCCGGGCCGCCGCGCCGTACCGCCCTGTCGGAGCTGACGGACGACTGGCTGACGGGACTGTTCGCCGCGGGCGCCGAGGGACTGCGCGGGGTCTCCCTGGTCGCCGTCGGCGGCTACGGCCGCGGTGAGCTCTCACCGCGCAGCGACCTGGACCTGCTCCTCCTCCACGACGGCAGCGACCCCAAGGCGGTCGCCGCCCTGGCCGACCGCATCTGGTACCCCGTCTGGGACCTCGGCCTCGCCCTCGACCACTCGGTCCGCACCCCCGTCGAGGCCCGCAAGACGGCCGGGGAGGACCTGAAGGTCCAGCTCGGCCTGCTGGACGCCCGCCACATCGCCGGCGATCTGGGCCTGACGGCCGGTCTGCGGACGGCCGTCCTCGCCGACTGGCGCAACCAGGCGCCGAAACGTCTCCCCGAACTCCAGGAACTCTGCGCCGAGCGCGCCGAACGCCAGGGCGAGCTGCAGTACCTGCTGGAGCCGGACCTGAAGGAGGCCCGCGGAGGTCTGCGTGACGCCACCATCCTGCGCGCCGTAGCCGCCTCCTGGCTGGCCGACGCCCCGCGCGAGGGCCTGGACGACGCCCGGCGCCGGCTGCTCGACGTACGCGACGCCCTGCACCTGACGACCGGACGGGCCACCGACCGGCTCGCGCTGCAGGAGCAGGACCAGGTCGCCGCCGAACTCGGACTGCTGGACGCCGACACCCTGCTGCGCCAGGTCTACGAGGCCGCACGCGTCATCTCGTACGCCAGTGACGTCACCTGGCGCGAAGTGGCGCGCGTGCTGCGCTCACGCGCCGTACGGCCGCGGCTGCGCGCCATGCTGGGCGGCGGAAAGCCCGTCCCCGAGCGCTCCCCGCTGGCCGAGGGCGTGGTCGAGCAGGACGGCGAGGTGGTGCTCGCCCGGGCCGCGCGCCCCGAGCGCGACCCCGTCCTCCCGCTGCGCGCCGCGGCCGCCGCCGCGCAGGCCGGCCTCCCGCTCTCCCTGCACGCTGTACGGCGCCTGGCGGCGACCGTGCGCCCGCTGCCCACGCCCTGGCCCGCCGAGGCCCGCGAACAGCTGGTCACCCTGCTCGGCTCCGGGCACCCCACCATCGACGTCTGGGAGGCGCTGGAGGCGGAAGGCCTGATCACACGGCTGCTTCCGGACTGGGAGCGAGTGCGCTGCCGCCCGCAGCGCAACGCCGTCCACATCTGGACCGTCGACCGGCACCTGATCGAGACCGCCGTGCGCGCCTCCGAGTTCACCCGCCGCGTGCACCGCCCCGACCTGCTCCTGGTCGCCGCGCTGCTGCACGACATCGGCAAGGGCTGGCCCGGCGACCACTCGGTGGCCGGCGAGATCATCGCCAAGGACGTGGCCGCCCGGATCGGCTTCGACCGCGACGACGTGGCCGTGCTCTCCACCCTCGTACGCCACCATCTGCTGCTGGTCGAGACGGCCACCCGCCGCGACCTGGAGGACCCGGCCACCGTCCGCTCGGTCGCCGAGGCGGTCGGCTCGCAGTCCACCCTGGAGCTGCTGCACGCGCTGACCGAGGCGGACGCCCTGGCCACCGGACCGGCCGCCTGGTCGTCCTGGCGCGGTTCGCTCGTCGCCGACCTGGTCAAGCGGGTCGCCGCCGTCCTCGCCGGGGACGTACTCGACGAGCCCGAGGCCGCCGCGCCCACCGCCGAGCAGGAGCGGCTCGCCATCGAGGCGGTCGCCACCGGCAGCCCGGTGCTGTCCCTGCGCGCCCAGACCGAGCCGCCGGCGGAGGAACAGCCCTCCGGCGACCCGGAGCCCCTCGGCGTCGAACTGCTCATCGCCGTACCGGACCAGGAGGGCGTGCTGCCCGCGGTGGCCGGTGTCCTCGCCATGCACCGGCTGACCGTGCGCACCGCCGAGCTGCGCACCCTGGACCTGCCGGACGGCGTCGAGGGCTCGGTCCTGCTGCTGAACTGGCGGGTCGCCGCCGAGTACGGCTCACTGCCCCAGGCGGCCCGGCTGCGGGCCGATCTCGTACGGGCGCTGGACGGGTCCCTGGACATCGCAGCGCGCCTCGCCGAGCGTGACGCCGCGTATCCGCGCCGCCGGGGTGTCGTGGCGCCGCCGGCGCGGGTGACGGTCGCCTCGGCAGCCTCCCGGCTGGCCACCGTGATCGAGGTGCGGGCGCAGGACGCCCCCGGCTTGCTGTTCCGCATCGGGCAGGCCCTGGAGGACGCGAGCGTACGGGTCCGCAGCGCGCATGTCTCCACGCTGGGCGCGAACGCCGTGGACGCCTTCTATGTGACCGGGCCCGAGGGCGCGCCCCTGCCAAGCGAGGAGGCGACCGCCGTGGCCCGGAAGCTGGAGGAGACGCTGCGGGGGTGAGGCACGGGCGTCGGCGTCATTCCGTCCCTTGGGTGTTGGCGTCGAGGCCGCCCCGGCCCGCCGACGCGGAGTGCCGCCGGCACCGACGCAGATGGCCCGTCCCGTCCGTCGTATGCACCCGGCGGGGACGATTGTCTTGCGCGGCCGGATACCCTTGAAGACGCTCATACTGCCACCGACCCCGAGGACCGACGCCGCCGTGTTCGATACTCTCTCCGATCGCCTCTCAGCGACTTTCAAGAACCTGCGCGGCAAGGGACGGCTCTCCGAGGCGGACATCGACGCCACCGCGCGCGAGATCCGTATCGCGCTGCTCGAGGCGGACGTGGCCCTGCCCGTCGTCCGCGCGTTCATCAAGAACGTCAAGGAGCGCGCCCTCGGCCCCGAGGTCTCCGGTACGCAGTACCCCGCCCAGCGGGTCCTGGACATCGTCAACGACGAGCTGGTCACCGTCCTGGGCGGCCAGACCCGCCGCCTGCGGTTCGCCAAGCAGCCGCCGACCGTGATCATGCTCGCGGGTCTGCAGGGTGCCGGTAAGACCACCCTCGCGGGCAAGCTCGCCAAGCACCTCAAGGAAGAGGGCCACTCGCCGCTCCTGGTCGCCGCCGACCTCCAGCGCCCTAACGCGGTCACCCAGCTGAGCGTCGTCGCCGAGCGCGCCGGCGTGGCCGTCTTCGCCCCCGAACCGGGCAACGGCGTGGGCGACCCGGTCCAGGTCGCCAAGGACTCGATCCAGCACGCGAAGACCAAGGTCCACGACATCGTCATCGTGGACACCGCCGGCCGCCTCGGCATCGACCAGGAGATGATGCAGCAGGCCGCGGACATCCGGGACGCGATCTCGCCGGACGAGATCCTCTTCGTCGTCGACGCGATGATCGGTCAGGACGCCGTCAACACGGCGGAGGCCTTCCGCGACGGCGTCGGCTTCGACGGTGTGGTCCTCTCCAAGCTCGACGGTGACGCCCGCGGTGGTGCGGCCCTGTCGATCGCCTCGGTCACCGGCAAGCCGATCATGTTCGCCTCGAACGGCGAGAAGCTGGACGACTTCGACGTCTTCCACCCCGACCGGATGGCCTCCCGCATCCTCGACATGGGTGACCTCGCCACCCTGTTCGAGAAGGCGCAGAAGGAGTTCAGCGAGGAAGAGGCCGCCAAGATGGCCTCCAAGCTCGCCTCCAAGAAGGGCCAGGACTTCACCCTGGACGACTTCCTGGCCCAGATGGAGCAGGTCAGGAAGATGGGCAGCATCTCCAAGCTGCTCGGCATGATGCCCGGCATGGGCCAGATCAAGGAACAGATCAACAACATCGACGAGCGGGACGTCGACCGCACGGCCGCCATCATCAAGTCGATGACCCCGGCCGAGCGCCAGGAGCCGACGATCATCAACGGCTCGCGCCGCGCCCGAATCGCCAAGGGTTCCGGCGTCGAGGTCAGCGCGGTCAAGAACCTGGTCGAGCGGTTCTTCGAGGCCCGCAAGATGATGTCCCGCATGGCCCAGGGCGGCGGCATGCCGGGTATGCCCGGGATGCCGGGGATGGGCGGCGGTGCGGGCCGCGCCAGGAAGCAGCCGAAGAAGGCCAAGGGCAAGCAGCGCTCCGGCAACCCGATGAAGCGCAAGCAGCAGGAGCAGGAGGAGGCCGCCCGCCGGGCCGCCGCCGCTCAGGGGGGCAACGCCTTCGGTGTGCCGGGTCAGCAGCCGCCGCAGGACTTCGAGCTCCCGGACGAGTTCAAGAAGTTCATGGGCTGAGTTCACCCGGTGCGCGTGCCAGGGGCGGGGTGTTGTCGTAACGTCCGCTTATGACCAACCCCGCCCCGCCGCGCAAGTCGCCCGACCAGCCCTGGCGTACCGAGGGCACTCCCGAGGAGCCGCCGAGGCCGCCCGGCGGGCGGAGGATGCGCGGCGGCTGGTGGAGCCTGATTTTGACCGCGCTGGTCGTGTATCTGATCGCGAATCTGATCCTGTCGTTCTTCAACGAGGGCAACGAGCCGACGATTTCGTACACGGAGTTCAGCAAGCAGGTCGACGCGGGCAACGTCAGCAAGATCTACGCCAAGGGCAATGCGATCCAGGGCCAGCTCAAGAAGGGGCAGAAGAGCCCGCACGGCGGCGGCACGTACACCAAGTTCAGCACTGAGCGGCCGACGTTCGCGAGTGACAAGATCTGGGACGACCTGACCAAGCACAACGTCACCGTCACGGCGGAACCGGTCGTCCAGCACCGCAGCTTTCTGGCCAATCTGCTGATCTCGCTGGCCCCGATGCTGCTGCTGATCGCGGTGTGGGTGTTCGTCGCGCGGCGGATGAGCGCGGGACTCGGCGGCGCGGGCGGGATGCTCGGCCGCAAGGCGCCGCCCAAGCCGGTCGAACTGCAGCCGGGCGCCCAGCGCACGACCTTCGAGGACGTGGCGGGCATCGACGAGGTCGAGGGCGAGCTCAACGACGTCGTCGACTTCCTGAAGAACCCGGACGCCTACCGCAGGATGGGCGCGAAGATGCCCCGGGGCGTGCTGCTCGCGGGCCCGCCCGGCACCGGCAAGACCCTGCTCGCGCGTGCCGTCGCCGGTGAGGCGGGCGTGCCGTTCTTCTCGGCGTCGGCCTCCGAGTTCATCGAGATGATCGTCGGCGTCGGCGCCTCACGGGTGCGTGAACTGTTCGCGGAGGCCCGCAAGGTGGCGCCGTCGATCATCTTCATCGACGAGATCGACACCATCGGGCGGGCCCGCGGCGGCGGCTCCGGCATGGGCGGCCACGACGAACGCGAGCAGACGCTGAACCAGATCCTCACCGAGATGGACGGCTTCTCCGGCTCGGAGGGCGTCATCGTCATCGCCGCCACCAACCGCGCCGACGTTCTCGATCCGGCCCTGACCCGCCCCGGCCGCTTCGACCGGGTGGTCATGGTCTCGCCCCCGGACCGCGGCGGTCGCGAGGCCATCCTGCGGATCCACACCCGCGAGATCCCCCTCGCGAAGGACGTCGACCTCGGCCAGGTCGCCCGCACGACCCCGGGAATGACCGGCGCCGAACTGGCCAACCTCGCCAACGAGGCGGCCCTGCTCGCCGTCAAGCGCAAACAGGAGCGGGTCACGCAGACCGACCTCTCCGAGGCCCTGGAAAAGGTCCAACTGGGCGCCGAACGGCCCCTGGTGATGCCCGAGGAGGAGCGCCGCCGCACCGCCTACCACGAGAGCGGCCACGCCCTGCTCGGCATGCTCCAGCCCGGCGCCGACCCCGTCCGCAAGATCACCATCGTCCCGCGCGGCCGCGCCCTCGGTGTCACGCTCTCCACTCCGGAGTCCGACAAGTACGCGTACACCGAGGAGTACCTGCGCGGCAGGATCATCGGCGCGCTCGGCGGCATGGCGGCGGAACAGGTCGTCTACGGGGTCGTCACCACCGGCGCGGAGAACGACCTGGAGCAGGTCACCGGCATCGCCCGCGGCATGGTCGCCCGCTGGGGCATGAGCGAGCGCGTCGGCCGGCTGTCCGCCCTGCCCAACGACGCCCAGCAGGCCTACGGCCTCGCGGCGGCCCCGCAGACCCTCGACGTCATCGACGGCGAGATGCGACGGATCGTCGACGAGTGCTACGAGGAGGCGTGCCGCAAGCTGACCGAGCACCGCGGGCAACTGGACGCCCTCGCCCGGGCCCTGCTGGAGCGGGAGACCCTGGAGGAGGCGGACGCCTACCGGATCGCGGGAATCACACGGCTGGAAAAGACGGAGGCGCCTGCCGCGCCCGGGGCCTAAGGGGTACGAGCGATCAGGTAGCGGAACACGTTCGGCATCCACACCGTCCCGTCCCGGCGCTGATACGGGTGCAGGGCCTCCGCCAGCTCCTTGTCCACCTGCGCCTGGTCCGTCGCCGAGATCGCCGCGTCGAACAGGCCCGTCGACAGCAGCCCCCGCACCGCGCTGTCCACGCCCGCGTACCCGAACGGGCAAGCGACCCGCCCGGAGCCGTCGGGCTTCAGACCCGCCCGCTGCGCGACCTCCTCCAGGTCGTCGCGAAGGGCGGGGCGCCAACTGACCGCGCTGCGCAGCGGGTCCGCCAGCCTGGTGGCCACCCGCAGCACGGACGACGTGGTGCAACGTTCCGGCGGACCCCAGCCGGCGAGCACCACGGGCGCCCCGTGCCCGGCGAGCGGTGTCGCTGCCTGCAGCAGCCCGCCGAGCCCCTCCGAGTCGCCCGCCAGACACCCGATCGGCTCGAAAGCCGTCACCAGGGTGAACGCGGGCGTCTCCGCGTCGCCCGCGGCCACGACGTCTTCGGGCGAGCCGTCGACGATCCGGGTGCCTGCACGCGCGCGCGTGCCCCACCCGTCCGGGAGCAGCCGCTCCCGCGCGAGAGCCAGTCGTTCGGGGGAGGAGTGGTCGACACCGGTGACCGCCGCGCCTCTGGAGGCCGCCATCAAAAGGGCCAGCCCGCTGCCGCAGCCGAGGCCCAACAACCGTGTGCCGGGGCCCACTTCCAGTCGCTCGTAGACGGCCTCGTAGAGCGGGACCAGCATCCGCTCCTGGATCTCGGACCAGTCACGCGCGCGTGCACACAGGTCCACACGGGGCGCCTGGCCCGTAGGGGACGGGTGCTGCCGCACGAGCGTAGGTGTCATGTAAAGCGCCCCAATCCGCCGAGAGTTGCCCTGTACCCGATTCCATGGCCCCCGTGACGTGCGCTCGCACTCCCCCCGTATGCCAGATAACTCCGCACTCGACCGCTCGTCCAGGGGTAGTGGGGCCCGGCTTGTGGGTTGCATATGCAGGCGAAAAGAATTCACGTCCCGGCAACGTGGGCCCGTGGATCCGACGAGGGCGAGGAGGCGGTTTTGGTCAAGGTCCGTCACCTGGAGAACGGCACGGCGATGCCGGCCCGCCCGCGTCCCCGGCGGCTGGGCGCGTATCCCCTGGGCGGGTCTCGGCGATGAAGGCGAGGCCAGGCCGGGCGAGCACGCGGTGACCGTACGGTGTCTGGTCGCTGCCGACGGGTCGGTGCCAGAGGCCGGCGACCCGCCCGGTAACGTCGCGGTCGTCGCAGGCGCTTACTGATACGGGGCCGTTCCGCCGCGGACGCGACCGAAACGCCCCTTGCGCACCTGCGGATCACACCCGCACCGGCGCGTGCACCGTGTCTACGCGCCGGTGCGTAGAGCAGACTACGTACCGGCTTGGGGTGAGCTGTGAGGTTTCTCCGCAGATCAGCGCACCCGCCCTCGTCGGCACGCATCAGCGGCAACTGACGGGTACGTGCAAATTATTTGGGATGGCCCGGAATAGGAACACATCCGAGGCCCCGCTCGTTGTCATTACGTGAGCACGACACAGACACCACCTGTTCTCGCCGCAGAGCTGGCAGAGGCGTGGGCCGACATTCAGCGGTACCACCCCGAGCTGCCGGACCTTGCCGCGCCAGAGTCCCTGATCGGAGAGTCGTCGTCCGCGTGCGGTCACGAGCTCTCCTTCGAGCGACTGCTCCACGAGGCAGTCCATGGCATCGCCGCCGCGCGCGGCGTACGCGACACGTCCCGCGCCGGCCGGTACCACAACCGCAGATTCCTCGCGATCGCCGAGGAACTGGGGCTGGACCACCCCGAGGAACCGCACCCCAGCAGCGGCTTCTCACTGGTCACGCTCAACCCCGAGGCCAAGCGCCGCTACCGTCCGACCATCGAGCGGCTGCAACGCGCCCTCAAGGCCCACACGGCAGCCACCTCCGCCGACACCCCGAAGAGCTTCCGTGGCCCGGCGGCCCGGCACGGCTCGTCCGGGGGCGGGGTGCGGGTGAAGGCGGTGTGCGACTGCGGCCGTAACGTACGGGTCGTCCCGTCGGTGCTGGCCCAGGCGCCGATCGTCTGCGGCGGCTGCGGCAAGCCGTTCCGGATCCCGGAGGTCGTGGGGGCTGCATAGGCGCGGATCCTGGAGCACCGGCATCTCGTGGCTGCCGGAATCCGGACACCGCGCGCGGGGAGCCGACCGCCGTCTGCGGGCGGTCGTGCCGCTGGGGCGGCACGGGTGGACGCAGACGGCACCCCGCGGCGCCGGGTCGCGCACCGCCGTGACGGCACTGAAGCGCCCGGCGCCCCTCAGTCATGCCCGGACACCCGTACCGCGCCCCCTCGGCCAGAAGCGACCCCCAGGGTGTGGCACAATGGCTAGCTGTACTCGACAGCCGCACAGGACCCCTCTCTCCTCCGGCTGACGCGTCCATCGGGCACTCGGGTACCGCAACCCCACGCGGCAATCTCGCCGTGCCCAACCACGTCAAATCCAGGAGAACCCACTCCCGTGGCAGTCAAGATCAAGCTGAAGCGTCTGGGCAAGATCCGTTCGCCTCACTACCGCATCGTCGTCGCCGACTCCCGCACCCGTCGTGACGGCCGTGCGATCGAGGAGATCGGTCTGTACCACCCGGTGCAGAACCCCTCGCGCATCGAGGTCAACGCCGAGCGCGTGGCGTACTGGCTCGGTGTCGGCGCCCAGCCGACCGAGCCCGTGCTCGCCATCCTGAAGAAGACCGGCGACTGGCAGAAGTTCAAGGGCGAGCCCGCCCCGGCGCCGCTGCTGCAGCCGGCCGAGAAGGCCACGCGCCCGTCGTTCGAGGCCCTTGGCGGCGACGACGAGGGCAAGGGTGAGGCCATCACCCAGAAGAAGAAGGCTGAGAAGAAGGACGAGGCTGCTGCCGAGTCCGCGTCGACCGAGGCCTGAGCATGCTCGAGGAGGCTCTCGAGCACCTCGTGAAGGGCATCGTCGACAACCCTGACGATGTGCAGGTCGCCTCGCGCAACCTGCGCCGCGGCCGTGTGCTCGAGGTCCGGGTCCATCCCGACGACCTCGGCAAGGTGATCGGCCGCAACGGCCGCACCGCGCGCGCTCTGCGTACCGTCGTGGGCGCCATCGGCGGCCGCGGTGTCCGCGTCGACCTCGTCGACGTGGACCACGTCCGCTGACGCCAAACGCAACACCGGCTCGGGCCGGGGAGGGCCACTGCGCCGTCCCCGGCCCGTAGTCGTTACCAGTCGTTACGACAGGAGATCCTGGGAAGTGCAGCTCGTAGTCGCACGGATCGGCCGTGCCCACGGCATCAAGGGCGAGGTCACCGTCGAGGTCCGTACCGACGAGCCCGAACTGCGGCTCGCACCCGGCGCCGTACTGGCCACCGATCCCGCCTCGGCGGGCCCCCTCACCATCGAGACGGGCCGCGTCCACAGCGGCCGCCTGCTCCTGCGTTTCGAGGGCGTACGCGACCGCAACGCGGCCGAGGCACTGCGCAACACCCTCCTGATCGCCGAGGTGGACCCGGAGGTGCTCCCCGAGGAGGAGGACGAGTACTACGACCACCAGTTGATGGACCTGGACGTGGTCACCAAGGACGGCGTCGAGGTCGGCCGTATCACCGAGATCTCGCACCTGCCCTCCCAGGACCTGTTCATCGTGGAGCGCCCGGACGGCAGCGAGGTCCTGATCCCCTTCGTCCAGGAGATCGTCACGGAGATCGACCTCGAGGAGCAGAAGGCGGTCATCGATCCGCCGCCCGGCCTCATCGACGACAGCGCAGAGATCGCCTCCGCACGGGAAGAGTCGTAAGCGATGCGCCTCGACGTCGTCACGATCTTCCCCGAGTACCTGGAGCCCCTGAACGTCTCCCTCGTCGGCAAGGCACGCGCGCGTGGACAGCTGAACGTCCACGTCCACGACCTGCGCGCCTGGACCTACGACCGCCACAACACCGTCGACGACACCCCGTACGGCGGCGGCCCCGGCATGGTCATGAAGACCGACCCCTGGGGCGACGCCCTGGACTCCGCCCTCGCCGACGGCTACGAGACCGGCTCGCACGCGCCCGCGCTGATCGTCCCCACCCCGAGCGGCCGCCCCTTCACCCAGGAACTCGCCGTAGAGCTCTCCGAGCGGCCCTGGCTGATCTTCACGCCCGCGCGCTACGAGGGCATCGACCGCAGGGTGATCGACGAGTACGCCACCCGGATGCCGGTCTACGAGGTGTCCATCGGCGACTACGTCCTCGCCGGCGGGGAAGCAGCCGTGCTGGTGATCACGGAGGCCGTGGCAAGGCTGCTGCCCGGCGTCCTCGGCAACGCCGAGTCCCACCGCGACGACTCCTTCGCGCCCGGCGCCATGGCCAACCTTCTGGAGGGCCCCGTCTACACCAAGCCGCCCGAGTGGCGCGGCCGCGGCATCCCCGAGGTGCTGCTCAGCGGCCACCACGGCAGGATCGCCCGCTGGCGCCGCGACGAGGCCCTCAGGCGTACGACGGCCAACCGGCCCGACCTGATCGAGCGCTGCGACCCCAAGGCCTTCGACAAGAAGGACCGCGAGATGCTCTCCATCCTGGGCTGGGCCCCGGACCCGGAGGGGGAGCCGTACGGACGATTTTGGCGCAGGACCGAGGGCGTGGAAGAATAGACCGCTGTTGTGCGTCGTCCGGCGTGCGCCCCTGCCACAGGGGGACACGACGCCCGCCCCGACACGGACAGCATCCTCTGGAAAACCTAGTTCCCGCCTATGACCTGTGGCATGGGCGAAGAAAGCAGACGAAATGTCTCACCTGCTCGACTCCGTCGACAGCGCGTCGCTGCGCAGCGACGTCCCGGCCTTCCGCCCGGGTGACACCGTCAACGTCCACGTCCGCGTCATCGAGGGCAACCGCTCCCGTGTGCAGCAGTTCAAGGGCGTGGTGATCCGCCGCCAGGGCGCCGGTGTCCGCGAGACCTTCACGGTCCGCAAGGTCTCCTTCTCCGTCGGCGTCGAGCGCACCTTCCCGGTGCACACCCCGATCGTCGAGAAGATCGAGCTCGTCACCCGCGGTGACGTGCGTCGCGCCAAGCTCTACTACCTGCGCGAGCTGCGCGGTAAGGCCGCGAAGATCAAGGAGAAGCGCGACAGCTGAGCTCGCGCAGGCGTTCATACCGGGGCCGGATAGCATCTGGCCCCGATGGACACCGAAGCACAGCACACGGAGCGCGACCGCTCCTCCCGCCCCTCCGGTTCCGAGGACGTCTCCCAGGAGATCTCGGACACAGAGGGGCCGGAGGGACGGTCGCGTTTCGCGTGGGTGGCGCGGGTCGCCGACTGGCTGCCCGGCGGGCGGATCAGTCTGACGCTCCTCGTCTGCCTGGTGTTTTTGCTGATCCTCAACACTTTCGTGGTCCAACCGTTCCAGATCCCCAGCGGATCCATGGAAAACGGATTGAGGATCGGTGACCGCGTTCTCGTAAATAAGTTGGCGTACCGTTTCGGTGCTGAGCCGCGGCGCGGCGATGTCGTCGTGTTCGACGGCACCGGGTACTTCGGGAACGCCGACTACATCAAACGCGTCGTGGGTGTAGGGGGCGACCATGTGGTCTGCTGCGACAGGGAGGGGAGGATCGAGGTGAACGGCCGGTCGGTCGACGAGTCGACGTTCCTCCACCCCGGTGACAGCCCCTCCACGGTGCCCTTCACCGTCGTCGTGCCCGACGGCACCCTCTTCGTCCTCGGTGACCACCGCAGCGACTCCAGCGACTCCCGCGACCACCTGGGCTCGCCCGGCGGCGGCATGATCCCCGTCTCGGACGTCATCGGACGCGCCGACTGGATCGTCTGGCCCAGCGCCCACTGGACCCGCCTGCAGCGTCCCGGCGCCTACGCGCGCGTGCCCGCCGCGGACGGTGCGCATGGGTAACCGTGGCAAACCGCGCGGTGCCGTGGGCGGCCCGGCCGACGGGCTGCTGCCCACCGGCACCCGCCGCGCCTCCGGCCCGGTGCTGGCGGGGGGCGGCGGCCGCACCCGCGCCGAGCGGCGCAAGCTGCAGCGCAAGGTCAAACGAAAGCGCCGGCGCAGCGCGGTCAAGGAGATACCCCTTCTCGTCGGCGTCGCGGTCCTCATAGCTCTGGTCCTGAAGACGTTCCTCGTCCAGGCGTTCGTGATCCCGTCCGGCTCCATGGAGCAGACGATCCGGATCGGCGACCGTGTCCTCGTCGACAAGTTCACCCCGTGGTTCGGCTCGAAGCCCAAGCGCGGGGACGTCGTCGTGTTCAAGGACCCGGGCGGCTGGCTCGCGGGCGAGCAGACTACGGCCAAGAAGAGCGACCCCGTCGTCGTCAAGCAGGTCAAGGAGGGCCTCACCTTCATCGGCCTGCTGCCGTCCGACAACGAGAAGGACCTCATCAAGCGGGTCATCGGCGTCGGCGGCGACCACGTCAAGTGCTGTGACACCCAGGGGCGGGTGACCGTCAACGGCGTCCCCCTGACCGAGGGCGACTATCTGTATCCCGGAAACGCTCCCTCCACACAGCCGTTCGACATCACCGTCCCCAAGGGGCGGTTGTGGGTGATGGGCGATCACCGGGGCAACTCCGCGGACTCCCGCGCGCATCAGAACACGCCCTACGGTGGCACGGTCTCCGAGGACTCCGTGGTGGGACGGGCGATGGTCATCGCCTGGCCCTTCGGCCACTGGACCTCCTTGAAAGAACCTAAAACTTTCTCCTCCGTCTCCAACTCCGTGTCGGGGACGACCGCGTCCCCGCAGGTGTCGCATAGGGTTGTCCCTGACCATTTCAACGGAACGGTCCAACTCCCGAGCCCTGCGGAACTCCCGCTCGTTATGGGAGTGGTGGGCCTGCACCGCGTCTGGGGCAGGCAGCGGCACAGAGTAAGGAGTTGGCGTGGGGGATGTGGCGGTTGGCGCACGGTCCGGACACGACGGCGAGGAGCACCGCGGACAGCCCGTCCAAGGGGTTTCCGCAGCCGTCCCGGCCGCGGACAGCGCCGTGACCTCCGGGAGTGACTCCGGGGCGACCGACGACGGCAGGAGGTCGGGCGAGCAGGACCGGACCGAGGCACAGGGGTCGGACGGGACACCCCCCAAGTCCAAGAAGCAACGCTCCTTCCTGAAGGAGCTGCCCATCCTGATCGGCATCGCGCTCGTGCTGGCGCTGCTGATCAAGACGTTCCTGGTGCAGGCGTTCTCGATCCCTTCGGACTCGATGCAGAACACCCTTCAGCAGGGCGACCGGGTCCTGGTCGACAAACTCACTCCCTGGTTCGGCTCGAAGCCGGAGCGCGGCGAGGTCGTCGTCTTCCACGACCCGGACAACTGGCTGGCGGGCGAGCCCACGGCCAATCCGAACCCGCTGCAGAAGGCCCTCAGCTGGATCGGCCTGATGCCGTCCGCCGAGGAGAAGGACCTCATCAAGCGCGTCATCGGCGTCGGCGGCGACACCGTCTCCTGCAAGGGCTCCGGCCCGCTCAGGGTCAACGGCCATGCGCTCAACGACACGTCGTTCGTGTACGCGGGCAACACCCCGTGCAGCGTCGACGACCAGGGCGGCCAGTTCACGGTGAAGGTCCCCAAGGGCTACATCTGGGTCATGGGCGACCACCGTCAGAACTCGCGGGACTCGCGCTACAACCAGAGCGACAAGCACAACGGCATGGTTCCGGTGAGCAAGGTCGTCGGACGCGCCATCGTCATCGCCTGGCCCGTCACCCGCTGGGACACCCTCCCCATCCCCGACACCTTCGACCAGGCGGGACTGAACGAGCAGTCCTCGGCGTCCGCCGCCCTGACGGCTGCCCCGAGCGCGCTCGCCCTGACCGGGCTGGTGCCGGTGGCCCTGTGGCGTCGTAGGAAGATCGCGGCGGCCGGGACCCGCAATGAGAGCTCGGAGCACTCCGCCTGACCGTGCCTTGGTGAAGCCCTGGTGCAGCTGTGACCCCGGTCGGCCATGAGGGGCTGACCGCGTCAGGTACTGCCGGGTAGGGTGCGGACCCATGGGTGGCGAGAGCACTACGCGTACGGCCCCGCGCAGCGGTGGCAAGAGCACGGGCCCGGTGGGCAGCAAGGCCGGACAGCGACTGTCCGGACTGGCGGTCGCACTGGGCATTGTGCTGTTCCTCGGTGGATTCGGCTGGGCAGCGGTGGTCTACCGGCCGTACACCGTGCCGACCACCTCGATGACGCCGACGATCGACGCCGGCGACCGGGTCCTGGCCCAGCGCGTCGACGGCAGTGAGATCCGCCGGGGCGACGTCGTCGTCTTCAACGACAAGTCCTGGGTGACCAACGCCTCCGTGGTCAAGCGTGTGGTCGCGGTCGGCGGTGACACGGTCTCCTGCTGCACGAACGGCAAGCTGACCGTGAACGGCAAGCAGATCGACGAGGGCTATCTCAAGGGCAGCGTCGTCGAGGACAAGAAGATCCCGACCGTGACGGTCCCCCAGGGCCGCCTGTTCCTGCTCGGCGACGAGCGCCAGGGGTCGCTGGACTCCTCCGCCCACCTCAGTGACGCCGCCCAGGGCACCGTCGCGCGCTCCGCCGTGACGGCTCGCGTGGACGCCGTCGTCTGGCCCATGAAGGGCATGCTGGAACGCCCCACCGGCTTCGAGACCCTCGGCGCGCTCTCCCAGCCGGGCCCGCTGCGGATCATCGTCACCCTGATCGTGGCCGGCGCCGTGCTGGTCCTCGGCGGCGGCGCGTACGGCCCGATCGCCAAGCGGATGGGCGGGCGCCGCGCCCGGGCGCGGACGGAGCCCGTGGGTGCCCGCTGAGGCCGCGGGCGGGTGCGAGGACTCGTACCGGGGCGGGCTGCGCAAGGTGGCCCGGGTGGTTCTGCTCGACCCCGAGGACCGCATCCTGCTCCTGCACGGCCATGAGCCGGACGATCCGGCCGACGACTGGTGGTTCACGCCCGGCGGCGGACTGGAGGGCGACGAGAGTCGTGAGGAGGCCGCTCTCAGGGAACTCGCCGAGGAGACCGGCATCACCGATGTCGAACTCGGCCCGGTGGTCTGGCGGCGGATGTGCTCCTTCCCGTTCGCGGGCCGCCGCTGGGACCAGGACGAGTGGTACTACCTGGCCCGTACGACGGACACGTCCCCGGTGGTGCCCGGGGCCACGGGCCTCACGGAACTGGAGCGGCGCAGCGTCGCCGGAGCACGCTGGTGGACGTGTCGGGAACTTGCCCGGGCACATGAGACCGTGTACCCGACCAGACTCGCCGAGCTGCTGCACAGGCTGCTCGACGAAGGTCCCCCGGCCGGACCCGTGACCCTTGACCCCGAAATCGTCTAGGGGCTCACGGGACTGGCGCACAATGGTGGGATCGCACGGCTGAAGGGGAAGCTGCCATGAGCGCCGAGGACCTCGAGAAGTACGAGACCGAGATGGAGCTGAAGCTCTACCGGGAGTACCGCGATGTCGTCGGTCTGTTCAAATACGTGATCGAGACCGAGCGGCGCTTCTACCTGACCAACGACTACGAGATGCAGGTGCACTCGGTCCAGGGCGAGGTGTTCTTCGAAGTGTCGATGGCGGACGCCTGGGTCTGGGACATGTACCGGCCGGCTCGGTTCGTGAAGCAGGTGCGGGTACTCACGTTCAAGGACGTGAACATCGAGGAGCTGAACAAGAGCGATCTCGAGCTGCCGGGCGGCTGACGGCCACGGTAGGTCGCTCGTGCGGGTGACGAGTTTGTCCACAACCACCGAGTACTCCACCAAGATCCACTCGGTGGGAGCGGATGCGTGACGGTTGGCGCCGGAGGTGGTGCCGACATGAGGACACGCAACGCACAACGCAGTGCCATGGGCAGGTACGGCGAGGATCTGGCCGCGCGGCGGCTGGCGGACGCCGGTATGACGGTCCTGGAGCGCAACTGGCGCTCGGGCAGGACGGGTGAGATCGACATCGTGGCCCGGGACGGGGACGTCCTGGTGGTCTGCGAGGTGAAGACCCGCAGGGCGGGCATCTTCCAGCACCCCATGGCCGCGGTCACACCGACGAAGGCGCAGCGCCTGCGCGGTCTGGCGGAGCGCTGGGCGCAGGAACACGGCGGGGCCCCGCCGGGCGGCGTCCGTATCGACCTGGTGGGCGTCCTGCTCCCCGACCGCGGCGCACCCCTGGTCGAACACGCGCGGGGGGTGGCCTGATGGGGTTCGCGCGTACGTGCGCGGTGGCGCTCGTCGGTGTCGAGGGCGTGGTGGTCGAGGTCCAGGCGGATCTGGAGCCGGGGGTGGCGGCGTTCACGTTGGTGGGGCTGCCGGACAAGAGCCTGAGCGAGAGCCGGGACCGGGTGCGGGCGGCCGTCGTCAACTCGGGCGGCGAATGGCCGCAGAAGAAGCTGACGGTGGGGCTGAGCCCGGCCTCGGTGCCGAAGGCCGGAAGCGGCTTCGACCTGGCCGTCGCCTGCGCCGTGCTCGGCGCCTGCGAGCGGATCGACCCGCGGGTGCTCGCCGACATCGTCATGATCGGGGAGCTGGGTCTGGACGGCCGCGTCCGGCCCGTGCGGGGCATTCTGCCGGCGGTGCTGGCCGCCGCGGACGCGGGCTACGAGCAGGTGGTCGTGCCCGAGTGCGCGGCCGCCGAGGCTTCGCTGGTGCCCGGTGTCTCCGTCCTGGGGGTGCGCAGCCTGCGCCAGCTGATCGCCGTCCTGGCGGACGAGCCGGTACCCGTGGAGGAAGCGGACGAGCAGGGCCGTCCCGATCCGCTGCTGGCCGGTCTGCGGGTGCCCGGCACGGGCGCGGCCACGGGGATGCACAGCCTGGGCGCCGCCCAGCACGACCAGGGTCATGACCTGGCCGACGTGGTGGGCCAGATCTCGGCGCGGACGGCGGTGGAGGTCGCCGCGGCGGGCGGCCACCACCTGTTCCTGGAGGGCCCGCCCGGCGCCGGCAAGACCATGCTCGCGGAGCGGCTCCCGGCGATCCTCCCGCTGCTCGGCAGGCAGGAGTCGCTGGAGGTCACGGCGGTGCACTCGGTGGCAGGTCTGCTGCCCCCGGGCAAACCCCTGATCGACGTCGCGCCGTACTGCGCCCCGCACCACTCGGCCACCATGCAGGCGCTCGTGGGCGGCGGCCTGGGCATCGCGCGGCCCGGCGCCGTCTCGCTCTCCCACCGGGGCGTGCTCTTCCTCGACGAGACGCCCGAGTTCAGCAGCCACGCGCTTGACGCGCTGCGGCAGCCCCTGGAGGCGGGGCACGTGGTGATCGCGCGCAGTGCGGGTGTGGTGCGGTTCCCGGCGAAATTCCTGATGGTGCTCGCGGCGAATCCCTGCCCCTGCGGCCGCTTCTCCCAGGCGGACGACTTCTGCGAGTGCCCGCCCTCGGCGATCCGTCGCTACCAGGCGCGGCTGTCCGGCCCGCTGCTGGACCGGGTCGACCTGCGGGTCGAGGTCGACCGGGTGACCCGCGCCCAACTGGCCCAGCGGGGCGCCGGCGGCGAGTCCACCACGACCGTCGCCCACCGCGTGCGGGCGGCCAGGGAGCGTGCGGCGGCCCGGCTGGTGGGTACGCCGTGGCGGACCAACAGCGAAGTCCCCGGGCGGGAGCTGCGCAGCCGCTGGCACGCCGCGGCCGGTGCGATGGACGAGGCGGAACGGAATCTGGAGCGGGGCGTGCTGACCGCCCGCGGGCTGGACCGCGTGCTGCGTGTCGCCTGGACCGTCGCGGACCTCGTGGGCCACGACCGGCCCGACGCGACCGACGTCGCCCTGGCGCTGCAACTGCGTACCGGCGTGCCGCGCGGGGTGCCCATGGCCATCGGGGCGCTGACATGAGCCCCGGTGCGGATCCGGCCGACGAGCTGCTCGCCCGTGTCCTTCTCAGCCGTGTGCTCGAACCGGGGGACGAGGTCGGCGGGCGGTGGCTGCGGGAGCTCGGCGCGGTGGAGGTGGCGAGACGGCTGCGCGAGGGCGGGCCGCAGCTGGTCGGGATCACCGACAAGCGGTGGGCCGGGCTGCTGGACCGGGCCGCGCAGGCCGAGCCCGAGCGGGATCTCGCCGCCGCCCAGGAGGCCGACATGCGGTTCGTGGCGCCCGGGGACGGCGAGTGGCCCGGGCAGCTCGACGACCTGGGGGACGCGCGGCCGGTGGGGCTGTGGGTGCGCGGGCGGGCCAGCCTGCGGATGTGGGCGCTCAGATCCGTCGCCGTCGTCGGAGCACGGGCCTGCACCGAGTACGGGGCGCACATGGCGGCCGTGCTCGGCGCGGGGCTCGCCGAGCACGGGTGGGTGGTGGTGTCCGGCGGGGCCTACGGGGTCGACGGCGCCGCCCACAGGGGTGCCCTCGGCGCCGGTGGTGCCACCGTCGCGGTGCTGGCCTGCGGCGTCGACCGGGCCTACCCGCGCGGTCATACCGAGTTGCTCGGCAGGATCGCGGGACAGGGACTGGTGATCGGGGAGTTGCCACCCGGCGATCATCCGACGCCGAGCAGATTCATCGTCCGCAACCGGGTGATCGCCGCCCTGACCAGGGGCACCGTGGTCGTCGAGGCCGCACACCGCAGCGGCTCGCTGGTCACCGCACGGGCCGCGCAGCGGCTGGGGCGCCACACCATGGGCGTGCCCGGGCCGGCCACCAGCGGCCTGTCCGCCGGAGTGCACGAGCTTCTGCGGGGCGACGCCGTGCTCGTCACCGACGCCGCGGAAGTCGTCGAGCTGGTCGGCGACATGGGCGAGCTGGCCCCGGACCGGCGCGGACCCGTACTGCCCCGCGATCTGCTGGAGCCCGGCGCCCGCCGCGTCCTGGCCGCACTGCCCGGCCGCGGGGCGGCTGCGCCCGGTGACATCGCGCGGGGCGCGCAGACCACGCAGGACGACGCGATCGCGAGACTGTACGAACTCCGATCACTCGGTTACGTCGAACGACACGGCGACGGCTGGAAGTTGACACGCCAGGCGATGATCTCCGTCCGCGGGGGTCGCAGTCCGTGTTGACCGAGCGTGTTCGGCCGTCCGGGGGAAGCCTGACACCTGTGCAAATGCGCGTAGTTGGCGTCTCCCGGCAGTCACGCACAGCGATCGCCATGACTCTGTGGGGCGTCCTGCGGAACGTATCTGCGCACCCGATCCGCGTCGGTCTTCGCGCACCGCGACACTTCAGTCACGCTACGCTCACGAGGATTCCGGCACAGACCGGCATCTCGACACCAGACCGACAGCTCCCCCAGGCACCCCCCACTTCACAGCAGAACGGCACAAGGCGACGAATGCCCCAGCACACCTCCGGGTCCGACCGGGCGGCGATCCCCCCAGCCGCCCGTGACGGTGGCAGCGTGCGGCCGCCCGCTCCCTCGACGCTCGACGAGCTGTGGCGGTCGTACAAGGACACGGGCGACGAGCGGCTGCGGGAGCAGCTGATCCTGCACTACTCGCCGCTGGTGAAGTACGTGGCGGGACGGGTGAGCGTCGGTCTGCCGCCGAACGTGGAGCAGGCCGACTTCGTCTCCTCCGGGGTCTTCGGGCTCATCGACGCGATCGAGAAGTTCGACATCGACCGGGAGATCAAGTTCGAGACGTACGCGATCACCCGGATCCGGGGCGCGATGATCGACGAGCTCAGGGCCCTGGACTGGATCCCGCGGTCGGTGCGGCAGAAGGCGCGGAACGTGGAGCGGGCGTACGCGACCCTGGAGGCGCGTCTGAGACGGACGCCGTCGGAGGGCGAGGTGGCCGTCGAGATGGGCATCCCCGTCGATGAACTCCACGCAGTGTTCAGCCAGTTGTCGCTGGCCAACGTGGTGGCCCTGGAAGAGCTGCTGCACGTGGGGGGCGAGGGCGGGGACGGGCTCAGCGTGATGGACACGCTGGAGGACACCGCCGCCGACAACCCCGTGGAGGTGGCCGAGGACCGCGAGCTCAGGCGGTTCCTGGCCCGGGCGATCAACACCCTCCCCGAGCGGGAGAAGACCGTCGTCACGCTGTACTACTACGAGGGCCTCACGCTCGCCGAGATCGGGAACGTGCTCGGCGTGACCGAGAGCCGCGTGAGCCAGATCCACACCAAGTCGGTGCTGCAGCTGCGGGCGAAGCTGGCGAGCTTCGGACGCTGAGCGGCCCGACTCACTCCCGTCGGGGGTGGTCCGTCCGTAAAGTGGTTGACGTGCCAAGGATTCGAGCGGCCTCGGTGGCCGAACACCGGTCGATGCAGCGAGCCGCCCTGCTGGACGCGGCCCGGTCTCTGCTGTCCGAGGGTGGGACGGAGGCGCTGACATTCCCGGCCCTCGCCGAGCGGACGGGGCTCGCGCGGTCGTCCGTGTACGAGTACTTCCGCTCCCGGGCGGCTGTCGTCGAGGAACTGTGCGCGGTCGACTTCCCGGTGTGGGCCGCGGAGGTCTCGGCGGCGATGGAGCGGGCGGGGTCGGCCGAGGGCAAGGTCGAGGCGTATGTGCGCCAGCAGCTGGTGCTGGTCGGGGACCGGCGGCACCGGGCCGTGGTGGCGATCTCCGCGAGTGAGCTGGATGCGGGGGCCCGGGAGAAGATCCGGGCCGCGCACGGGGGGCTGGTCGCCATGATCGTCGAGGCGCTCGGGGAGATGGGGCATTCCTCGCCGCGGCTGGCTGCGATGTTGGTGCAGGGGGTCGTGGACGCGGCGGTGCGGCGGATCGAGCTGGGGGCGGCGGAGGAGCCCTCGGCGATCACTGAGGCTGCGGTGGCCATGGCGCTGCGGGGGGTTCGCGGCTGAGGGCCGTGGGGCTGCTGTAGAGGCCGTGTCGCTTGCCCGCGCTTGCCGGGTGCCGCTGCGCCCACCCGTGCCGCCCCAGCGGCACGACTGCCCGCAGCTACGGCAGCCACGAGGACGGCGGCACGACTGCCGGCAGCTAGGGCAGCCACGAGGGCAGCGGCACGACTGCCGGCAGCTAGGGCAGCCACGAGGACGGCGGCACGACTGCCGGCAGCTAGGGCAGCCATGAGGACGGCGGCACGACTGCCCGCAGCTAGGGCATCCACGAGGACGGCGGCACGACTCCCCGCAGTTAGGGCATCCACGAGGGCAGCGGCACGACTCCCGGCAGCTACGGCAGCCACGAGGACGACGGCACGACTCCAGCTAGGGCAGCCACGAGGACGGCGGCACGGCTGCCCGCCGACTGGGCCGGTCACGAAGGCAGCGGCACTCCCAGGACCGGCAGCAGCCTCGATGGCCCTCGGTGCAGCAGCCACGGTGGGAGCAGGGCCAACGGGTCCACGTAGGTGTCGCCCCTCAGCAGGCCCCAGTGCACGCACGTGACCGTGCAGTGGCCGGATCCCGGTTCCACCGTCCCCACCACCTCGCCAGGCCTCACCTCGTCGCCCTTCTGCACCGACGCCGTCACCGGTTCGTATGTCGTTCGCAGGTTCGTGTCCGTCAGCTGCACGGAGATCACACCGCGGCCTGCCACGCGGCCCGCGAAGAAGACGCGGCCGGCCGCCACCGCTCTCACCGGGGTTCCGGCCGGGGCCGCCAGGTCCACGCCCCGGTGGCCGCGGCCGTAGACCGTCGCCGGGGGCTCCCAGCCTCGTAGGACCCTGGGGTGGGTGCCCACCGGCCAGGTGCGGCCGACGGCAGGGACCGGTGGGTCCGGGGCCGGCGGCGGGTCCTCCGCCCAGGCCCAGGGGGACACGACGGTCAACGCCAGTCCCAGCAGTGCCGCCCACGTCATCTGCACGTATCGCCTCGCTCGCATGCGAGAAGCCTCCCGCGCCGCCCCCGGTCACGGCCGGGAGCTGTGGACTACTCGCCGGTTGTGGACAGCGGCGTCACCCGGTGCCTCGCGGGTCCCGTACACTTCTTCTGGCGATCCGGGTCACCGGGTCGACTTCGCACGCCCCGACATCGGGCCGCCACGCGGTCGGTGTCAGCGCCTCTCGGTCCCTCGTGGCAAGGCGCATCGCGGGCGTCAGGCGCGGGAGCCGTCCGGTCCCCGCGGCACAACCGAGAAACTCAAGGAGATACGGCCATGGCCGTCGTCACGATGCGGGAGCTGCTGGAGAGCGGCGTCCACTTCGGTCACCAGACCCGTCGCTGGAACCCGAAGATGAAGCGCTTCATCTTCACCGAGCGCAACGGCATCTACATCATCGACCTGCTCCAGTCGCTGTCGTACATCGACCGCGCCTACGAGTTCGTCAAGGAGACCGTCGCCCACGGTGGCACGGTCATGTTCGTCGGTACGAAGAAGCAGGCGCAGGAGGCCATCGCCGAGCAGGCCACCCGCGTCGGCATGCCCTACGTCAACCAGCGCTGGCTGGGCGGCATGCTCACCAACTTCTCCACCGTCTACAAGCGTCTGCAGCGCCTCAAGGAGCTCGAGCAGATCGACTTCGAGGACGTCGCGGCCTCGGGTCTGACCAAGAAGGAGCTTCTCGTGCTCTCGCGCGAGAAGGCCAAGCTGGAGAAGACCCTCGGTGGTATCCGCGAGATGCAGAAGGTGCCCAGCGCCGTCTGGATCGTGGACACCAAGAAGGAGCACATCGCGGTCGGTGAGGCCCGGAAGCTCAACATCCCGGTCGTCGCGATCCTCGACACCAACTGCGACCCGGACGAGGTCGACTACAAGATCCCGGGCAACGACGACGCGATCCGCTCCGTCACCCTGCTCACCCGTGTGATCGCCGACGCGGTCGCCGAGGGCCTCATCGCCCGCTCCGGTGTCGCCACCGAGGGCAAGGAGAAGGCCGCGGGCGAGCCGCTCGCCGAGTGGGAGCGCGACCTGCTCGAGGGCGAGAAGAAGGCCGACTCCGAGGAAGCCGCCGAGAAGCCGGCCGAGGCCGCTGCCGAGGCCCCCGCGGACGAGACCCCTGCCGCCGAGGCTCCGGCCGCGGACGCCGAGCAGGCCTGACCCGTCAGCGTCAGAGGTTGACGGCGGGGGCGGCGTGAAGTCCGCCCCCGCCGTTCACCCGTAGGTCAGCGGCGAGTCAGCGGCCCCCGGCTACATGGGGGCCGTAGACCCCGTAGATCTTCGATCTTCCAGACTTCGAGAAAGATTCACAGACTCATGGCGAACTACACCGCCGCCGACGTCAAGAAGCTTCGTGAGCTCACCGGCGCCGGCATGATGGACTGCAAGAAGGCGCTGGACGAGGCCGAGGGCAACGTCGACAAGGCCGTCGAGGCGCTCCGCATCAAGGGCCAGAAGGGCGTCGCCAAGCGCGAGGGCCGCTCCGCCGAGAACGGCGCAGTGGTCTCCCTCATCGCCGACGACAACACCTCCGGTGTCCTGGTCGAGCTGAAGTGCGAGACGGACTTCGTCGCCAAGGGCGAGAAGTTCCAGGCCGTCGCGAACGCGATCGCCGAGCACGTCGCCAAGACCTCCCCGGCCGACCTCGAGGCCCTGCTCGCCTCCGAGATCGAGGCCGGCAAGACCGTCCAGGCGTTCGTGGACGAGGCCAACGCCAACCTCGGCGAGAAGATCGTCCTGGACCGCTTCGCGCAGTTCGCCGACGGTTTCGTCTACTCCTACATGCACCGCACCATGCCCGACCTGCCCCCGCAGATCGGTGTCCTGGTCGAGCTGGACAAGGCCGACGCCGAGCTGGCCAAGGGCGTCGCCCAGCACATCGCCGCCTTCGCGCCGAAGTACCTCTCCAAGGAGGACGTGCCGGCCGAGGTCGTCGAGTCCGAGCGCCGTGTCGCCGAGGAGACCACCCGCGCCGAGGGCAAGCCCGAGGCCGCCCTGCCGAAGATCGTCGAGGGTCGCCTCAACGGCTTCTTCAAGGACGCCACGCTGCTGGGCCAGCCGTACGCGCTCGACAACAAGAAGTCCGTCCAGAAGGTCCTGGACGAGGCCGGTGTCACCCTGAAGCGCTTCACGCGTATCAAGGTCGGCATCTGAGTCCGTGCCGCGATCGGCGTCTCGGCCCGATAGGGTCGAGTGCAGCCGTCCGGCCGTCCGGCACGCACGCGCGTGACGGACGACAGCAGATCTGACGAGGAGGCCATTGCCGAGCATGGGATGCCAACACCCCAGCGGCAATGGCCTTCTTCGTATGTGCAACACGTGAAAGAGGCGGGATCTCCATGACCACCACCAAGCCCCAGAAGAGCGACGACGGCAAAGTACACGGCCGGTTTCTGCTGAAGCTGTCCGGTGAGGCCTTCTCCGGTGGCGGGGGCCTGGGCGTGGACCCCGACGTGGTGCACAAGATCGCCCGCGAGATCGCGGCCGTGGTACGGGACGGGGCGCAGGTCGCGGTCGTCATCGGCGGCGGCAACTTCTTCCGCGGCGCCGAGCTCCAGCAGCGCGGCATGGACCGGGCCCGCTCCGACTACATGGGCATGCTCGGCACCGTGATGAACTGCCTCGCCCTCCAGGACTTCCTGGAGAAGGAGGGCATCGACAGCCGGGTGCAGACCGCCATCACCATGGGCCAGGTCGCCGAGCCGTACATCCCGCTGCGCGCGGTGCGGCACCTGGAGAAGGGCCGGGTCGTCATCTTCGGCGCCGGTATGGGCATGCCGTACTTCTCCACCGACACCACCGCCGCGCAGCGCGCCCTGGAGATCGACGCCGAGGCGCTGCTGATGGGCAAGAACGGCGTGGACGGGGTCTACGACTCCGACCCGAAGACCAACCCCGACGCGGTCAAGTTCGACGCCCTCGGCTACGGCGAGGTCATCACCCGCGACCTCAAGGTCGCCGACGCGACCGCGATCACGCTGTGCCGCGACAACAAGCTCCCGATCCTCGTCTTCGAGCTCCTCGCGGAGGGCAATATCGCCCGCGCCGTCAAGGGTGAGAAGATCGGCACGCTTGTGGGTGACCACGGCAGCCGGGACTGACCAGCAACACCCACGGACCCTGACCGGGGGATGGACAATGTCCCGCAGGTCGGGAACCGTGCAGGAAGAAGACGCGACGCAGCCGGCCGCCGCCCCCACGCTTATGGAACAGCAGCCGGGCCTACTCAAGACACGCAGGAGCAAGTGGTGATCGAAGAGACCCTCCTCGAGGCCGAGGAGAAGATGGAGAAGGCCGTCGTGGTCGCCAAGGAGGACTTCGCCGCGATCCGCACCGGTCGTGCGCACCCGGCGATGTTCAACAAGATCGTGGCCGACTACTACGGCGCGCCGACGCCGATCAACCAGCTGGCTTCGTTCTCCGTGCCGGAGCCGCGCATGGCGGTGGTGACCCCGTTCGACAAGACGGCGCTGCGCAACATCGAGCAGGCGATCCGCGACTCCGACCTGGGCGTCAACCCGAGCAACGACGGCAACATCATCCGGGTGGTGTTCCCGGAGCTCACCGAGGAGCGCCGCCGCGACTACATCAAGGTCGCCAAGGGCAAGGCCGAGGACGCACGCGTGTCCATCCGCTCCGTGCGCCGCAAGGCCAAGGACGCCATCGACAAGCTGATCAAGGACGGCGAGGTCGGCGAGGACGAGGGCCGCCGTGCGGAGAAGGAACTCGACGACTCCACCCACAAGTACGTGGCACAGGTGGACGAGCTCCTGAAGCACAAGGAAGCGGAGCTGCTCGAGGTCTGATGAACGACTCTTCCTGGGGAACGCCGCCCCACACCGGGTCGCAGGCGGGGTACTGGGGGCCGTCCGACCAGGGACCTGTCCAGGGGGCTGCCCCGGCGGGTCCCGCGTACGATGCGCCCAAGGCGCAGCAGACTCGCCCCATGCCCATCGTGCCCGAGGTACCCGCGTACGGCGGTGACCAGGATGACGACCGGGGGGCCGCTCGGCTGAGCGGTCCCTTGTTCCGCGACGAACCCCCTCAGTCGCCGCCCTACCCGGCGGCGCAGCAGAATCCGGAGCCCATGCCCGACGCCCCGCAGCCGGCGCCCCGCCCGCAGAAGAAGAGCGCGGGCCGCGACCTGGGCGCGGCCATAGGGGTCGGTGTCGCGCTCGGCGTGGTGATCATCGCGTCGTTGTTCATCGTCAAGGCCGTCTTCGTCGGCGTCGTCGCGGTCGCCGTCGTGGTCGGCCTGTGGGAGCTGACCAGCCGTCTCCAGGAGCGCAAGGGCATCAAGGCGCCCCTGGTCCCGCTGGCACTCGGCGGCGGAGCGATGGTCGTCGCCGGCTATGTGCGGGGCGCCGAGGGCGCGTGGGTCGCCATGGCACTCACGGCGCTCGCCGTCCTCGTATGGCGCATGACGGAGCCACCGGAGGGCTACCTCAAGGACGTCACGGCCGGGGTCTTCGCGGCCTTCTACGTGCCCTTCCTGGCGACGTTCGTGGCGCTGATGCTGACGGCCGAGGACGGCCCCTGGCGGGTACTGACCTTCCTGCTCCTCACCGTGGTCAGCGACACGGGCGCGTACGCCGTCGGCTGGCGCTTCGGGAGCCACAAGCTCGCCCCGCGCATCAGCCCCGGCAAGACTCGCGAGGGCCTGGTCGGCGCGGTCACGTTCGCGATGGTGGCGGGCGCGCTGTGCATGCAGTTCCTGATCGACGACGGCGCCTGGTGGCAGGGCCTGATCCTCGGCCTCGCGGTCGCGGCCAGCGCCACGCTGGGCGACCTCGGCGAGTCGATGATCAAGCGGGACCTGGGCATCAAGGACATGGGCACGCTGCTGCCGGGGCACGGCGGCATCATGGACCGGCTGGACTCGCTGCTGCCGACGGCGCCGGTGGTGTGGCTGCTCATGGTGCTGTTCGTGGGATCCGGCTGACCGGCCGTGACGCCTGGAGCCCCCGCCCTTTGGAGGGCGGGGGCTCCACGCTTTTCGGAAGGCTTTTCGGACGATGGCGGAGCGGCCGGCCGAGTGGGACGATTCCGGTGTAAGCCCCCAAAGGGAACCTCCCGAACCCGAAGAGGAGGCGCCATGTCCACCATCCACGAGGAGTTCGACGTGGACTGCCGTCCCGAGGACGCCTGGGCGTACATCATCGACCCCTCCCACATGCCGGAGTGGCAGCTGAGCGCGGTCGCCACCGAACAGCTCGACGACCGCCCCTTCGGACTCGGATCCCGGGTCCGGGTCACGCGGCACATAGGCCGCCGCGACATTCCGATGACCATGGAGTGCACCCAGTACGAACCGCAGCGCTCCTGGACCGTGCGCGGGATCGACGGCCCTATCAGGGGCAACTTCCACGGCGAGATCACGCCCCTCGACGACGGTCGCCGTACCCACGTCACCATGGACCTCGACTTCGAGGGACACGGCATCGGCAAGGTCCTGCTCCCCCTGGTCGTCCGCCCGCAGGTCCGCAAGGAGATGCCGCGCAACGAGCAACTGCTCAAGAACAAGCTGGAGCACACCACCGCATAGGCGCCCACACCGCGGGATCTGCTGCCAGGCAGAGGGCTCTGAGGGGCTCCGGGGTCGTCCCAGGGCCGTGATCCGAAGAACTGACGGCTACGGCCAGCGGTTTGAGGCCCGCTCGTAGATCACCAGGAAGCTGTGCGTTGCGGAGTCGGGGGTTGGCGATCCGCTGGAAGTCCGCGAACCGCTCATCCCCCGCCTGCAGGCAGCCGCCCGTTTCCCTCGCGTGTCCGATGGGAGAGCAGGCAGCGGGTACCGACGGGGAACGTCGGCGATCCCCCCGAGAACACACAGGTCAACGTTCTGCCAGGTCAGGCTGGATCCGCATAAGCGATCTTCCCAACTGGTGCTTCGGTCGTCTATTGGGGCACCGATGGACGAGTTCTCCGGTAAGCGGTGAACTCCATACCGAATCCGACGACAGCGAGGGCGACACCCAGCCACAAGAACAGCGAGCAATGCTGTTCCACTCCACCAAACAGCATGACATCCACACCGAGGATGGGGAGAAAGATCCCTCCTGCGGTATACCACTGTCCTTTGCGTGCCTTGTTGATCGCCGAAGCCGCACCGAGCAACAAGATCAAGGCATAGAGCGGCATCCGCACGGCGACACCCTCGCAGCTCATGATCTCCTTTGCGATAGGCCCCAGTTGACGCGGGCGCTCCCACTCGAGTGCTCCGTCTCCGTGTCTGCGCTCGGGAGTAGCTGAACTGGCTCCCAGCAGCCAGGCTTGGGTCAGCTCTCCTCGTCCTCGACGATGCCGAAGGCGACGGGAAATGACTCCAGGAAATCGCGCCGTCCCGGATCTTGTTCCGCTTCGGCCAAGTGCGCAAGCACGTGCAAGAGCCGTTCGCGTTGGTCTGAGGGCAGTTGCAGCAGCACCCAGCCCACGCTCTCCATCGTCTTCACCGCAGAATCCGGATCCACTTCCTCGTCCTCGCAGCTGTCCAGCCACCAAACGATGTCAACGAGCAGGCCGGTGAGTGCCGGCACGAGCGGATCCGTGTCAGTCATCCGCGCAACGTAGCCGATCCCTACGACACCACATCAGTGCGGGTTCCCGGCCAGCCTTCAGTGCCCCGGGCCGTGCCTGGGCCGTGCGAGGGCGCCCGACGCCGACCGGCAAAGACGGAAGCCCACGGCATCTGAACTGGTCAGAGCCGTGCGGTCTTCAGTCTCGCTGGTCAGCGAGACCGGTGATCAGTAGACGGGCTACTGACCGTCTTGCAGTCCCTCAAACACAACCAAAGAGCCATCCCGCTCGAACCGCAGCACGCGGGGCCGGGAGGATTTCTGGGCTGAGTCCGGCTCAGGATGAAGCTCGCCGTAGCGCTGATGGTAAAGATCAACCGCTTCTTGGAGCGGGCATCCTTGTGCCTCACGAATCGCCTTCACCGCGAGGATTGTGCGCCCCTCCAGAATGTCGCGATCTACATCCGGCCCTTCTGCCACATGTCCTCCCCGGTCCGGCATCGCAGTAGAGCAACTGAGGCTCCTCCGGTCAAATGAGTTGAGCGGCGACCATGGAGTGGTTCGCCTAGAGGGGACCGGTGCTGCCCGCGGGCCGTGCCACTCCCGTGTCAGAACTGACGGGAACTCACGGGGACCAAGGTTCGCAGGGGCGAGTTCCACCGGACAGTGTCCAACGTGGGGAATCCGCAGGTCAGGCTCGTGATCGCCCCCTCGCTTGCTCGCTCCAGGCCAAGGTGTTCGAATCCGCGCATCCGCATGCGCTGAAGTCGGCGACTGAGGACTCCGGCATGCGCGCCAGTGGCTTGTACCCGCTCCTCCACCGAGTGGGGGGCGCCGCTGCGGAGGGCGGCCAGAGCTATCACGGATGCCTCGTCATCACCGGGCGCGGCAGGATCTTGAGGGCTGCACTCCGCCGGGCACGACAGGGGCCCAGCCGACGCTGGTCGACGGGGCCCGGATGGCGCGCAGGGTCAGCAGGCGTCGTACTTCCAGGCGCCGCCCTCAACCGTCCACGGCTGCCCCAGCTGGTCGAACTTCGGCAGGCCCTTCACCTTGTACGAGACGCGGCCCATGCCCCCTGAGACCGTCGCGTGCACGTCCGTCGCCGGGTGGTCGGGCCCGTAATCCTTCGCGGCCTGATCCACGGTAGCCGCGTACGTGGCCGGGTCTGCCTTGGCGCGACAGCGCTTCGACAGGAAGGCGTACGCCCCCTCCCCAGCCCCTCCGAAGTAGAGGTTCACGTACGTGTCCGCGACGCGCTCCAGTTCGACGGTGCCGGGCGGCGTCGGGGTGGTGGTCGGCGTCTCGGCGGCCGTGGTGGGGCTGCTGTTCGGGGTGTCGGCTTTGTCATCGCTGGACGATGAACAGGCGGTGAGGATGGCGAGCAGGGAGATGGTGAGTGTGATGGTGGCGCGGGTACGCATGTGTCCCCCATGAAGCGGTGTGCCGGAGGGGGCATGGTGCCACGCCGGACATGGTTGGGGCCCCGCCCGGGGGAATTCGGCGGGGCCAGGGGACCAGTCTGCCCGGCAGGCAAGGGGACTGGGACGCCAAGGTGCTGGCCCCGGCGGAGATCGCGGCGCGACTGGGCATCACCGAAGGCGAGCTGTGCGTCCCTACGACGTACGAGTTCCTGGCGGACGGCAGGCGGGGACGGCCCGTCGAGACAGCGGACATCGTCGTGCCCGCCGCTCACTGCGAGATCGTCTACGAGATCCCGATCAACCGCTGACGGGACAGAGCCGCCTCATGCCGTAGGCCCTCGGCTCGTATCGTGACGTCATGCGCAACGAGCGGCACGATGAGCGGCTGTCGGACGAGGAGTTGGAGCTGTTCCTCCAGTACCTCCACAGGTTCGCGAACCATGACCTTGATCTCTTCGCCCTCATGCAGATCGGCGATCCAGAGCACCCCGCCTACGTGTCCTTCAGCAGGAAGCCGGAAGCGGGTGTCGCCCCTTCGGCCTACCGGCGGCCGTAGACCCACGCCGGGTCACGTCGAATGCGTGTCGAAGTCGCCGGACCTCCGCGCTCAGCATCCGGAACCTGCCAGGTCCGGCCCACTCATCCGGTGGTCAGTTCAAGCGCCTTCCAAGCGCCTTCCAAGCGCTTGGCTTCCCGTCGGCCAAGAGTGGCTCAGCTGTGTGCAGCGCCGGGGCCGACGGCGAAGCCTTCGGACTGGTCCAGGTGGAAAGGTGAGCCCTGCTGCGTAGGGGACCAGCCCTGACGGAGAGCCGACGCGATAGCGGCGGCGACGTCGCTGGGCAGAACCGGGACACTTGGCGCACCGAACCAGTTGCTGGCATGAGGCTGATTCGTGGTGACGACCAGGGTCGTGCCAGGGGTGTCCGCGTGCTGCACCGCGTACGTGCACGGTCGATCACAGAGAGCCTGGTCGTACGTGGGCCGGCGGCGCAGGCGCCAGTGGTAAGTCGTGCCGTCGACGACGATGCGTCGCGAGCCCTTGCGGCCGATTGCCATGACGCCCCCGTCCCCTGGAATGGCAGCGATGCTAGCTGGTCAGACCATGGATGATCCGAGAGTTTCGGGCCGTCTCTGGGCCGTCCGAGGCCGCTCAGCGGTGACGCATGACGACCACCAACGGCAGGTGTCCTCGCTCACAGTCGCAGGTCACATGAGTTGATCTGCGACACTGGTACAGCCATGCCTAAGCCCGGAGAACTCACTTTCGTCGCCCCCCGCGGAGCCAAGAAGCCGCCGCGGCATCTTGCCGATCTCACGCCCGCCGAGCGCAGGGAAGCGGTGGCCGAGATCGGCGAGAAGCCGTTTCGTGCCAAGCAGCTGTCGCAGCACTACTTCGCGCGGTATGCGCACGACCCGGCGGAGTGGACCGACATCCCGGCCGGTGCGCGCGGCAAGCTGCAGGAGGCGCTGCTTCCCGAGCTGATGACGGTCGTACGGCATCTGTCGACCGACCAGGGGACGACGCGCAAGACCTTGTGGCGGCTGTTCGACGGGACGCTCGTCGAGTCGGTGCTGATGCGCTACCCGGACCGGGTGACCATGTGCATCAGCTCGCAGGCCGGGTGCGGGATGAACTGCCCGTTCTGTGCGACCGGGCAGGCCGGGCTCGACCGGAACCTGTCCACCGCCGAGATCGTGCACCAGATCGTCGACGGGATGCGGGCGCTCAGGGACGGAGAGGTGCCCGGCGGCCCGGCCCGGCTCTCCAACATCGTCTTCATGGGGATGGGTGAGCCGCTCGCCAACTACAAGCGTGTGGTCGGGGCCGTCCGGGCGCTCACCGATCCCGCCCCCGACGGGCTCGGGCTGTCGCAGCGCGGCATCACCGTGTCGACCGTCGGTCTGGTGCCCGCGATCCACCGGTTCGCCGACGAGGGCTTCAAATGCCGGCTCGCCATCTCGCTGCACGCGCCGGACGACGAGCTGCGCGACACCCTCGTCCCCGTCAACACGCGGTGGAAGGTGCGCGAGGTCCTCGACGCCGGGTTCGAGTACGTCGAGAAGAGCGGGCGGCGGCTCAGCATCGAGTACGCGCTCATTCGCGACATCAACGACCAGGCCTGGCGCGGTGACCGGCTCGGGCGGCTGCTCCGCGGCAAGCCCGTCCACGTCAACCTCATCCCGCTGAACCCGACGCCCGGCTCGAAGTGGACCGCCTCCCGGCCCGAGGACGAGAAGGCCTTCGTCGAAGCCATCGCCGCGCACGGTGTGCCGGTGACGATCCGGGACACCCGGGGGCAGGAGATCGACGGGGCCTGCGGCCAGCTCGCGGCCACCGAGCGGTAACCTGAGCCCGTACGTACATCTTCATATTCCGACAGGGGAGCGCCACAGCGCTGAGAGTGCGGCAACCGGGCCGCAGACCCTCTGAACCTTGCCCAGGTCATTCTGGGTAGGAAGTTCGGTCTTCACTCGAGCTGTTGCGCCCTGCCCGGGAGCCGCTGGAATGCTCCGGCACTCCCGGGCAGGGCCGCGTCTCTTCCTGGTCAGCCAGGAGGAATTCAGTGCACACCAAGACGTTCGTGGCCGCCGCGGTCGGCCTCGGTCTCGTCACGTTGGCCGCGTGCGGTTCGTCGTCGTCCGGCAGCGAGGACTCCGGCGGCTCCAAGACCGTCACCCTCGTCAGCCACGACTCGTGGGCCGTCTCGAAGAACGTCCTCGCGGACTTCGAGAAGCAGTCCGGATACAAGGTCAGGGTCCTCAAGAGCGGCGACGCCGGTCAGGCCGTCAACAAGGCCATCCTCACCAAGGACAACCCGCAGGGCGACGTCTTCTTCGGCGTCGACAACACCCTGCTCTCGCGGGCCCTCGACAACGGGCTGTTCCAGTCGTACGAGGCGAAGGGCGCAGACCGGATCCAGGCGCAGTACCGGGTCGACCAGGCCGAGCACCGGGTCACCCCGATCGACTCCGGTGACATCTGCGTCAACTACGACAAGGCGTACTTCAGCAAGCACAAGCTGGCACCGCCCCAGTCGTTCGACGATCTCGTCAAGCCCGCGTACAAGAACCTCCTCGTCACCGAGAACGCCTCCACCTCCTCGCCAGGCCTCGGCTTCATGCTCGGCACCGCCGCCAAGTACGGCGACACCGGCTGGCAGGGCTACTGGAAGAAGCTCAAGGCGAACGGCGTGAAGGTCGTCGACGGCTGGGAGCAGGCCTACAACGAGGAGTTCTCGGGGTCCGCGGGCGGCAAGAAGGCCAAGGCGGACCGGCCGCTCGTCGTCTCCTACGCCTCCTCGCCGCCCGCCGAGGTCATCTACGGCAACCCGAAGCCGAAGACCGCGCCGATCGGAACCTCGTACGGCACCTGCTTCCGGCAGATCGAGTACGCCGGGCTGCTCAGCAACGCCCGGAACACCAAGGGCGGGAAGGCGTTCATCGACTTCCTGGTCGGCAAGGAGTTCCAGGAGGACATGCCGCTCAACATGTTCGTCTACCCGGTGATCGAGGGCGCCCAGGTGCCGCCGGAGTTCGTGAAGTTCGGGCAGCCGGCCAAGGACCCCGAGACCATGGCCCCGAACAAGATCGCCGCCAGCCGTGACCAGTGGGTCAAGTCGTGGACGTCACTCGTACTGAAGTAGCCGTCCGCGCAAGGCGGACGGGGAGCGCGGTGCGGCTCGGTCTGATGGCCGTGCCGGTCGCGTTCTTCGCCGTCTTCTTCGCCTGGCCCGTCGCCGCGATCGTGGCGCGCGGGCTCAAGGTGGACGGGGTGTGGCAGTTCGGGCGGATCGTGGACGTCGTCACGCAGTCCGACATCCGGCACGTCCTGTGGTTCACCACCTGGCAGGCGCTCGCCTCCACCGCGCTCACGCTCCTGGTCGCGCTCCCCGGCGCGTATGTCTTCGCGCGCCTCGACTTCCCCGGCAAGCAGGTGCTGCGGGCCGTCGTCACCGTCCCCTTCGTGCTGCCGACGGTCGTCGTCGGTACGGCGTTCCTGGCGCTGGTCGGGCGCGGGGGACTGCTCGACGAGCTGTGGGGCGTACGGCTGGACACCACCGTGTGGGCCATCCTGCTGGCGCATGTCTTCTTCAACTACGCCGTGGTCGTACGGACCGTCGGCGGCCTGTGGGGGCAGCTCGACCCACGGCAGGAGGAGGCGGCGCGGATGCTGGGCGCCTCGCCGTTCAGGGCCTGGCGGAAGGTGACACTGCCGGCGCTCGGGCCCGCCGTCGCCGCCGCCGCGCTGATGGTCTTCCTGTTCACCTTCACCTCCTTCGGCGTGGTGCAGATCCTCGGCGGCCCGACCTTCTCCACCCTCGAGGTGGAGATCTACCGGCAGACCTCGGAGATCTTCGACCTGTCCACCGCCGCCGTGCTCACGATCGTCCAGTTCGTCGCCGTCGGCGCGATCCTCGTCGTGCACGCCTGGACCGTACGGCGGCGGGAGAGCGCCCTGCGGCTCGTGGACGCGAACATCACGGCGCGACGGCCGCGCGGGGCCGGGCAGTGGGCGCTGCTGGCCGGGGTCCTCGGCACCGTCGCCGTGCTGCTCGTCCTGCCGCTGGCCGTGCTGGTGCAGCGGTCCCTCGGTGCCTCCGGCTTCGGCTACTACCGGGCCCTGACCCATGACGACGGCGGGACCTTCCTCGTGCCGCCGATCCAGGCCGTCGGCAACTCGCTCCAGTACGCCCTCGCCGCGACCGCCATCGCCGTGGCGATCGGCGGTCTGGCCGCCGCGGCGCTCGCGCGGCGGGACGCGGGACGGCTGGTCCGTGGCTTCGACGCGTTGCTGATGCTGCCGCTGGGGGTCTCCGCCGTGACGGTCGGCTTCGGGTTCCTGATCGCGCTGGACAAGCCCCCGCTCGATCTGCGCAGTTCGTGGATTCTGGTGCCGCTCGCGCAGGCGCTGGTGGGCGCCCCCTTCGTCGTACGGACCATGCTGCCCGTGCTGCGTGCCGTGGACGCGCGGCTCAGGGAGGCGGCGGCCGTGCTCGGGGCGTCGCCGTGGCGGGTGTGGCGGGAGGTCGATCTGCCGATGGTGCGGCGGGCGCTGCTGGTCGCGGCCGGGTTCGCGTTCGCGGTGTCCCTGGGGGAGTTCGGGGCGACCGTGTTCATCGCGCGGCCGGACAATCCGACGCTGCCGGTCGCGGTGGCGCGGCTGCTCGGCCGACCGGGTGATCTCAACTACGGCCAGGCGATGGCCCTTTCGACGATTCTGATGGTGGTGTGCGCGGTGGCGCTGCTGGTCCTCGAGCGGCTGCGCACCGACCGGAGCGGGGAGTTCTAGATGCTGCTGAGTCTTGAGGACGCGACCGTGCGGTTCGGCGGGCGGGCCGTGCTCGACGCCGTCGGCCTCGATGTCGCCGAACACGAGATCGTGTGCGTGCTCGGGCCCAGCGGCAGCGGCAAGTCGACGCTCCTGAGGGCGGTTGCCGGGCTCCAGCCCCTGTCCTCCGGGCGGGTGCTGCTCGACGGACGCGACCAGACGGGGGTGCCCGCGCACAAGCGGGAGGTGGGCCTGATGTTCCAGGACCATCAGCTGTTCCCGCAGCGGGACGTGGGCGGCAACGTCGCCTTCGGGCTGCGGATGCACGGCGCCACGCGCCCTCAACAGGACGAGCGAGTACGGAAGTTGCTCGAACTCGTCGGGCTGCCGGGCGCCGCACGCCGCGCCGTCGCCTCGCTCTCCGGAGGTGAGCAGCAGCGCGTCGCACTCGCCCGTGCGCTCGCGCCCAGCCCGCGGCTGCTGATGCTGGACGAGCCGCTCGGTCAGCTCGACCGCTCGCTGCGGGAGCGCCTCGTCGTCGAACTCCGGGAACTCTTCGGGCAGTTGGGGACCACGGTGCTCGCCGTGACGCACGACCAGGGCGAGGCCTTCGCGCTCGCCGACCGGGTCGTGGTGATGCGTGACGGCAGGATCGCCCAGTCCGGTACGCCGTTGGAGGTGTGGCAGCGTCCCGCGGACGAGTTCGTGGCCCGCTTCCTCGGCTTCGACAACGTGGTCGAGGGCATGGTGGGCGGAGAGGCCGCGGACACCCCCTGGGGCAAGCTGCCGGTGCCCCAGGACGCCCCGCAGGGCACCCGCACACTGCTCGTGCGGCCCGCCGGCGTCCGGCTCGTCCCCGCCGACGAGGGCCTGCGCTGCACCGTGGCCGCCCGCACCTTCAAGGGCACTCATGTCGCCGTACAGGTGCAGCCGGAGGAGGCGCCGCGGCTGGAGGCGGCGGTGGCGCTGCGGGAGGCGCCGGAGGTCGGGGACGCGGTCGGGGTGGAGTTCGACGCGGCGGAAATCGTGGTGCTCGGTTGAGGCATCCCGTCTAGGGTGCGCGGGATGACACTTCTTGAGCATGATCGCTACTGCGAGGAAATCGCCCACCAGGTGGAGCAGTTGAGGGCGGTGGTGACGAGCGGCGCCGATCTGACCGCGACCGTGCCGACCTGCCCGGACTGGACCCTGGAGATGCTCGTCCTGCACATGGGCGGAGCCCTGCGCTGGTCCGGGACGCTGGTGCGCACCCGGGCACAGGAGAACATCCCCGACGAGGACGTACCGCGCGGCGACGGCCCCGAGACCCCGGGTGACGCCGCCGCCCTCGACGCCTGGCTGGCGGAGGCCGGCGAGCTGGCCGTGGGCGCTCTGCGCGAGGCCGGGCCCGACGCGAAGGTGTGGGGCTGGGCCGGGTCCCGGACCGCAGGCTTCTGGGCCCGCCGCATGGCCCACGAGATCACCGTGCACCGTGCCGACGCCACGCTTGCCGCGGGGCTGCCGTACGAAGTGGTCCCCGAGATCGCCGCGGACGCGATCGACGAGTGGCTGGAGATCGTGGGGTGGGTGGGGCAGGAGGAAAGGAAGGAAGCGCCGGTCGGCGCCGGAGAAAGCATTCACCTCCACGCCACCGACACCACGCCCGAGTCGAATGCCGAGTGGGTGATCGAGGGCACTGAGGACGGCTTCGCCTGGCGCCGCGGCCACGAGAAGGCAGCCGTCGCCCTGCGCGGACCGCTCACCTCGCTGCTGCTCGCCTTCTACCGCCGACTGCCCCTGGACAGTCCCGAGTTGGAGATTCTCGGCGACCGCAAGCTGCTGGAGTTCTGGCTGGAGCGGGCGAGCTTCGGGTGAACGACCGCGGCCCGTCCCCCGGGGATACGGGGACGGGCCGCGATGTTGTTCTGCGGGAGGCGTCAGCGGCTGCTGTTCGCCCCACGACGGCGCATGCCGAAGAAGACGGCGCCGCCGCCGACCACGACCAGCGCGCCCGCGATACCGGCGATCAGGCCGGTGTTGGAGTTCGCACCGGTCTCGGCGAGGTTGGAGTCACCGGCTGCCGGGGACGGGGCGTTGGACGAGGTGTCCGCCGGGGGGGTGCTGTCAGAGGCCGACGGGGTCGGGCTCGGGGACTCGGCCGGGGTCGAGGCGGACTCCGACGGCGACGGGGTCGCAGGCGGGGTCGACTCGTCCTTCGCGCAGCCCTCGGCCGGGGTGGTCAGCAGCGGGATGTCCTTGTCGATGTTGATCCCGCGGCTGTCGACCACGACGTGGACCCGGTAGGTCGCGTTCGCCTTCCAGTCGTCGTCGAAGGAGACAGTCGCCCCCTTCGCCGAACCCTTGATCTCCTGCGCCTGGCCGACCGGAGTCTCGTTGCCGGCGGGGCCCTTCAGGAACACGGTGATGGTGGCCGGGGTGCCGGAGGCGTCCACGTCGGTGACGACGATGCTGCCCTTGCCGCCTTCGCACTTGGCTTCGGCGGAGAACTCATTGATGTTGCAGGCGAGCGCGGAGCCCGCGGCGCTCAGGGCGAGCGCGGAGGACGCGGCGGCGACGCCCAGGATCTGCACGGAACGACGTGCGGTACGGCGAGATATGGACACGTTTGCCCTTCACGGGAGGTGCAACTGCGGCGGGGGAGTCCTGGCCGGGAGGGACGTGAAGCGACAGTGGAGGTGAAGCCTCACACTCCCCAGGAGACTCAAAGGTTTATAAGCGTTCGATAAGTAGTGTCAATGCACACGCGTGCCAGGGTCGTTGGCTTTACACTCTTATTAACCGCCGAGACGTTTCAGCGCCGCCGGAGCCTCCTCGATCCGGTCAACGAGGGCGATACGGGACTCCATCGAGCGTTCCCGGGCGAGTGACTGCAAGAGGGGCCAGGCCGGCAGGTGCTCCGTCCAGTGCGTGTGGTCGACGAGCACCATGGGCGTCGGTTCGCCGCGCGACTCGTAGTAGTTGGGCGTCGCGTTGTCGAAGATCTCCTGTACGGTCCCGGCGGCGCCCGGCAGGAAGACCACACCCGCGTTCGAGCGGGCCAGCAGGCCGTCCTCGCGGGTGGCGTTGGCGAAGTACTTGGCGATGTGGGAGGCGAAGGGGTTCGGCGGCTCATGGCCGTAGAACCAGGTGGGGATGCCGATGGAGTGGTTGCCCTTCGGCCAGCGGGTGCGCACCTCGAAGGCGGCGCGGGCCCACTCGGTGATCGAGGGCACGAACGACGGTGACTTCGCGAGGAGTTGGCAGGCCTCCTCCAGCATGCCGTCCTCGTACGGCGCCGCGTACGCGCCAAGGTTCGCCGCTTCCATGGCGCCCGGCCCGCCGCCGGTCGCGACCACGAAACCGGCGCGGCTCAGCTCCCGGCCGAGGCGCGCCGCCCCGGCGTACGCGTCCGTTCCGCGCGCCATCGCATGGCCGCCCATCACACCCACCACCCGTGCGCCGCGCAGCAGTTCGTCGAGGGCGTCGGAGATGGAGTCGTCATGCACGGCACGCAGCATCGAGGCGAATATGTCGCCGTCGGCCTTGGTGCGCTGGAACCAGGCGTAGGCCAGGGCGTCCGGTGTCTGCTCGTACCCCTTCTCCAGCGAGGCGAACAGCTCGTCGGGCGTGTACAGGTGCCCGCGGTACGGATCGAAGGGCAGATGCGGGACCGGCGGGAAGACCAGTGCCCCGTCGGCGCGGACCTTCGTCGCCGCCTCCTCCCGCATCGGGCAGCCGAGGAAGACCGCCTCGGCGGTGTCGGTGGTGAGCAACTCCCTTGTACGGTCCGTCAGATCGACGGCCTGTACGCGGTAGCCGGCGAGGGTGCCGCGGGCCGACACCGTCGCGTCGAAGTCCTCCAGCGTCTCGATCTCACGCTCGTCGTGGTGGGCCGCATGGGCCGGGCTCGTCTGCACGGGCCCATGCTAGGCACGCCGTTCCCCCAGGTTTCCGGTCAGCCCTGGACCGCCGCCGGGTCCATCCACACGACCTCCCAGCTGTGGCCGTCGAGGTCGTCGAAGGAACGGCCGTACATGTAGCCGTGGTCCTGGACGTCGTCGTTTGCGGTGCCGCCGGCCGCGACCGCCTTGCCCACCAGCTCGTCGACCTTCTCGCGGCTCTCTGCGCTCAGACAGATCAGCACCTCGCTGGTCTTCGTCGAGTCCGCGATCTCCTTCTTCGTGAAGTCCGCGTAGCGCTGCTTGCTGAGCAACATCGTGACGATGGTGTCGCTGATCACGACACAGGCACAGTCGTCGCCGCTGAACTGCGGGTTGATCGTGTAGCCGAGCTCCGTGAAGAACTTCTTCGACGCCTCGACGTCGTCGGTGGCCAGGTTCACGAAGATCATCTGCTGGTACATGTGCGGTCTCTCCCATCGGATGCGTGCTGTTCGCAGGGGTAGACCGGGGGCCCGCGCGGAACTCATCGGCTCGCGGGAAAACTGGTCGTACGAATTTTCAGCGGGCCAGTGGCAGGGCCGCGAGCTCCGCCACGATCAGGGTCAGCGGGACGAACAGGGCGAGCAGTGCGCCCACGCGCAGGGCGGCGGCGCTGCGCAGCATCGTGGCGGGGGCGCCGAGGCGCAGCAGCGCTGCCGTGGTGTCGGCCCGGGCGTGCTTGGCCTCCACGGCCGCGGTGAGCAGCGTGGCGACGGTGCAGCCGGACACGAGGAGCGTGCCGAGGGTGGTGAGCGGCCCGAAGACGGGGGTGCTCGTCTCGTACAGGGCGGCCATGGCGTAGGTGCCGGAGGCGACCGCGCAGACGATGCCGAGGGGGCGGCCGATGCGGGTGGCCTCCTCCATGAGGACCCGACCGGACAGCAGCCGGAGGGCGCCGGGGCGCCCCGCCTGGAGGAGCCGGCCGCACAGATGCGCGAGGCCGGGGCCGGCGACCGCGAGGCCGAGGGTGGTGAGCACCCAGCCGAGCAGGACCGCGGGGGCGCCGACGGCAAGGCCGCCGGGGAGGCGGGGGGCGGGGGTGGCCGAGGCACGGGTGGCGTAGGCCTGCACGGCCAGGCCCGCGGTGAGGACGGAGACGCCCCAGGGGAGGCCCGCGGGGGCGGTGCTGGGTGCGGGGGAGTGATCAGCGACGGGGTTCGGCTGAGCAGCGGCCGAGTCGTCGCCGGTAGGCGGTGTCGTGGGGGTGGGTTCGCTTGCCCGCGCGTGCGGGGTGCCGCCTGTCTTCGGCTCACCAGCCGCGCCGCCGGTACGACTGTCCGTGGGCCGGGTACGGGAGCGTGCGCCGAAGCGGCCGTACGTCCCGAAGGTCTCCCGTGCCACCGTCCGGCCGTATGCCCCGAAGCGGCCGTAGTGCCGTGCCACCGCCCGCGCCGCGGCCGGCCGCGCGTCCCGGGGGAGGAGGACCAGCGCCACCGCTGCCGACGCGGTCGCCGGGACCAGCGCGAGCAGGGTGAGGGCCGCGGGGACGGGCAGTGGCTGGTCGGCGGCGAGGAACACCGAGGCCGCGCCGTCGAAGGGGGCGCCCGTGAGGTCGCCCCGGAGGTCGAGGAAGACGAGCAGGGCCAGCAGCGAGCCGAGCGTGCAGGACAAGGCCGTCGTCGTGGCCGACACCGCCATCAGGCGGAAGGGGCCCAGACCGATGGCCGAGAGGCCGCTGCGGGGTTTCGTGCCCGGGTCCGTGCGGGCCACCGCGACCGCGAAGTGCGCGGTGGCGGCGAGGGGAGTCAGGCACCAGGCGAGACGGAGGGCCGAGCCGCCGGGGTTGCCCGGGTGGCTCATCGCGTAACCGAGGGCGCACAGCAGCAGGAAGCCCGTGCCGGCCGAGGCCACCGCCACCAGGAGGCGGCGCAGTTGTACGGCCGGGTGGGCGCCGCGGGTCAGACGGAGAGCGAGCACGGGGCCCGGCCTTCCGTCTCGGCCACCGGCGGCAGGTGGACCGTGTTCACGCAGCGGCCGTCCAGCAGCGACAGCGTGCGGTCGGCGATGGCCGCGGTCTCCTGGTCGTGGGTGGCGACGACGACCGTGATGCCGTGCGAGCGGGCCGCCGTGGTGAGGGTGCGCAGGACGTGGGCGCGGTCGGCGCGGTGCAGGGGGGCCGTGGGCTCGTCGGCGAACAGGACTGTGGGACCCAGGGCCAGGGCCCGGGCGATCGTCACGCGCTGCCGCTCGGCCTGCTTCATCTCGTGCGGGCGCCGACGGGACAGGTCGCCGACGTCGAGGCGTTCCAGCCACTCCAGGGCGGCCGTCCTGGCGCGCTCGCGGCTGGTGCCGCGGAGCATCAGCGGGAGGGCGGCGTTCTCCCAGGCGTTCAGTTCGGGTACGAGCACGGGGGCCGGGTCGATCCAGCCGAAGCGGTCGCGGCGCAGCCGCTCCCGGGCCGGCTGGGACATGGTGTGCACCGGCACGCTGTTGAACCAGACCTCGCCCCGTTGGGCCGTCACCAGACCGGACAGACAGCGCAGCAGGGTCGTCTTCCCGCTGCCCCGGGGGCCGCTGACGGCGAGGATCTCGCCCTCCCGGACACCGAACGAGACGCCGCTGAGCGCGGGCGAGCCGTCACTGTGCTGGAAATGCAGTGAGCGTGCCCAGAGCACGTCGTTGTCCGGCGGGGCCTCCATGGGCGTACACCTCGGTTCGGATCTGTGGTTCCCGTGATCTTTGTTCCCCCGTGCGGGGGAACGAGGACAGGGCCGATCGGTTACCAGGCACGCTAAGGAGCGGTGGCGCCGACGCCGGACAGCACGCGGCCCGGCATGCACCCTTCTCACTCGAACGGGTGCACCCCGGGCCGTATAAACGGCTGAACCGCCGGGAGGTCAGAGCTTCGTCCAGGCCTCCGTCAGGGTGGCGCGCAGGATCTGCTCGATCTCGTCGAAGGTCTCCTGGTTGGAGATCAGCGGCGGGGCGAGCTGGATCACCGGGTCGCCGCGGTCGTCGGCACGGCAGTACAGGCCGTTGTCGAAGAGGGCCTTGGAGAGGAAGCCGTACAGGACGCGCTCGGTCTCCTCGTCGTTGAAGGACTCCTTGGTGGCCTTGTCCTTCACGAGCTCGATGCCGTAGAAGAAGCCGTTGCCGCGGACGTCGCCGACGATCGGCAGGTCGTGCAGCTTCTGCAGGGTGGAGAGGAAGGCGCCCTCGTTGTCGAGCACGTGCTGGTTGAGGCCCTCGCGCTCGAACAGGTCGAGGTTGGCGAGGCCGACCGCGGCCGAGACCGGGTGGCCGCCGAAGGTGTAGCCGTGCAGGAAGGTGTTGTCGCCCTTGTAGAACGGCTCGGCCAGGCGATCGGAGACGATGCAGGCGCCGATCGGGGAGTAGCCCGAGGTCATGCCCTTGGCGCAGGTGATCATGTCCGGGACGTAGCCGAACTTGTCGCAGGCGAAGGTGGTGCCCAGGCGGCCGAAGGCGCAGATGACCTCGTCCGAGACCAGCAGCACGTCGTACTGGTCGCAGATCTCGCGCACCCGCTGGAAGTACCCGGGCGGCGGCGGGAAGCAGCCGCCCGCGTTCTGCACCGGCTCCAGGAAGACCGCGGCGACCGTGTCCGGGCCCTCGAAGAGGATCTGCTGCTCGATCTGGTCGGCGGCCCAGCGGCCGAAGGCCTCCGGGTCGTCGCCGTAGATCGGCGCGCGGTAGATGTTGGTGTTCGGGACCTTGTGCGCGCCCGGGACCAGCGGCTCGAAGGGGGCCTTCAAGCCCGGCAGGCCGGTGATCGACAGGGCGCCCTGCGGGGTGCCGTGGTAGGCGACCGCGCGGGAGATGACCTTGTACTTGGTGGGCTTGCCGACCAGCTTGAAGTACTGCTTGGCCAGCTTCCAGGCGGTCTCGACCGCCTCGCCGCCGCCGGTCGTGAAGAAGACCTTGTTCAGGTCGCCCGGGGCCTGGTCGGCGAGACGCTCGGCCAGCTCCACGGCCTTCGGGTGGGCGTAGGACCACACCGGGAAGAACGCCAGCTCCTGCGCCTGCTTGAAGGCGGTCTCGGCCAGCTCCGTGCGGCCGTGACCGGCCTGGACCACGAACAGGCCCGCGAGACCGTCGAGGTAGCGCTTGCCCTTGTCGTCGTAGATGTAGGTGCCCTCGCCGCGCACGATCGTCGGCACGGGGGAGTTCTCGTACGAGGACATGCGGGTGAAGTGCATCCACAGGTGGTCGTACGCGGTCTTGCTGAGGTCCTTGGAGCTCACGGTTATCGGGTCCTCACGGTTATCGGGTTCCCCACATGTATGTCTGCTTCTTCAGCTTCAGATAGACGAAGCTTTCGGTGGAGCGCACGCCGGGCAGCGCCCGGATGCGTTTGTTGATGACGTCCAGCAGGTGGTCGTCGTCCTCGCAGACGATCTCGGCGAGGATGTCGAACGAGCCCGCGGTCATCACCACGTACTCGACTTCCGACATGTCAGTCAGCGCTTCGGCGATCTTCTCCACGTCGCCCTCGACGTTGACGCCGACCATCGCCTGCCGGCGGAAGCCCACGGTGAGCGGGTCCGTGACGGCGACGATCTGCATCACTCCCTGGTCGAGCAGCTTCTGGACGCGCTGGCGCACGGCCGCCTCGGACAGGCCCACGGCCTTGCCGATCGCGGCGTACGGCCGGCGGCCGTCCTCCTGGAGCTGTTCGATGATGGCGAGGGAGACGGCGTCCAGATGGGGACTGCCGTTCCTGGACTCGCGGGACGAGTCCCTTTGCTCTGCGCTTCGACTGGCCACGACCTCACTGTGCACGACGTCTCGACGGTTCCGCAAGGGCAGACCGATGAAATTCGTTGTTTACATGAGCGAGACCTGCGGATTTCGCAGCCTTGGTGCGACTGGGGGTGTTGAAAACGTGGGCGATCGGATTAGTGTGGGTGTCTCATTCAATGGACACGTTGGATCCACTCGAACTTGGAGGGCCGGCAGTGAGCACCGAGCTGCGTCGTCTGCGCAACTACATCGACGGTGAGTTCCGGGACGCCGCCGACGGACGGACCACCGAGGTGGTCAACCCCGCGACGGGCGAGGCGTACGCGACCGCGCCGCTGTCGGGCCAGGCGGATGTGGATGCCGCCATGGCCGCGGCCGCCGCCGCCTTCCCGGGCTGGCGCGACACCACCCCCGCCGAGCGCCAGAAGGCCCTGCTGAAGATCGCGGACGCGTTCGAGGAGCGGGCCGAGGAACTCATCGCGGCCGAGGTGGAGAACACCGGCAAGCCGATCGGGCTCACGCGGTCCGAGGAGATCCCCCCGATGGTCGACCAGATCCGCTTCTTCGCGGGCGCGGCCCGGATGCTGGAGGGCCGCTCCGCCGGTGAGTACATGGACGGGATGACGTCCATCATCCGCCGTGAGCCGGTCGGCGTCTGCGCGCAGGTCGCGCCGTGGAACTACCCGATGATGATGGCCGTGTGGAAGTTCGCGCCGGCGATCGCGGCGGGCAACACGGTCGTGCTGAAGCCGTCGGACACCACCCCGGCGTCCACCGTCCTGATCGCCGACATCATCGGGTCGATCCTGCCCAAGGGCGTCTTCAACGTCATCACCGGCGACCGTGACACCGGCCGGCTGATGGTCGAGCACCCCACCCCGGCGATGGCCTCCATCACCGGCTCGGTGCGGGCGGGCATGTCGGTCGCCGAGTCGGCGTCCAAGGACCTCAAGCGGGTCCACCTGGAGCTGGGCGGCAAGGCGCCGGTCGTCGTCTTCGAGGACACCGACATCGCCAAGGCCGTGGAGGACATCTCCGTCGCGGGCTTCTTCAACGCCGGCCAGGACTGTACGGCGGCCACCCGCGTCCTCGTGCAGGAGGGCATCCACGACGAGTTCGTCGCCGCGCTCGCCAAGGCGGCCGCCGAGACGAAGACCGGGCAGCCGGACGACGAGGACGTGCTGTTCGGCCCGCTCAACAACCCCAACCAGCTCAAGCAGGTGGCCGGTTTCATCGAGCGGCTGCCCGCGCACGCCAAGGTCGAGGCCGGCGGCCACCAGGTCGGCGACAAGGGCTACTTCTACGCGCCGACCGTGGTCTCCGGGCTGAAGCAGGACGACGAGATCATCCAGAAGGAGGTCTTCGGTCCCGTCATCACCGTCCAGTCCTTCACGGACGAGGACCAGGCCGTGGAGTGGGCCAACGGCGTCGAGTACGCGCTCGCCTCCTCGGTGTGGACCAAGGACCACGGCCGTGCGATGCGGATGTCGAAGAAGCTGGACTTCGGCTGCGTGTGGATCAACACGCACATCCCGCTGGTCGCGGAGATGCCGCACGGCGGGTTCAAGAAGTCCGGCTACGGCAAGGACCTGTCGGGGTACGGGTTCGAGGACTACACGCGGATCAAGCACGTGATGACCTCGCTGGACGCCTAGTCCCCACCCCGTGACGCGGCCCCGGACGGATCAACCACCGTCCGGGGCCGCGCCGTTCGACAGGGTGTCCGGCGGGTGAGGGCGTACTCGACGCTGCGTCGATTGTCGGCGTACAGGCAGGGACGGCATGCTGCGCCCATGCCCCTCACGCCGAAGACCTCCGCCCCCTCCCGTCGGTCCCTGCTGCGCGCGCTGGGTGGTGGTGCGGTGCTCGGCGGCCTGGCCGGCTGCGGGGTGCCCGCCGCGTATGTGCGGCCGGGCGAGCGTGCCGGCGCCGATCTGTCCGCCCGTGACAAGCGGCTGACCTGGGCGAACTGGCCGCTGTACATCGACACCGACGACGACAACCCGAACCGGCGGCCCACGCTGGAGGCCTTCGAGAAGCGCACGGGGATCTCCGTCGAGTACACCGAGGAGATCAACGACAACGACGAGTTCTTCGGCAAGATCAGCCCCGCCCTGATGAACCATCAGCGCACGGGCCGCGATCTGATCGTCATGAGCGACTGGATGTGCGCGCGGTTCGTGCGGCTCGGATGGGTCCAGGAGATGGACCGGGCCAGGCAGCCGAACGTGGCCGAGTACCTCGACCCGCAGCTGCGTTCGCCCGCCTTCGACCAGGGCCGCAGGTACTCGGTGCCGTGGCAGTCGGGCATCACCGGCATCGCGTACGACCGCCGCAGGCTCGGCCGCGAGATCCGCCATGTCTCGGACCTGTGGGCGGGCGACCTCAAGGGGCGGGTGACCCTGCTGTCCGGCCTGGACGAGGCCTTCGCGCTGCTGATGCAGGGCGACGGCGTCGACATCACCAGGTGGACGGCGGCCGACTTCCACAAGGTCTGCGACCAGGTCGAGAAGTACGTCGCGCGGGGCCACATCCGTCGCTTCACCGGCAACGACTACACCAAGGACCTGGTCAGCGGCGACGTCCTGGCCTGCCAGGCGTACTCCGGTGACGTCATCCAGCTCCAGGCCGACAACCCGCACATCCGCTTCGTCGTGCCCGAGGAGGGCGCGGAGCTGTGGGCCGACTCCCTGATGATCCCGGACCGCGCGGCGCACAAAAGGAACGCCGAGCGGCTCGTCGACTACTACTACGCGCCCGAGGTCGCCGCCGAACTCGCCGCCTGGGTGAACTACGTCTGCCCCGTCCCCGCCGCCCAGCACGTCCTCGCGGCCGCCAAGGACAAGGACACCGCGGCCCTCGCCGAGAACCCGCTGATCTTCCCGGACGCCGAGATGCGCAAACGGCTCGTGATCGCCCGGGACATCACGTCGACGGAGCGGGTGGAGTTCGCGAAGCGGTGGAACAAGATCGTGGGGTTGTGAGGCGCGGGGGCGGGCGGCAGCGGCACCGCCCGCCGGTCAGGCGGGCAGCGTTCGGATGGCTGCGATGTCGAACTGGAGGCGCACCTTCTCGCTCACCATGGCGCCGCCCTCCGCCAGTTTCTGGCTGTATGTCAGGCCCCATTGGGAGCGGTTGATGGTGGTCGTGCCGTCGAAACCCACCCGCTCGTCCCCGAACGCGTCGACGACATGCCCGATGTAGGTGAGCTCCAGGTCGACGGGGCGCGTGATGTCCTTGATGGTGAGCTCGCCGTTCATGCGGTAGACGTCGGGCTCCACGAGCTGCACCGTCGTACTGACGAAGCGCATCCGCGGATGGTTCGCCGCGTCCAGGAAGTCACGGCCGACCAGGTGCGCGTCGCGCTGTTCCACGCCGGTGTCGACGGACGCCGTGGACAGGACGATCTCGGCGCGGGAGCGGGAGGGATCGCGGCCGTCGAAGTAGAGCCGGCTCTGGTACTCGGTGAATGACCCGCGCACGGTGGTCACCATGGCATGGCGGACGGAGAAGCCGATGCGGCTGTGTGCCGGGTCGATCAGCCACTCTCCGGTCAGCGCCGCGAGAGCGGGATCCGCACGGTTCGCTGTGGGGGCGAACGCGGGGGGTCCGAGGGGGTGTTGCGGGGCGGTGGGGGGAGCCGGGCGGCGCAGAGACGCAGCACGGGTGAACAGGTTCATGATTCACGTACCTACGTCATGACAAGAACGGCCGCAAGACACCTTCAAGACCCGCGCACACGGTCGTCACCGATTCCCCGATCAAAAGGCCGGATCCCACACCCCCGAGCGGCTTTGCCATCTCTTTACAACCGGCCTCCGCGCTGCCTCGTCTCTCCGCTCGATCAGTCACACAGCCCGCCGGTCGACCACCGGGCGGAACCGACGAAAGAGAGCGATTCATGCGCCGAACCGGCCTCAGTGCCATGGCACTTGCGTGCACCGCCGTGCTGGCGGGCGCGGTGCCCGCGTTCGCCGACGGGGCGAAGACGAGCCCGAGCCCCGTCCCCAGCGCCAGCCAGGCGCCCACCTCCGCTCCCAGTGCGCGTCCCAGCGCCAGTACCGCGCCGAGTGACGTGCCGAGCGCGGCTCCGACCCGGGTGCCGTCCTCGGGCCAGGTCTCCGTCGTGCCGAGCGGTGCGCCCAACACCGGTGTGCCGCCGACGACTTCGGACTCCTCCCACACGGGTGCGCTGGTCGGCGGGGGCGCCGCCGCGGCCGTCGTCCTCGGCGGCGGTGCCGTGTTCCTCGTACGCCGCCGGCAGGCGAACGGGGCATGAGCCCGCGCTCCGGGCGCGCCCTCGCCGTCATGGCGCTGGCCGCGCTGCTCGTCGCCTGCGGCGGCCCCGGCGCCACGACCGGGACCTCCGCGAGCCCGCCGTCCGCCTCCGCGCCGCCCCCGGCCAAGTCCGCCAAGTCGGTGTCCGCGGTGGGGCGATCGATCCCGGTCGGGCTCCGGATACCGGCCATCGGGGTGGACACCCCGGTGATGAAGCTGGGCCTGGCGGCGGACGGCAGCGTGCAGGTGCCGCCGATCGCGGCGCACGACCGGGCGGGCTGGTACGAGCACTCCCCGACGCCGGGCCAGACCGGTCCGTCGGTGATCCTCGGCCATGTCACGGTCGGCGCCTACGGGGACGGAGTCTTCCGGCGCCTGGGGGAGCTGCACCGGGGCGAGAAGATCGTGACGCGCCTGGAGAACGGCACGGCTGCGGTGTTCGCCGTGACCGAAGTCCGCACGGTGGCCAAGGCCCACTTCCCGTCGGCCGAGGTCTACGGGAACGTGAACCGGCCGGAGCTGCGGCTCATCACCTGCGGCGGCAAGCGGACCGGTGACGGCTACCTCGACAACGTGATCGTCTTCGCGACGCTGAGCTCCGCCGGCCCCTGACCCGGCCACCCGGAACCCGGGCCGGCGGAACGTACGCCGCCGGCTCGGGGTCTTCCTCCACAAGCGCCCCTACCAGTGCCCCCACGACCCTGGAGAACGTTGAAACGGTCCCGTGAGAAGGCCGCGTCCGAGCTGTTCGCCGCCCTCTATCCGCGTCTCGCCGGCTGGTGTCGCCGGCTGGTCGACGACGACGAGACGGCGCACGAGATCGCCTCGGAGGCGTTCACCCGGCTCTGGGCCCGCTGGACGTCCGTCGCGGAGCCGCGCGGCTTCCTCTACGTCACCGCGGCCAACCTCGTCCGCGACCACTGGCGCAAGCTGGAGCGCGAACGCAGAGCCGTGCGCCGGGCGACCTCGGAGGCCGCGGTGGCCCCGCATCCCGAACAGACGGACCCCTCGGTACGGCTGCTCGTGCAGTCCCTCCCGGAACGACTGCGCGTCCCGATCCTGCTGCACTACTACGCTGACATGCCGATCCGGGAGGTGTCCGTGCTGACCGGACGCAAGGAAGGAACCGTCAAGGCCGACCTCCACACGGCCCGCGAACTGCTCCGCGCCCACCTGAGGAGAAGCCTTGATCACACACTCTGACGAGGGCCCGGACTTCGACCCCGAGGACCCGCTCACCGTTCTCCTGCGGCCTCCCGCGGAGTATCTCGGCGCACCCCCCGGCCGCTACGAGGAGATCCGCCGAGGTGCCTCCCGCCGCCGTCTTCTGCGCGCGGCCGCCGGAGCGGCCCTGACCTGCGGTGTCGCCGTTCTCGTAGCGCTGCCCCTGCATCTGACCGCCTCCGACGGCCCGGCCTCCCCGGTGGTCCCGCTCGCCCCGCCGCCCGCGAGCAGCCCCTCGACGCTGCCGCCCTCGACGACGGCCCCGGCCCCGGCCCCGGACACTCCCACTCCCAGCGACAGCCCCTCCACCGTCCCCCACCGTCCCTCGACCCCCCGCACCGCCCAGCCGTCGGCAAGCTCCGTGCCGACGTTCGCGCAGTCGGCCCGTACCGGAGGTGCCATCCCCTCCAGCAGATGACCGACAGCGGTTTTGAACACGTTCAACAACGGCGTACGCTGCTGCCATGAGCGACAGAGCCGCCCTGCTGAAGGGCATCCGCGCCTGGCTGGCCTTCTTCGTCGTCTGCCTGGTGCTCAGCGGCGCCACGGCCTTCCCCCTGGTCCACGAACTGCGCTGGACCGAGGACCTGCTGAGGGCGCTGTCCGTCCCGGACCACGTCCCCGCCCTCATGGACTGGATCGAGCGCGTCCGGCACGGACTCGACACCGCCGACGCCGACTACCCCTTCCTGCTCTACGGCACGGACTGGCTCGCCTTCGCCCACCTCGTCATCGCCGTCGCCTTCTACGGCCCCTACCGCGACCCGGTCCGCAACATCTGGGTCGTCGAGTTCGCGATGATCGCCTGCGCCGGCATCATTCCGCTCGCCCTGATCTGCGGACCGCTCCGGGGAATCCCCTTCTGGTGGTCGGTGATCGACATGTCGTTCGGGGTCTTCGGGGTGCTCCCGCTGTACGTCGTACGGAAGAAGATCAAGCGGCTGGAGGGGCTGGGTGTGGGGGCGTCTCAGCGGTTGAAGGCGGGGTAGGCGAAACGCTCGGCGGTCCCCTGGCCGTCGCCCTTGGCGTCGGTCGAGGTGACCGAGTAGACCAGGGTGCGGGAGAGGTCGGGGGTGGCGGCGATCACCGTGGCGTAGCCGGGCCGCGAGCCGGTCTTGCCCCAGATCACCTTGCCGTTCAGCTCGAACCGCTCCAGCGCCGCCGCGTACCGTGCGCCGGGCACGTCGGGAAGCGTGAACATCTCCCTGAGCTGCGGCTCGGGCACGACCCTGCCACGGAACAGCCCCACCAGCAGTCGCTGCAGATCGGCGGTCGTGGAAATCAGGTCCCCGGCCGCGAACCGGTCGGACATGTTCCAGTCGGTCACGTCCACCAGCCTGCCGTCGATCCAGTCGTACCCGCGGTTGTGCGGACCGTGGATGCGGGGGTCGGCGCCGACGGGGAACGAGCTGTCCCGCATGCCGAGCGGCCGGAAGATCCGTACCGCGGCCTGGTGCGCGTGCGAGTCGCCGGTCACCTTCTCGATGAGCATGCCGAGGACCGTGTAGTGGATGTTGTCGTAGTCCTGCCGTGTGCCGGGTGCGTACGCCGGCCCCTTGGCGACGGAGGCCGCCACGACCTGCCGCGGGGTCAGCGTCTCAAAACGGTGCGGGTACCCGTCCTCGACCGTGTCCCCGAGGGAGGCGCCCGACTGCAGACCGCTGGTGTAGTTCAGCAACTCCCGTACGGTGACGGGCTCGAACTCCTCGGTGAGAAGGCCGGGGAGATACTGCTGCACGGTGCCGTCCAGGTGGATACGGCCCTCCGCGGCCAGTTGCAGCACGATCGCCGCGGTGACCACCTTCGTCACGGAACCGGCCCGGAAGCGCCCGTTCTCCAGCGCCGGTGCCCCGGTCCCGACGTCCCGCACGCCGGACGTGCCGTGCCACGTCCCGTTGCCGCCGACGCGGATGGCCGCGGAGGTCGCGTCCGTGTCGGGCAGCCCCGCGATGGCGGCACGCAGGGCGTCGGTGTCGGGGCCGGTGGCGGCGGGGGCGGACACGGAGCCTGGCGCGGTCGCGGCGAACGCGGGCGCGGCCAGCGGACCGGCGGTCAGGGCGAGGACGAGGGAGGCGGCGAGGATCGTCGAGGTGCGGGCGCGCATCGGCTGCTCCTGAGGGCTCGGTGGCAGGGGTCGTAGATCATCCTCGGGGTGGCGGAGGCGGCACGGATCGTCGTTGAGGAGGGCATGAATCCCTGACCGGTCCCGGAGCAAGTCCCTTACGGAGTGCGGGCGTTGCGGGGGATCACCCTTACGGGCACTGACGGTCACCGGCCCGTCGGGCGCGGCTCGCCGAAAAAGTGTTATCCCGCCCCTCTCCACCGCGTCTCCTCTCGCGTCCCCCATTCCCCCCACACCCGGGAGCCCCACATGCCCCGCCCGCACCCGGCGCCCACTGTGATCCCCGACATAGCCGGCACCCCCGGTACGGCTGAGAAGGTGCGGTCCGGCGGCATATGACCCGGGAGAGGACGGACGTGGACGAGAGGGCCGGGCATCAGTGGCGCTCCACCATCGCGGCGGCACAGGCCGGTGACCGGCAAGCGCTGGACGATCTCGTCGCGGGCTGGCTGCCGCTGGTCTACAACGTCGTCGGGCGGGCCCTGAACGGCCATGCCGACGTCGACGACGTCGTCCAGGAGACCATGCTGCGCGCCGTCGACAACCTCGGCTCGCTCCGTGACCCGGACAGCTTCCGGTCCTGGCTGATGGCGATCGCCATGCGGCAGATACGGGACCGGGCGCGCCGCAGGTCCCCCCGGCAACTGGACGAGGGCGCCGCCCGGGAGGCCACCGACTTCGCGGAACTCACCGTGCTGCGGCTGCAGTTGGAGGGGCAGCGGCGCGAGGTCGCGGAGGCGGTGCGCTGGCTGGACGACGAGGACCGGCAGCTGCTGTCGCTGTGGTGGCTGGAGGTCGCGGGCGAGCTGACCCGGCGGGAGCTGGCCGCGGCCGTCGGTGTCAGCCGGCAGCACGCCGCCGTACGCGTCCAGCGGATGAAGGAGCGCCTGGAGACCTCCCGCGGGATCGTGCGCGCGCTGGACGGGGCGTGCCCGGAGTTGCGGGAGCTGACCGGCCGCTGGGACGGGCGGCCCGACTCGGTCTGGCGCAAGCGGCTGGCCCGGCACATCAGGGGCTGCGCCTACTGCGGCGACGCCCGCGAGTCGGTCGTACCGGCGGAGCGGCTGCTGGCCGGCATCGCGCTCGTACCGGTCCCGGTCGGCTTCACGCTCTCCCTGGCCCTCGGCGGCAAGACGACCGTGGCCGCCGGCTCGGTCGGCTGGTCCGCCAAGGTGCTCGGCGTCCTGACCAAGCCCGCCGTCGCCGTCACGGCGAGCGCGACCATCGTCGCGGGCGGCGCCTACGTCGTCACCCAGACCCCGCACACCCCGCCCCCGCGCGCCTCCGGCACCCCCACGGCGTCGAGCACCCACCGCCCTCCGCCCCCGTCCGCCCCGCCCACGCCCTCCCCGTCCCCCTCGGCGACGAGGACGAAGCAGAAGCCCGCGCTCTACGGCAGCGTCGTCGACGCCGTCGACACGGCGCCCGCTCCGGACAGACCGCCCGCCGCCCTCCCGCACCGGCCCGCGTCCGGCATCACGAGCACCGGCGGAGCGCACGCCCAGCTGAACCACCGCGGCGACAGCGTGACGCTCACCGGCCAGGGCTATGTCCAGGTCCGCTGGCAGATCGCACCGCAGTACCGGCCCGGCGCCCTGGTCCCGCCGAGCTGGACCGGCCTGAAGGGCAGGCTCTTCCACGTGGCCTCGGGCGGCGGCCGCCGTATGGACGACCGTGTCAGCAGCACCGACCTCACGGCCACCGGCATGGGCAGCAAGGCCACCGGCTTCGACGTCCTGCCGCCCGGCACCCAGCAGATGTGGCAGAACGAGTACTTCTACGTCGACGGCAGCGTCACGCTCACCGTGAACGAACGCGGCGCCGACTACAACCTGTACGTCTCCCCGACCACTTGGGACGCCGTCGAGAAGGACATCACCACCGGCCCCGCCCAGGGGGCGATCCGGTACGGCCTGGTCCGCGACACCGGCAAGGACGACACCCCGGTCCCGCAGTACGTCACCCGCGCGACCCCGTCCGACCCGGCGACGGTGGCCCAGCGCTCACGGGTGTAGCCGTCCGCCGCCGCCCCGCAGGGCGCACAGGACGTCGACCCGGTTGGTCGTGATCGAGTCGACGCCGAGGCCGATGAGGCGGCGCATGGAGCGGCGGGTGTCCGGGGTCCAGACCGACAGCAGATACCCGTCGTGGTGGACCCGGGCGGCCAGGTCGCGATCCACCAGGGAGAAGCGGTAGTTGAGCCAGCGCGGCTTCACCGCCGCGAGCAGCGCGGGGCGCGGCGGCGCCAGACTGGTGCAGGTCAGCGCGATCTCGGCGGATGTGTCGGCGGCGCGGACGGCGAGCATCGCGGTGGCGTCGGCGGTGTAGTACACGCGGTCGGCCGCCCCCGCCTCCCGCACGGCGTCCACGATGCGGCGCGCCGACCGCTCGTCCCGCAGCCCCGGCAGGTCCAGCATCAGCCGGGTGCCGTCGGTGGCGGCGAGCGCCTCGGTGAGTGTCGGCACCCCGCCGTCGGTGAGGCCGCGCACCTCGGCCGCGGACAGCGAGCGCAGCGGCCGCTCGTGCTCCCACAGCCGTTTCAGCGTCTCGTCGTGCAGCAGCACGGGCACGCCGTCCTTGGTGAGCCGTACGTCGATCTCGACCGCGTCCGCGCCCTGCCGGAGCGCGGAACGCAGCGAGTCGATCGTGTTCTCGCGGACGCGGTAGGGGTCGCCGCGATGGGCCACGGCGGTCACGTTCTGCATGGCCCCATTGTGGAGGTCGTCCTGCCGAAGGGGGTCAGGGGGCGAGCCAGGCCGAGGTGTAGGAGTCGATCTCGTCCTGGATCGCGGCCTTGCCGGCCTCGTCGAGGAAGGAGGCGTCGACGGCGCTCTTGGCGAGCGCGGCGATGCCCTCTGCGTCGAGGTTCAACAGGCGGGCGGCGACGGCGTACTCGTTGTTGAGGTCGGTGCCGAACATCGGCGGATCGTCGGAGTTGATCGTGACGACGATCCCGGCCTTCACGAACTCCTTGATCGGGTGCTCGTCGAGGCTGCGGACCGCGCGGGTGGCGATGTTGGAGGTCGGGCAGACCTCCAGCGGGATCCGGTGCTCGGCGAGGTGCGCGAGGAGCTTCGGGTCCTGGAAGGAGTTGGTGCCGTGCCCGATGCGCTCGGCCCGCAGATGGGTGAGCGCGTCCCACACCGTCTCCGGTCCTGTGGTCTCGCCGGCGTGCGGCACGGAGCGCAGCCCCGCCGCGATCGCCCGGTCGAAATACGGCTTGAACTGCGGTCGCGCCACCCCGATCTCGGGCCCGCCGAGCCCGAACGACACCAGCCCCTCCGGCCGCAGCCGGTCGTCGGTGGCGAGCCGCGTCGTCTCCTCGGCGGCCTCGAGACCTGCCTCGCCGGGGATGTCGAAGCACCAGCGCAGCACCGTCCCGAACTCGGCCTCCGCCGCCTTGCGGGCGTCCTCGATGGCGTCCATGAAGGCGCGCTCTTCGATGTTGCGGCGGGTGGAGGACCACGGGGTGACGGTCAGCTCGGCGTAGCGCACCTGCTGCCGGGCCAGGTCCCGGGCCACCTCGTACGTCAGCAGCCGTACGTCCTCCGGGGTGCGGATGAGGTCCACGACGGACAGGTACACCTCGATGAAGTGCGCGAAGTCTGTGAAGGTGAAGTAGTCGACCAGGGCCTCGGGGTCGGTGGGCACCTTGGAGTCGGGGTGCCGGGCGGCGAGCTCCGAGACGATCCGGGGGGAGGCGGAGCCGACGTGGTGCACATGCAGTTCGGCCTTGGGCAGTCCGGCGATGAAGGTGTGCAGGTCGCGCGGCGCGGCGGCGAAAGCGCCCAGGTGCTGGGTCAAGGGTTCCTCCCCGGAACGGCGCCCCGGGGCGGCTGGCCCGAGCGGGACGCGGGTGATCGGCTGATCGGTGGATCGGGATCATCGTAGGCCGGGTCCGGGGCGGGGGTGCCGCCGGAGGGGAAGCCGGTGCCGGGGCAGGCGGCAAAGCCGCCACGACGAGGCTTTACGATGGCGTGACGGTCGACCGAGGGGGACAGGGACGTGGCGGACCAGATACAGCCGCGCGGGGGCGCAGGAGCAGACCACGACCCGTGGGCGCCGCCCGAGCACAAGACCTCGCTGGAGAAGGGCGGGCAGCCGGCCGCGGCCGGGCAGCAGCCCCTCCCGCAGGACCAGCAGCCGCCGCAGGTGCACGACCAGGCCACGGTGACGTCCCTGCCGGGCGACGGCTTCGCCCCGCCCGGGTTCGGCGCCCCCGGCGGCTGGTCCGAGTCCGCCGTACCGCCCCCGCCGATAGCGCCGACCGGCCCCGGCTTCGGCCCGCAGGGCCCGGCGGCACCCGGCGGATACGGCTACCCCGCCTACCCGCAGGGCTACGGCTGGCCCGGTATGCAGCCGTACCCGCAGAACGGCATGGGCACCGCGGCGATGGTGCTGGGCATCCTGTCCTGCTGCCTGTTCTGCCTCTACGGCATCGTCTCCCTGGTCCTCGGTGTCCTCGCGGTCGTCTTCGGCGTCAAGGGGAAGCGGCGGGCGGACCGGGGCGAGGCCAACAACCGCGGCCAGGCCCAGGCGGGCTTCATCACGGGCATCGTCGGGATCGTCCTCGGCATCGCCACGATGACCCTGATGATCATCGCGCTCGTCGCCACCGTGCACAACGAGCGGAACAACGTGGACGAGGGCCCCTCCTACAACTCCGCCCCCACGCTGTCGGCCCCACAGGTGACCGGCACCTGACCCACCCGATTCGGCCCGTCCAGTCCCCCTGCCTCGCCCGCCGACCCGCCTCGTCCCACCGGCCGGGTCTGGCGCGCCTGGCCTGGCTCGTGTCGTCCGCTCGCCGCCCGTCCGCTTGCCCGGCTCGGCTTGGCCAGTGTTGCCCGGCTGCCTCCCCTGGCTAGTTCGCCCGTTCGCCCGGCCCGGCTTGGCAAGTGCCGCTCGGCTGCCCGCCTGGCGCGCCTGGCTTGGCTCGTGTCGTCCGGTCGCCCGCTCGGCTCGGCTGGTTCGGCGCTGCTCTGGCCTGGTCCGGCGGCCTGCCGAGTCCCTCTCGTCCCGCCTGCCTGGTCCGGTCGCGCGCCCGCCTGGCGTGGCTCGTGTCGTCCGGTCGCCCGCTCGGCTCGGCTGCCTCGTCCGGCCCGGCTGGACCCGCCGACCGGGTCCGGCTCGCGTCGCCCGCCTGCCTCTCTCGGCTTGGCTCGTCTCGTCCGGTCCGGCCCGGCTCGTCCCTCTGGCCTGGTCCGGCGGACTGCCTGACCCGTCTCGTCCCGCCTGCCTGGTCCGGCTCGCCTCGCGCGGGCGCTCGCCTGCCGTGGCCCGTGCAGCCCGGTCGCCCGCCTCGCCCCCAGCTTGGGCCCCCGCCCCGGCGCGGGCGGGGTGCAGGTCGGCCCGCTCACTGCTCGCGCAGTCGCTCCCGGGCCTCCATCAAGGCGAAGCCCAGCAGGTTCGGGCCCCGCCAGCGGGTCGGGTCGGTTGCCGCCTCGTCGTCCGCCCTGAGGCCTATGCCCCACACCCGGTCCACGGGGCTCGCCTCGACCAGGACCCGATCGCCCGTGCTCACCAGGAACTCCCGCAGATCCGTGTGCGCGGCGAACTTGTGGACGCTGCCTTCGACCACGATTCCGAAGCGCTCGCGCTGCCATGCCGCCTCGTCGAAGCCGCGCACCAGCCGCCCCGCCTTCTTGGCCTGCGACGGATGGCCCGCGGAGAGCACCCGCTGCTCGGCCTCCGGGTCGTCGAACAGCCGCGCCTTGGCCGCCATCATCCAGTGTTCGGCGGTCGCGTAGTCCACCCCGTCCACCGTGAACGGGGACGGCCACCACTGGCTCAGACAGCTCGGCCCCACCCGGCCGTCCGCCCGCGCCCGGTGGCCCCAGAAGTGCAGGTACTTGACCCGGGCCCCCGCGCTGACCGCCCTGACCAGTGCCTCCCGCGAGCCGATCCTCCCGGTGGTGAACTCCCCCGTCATCTCTTCCATGCATGCGAGTCTCGCAGCCACCACTGACACTCCGTCCCCCCTTTTCCGAGCTCACTCGACACCTGGTCGACAGATTCCGTCGCGTAACCGAAAGGCAACAACGGAATCCCTTGTAGGAGTGCCATAGCTCTGTCAGGATCGGCACTCAAATCGAGCTGGAGCTACGCCACCCGCCCCCTGGAGCCGCGGGGCGACGGCGGAGGAGAGCGACATGCAGAACCCGGGCACCGCCACCCCGGAACGATTCCCCGCACAGGACCGCTTCGCGGACGGCGCGCAGTTCATCGCGGGCCGCCTGACGAAGGGCACCTCCGGCCGTACGCACGCGGTCGTCGACCCGTCGACGGGCGAGGAGGTGTACACGTACGAACTGGCCGGCCCCGACGACGTCGACGCCGCCGTGGCCGCCGCGCGCGAGGCCTTCCCCGGCTGGGCCGCCACCACCCCCGGCGAGCGCTCCGACGCGCTGCACCGCTTCGCCGCCGTACTCGCCGAACGCGCCGAGGATTTCGCCCGCGCGGAGAGCCTGCAGTGCGGCAAGCCGCTGAAGCTGACCCGCGAGTTCGACGTCCCGGGCACCATCGACAACACCGCCTTCTTCGCGGGCGCCGCCCGGCATCTGCAGGGGCAGTCGGCCGGTGAGTACTCCGGGGACCACACGTCGTACGTGCGACGGGAGCCCATCGGGGTCGTCGGGTCCATCGCGCCCTGGAACTACCCCCTCCAGATGGCCGCCTGGAAGATCCTCCCGGCGATCGCCGCGGGCAACACCATCGTGCTGAAGCCCGCCGAGCTGACCCCGCTCACCTCCCTGCTGTTCGCGCAGGCCGCCACCGACGCCGGAATCCCGGACGGTGTGATCAACATCGTCACCGGTACCGGCAAGGAGGCCGGTGAGCGCCTCGTCGGCCATCCCGACGTGGCCATGACCTCCTTCACCGGCTCCACCGCCGTCGGCAAGCGCGTGGCCGAGATCGCCACCGCCACCGTCAAGCGCCTCCACCTGGAGCTCGGCGGAAAGGCGCCCTTCGTCGTCTTCGACGACGCGGACCTGGAGGCCGCCGTCCACGGCGCGGTCGCGGGCGCGCTCATCAACACCGGGCAGGACTGCACGGCCGCCACGCGCGCGACGTGCAGCGCCCGCTCTACGAGGCGTTCGTCGAGCGGACCGCCGCCCTGATGGAGACCGTACGGCTGGGAGACCCCTTCGCCCCCGGCACCGACCTCGGGCCGCTCATCTCGCACGTCCAGCGCGACCGCGTCGCCGGCTTCGTGGACCGGGCGCGTGCCTACGCGCGCGTGGTGACCGGCGGTGAGGCCCCCAAGGGCGAGCTCGAGAACGGCGCCTACTACCGGCCCACCCTGGTCGCCGACGCCACGCAGGACAGCGAGATCGTCCAGTCGGAGATCTTCGGACCGGTTCTGGTGGTCCTGCCCTTCGACAGCGATGACGATGGAATCAGGCTCGCCAACGACACCCCGTACGGACTCGCCGCCTCCGCCTGGAGCCGCGACGTCTACCGCGCGAACCGCGCCACCCGCGAGATCAAGGCGGGCTGCGTGTGGATCAACGACCACATCCCGATCATCAGCGAGATGCCGCACGGCGGGTACAAGGCGTCCGGCTTCGGCAAGGACATGTCCGCGTACTCGTTCGAGGAGTACACGCAGATCAAGCACGTCATGTTCGACAATACGGCGGTGGCCAGGAAGGACTGGCACCGCACCGTCTTCGGGGACCGCTAGCCGAACCGTGCCGCACGACCGGCGGCCACACTCCCGAAAGGGCAACCACGCGCATGGAGCAGTACGAGCCCGACCGCCCCACACCGGCCGTGGCGGCCGCGATGCGGCGCAGCCTGAGCAACGGCCGCGCGGCGATGACCCGGCGGTCCCTGATGCGCGCCTCCGCGGGCGGCGCGCTCACCGTCGGGGGACTCGCGGCGCTGAGCGGCTGCGGGATCCCCGCGGCGGGCAAGACACAGGGCGGTGTGTCCGCCGACGACCACTCGGCGAAGGAGAAGGTGATCAACTTCTCCAACTGGCCCGAGTACATCGACGTGGACGACAGCGGCAAGCACCGCCCCACGCTGGACGCGTTCCGCGAGCGGACCGGCATCACGGTCAAGTACACCGAGGACATCAACGACAACGACGAGTTCTTCGGCAAGATCCAGCCGCAGCTCGCCGCGGGCCAGGACACCGGACGCGACCTCATCGTGCTCACCGACTGGCTGGCCGCCCGCATGATCCGCCTGGGCTACGTCCAGAAACTGGACGCCTCCAACCTGCCGCACGCCTTCGCCAACCTCTCGGACCAGTTCCGCAGCCCCGACTGGGACCCCGGGCGCGCCTACTCGTACCCCTGGCAGGGCATCTCGACCGTCATCGCGTACAACAAGAAGGCTCTCGACGGCGTCGAGGTGAAGTCGATCTCCGATCTGCTCGACAACCCCAAGCTGAAGGGCCGGGTCGGCTTCCTGACCGAGATGCGCGACAGCATCGGCATGACGATGCTCGACATGGGCAAGGACCCGGCGAAGTTCACCGACGACGACTTCGACGCGGTGATCGCCCGTCTGCAGAAGGCCGTCGACAAGGGTCAGATCCGCCGCTTCACGGGCAACGACTACACCTCCGACCTCACCAAGGGCGACTTCGCCGCGTGTGTCGCCTGGGGCGGCGACATCGTCCAGCTGCAGGCGGACAACCCGGACGTCGGCTACGTCATCCCCGACAGCGGCTACATGACGTCGACCGACAACATGCTGATCCCCAACAAGGCGCGCCACAAGACCAACGCCGAGCGGCTCATCGACTACTACTACGAGCCGGAGCCGGCCGCCGAACTCGCCGCGTACATCAACTACGTGAGCCCGGTCGCGGGCGTGAAGCCCTACCTTGCCAAGATCGACAAGTCGGCGGCGAGCAACCCGCTGATCCTTCCCGACCAGGCCATGCAGGCGAAGTCCCACGCCTTCCGCTCGCTGAGCTCGAAGGAAGAGACGGCCTACCAGCAGAAGTTCGCGAAGCTCACAGGGGCGTGACGAAGATGACGACAGACAACAGCGGTGACGTCCGCCTCTCGGGCATCAGCAAGACCTACGGCTCCTTCACCGCCGTACACCCGCTCGACCTGACCGTGCCGCAGGGCTCCTTCTTCGCCCTGCTCGGCGCCTCCGGCTGCGGCAAGACCACCACCCTGCGCATGATCGCCGGGCTGGAGGAGCCCTCCGGTGGCACCGTCCACCTCGGCGACCAGGAGGTGACGCATCTGCCGCCGTACAAGCGGCCGGTGAACACGGTCTTCCAGTCCTACGCCCTCTTCCCGCACCTCGACATCTTCGAGAACGTCGCCTTCGGTCTGCGCCGTCGCGGCATCAAGTCGGTGAAGAAGCAGGTCGAGGACATGCTGGAGCTGGTCCAGCTCGGCGAGCAGGCCCGCAAGAAGCCGCACCAGCTCTCCGGCGGCCAGCAGCAGCGCGTGGCCGTGGCCCGCGCCCTGATCAACCACCCCAAGGTGCTCCTCCTCGACGAGCCCCTCGGCGCCCTCGACCTCAAGCTGCGCCGCCAGATGCAGCTGGAGCTCAAGCGCATCCAGACCGAGGTCGGCATCACCTTCATCCATGTCACGCACGACCAGGAGGAGGCCATGACGATGGCCGACACCGTCGCCGTGATGAACGCGGGCCGTGTCGAGCAGCTCGGCTCGCCCACCGACCTCTACGAGAACCCGAAGACCACCTTCGTCGCCAACTTCCTCGGCACCTCCAACCTGATCGAGGCCGAGGTCGACACCAAGAACGGCGACGACATCGTCCTCAAGGCGGGTGGCGGCAAGCTGGTGCTGCCCGAGGCGCGATGTTCCGCACCCACGACGACCGGCGGCAAGGTCCTGGTCGGCGTCCGCCCGGAGAAGATCTCCCTCACCCACGCCGACGACGCCGGTGAGATCGCCGAGGGCCGCAACCGCATCACCGGGAAGATCGCCGACTCCAGCTTCATCGGTGTCTCCACGCAGTACGTCATCGACAGCCCCGTCTGCCCCGAGTTCGAGGTCTACGCCCAGAACATCGACCGCGACGCCCGGCTGGTGCCTGGCGCCGAGGTCGTCCTGCACTGGAATCCGGCCCACACCTTTGGCCTGGATGCCGCCCAGGACATCGACGCCGGCATCGAGGAAGAGGCGACGGTCTGATGGCGACCCTCACCGAGGCGCCGCCGCCTCTCTCCCCGACCGCCCCCGAGAAGAAGCCCCCGCGCAAACGCGGCCGCCTGGTGCCGTACTGGCTCCTGCTCCCCGGCATCCTCTGGCTGATCGTCTTCTTCGCGCTGCCGATGATCTACCAGGCCTCCACCTCCGTGCAGACGGGCTCCCTGGAGGAGGGCTACAAGGTCACCTGGCACTTCGTCACCTACTGGGACGCGCTGTCCGAGTACTGGCCGCAGTTCCTGCGCTCGGTCGCCTACGCGGCCGCCGCGACCGTCCTGTGCCTGCTCCTCGGCTACCCGCTGGCGTATCTGATCGCCTTCCGTGCGGGCCGCTGGCGGAACCTGATCATGGTGCTGGTGATCGCGCCGTTCTTCACCAGCTTCCTGATCCGCACCCTCGCCTGGAAGACGATCCTCGCGGACAGCGGCCCGGTGGTGAGCACCCTCCACACGCTGCACGTCCTGGACGTCACCAACTGGCTCGGCTGGACCTCCGGCGACCGCGTCCTGGCCACCCCGCTCGCCGTCGTCTGCGGACTGACGTACAACTTCCTGCCGTTCATGATCCTGCCGCTCTACACCTCGCTGGAGCGCATCGACGGGCGGCTGCACGAGGCGGCGGGCGATCTGTACGCCAGACCCTGGACCACCTTCCGCAAGGTCACCTTCCCGCTGTCGATGCCGGGCGTGGTCTCCGGCACGCTGCTGACCTTCATCCCGGCGGCCGGCGACTACGTCAACGCCGAACTGCTCGGTTCGACCGACACCCGCATGATCGGAAACGTCATCCAGACCCAGTTCCTGCGCATTCTGGACTATCCGACGGCGGCGGCCCTCTCCTTCATCCTGATGGCCGCGATTCTCCTCATGGTCACCCTCTACATTCGCAAGTCCGGGACGGAGGATCTGGTTTAAATGTCCGTCCTCAACTGGCTCAAGCGCCATCTCGTCGTCATCGCGGGACTGCTGACGCTCGGATATCTCCTGCTCCCGAACGTCATTGTCACGGTGTTCTCCTTCAACAAGCCGAAGGGGCGCTTCAACTACCAGTGGCAGCAGTTCTCCACGGACGCCTGGAAGGATCCCTGCGGTGTCGCCGACATGTGCGGCTCGCTGTCGATCAGCCTCCAGATCGCCCTCTGGGCGACGATCGGCGCCACCGTCCTCGGCACGATGATCGCCTTCGCGCTGGTCCGCTACCGGTTCCGCGCGCGGGGCACCGTGAACTCGCTGATCTTCCTGCCGATGGCGATGCCCGAGGTCGTCATGGCGGCCTCGCTGCTCACCCTGTTCCTCAACCTGGGTGCCCAGCTGGGCTTCTGGACGATCCTGATCGCCCACATCATGTTCTGCCTCAGCTTCGTCGTCGTCGCCGTCAAGGCGCGCGTGATGTCCATGGACCCGCGTCTGGAGCAGGCCGCACAGGACCTCTACGCCGGCCCGGCGCAGACCTTCCTGCGCGTCACCCTGCCCATCGCGGCCCCCGGAATCGCCGCGGGTGCGCTGCTTTCCTTCGCGCTCTCCTTCGACGATTTCATCATCACCAATTTCAACGCGGGTTCGACCGTCACCTTCCCCATGTTCGTCTGGGGCTCGGCACAGCGCGGCACGCCCGTTCAGATCAATGTCATCGGTACGACGATGTTCCTCGTCGCCGTGTTCTTCGTGCTGGCCTCCATGCTGATCAGCAATCGCCGCAACAAGCAAAAGGCGTAATCGCAGAGACCGTGTAGGGAGTTGAAATCATGGCCCCAAGCGCCATGAACCGCTGGACAAGGTCCCTCTCCGACGCACAGCCGGTCCCGTACTGGCTCGAAGATCCCGGCAAGCCCCACCCCGAGCCCGCACTGACCGGCGCCGAGACCTGCGATCTGCTGGTCGTCGGCGGTGGCTACAGCGGACTGTGGACCGCGCTCATCGCCAAGGAGCGCGACCCCGCACGGGATGTCGTCCTGCTGGAAGGCCGCGAGGCGGGCTGGGCCGCCTCGGGCCGCAACGGCGGCTTCTGCGCCGCCTCCCTCACCCACGGCCTGCCCAACGGCCTGACCCGCTGGCCGGACGAGATCCACAAGCTGCAGGAACTGGGCGCCCGCAACCTCGACGAGATCGAGAAGGCGGTCGCCCGGCACTCCCTCGACTGCGACTTCGAGCGCACCGGCGAGATCGATGTTGCCACCGAGACCTACCAGGCGTGGGAACTGCGCGACTGGTACGAGGAGATGGAGCGCGAGGGCCTCGCCGAGGGCGTCGAGTTCCTGGACGCGGAAGCGGTACGGGAACAGGTCGACTCACCGACGTTCCAGGCCGGCCTCTGGGACCGTCGCGGCGTCGCCATGCTGCACCCGGCGAAGCTCGCCTGGGGCCTCAAGCGCGCCTGCCTCGCCCTCGGCGTCCGCGTCTACGAGCACACCCCCGCCCTCACCCTGAAGCCGTACGGCGCCGGCGTGGCCGTACGCACCCCCTACGGCTCCGTCCGCGCCCGCAAGGTCGCGCTCGGCACCAACATCTTCCCCAACCTGATCAAGCGCGTACGGGCGTACACCGTCCCGGTCTACGACTACGCGCTGATGACCGAGCCGCTCAGCGAGGAGCAGCTGGCGTCGGTCGGCTGGAAGAACCGCCAGGGCCTCGGGGACAGCGCCAACCAGTTCCACTACTTCCGGCTGTCCGCCGACAACCGCATCCTGTGGGGCGGTTACGACGCGATCCACCACTACGGCGGCCGGGTGCGCCGCGAGTACGACGACCGCCCGGAGACCTACGCCAAGCTCGCCGGGCACTTCTTCACCTGCTTCCCGCAGCTGGAGGGCGTCCGCTTCACCCATGCGTGGGGCGGCGCGATCGACACCTGCTCGCGGTTCTCGGCGTTCTTCGGCACCGCGCACCACGGCAACGTCGCCTACGCGGCCGGCTACACGGGCCTCGGCGTGGGCGCCACCCGCTTCGGCGCCGAGGTGATGCTGGACCTGCTGGCGGGGGAGAGCACGGAGCGGACCTCGCTGGAGATGGTCCGCAAGAAGCCGCTGCCGTTCCCGCCCGAGCCCTTCGCCTGGACCGGCATCGCGCTCACCAAGTGGTCCCTGGCCCGCGCGGACGCACACGGCGGCCGTCGCAACCTCTGGCTGCGCGCGATGGACCGGCTCGGGCTCGGCTTCGACAGCTGAGTGGCACCCGATCCACAGCGCCTGTGATCCAGCTCACTCAAACAGGCCGGGAAAACCCGCGTAATGCCCGCCAGGAGACCTCCCTCTCTCCCGTGACGCGACCAGCGTCCAGGAGAGACAGGAGGTCTCCTCATGGCTGGGGCGAACACGGCGGTCGAGTGGCTGGCGTCCGTTGCTCCGGATCCCGAGGCCTGCCGCTGGGAGTGGGAGCGCAATCCCCAGGGGATCGCGCTGCTGCCCGCGGGCAGGGCCTGGGACGTGCTCATCCTTCCGGCCGGGCTCGGCTATGCCACGCTCGACGTCCTCACCCGTTTCCTCGACCGGCCGGGCCCGGTGCTCGTCGACTTCGGGGACGCCCGCATGGGCTTCTTCGTGCCGCCGGGCACCGCGTCCCGCTGGCTCGGCACCGGCATCCGTACGGCGGGCGCCGGCACCTGGATCGTGGTGCCGTACCCGGGACGCTCGACCGGCGGCGTCCGCTGGCTGGTTCCGCCCGACGGTTCGGGCACCCTCACGGACCCCTCACTCCTCGAACTGGCGATGCACGAGGCGGCGGCGGGCCTGGCGCGCGAGGAGGACGGCTGACGGGCCACTGATGGCCAGAGGTCCGGACAGGTGGTTGGTGGAGACGCCCTACGAAGACGGACCACTCGGACCCGCCGCACTCGCGTCGGCCTCCGCACGGCCGACGCGGACCAGGAACATCCACAGGGACGCGATCAGCACCGTGCACAGACACCAGCTGGCCACGACGTCCAGAGGCCAGTGATAGCCGCGCCGCACCAGCCCGAACCCCACGGCCAGATTGACGACGGCGCAGACGGCGAGCAGTGCACGGCGGGCGTACACCGCGCGGAGCCAGGGGAGCAGGAGCAGGGTCGCCGCGCCGTAGGCGACGGCGGCCGTCGCGGTGTGGCCGGACGGGTAGTAGCCGGTCCCAGGGGGCTCGACGGGGGTGCCCGGGCGGTCGATCAGTTCCTTGAGGGGTACGACCAGGGCCGGGACCAGCGCCATCAGCAGCGCGGCCGCGAGCGGCGGCAGCCACCAGCGGTATGTCCCTGCCGCGCGGGCCCGCCAGGCAACGTACACCAGGGCGACGCCGAGCACAGGCACCGCCACCCCGATGTTGCCCAGGTCGGCGAGGAGTTCCGAGAAGCGGTCGGGGTGGGCGAGGGCGCCGCTGACCCGCCGGTCCAGGCGCAGCAGCGGGCCGTTCGAGACGACCTGCCAGGTGATCAGCGCGAAGAGGAGGGCGGGAAGCCCGAGAAGGAGAAGAAAGGAGGTCGGCCGCCCCGGAACAGGGGGGGTGGTTCCGAGGCGGCCGATCAGATCGGATCGACGCCCACCCCGGGGGGTTTGGGGCGGGCGACTGTCCGATCGGTGAGGAGATCCGGAGCCGGAAGCTCCGTGTGTGTGCGCGAGGGCACGACCAGGTCGTAGCTGGGGAGGCCACGGCCTGAAATCGCCCACAGTCCCCTGTGAGCGGGGTGTATCTCTCATCTGGGTAGAACCTACGGCAGCCGGTGGGCGGAAGACAGACGGAATCGCGTCCCGCCATCCACCTCGCACACGTTCTTCACACGGCCTGACGCCCACTGTCCAGGCACCGGAATCACGAGGGATGCCGGCGCTGGGGCAGATGGTGCGCATGGGACGCGCATCCCGTGCGTGAGCTGGGGATTCCGCGTGGCTCAGATCCGCGCGAAGGCCTGCTCGATGATGTCGAGACCCTCGTTCAGGAGGTCCTCGCCGATGACCAGCGGGGGCAGGAAGCGGAGGACGTTGCCGTAGGTGCCACAGGTCAGGACCAGCAGGCCCTCCTGGTGGCAGGCCTTGGCCAGCGCGGCGGTCGCCTCCGGGTTCGGCTCCTTGGTCGTACGGTCCTTGACCAGCTCGATGGCGATCATCGCGCCGCGGCCGCGCACGTCACCGATGATGTCGAACTTTTCGGCCATGGCGCCGAGGCGGGCCTTCATGACCGCCTCGATGTTCTTCGCCTTGGCGTTGAGGTCGAGTTCCTTCATCGTCTCGATCGAGCCGAGCGCACCGGCGCAGGCGACCGGGTTGCCGCCGTAGGTGCCGCCCAGGCCGCCCGCGTGCGCGGCGTCCATGATCTCGGCGCGGCCGGTGACCGCGGCCAGCGGCAGACCGCCCGCGATGCCCTTGGCGGTGGTGATCAGGTCCGGGACGATGCCCTCGTCCTCGCACGCGAACCACTGACCGGTGCGGCAGAAGCCGGACTGGATCTCGTCGGCGACGAAGACGATGCCGTTGTCGGCGGCGAACTTCCGGATCGCCGGCAGGAAGCCCTTCGCGGGCTCGATGAAGCCGCCCTCGCCGAGCACCGGCTCGATGATGATCGCGGCGACGTTGTCCGGGCCGACCTGCTTGCTGATCTGGTCGATGGCCTGCGCGGCGGCCTCGGGACCGGCGTTCTCCGGGCCGGTCGGCCAGCGGTAGCCGTAGGCGACCGGGACGCGGTAGACCTCGGGCGCGAAGGGTCCGAAGCCGTGCTTGTACGGCATGTTCTTCGCCGTCAGCGCCATCGTCAGGTTGGTACGGCCGTGGTAGCCGTGGTCGAAGACGACGACGGCCTGGCGCTTGGTGTACGCGCGGGCGATCTTGACGGCGTTCTCGACGGCCTCGGCGCCGGAGTTGAACAGCGCGGACTTCTTGGCGTGGTCGCCCGGGGTGAGATCCGCGAGGGCCTCGGCGACCTCCACGTAGCCCTCGTACGGGGTGACCATGAAACAGGTGTGGGTGAAGTCCGCGAGCTGCGCGGACGCCCGGCGTACGACGGCCTCGGCGGAGGCGCCGACGGACGTCACCGCGATGCCGGAGCCGAAGTCGATGAGCCGGTTGCCGTCGACGTCCTCGATGATCCCGCCGCCCGCGCGCGCGGTGAACACGGGCAGCACGGAGCCCACGCCCTGCGCGACCGCGGCGGTACGGCGGGCCTGCAGTTCCTGCGACTTCGGGCCGGGGATGGCGGTGACGATCCGGCGCTCCTGCGGAAGTGCACTCATGAGGGGCTCCTGGGGGTGTGCGGCCTTACACAGGCTCTTACGGACTCTTGCCTTCTTTTCTCGCAGGTTAGGACCGGAAGAGGGGGGTGGGCATGCTCCATGTGGGCGCTGTCGGGGGTTCGGGTTTGTCCGCGGTGGACATGGCGCCCGGTGCGGGGCCCGGCCGCGTAAGCGGTGAACTCCCCGTGCCGGGGCGTTAGATTGACCGCTGACGGTGGACGGAACGGCTGGTCAGGGAGCGAGGGCGATGGACAGCGACGGGACGCAGGACACACGGGGTACGCATGCGAATCCTGTGCCGCGTCCGGCAGGTCCGCCGGAGGTACCGCCGAGGCCCACGGCCGCACCCGGCGTGCCGCCGCGGCCGGACGGCTCGGCGTTCCTGACCTGGCTCCGGGCGCCGCGCCCGGAGACACCGCCCGGCGTGTGGCGGTTCGGGCATCGGCCGCGGGCTCAGGAGGAGCCCGAACTGATCCCCGCCCGCCAGCTGGTCAGCGGCGCGGTGATCGCGTTCCTCGTCGGCTGGCTGATCTGGTCGCTGCTGTGGAACGGCTACCTCGGCGGCTGGTGGCTGCTCCCGCTCTACGCGATGATCCCCGACTCCTGGGCCCAGCCGCACAGCATCGCCTCGGTCGTGGTCGTCTACGCCTACTACGTGCTGATCGCCCTGGTCATCATGATCGGCGTCGGGAGGCTCGGCCGCTGGGGCGAGATCTGGCGCCGCTACGGTCCGCCCGCCTGGAACCGGACGGCGCCCCGCGCCGAACGCCCGCCCGCCCCGGAAGAGGACCCCGCCGAGTGGCCCCAGCTCCGCGCCGCCGGAGCCGCCGACGCCGCCGAGCGGCTGGCCGCCGAGGCCCGGGCCGGGCTGATGCGGGACGTCGACCACGCCCGGATCGTGCGCGCCTGGCAGGGCGTGCGCACCGGCCGGCACAGCCTCGCCGCGTTCACCGGCGCCGTGCTCAAGGACGGCGCCGCCGCCTGTCTGCACCCCTCCGGGGAGCGCGACCTGCCGGCCCGGCTCGCCCGGCACGACCTGCTGACCGGTCAGGTACGGCTCGGCACGGCCGCCGACGACCCCCGCAACCCGTACGCCTACCGCGGCGCCGGTCTCGGCCTCGGCCCCGAGCTGCTCGGCACCTCCCTGCTCGCCGTCGGCCCGGCCGGTTCCGGCAAGACCGGCACCGTGGTGCGCCCGCTCGCCGAGTCCCTCTGTCTGCACGCCCTCGCCGGCCGGGCCGCCGTCGTCGTGGTCGGCGCGGCGGGCGCCGGGCTCGGACCGGCCGACGCCTACGACGTCGTCGTAAGGATCGGGAATCCGGAATCGGTGTACGACCTGGACCTGTACGGCGGGACGAGTGACCCGGACGAGGCCGCGGCCGTGCTGGCCGAGGCGCTGGTCGGGGACCTCGCCGAACCGCACCCGGGCAGTGACAGCCGCCGGTCCACGACCGTGCTCGCCCAGCTCCTCGGCCCCTTCCGGGCGGTCCACGGCCGCTTCCCCTCCGTGCCGGAGCTGCGGCAGCTGCTGGACGGATCGCCCGGGCCGCTGGAGGAGCTGCGCAGGGCGCTGCAGGGTTCCGGGCAGGAGTCGCTGCTGCGGGAACTGGACGCTCGCCGGCGCCAGTTGGGGCACCCCGGGGATGTGGCGGCGGTGCTGGCGGACCGGGTGGCGCTGCTGGACCGGCCCGCCTTCGCCGGCTTCTTCGACACCTCGGGACAGTCCAAGCCCTTCTCCCTCAAGGCCCTCGACCACCCGGTGCGGGTCCGTATCGACCTGCCCGAGCGCGGACACGCCGACGCCTCGCGGATGCTGGCGCGGCTGGTCCTCGCGCAGTTCACCGCGAGCGTGGCGGTACGTGAGGACCGGTCGCTGTTCGCCTGCCTGGTGCTGGACGACGCGACCGGGGTGGTGACCCCGGAGGCGGTGCGCGGGATCCAGCGGCTGCGGTCCGGGAACGCCGGCGTCGTACTGACGCTGCGGACCCTGGACGATGTGCCGAGGCCGCTGCGCGGGCCGCTGCTCGGCTCCACCGGATGCCGTATGGCGCTGTCCGGGCTCACCCCGTGGGACGGGCAGGACTTCGCCGAGGTCTGGGGCAAGGAGTGGACCGAGGCACGGGACGTCACCGACCGGCAGATCATCGCCGAGACCCCGGCCGGCAAGGCCGTCCACATGCTCCGGCGCGTCATCACCGGCAAGGCGCCCACCGCACGGGCCGTGACCGTCCGGCAGGTCGAACGCGAGCGGTGGTCGGCGTCCGAGCTGGCACACGGGGTGCCGCCCGGACACGCGGTGCTGTCGCTGACGACCGTCAAGGGCGAGCACGCGCCGCCCCTGCTGGTGGATCTGAGGGGTTGGACAGGCCCTGAGTCTGGTTGTCACAGGACCGGGTGACCTTACGGTGAGGCAGAATCGGGACAGGCCGTTCATACCAGGCGGCCAAAAGATCGGAAGGTTCGCCGATCCCCGCACACCTGACCTGAAGGCCTCATGCCCCCGACACTCGCCTCGCTCGTCCACCACTCCGCGCTCAAACTCACCGTGCGCGCGGGTGAGGACCGTCTCGACGTGCCGGTCCGCTGGGCGCACGTCAGCGAGCTCGCCGACCCCGTGCCGTACATGGAGGGCGGGGAACTGCTGCTGATCACCGCGCTCAAGCTGGACGCGGAGGATCCGGAGGCGATGCGGCGCTATGTGAAGCGGCTGGTGGAAGCGGGCGTCGTAGGACTCGGCTTCGCCGTCGGGGTCAACTACGAGGAGATCCCGAAGGCGCTGGTCGACGCGGCGCAGGGCGAGGGCCTCCCCCTTCTGGAAGTGCCACGGCGGACGCCCTTCCTCGCCATCAGCAAGGCCGTCTCCGCGGCGATCGCCGCCGACCAGTACCGGGCGGTGACGGCGGGCTTCGCCGCCCAGCGGGAACTGACCAAGCAGGCGCTGACGGGCGGCCCCGAGGGGGTGCTGTCCGCGCTCGCCTCGCAGGTCGACGGATGGGCGGCGCTGTACGACGCCTCGGGCGCCGTCGTCGCGACCGCACCGGAGTGGGCGGGGCGGCGGGCCGCGCGGCTCACGGCGGACGTGGAGCGGCTGCGGGAGCGGCCCGCGCCGGCGTCCTCGGTGGTCGGCCCGCCGGACAACGAGGACCGCGTCGAACTGCACTCGCTGGGCACGGGGCGGCGGCCGCGGGCCGCGCTCGCGGTGGGGACGGCGGCTGCGCTCGGTACCGCGGAGCGGTACGCCGTCCACTCGGCGATCGCGCTGCTGACGCTGACGACGGAACGGTCGAGGTCGTTGCACGCCGCGGAACAGCGCATCGGTGCGGCGGTGCTGCGCATGCTGTTGGCGGGGGAGCCGGACCATGCGAGGGCCGTCGCGGGTCATCTGTACGGGGGGCTGCTGGACGCCCCCTTCCGGTTGGTCATCGCCGAGTCGGCCGCGCGGGCCGCCACCGACGCGGGCGGCGATCCGCTGGCCGGGCTCGCCGAGATCGTGGAGTCGGCGGCCGCGCGGGCGGGGGAGTCCGTGCTGGTCGTACCCGAGGGGGAGCGGTTGCTCGTGTTGGCCGCGGACGGGGGTGCGGCGGTCACGGCGTGCGGGGAGTACGCGGCGGCGGTCGAGGCTCAGCGGAGCGGGGCGGAGGGGGCGCGGGACGCCGCCGGCGGTGAGGAGGACGAGCTGGTGGTCGGGGTGTCGGCGCCGGTGGGGCCGATCGCGGCCGCGGCGGCGTACAAGCAGGCCGAGCAGGCGTTGTCGGTGGCCCGGCGGCGGGGGCGGGTGTGCGTGGGGCACGAGCAGCTGGCGGCCGGGTCCGTGCTGCCGTTGCTGGCCGACGATGCGGTGAAGGCGTTCGCGGACGGGTTGCTGCGGGCGCTGTACGAGCATGACGCGACCGGGCGGGGGGATCTGGTGGCCTCGCTGCGGGCGTGGTTGTCGCGGCATGGGCAGTGGGATGCGGCGGCCGCGGATCTGGGGGTGCACCGGCATACCTTGCGGTACCGGATGCGGCGGGTGGAGGAGATTCTCGGGCGGTCGCTGGACGATCCGGATGTACGGATGGAGCTGTGGCTGGCGCTGAAGGCGACGTCTGCGGAGTAGCCACCGGGCCCGCGGCGGAGCCACTGGGGGCTCCGCCCCCAGACCTCCGTTCGGCCTGAACGGCCTCGTCCTCAAACGCCGGACGGGCTGAGTTGGCTGAGCCGAATTCAGCCCCTCCGGCGTTTCAGGAGCGGGGGTCCGGGGCTGGCCCCCGGGTCGGGACGGGAAGGGGCGGCGGGGCGAGGAACGCCGGCCGCACCCACCACCCCGCCAAACCGTCGTACGGCCCGCCCCCACCACTACACCCCGGCCAAACACACCCCCACCCCCACCGTCCTACCGTGGACCCCGAAGCCACGAACAAGAGCACCCCCAACAGGGAAGGGCCGGAACCCCCATGACTTCCACCACCGCCTTCTGGCTCGCCGGCCGCCAGGCCACGGGCGAGGACACCTTCGACGTCACCTCCCCGTGGGACGGCCGCCTCGTCGGCAAGGTCAGCGTGCCGACCGACGCCCAGGTCGAGGAGGCCGTCGCCGCCGCCCACGCCGTCCGCGAGGACTTCGCCGCCACCCCCGCCCACGTCCGCGCCGGCGCCCTCGACCACGTGAGCCGCAGGCTCGCCGAGCGCACCGAGGAGATCGCCCAGCTGATCTCCGCCGAGAACGGCAAGCCGATCAAGTGGGCCCGCGGCGAGGTCGGCCGCGCGGTCTCCGTCTTCCGGTTCGCCGCCGAGGAGGCCCGCCGCTTCAACGGCGGCGAGGCCCAGCGCCTCGACACCGACGCCGGCGGCCAGGGCCGTCTCGCCCTCACCCGCCGCTTCCCCAAGGGCGTCGTCCTCGGCATCGCGCCCTTCAACTTCCCGCTCAACCTGTGCGCCCACAAGGTCGCCCCGGCGATAGCGGCCGGAGCGCCGATCATCCTGAAGCCGGCGCCCGCCACCCCACTCTCCGGCCTGATCATCGGCGACCTGCTCGCCGAGACGGACCTGCCGGCCGGCTCCTGGAGCATCCTGCCGGTCGCCAACGACAAGATGCCCGCCCTGGTCCAGGACGAGCGCCTGCCGGTCATCTCGTTCACCGGTTCCGAGAAGGTCGGCTACGCGATCATGGACTCGGTGCCGCGCAAGCACTGCACCCTGGAGCTGGGCGGCAACGGCGCGGCCGTCGTCCTCGGCGACTACGCCTCCGACGCAGACCTCGACTGGGCCGCCACCCGCATCGCCACCTTCTCCAACTACCAGGGCGGCCAGTCCTGCATCTCCGTGCAGCGCGTCATCGCGGACGCGTCGGTGTACGACCGGCTGCTGCCGCGGATCGTCGCCGCCGTCGAGGCCCAGGTCACCGGCGACCCGAGCGACGACAAGACCGATGTCGGCCCGCTGGTCAGCGAGGACGCGGCCAAGCGCGTCGAGTCGTGGGTGAAGGAGGCCGTCGAGGCCGGTGCCACCCTGCTCACCGGCGGCGACCGCGACGGCGCCTCCTACGCGCCGACCGTCCTCACCGACGTACCGGCCGACACGACGATCTCCTGCGAGGAGGTCTTCGGGCCCGTCCTGACGGTGCAGAAGGTGGACGGCGAGGCCGAGGCGTTCGCCGCCGTCAACTCCTCCAAGTACGGCCTCCAGGCGGGCGTGTTCACGCATGACCTCCAGGTCGCCTTCCGGGCGCATCGTGCGCTGGAGGTGGGCGGCGTGGTCATCGGTGACGTCCCCTCCTACCGGGCCGACCAGATGCCGTACGGCGGCGCCAAGCAGTCCGGTGTGGGCCGTGAGGGCGTGAAGTTCGCGATGGACGACTACACCTACGAGCGGGTGCTGGTCCTCACCGGGCTCGCCCTCTAGAGCCTCTCCAGGCGCCCCTCAAGGCACCCTCTGTAAATGGGAACCATTTTCATATAGACTCCCCGAAGGGGCCCGGCACCGATGCCTTCCGGTGCCGGGCCCCTGGTCGTCCGCTCCGGACCCTCAACCGGAGAAGACGACGTGCGCGAGCCGCAGCGGGCCGCGCAGCCTGAGGTGGACGTCGCGGACACCCTCGGCGAGGAGCCCGGCGGTGACCGTCGTGTAGTCGTACGGCCCCGGCGTCGGCGTCCTGGGCGTCAGGGACGCGAGCACCGGACCCCCGTCCAGTGACACCTCGACCACACCCTCGCCCGCCACCGTCACGGACACCTCGCCGGCGCCCTTCCCGAAGTCGCAGTCCCGGTAGAGCAGTTCGCCCGCCCTGCCCTCCACCGGGGTCACCGCGTCGCCCGCGGACTTCGTGCGGTCGACGATCTCGATGCCGCTCTGCTCGTCGAAGTCGGCCGCGTCGAGACCCCGGCGCAGGACCGGGCGCGGCGCGGACGCCTCGCCGTCGAGGGTCACCGTCGTACGCAGCCGCACATCCTCGCTGGAGGCACCGGCCAGCAGTTCGTAGGGGCCCGGTTCACGGCGCCAGTGGCCCTGGTGCACATCCCAGAAGCCGAAGGCGGACAAGGGGACCTCGAAGGAGAGCTCCCTGCGCTCGCCCGGCTCCAGACGCACCCGGGCGAGTGCCGCCAGCTCGCGCCGCGGACGCGGGAGGGCCGGGTCCACGGCGCGGAGATAGAGCTGGACGACCTCGTCCGCCGCCATGGCTCCGGTGTTCGTGACCGTGAAGGAGGCGGACACCGCGGTGCCCTCCGCCTTTGCCGTCAGGTCCGCGTACGCGAACGACGCGTACGACAGGCCGTGGCCGAACGGGAACAGGGGCGTGCCCTCGAAGTACAGGTAGGTCTGGCGGCTGCCGATCACGTCGTAGTCGAGGAGGTCGGGCAGGTCGGCGTCGTCGGCGTACCAGGTCTGCGGGAGGCGGCCGGCGGGGGAGACGTCCCCGGCGAGGACCCTGGCCAGGGCGGTGCCGGCCGCCTGGCCGCCGTGCGCCGTCCACAGGGCGGCCGGCAGGCGGGCGGCGTCGAACGCGTAGGGGTACGCCGACACCAGCGCCAGCACCGTGTGCGGGTTGGCGGCGCGCGCGGCGTGCAGCAGGCGCTCCTGGTGCTGGGGGAGGCGCAGGGTCGTACGGTCCTCGGTCTCGCGGCCGTTGATGTGCGGATCGTTGCCCGCGACCACCAGGACCACGTCGGCCCCGGCGGCGGCCCTGCGCACCGCGTCCTCACCGCGCTCGGTGATGATCACCTGGAAGATTTCCGGGTTCGCTTCGGCAACCTTGACGCCGTCGGCGGCGACACAGACGTGGCGACCCGTACCGAGGTGCTTCAGGAGGTGCCCGTTCTCATGGGGTTCCAGGCGGAACGTCTCCTGGACGATCCAGCCTCCCGGCTGGTCGGCGGAGGCGCGCAGACGGCCGTCCTCGGCGACCGAGAGATAGCGGCCGTCGGGCGCGCGCAGCGTCAGCACGCCCTCGCCCCACTCCATGAGCGCGAACTCGGTACCGGTCGCATCGGTGGTCAGCGGCGGGAGATCGGTGCGCCCGGTGAGCGTGGCCGGGTCGAGAGCGCCCTCGGCGCCGCGCACCCGCTCCTCGGCACCGTCCGCCGCCGGGGCATGGAGAAACGTACCGGCAGCGGTCTTGAAGCGGACGCGGTCCACGCCCTCCGCGAACTCCACGCGCTCCGCGCCGAACCGCTCGTACAGGCCCTCCAGCGGTGTGGACCGGTGGATGAGCGTGCCGCTGTACCAGTCGAGCTTGCACTCGTCCGCGAGCAGGCCGACCACCGCGATCCGGGTGTCCTCGGTGAGCGGCAGCAGACCGCCGTCGTTCTTCAGCAGCACGACCGCCTGCTCGGCGGCCTCCTGCGCGAGCGCACGATGGGCCGGGGTGTCGAACTCGCCGGTGCCGACGTGCGGGTCGTGGTGCGGGTCGAACTCGCCGAGGCGGAAGCGCACCGAGAGCTGGCGGCGTACGGCCGTGTCGATGTCCGACTCGGTGAGCAGGCCCTGCTCCAGGGCCCCGCGCACCCGCGCGGTGATCTTCGAGCTGTCGGTGCCGTGGTCGGTGAAGCTGTCGACGCCGGCCAGCAGCACCGCGGCCGTCGCCTCCTCGTGCGTGTCGAAGTAGTGCTCGGAGTCGACCAGGTTGGACGGCGCGCCCGCGTCGGAGCAGACGAGGAGGTCCTCCTCGGTCCAGGTCCGCAGGTGCTCGCGCAGATACGGCGAGACATGGTTCGGGCGGCCGTTGACCAGGTTGTACGCGGGCATGACACCGGCCACCGTGCCCGCCTCGACCGTGTCGCGGAAGGCGCGCAGGTCGTACTCGTGCAGGACGCGGGGGCGGACGGAGGAGGACGTGGTGTCGCGGTTCGTCTCGTTGTTGTGCGCGAGCCAGTGCTTGAGGACGGGTGCCGTGCGCCAGTACGTCGGGTGCTCGCCGCGCAGGCCGTGCGTGTAGGCGGTGGCGATGGCCGAGGTGAGCCGCGGATCCTCCGAGTAGCCCTCCTCGTTGCGGCCCCACAGCGGGTGGCGCAGGAGGTTGACGGTCGGGGACCAGACGTTGAGCCCCACGCGGTCGTCACGGGCGCGCATCGCGCGAATCTCCTTGGAGACGGCCTCGCCGACCCGTCGTACCAGGTCCTGGTTCCAGGTCGCGCCGAGACCGACCGCCTGCGGGAAGACCGTGGCCGGGCCCATCCAGGCCACGCCGTGCAGCGCCTCCTGGCCGGTGCGGAACGCGGGGATGTCCAGCCGCTCGACGGCGGGGACGAACTGGTGCAGGAATCCGATCTTCTCATCGAGGGTGAGCCGCGACAGAAGGTCGTCGATGCGCTTCGCGAAGGGCAGGTGTGGATCGCGAAAAGGCGGCGTGTGCGGCGTGTGTGCGGTCACGTGGGGATCCCCCTGCGATGAATCGACGGGATTGCATTCGAAGCGCTTCGATGCTCATTCGACTCGGTGTCGAGTGTCAAGAGACCGGCACCCCGACTTCAAGCGGTGCATACGAAGAGAGGGCGCTCCCGGGCCTCGTAGGAATCTTGGAAGCGACCCTTGTGCGCCCCTGTGTGTTCACTTAACCTCACAGCAACATCGAAGCGCTTCGACTGCGCATTCCGTTCATACGTCGAAGAAACGCTTCAGCTCAGCCAGTTCCCACTTACGACACCGCAGCCGACGGCCTCCGCCGGGTGTCCAGGTGCGCCACGAAGGGTTGACGCAATGACGCCGAACGCCGCCTCCGCCTCCTCCGGACCTAGCCGCAGAAGCTTCCTCGCCTCAACAGCGGTCGCCACCGCGGCGATGGCGGGAGGGATGCCACTGCTGTCCGCCTGCGGTGGTGCGGACGGCGGATCGCGCGACGGGACCACGACGGGCAAGAACGCCGAGAAGCTCCTGCCGGCCTATGTGGCCAGCAATGTGGTGACGCCGGACATCCCGTCGAAGAACGGCTCCGCGATGGGCTTCACCAGCAAGCTCGACATCGCCACCCTCAAGACCTCGGTGCCGAAGAAGCTCGGCAAGGGCGGCAAGGTCACCATCATGTCGCCGTTCTGGGGCTCGCCGCCCAAGCAGAACAACCCCTACTACACGTCGATGAACGACCTGATCGGTGTCGACGTCCAGTGGCGCAACCAGGACGGCAACACCTACGACCAGAAGCTCGGCGCGGTCCTCGCCTCCAGCGACGTCCCGGACGTGGTCGTCGTCCCGAGCTGGAACATGATGGGCAAGATACCCAGCGCCATCATCAGCAAGTTCGCCGACCTGAGCCCGTACCTGTCCGGGGAGAAGGCCAAGGAGTACTCCAACCTCGCGGCGATCCCCAGCGACGCCTGGCAGCGCTCCATCTTCGGCGGCAAGCTGATGGGCCTGCCGATGCCCGCCGGGTACGTCAACAACATCGTGCCGCTCTACCGCCAGGACATCTTCGACAAGGAGGGCTACGAAATCCCGCGGTCCGCCGACGAGTTCATGGCCCTGTGCAAGGAGATCACCAACGCCAGGGCCAGGCGGTGGGCCTGCGGTGACATGAAGTGGACCGCGTTCAGCAACTTCGGGGTGCTCAGCGGCGGGGAGAAGCCGCTGTGGTGGAACCTGGTCGACGGCAAGCTGATCAACCGCATCGAGACCCCGCAGTACCTGGAAGCCATCGAGTGGACGCGCAAGCTGTTCGCCGCCGGAGTCGTCCACCCCAACTTCAAGCTGGGCAAGAGCCAGATCACCGACCCGGCCCCCAAGTTCGCCGCCGGCGAGTTCCTGATCTGGAACAACGACATCTCCAACTGGTACGGGCAGCAGGCCTCCCTGGCCACCCAGAACGCCGGCGTCAAGGTCTGGGGCATGGACATCTGGGGCCACGACGGCGGTGCACCGACGCTGTACGCCACGAACCCGGCCAACATCTTCGCCTTCGTCAACAAGAAGGCCTCCGAGTCCGTCATCCGCGACGTGCTGGCGGTCGCCAACGTCACCGCGGCGCCCTACGGCACCAAGGAGTGGATGATGACCAACTACGGGGTCGAGGGCACCCACTACACGCTCAAGGACGGCGTCCCCGTCAAGAACGACCGGGGCAACAACGAGGTCATCAACGCCTATGTCATGATCGCGAGCCCCGCCGCGACCATCGCCCACCCCGACCTCCCGAAGTACACCCGGGGCATGGTCGAGTGGCAGCAGCGGATGGGTGCCTTCACGAGGAAGTCGTCGTTCTGGGGCCTGCAGATCACCGAGCCCTCCCGCTACACCAACCTCGTCAACGACTTCGAGCAGCTCGAGGACGACATCATCCGCGGCCACAAGAAGATCAGTGACATGCAGCAGGCCATCTCCGACTGGAAGAGCAAGGGCGGGGACAAGCTGCGCGACTGGTACAAGAAGCTCCTCGACGAGAACGGTCCGGCGGCGAGCTGACGAGACTTCGAGGCAAGGAGAACGGCTGTGTCCCACAGCACGGTGCCTCGGACCAAGGCCGAGGCCGGCACACCGGTGAAGACGAAGGTGGCGTCCGAGGACGCCACCGGCCCCCGGGAGAAACGAGGCTCGGGCAAGCTGAGTCTTGGGCTCAGGTTCAGACGCGACCGCCTGCTGATCCTCATGACGCTGCCGGCCGTCGTGCTCCTTCTGGTCTTCAACTACCTGCCGATCCTCGGCAACGTCGTCGCCTTCCAGGACTACGACCCCTACATCAGCGACAACGGCATCGTCTCCATGCTGAACAGCCCCTTCGTGGGCCTGGAGAACTTCCAGCAGATCTTCCAGGACTCAGCCTTCTGGAACGCCGTCGAGAACACGCTCGTGCTGTTCTTCGTCCAGCTCCTGCTGTTCTTCCCGATCCCGATCCTGCTCGCGCTGCTCATCAACAGCGTGGTCCGGCCCCGGGTGCGGGCGTTCGCGCAGGCCGTTCTCTATCTGCCGCACTTCTTCTCCTGGGTGCTGGTCATCGCCGTCTTCCAGCAGATGTTCGGCGGCGCGGGCATGCTCTCCCAGCTGCTGCGACAGCACGGGTACGACGGCCTCGACATCATGACCGACCCGAACACCTTCCCCTTCCTGCTCACCGCGCAGAGCGTGTGGAAGGACGCCGGGTGGGGGATCATCGTCTTCCTCGCCGCCCTGGCCTCGGTCAGCCCGGACCTGTACGAGGCCGCCGCGATGGACGGCGCCGGACGCTGGCGCCGCATCTGGCACGTCACGCTGCCCGCCCTGCGCCCGGTGATCGCCCTCCTCCTCGTGCTGCGCGTCGGCGATGCCCTGACCGTCGGGTTCGAACAGATCCTGCTGCAACGTGACGGCGTCGGACCGGGCGCTGGCGAGGTCCTCGACACCTTCGTGTGGTGGAACGGCGTGCGCAACCAGAACTTCGGCTACGCGGCCGCCGCCGGTCTCGTCAAGGGCGTGGTCAGCATCGGCCTGGTCCTCGCCGCGAACAAGGTGGCCCATCTCATGGGCGAGAAGGGGGTGTACAAGAAGTGACCGCCGTCATCGACGAACCGGCGAGCCGGCCGCGCTGGTGGACCGCACCCGAGCGCCCCGCGTGGGAGGAGAAGCCCTCCCGGGCCGGTCTCGCGGGCAAGGGCGTCGCCCTGACGTTCGCCTGCCTGGCGATCCTCTTCCCGCTGTGGATCGTCGTCGTCACCAGCCTGTCCTCGCGCCAGACGATCAACGAGGCGGGCGGCCTGGTGATGGTGCCCAAGGGCATCACCTTCGTCGCCTACCGGGAACTGCTCAGCGGCGGCCAGGTCACCCGCGCCGCGGTCATCAGCCTCCTCGTCACCCTGGTCGGCACGCTGTTCTCGATGACGGTGTCCGTCCTGTGTGCCTACGGCCTGTCCCGGAGCGGGTCCCTCGGCCACCGCTGGATCCTGATGCTGCTGCTGGCGACCATGTTCTTCAGCGCCGGCCTCATCCCCACCTATCTGCTGGTGCAGTCCCTCGGCCTGACCGACAGCTATCTCGCACTGATCCTGCCGAGCGCCATCAGCGTCTTCAACATCCTGGTGCTGCGCGGCTTCTTCATGGAGATCTCGCCGGAGCTCATCGACAGCGCGCGCATCGACGGCGCCGGGGACCTGCGGATCCTCTGGCGGATCGTCATGCCGCTGTCGCGGGCCGTCCTCGCGGTGATCACGCTCTTCTACGCCGTCGGCTACTGGAGTGCCTGGTTCAACGCCTCGCTCTATCTGAACGACCAGGACATGATGCCGCTGCAGAACGTCATGATCCAGCTCGTGCAGAAGCAGGAGGCGCCGGTCGGTCTGAGCCAGGCCATCAGGACCGGTCAGCTGTCCGGGCTCGCCATCCAGATGGCGGTCATGGTGATGGCCCTGCTGCCCGTGGCCGTGCTGTCGCCCTTCGTCCAGAAGCATTTCAGGAAGGGCATGCTCACCGGCGCCATCAAGGGCTGAGCCACACCTTTCGACTCCGCCGCGGCCGACCTGCCGCCATCAGCGGTCGGCCGCGGCGGTCCCAAACCTCCCGTTGCTCCCCACCGCACAGAACGAGGTATGTCATGCCCGCGTCCACTCCGAGCCGACGTGCCGTCCTCGCCGGTACCGCGGCGACCGCCGCGCTCACCGCCGTTCCGCTGCTCCCCGGGCGGGCGCTGGCCGCGGCACCGGCCGCCACCGCCACGCCGGCCTACCGCTGGCGCAACGCCGTCATAGGCGGCACCGGTTTCGTCACCGGCGTCCTCTTCCACCCCTCGGTCCGCGGCCTCGCCTACGCACGTACCGACATCGGCGGCGCCTACCGCTGGGACGACAAGGCCGCCCGCTGGACCCCGCTGACCGACCACCTCGGCGCGGACGACTGGAACCTCCTCGGTGTCGAGGCCATCGCGGTCGACCCCGCCCACCCCGACCGCGTCTACCTCGCCCTCGGCACCTACACCCAGTCCTGGGCCGGCAACGGGGCCGTCCTGCGCTCCGAGGACCGCGGTGCCACCTGGACCCGCACCGACCTGGGCGTCAAGCTCGGCGCCAACGAGGACGGGCGGGGTACGGGTGAGCGGCTGCTGGTCGATCCGCGGGACAGCGACACCCTGTGGCTGGGCACCCGGCACGACGGGCTGCTCAAGTCGACCGACCGGGGGGCCACCTGGACCGCTGCCGGCGGCTTCCCGGGCACCCCGAGCGCCTCCGGGCAGGGTGTCACCTTCCTCGTCGCCGCCGGGCGCGCCCTCTACGCCGGCTGGGGCGACTCCGACGGCAGCACCGCCCACCTCTTCCGCACCACCGACGGCATCACCTGGGAAGCCGTCCCCGGCGGGCCCACCGGCCCGGCCGCCAAGGTGCCGATCCACGCCGCGCACGACCGGCACACCCGCGAGCTCTACGTGACGTACGCCGACGCGCCGGGCCCGGGCGGCCAGTCCGACGGCAGCGTGCACAAGCTGTGCACCACCAGCGGGGAGTGGACCGACGTGACCCCCGCGAGACCGGGCGGCACCACGTCCGACGGTTCCCCCGACACCTTCGGGTACGGCGGCCTCGCCGTCGACGCCCGCCGCCCCGGCACCGTCGTCGTCTCCACCAACAACCGATGGGCCGAGATCGACACCCTGTACCGGACCACCGACGGCGGCCGCACCTGGACGTCCCTCAAGGACTCCGCCGTCCTCGACGTGTCCGAGACCCCGTATCTCAAGTGGGGCGCCGACAAGCCCAAGTTCGGCTGGTGGATCCAGGCGCTCGCCGTCGACCCGTACGACTCCCGGCACATCGTGTACGGCACCGGCGCCACCCTCTACGGCACCCGGGACCTGAGGAACTGGGCCCCGCAGATCCGCGGTCTGGAGGAGACGGCCGTGCGCCTGCTGATCTCGCCGCCGGCCGGGGAGGCGCACCTGATCAGCGGCTGCGGTGACATCGGCGTGCTGTACCACGAGCGGCTCACGGCGTCTCCCTCCCGCGGCATGGCGACCAACCCCGTGTTCGGGTCGGCGACGGGACTCGCCCAGGCCGCGCGCAAGCCGTCGTACGTCGTCCGTACCGGCTGGGGCGACCACGGCAACGGTGCCCGCTCGATCGACGGCGGGCAGACCTGGGCACCCTTCGAGACTCAGCCCGCCATTGCCAAGGACGGGCCGGGGCCGATCGCCGTGAGCGCCGACGGCAGCGTGCTGCTGTGGGTCTTCGTGCACTCGGACGGCACCAAGTACCCCGCCCACCGCTCCACGGACCACGGCGCCACCTGGTCCGAGGTCCCCTCCTTCCCGAAGGGCGCCACGCCGGTCGCCGACCCGGCCGACCCGACGCTCTTCTACGCGTACGACACCGACACGGGAACGGTGTACGCCAGCACCGACAGCGGCCGGACCTTCACGGCCCGGGCGACCGGACTCCCCTCCGGGGACAGCCAGTTCCAGCTGGTCGCCGCGCCGGGCAGGTCCGGCGATCTGTGGCTGAGCGCCAAGGGGCAGGGCCTGCACCGGTCCACCGACGGCGGCGCGAGCTTCTCGAAGACCGCCGGCGTCGGCGCCTCGGAGTGCCTCGGTTTCGGCAGGGCCGCGAAGGGTGCCCACTACCCCGCCCTCTACCAGGTCGGCACGATCGGGACCGTCACCGGCGTCCACCGCTCCGACGACGAGGCGAGGACCTGGGTGCGGATCAACGACGACCGGCACCAGTGGGGCTGGATCGGCACGGCCGTCATCGGCGACCCGCGCATCCACGGCCGCGTCTACCTCGCCACCAACGGGCGCGGGATCCAGTACGGAGACCCCGTCTGATGCCCGCGCTGAGCGACGCCACCCGCGGCCGCATCCTCTTCGGCGGCGACTACAACCCCGAGCAGTGGCCCGAGGAGACCTGGACCGAGGACGTACGGCTCATGCGGGAGGCCGGCGTCAACTCCGTCACCCTCGGTGTCTTCTCCTGGGCGAAGCTCGAACCCCGGCCCGGGGAACGGGAGTTCGGCTGGCTGGACCGGCTGATGGACCTCATGCACGACCACGGCATCGGTGTCGTGCTCGCCACCCCCACCTCCTCGCCGCCGCCCTGGCTGGGCCGGCTGCACCCCGAGGCCCTGCCCCGCGACGAGGACGGCCGTACCGAATGGTGGGGCGGCCGCCAGCACTTCTCGCACTCCAGCGCCGCCTACCGCCGCTATGCGGCAGCCATCACCGAGGACCTCGCCGCCCGCTACGGCGGCCACCCCGCCCTCACCATGTGGCACATCAACAACGAGTACTGCACCTACGACTGGGGCGACGAGGCCGCCGCCCGCTTCCGCCGCTGGCTGCAGCAGCGGTACGGCACGCTCGACGCCCTCAACTCCGCCTGGGGCACGGCCTTCTGGAGCCAGGGCTACGGCGACTGGGGCGAGGTCCTGCCGCCCCGCCACGCCCACTACCTGAAGAACCCGGGCCAGGTGCTGGACTTCAAGCGGTTCACCTCCGACATGCTCCTGGAGTGTTACATCGCCGAGCGTGACATCGTCCGCCGGCACACGCCCTCCCACATCCCGGTCACCACCAACTTCATGGCGCTGTGGGCGGGGCTGGACGCCTGGCGGTGGGCCGAGGAGGAGGACGTCGTCTCCGTCGACCTCTATCCCGATCCGCGCGATCCCTTCGGCGCGCAGCACGGCGCCCTCGTCCAGGACCTGACCCGCTCGCAGGCCGGCGGCCCCTGGATGCTGATGGAGCAGGCGGCGGGCCCGGTCAACTGGCGTGGCGTCAACCACCCCAAGCCACGCGGCCTGGGCCGCCTCTGGTCCCTCCAGGCGGTGGCCCGCGGCGCCGACGCCGTCTGCTACTTCCAGTGGCGCCAGTCCCGCCAGGGCGCGGAGAAGTTCCACTCCGGGATGGTCAGCCATGCGGGGCCGCAGGGGCGTACGTATCAGGAGGTCCGGCAGCTCGGTGCCGAACTCGCCAGAATCAGCCCTGAGGTGACGGGCAGTCACCGCCGCAATGACATCGCGATCCTGCACGACTGGCACTCGTGGTGGGCCGGTGCCCACGAGGGCCGGCTCTCGACCCGGGTCGACCACACCCAGGTCCTCACCGCCTGGCACCGCGCCCTGTGGCAGGCCCACCTCACCACCGACTTCGCCCACCCCGAACACGACCTCACCGCCTACAAGCTCGTCGTGGTCCCCCAGCTGTACGCCCTCACGGACGCGGCGGTCGACAACCTCCTCGCCTACGTGCGCGGCGGCGGCACCCTCGTCTGCGGGTTCCTGACCGGCGTCGCCGACCAGGACGACCGGGTGCGCCCCGGAGGCATGGACCCCCGTCTGCGCGAGCTGTTCGGCATCCGCACGCTGCACGAGTGGTGGCCGCTGGACGCGGACGAGACGGCCGGGACCGACGGTTTCCACGGCACCCTCTGGTCGGAGGAGATCGAGGCCGCGCAGGACGCCTCGGTCGAGGCCAGGTACAAGGGCGGCGAGCTCGACGGCCTGCCCGCCGTGCTGCGCAGGGGCCGCGCCTGGTACGTCTCCACGCTCCCCGAGCCGCACGCGCTGCGGGTCCTGCTGGCCGGGATCGCGGCCGACGCCGGCGTCCGCCCCGTCCTCGACGGGCTGCCCGACCGGGTGGAGGCGGTGCGCCGCGGTGACCTTCTCTTCCTGCTGAACCACGGGCGGGAGTCGGTGAGCGTGCAGGTGCCGGGCACCCAGCGCGACCTGCTGACCGGCGCGACAGTCGAGGGCGAGGTCACCCTCGGCCGGTACGGCGTGATGGTGTTGCGCCCATGAACACACACATGAGCACGCCGGCGAACATCGTCCACGGAACCTGGGAGCCCGCCCCCGCCACCCGCTGGGAGGACGGCTTCCTGAGCGGCAACGGCCACCACGGCGCCCTTGTGTTCGGTGATCCGAACAACGAGCAGGTCGTCGTCACCCACCACACCCTCGTCCGCCCCAACGGCGCCGAGAAGGCCCGTCCACCCCGCCTCGCCGACCGGCTACCGCACCTCCAGGACCAGTTGCTCGCGGGCGAACTGCACGCCGCCGAGACCTTCACCGACGGACGCGACCTCCAGTGGGTCCAGCCCTTCCACCCCGCCTTCCAGGTACGGCTGCGCAGACCGTCCGGGGAGGAGCCGCGCCGCTACCGCCGCTCCGTCGACTTCACGACCGGCGTGGTGAAGGCGGTCTGCGAGGACTGGAGCAGCCGGGTCTTCGTGTCCCGCGCCGACGACGTGATCGTCCAGCACGTCACGGCCGCCGACCTCGACATCGCCCTGGACCACCGCCTGCCGGGCGCACCACCGGGCCTCGCCGTCGGCGACGGCGCGGTCCTGACCTCCGAAGGCGCCCTGCTGACCCTGCGCGTCCGCTACCCGGGCAGCGACACGGCGTACACCGGGGTGACGCTCGTCGTGGTCACGGGCGGCCGTACGACCCTCATGCCCCCCGGCGTACGCGTCGCGGACGCGGACTCGGTCCTGCTGCTGACCAGGGTGCTGCGGCACACCGGCGAGCTGGACACGACCCCCCACGCCCGCGCCCTGCGCGAACTGCTGCCGGCCGGGGAGGACCCGTACACCCTCCTCCTGGACCGCCACACCGCCCTGCACCGCACCGCCTACCAGCGCGTCACCCTCGACCTGGACGCGGGCCCCGCGGACCGCGCCCTGCCCGGCTCGGAGCTGCTGGCACACCCCGACAGCCCCGCCTTCCTCGAGCGCCTCTTCGCCGCCGGCCGCTATCACCTGCTCTCCGCGAGCGGTCTGCTCCCGCCCCGCCTGGTCGGCCTGTGGACCGGCGACTGGGACACCGCGTGGTCGGGGGCGTTCACCAATGACGCCAACCTCAACCTCCAGACCGCGTCCGCAGCGGCCGCCGCCCTCCCCGAAGTCACCGAAGCCCACGCGTCCCTGATCCACGGGCAGCTCTCCGACTGGGCCGAGAACGCCCGCGCGGTCTTCGGCGCCCGTGGCGTCGTCGCCCCCGCCCACACCGACGGCGAGTCCGGGCTGTCGTACCACTTCAGCCGCGAATACCCCCTGCACCTGTGGACCGCGGGCGCCGACTGGCTGCTCAAACCGCTCGTCGACCACGACGAGACGAACGGCGCCCGGGACCCCCGTACCGCCCAGGTGCTCGCCCAGGTCGCCCTGTTCCACGAGGACTTCCTCACCCGCACCGACAAGGACGGCCACCTGGTCGTCGTCCCGTCCTACTCGCCCGAGAACCGCCCGGCGAACGCGAGCTGGGGTGCGATCAACGCGGCCATGGACCTCTCGGCCGCCCGGCACGCGCTGCTGACGGCGGCCGAGTACCACCCCGACAGCCCGGAGGCCGACCGCTGGCGTTCCCTCGCCGACCGGCTGCCGCCCCATCGGATCAACGCCGACGGCGCCCTCGCCGAATGGGCCTGGCCCGGCCTGGACGACACCTACGACCACCGTCACCTCAGCCACCTCTACGGTGTCTGGCCGCTCGACGAGATCAACCCGTACGACACCCCGGACCTCGCGGCGGCCGCCCACCGTGCCCTCGAACTGCGCGGCGCCGAGAACGACTCCGCGCACGGCCATCTGCACCACGCCCTGGTCGCCGCCCGGCTGCGCGACGGCGAACGGGTCGCGCACGCCCTCGGCCAGGTGCTCAACGGCGACTTCTTCCACGCCTCCCTGATGAGCGCGCACTACCCGGACCGCAACGTCTACAACGCCGACGCCGCCCACACCCTGCCCGCCGTGCTGATCGAGATGCTCGTGCAGTCGACCCCGGACCGCCTGGTCCTGCTGCCCGCGCTCCCGAAGGCGTACCCCAAGGGTCAACTCCGCGGTATCCGCACCCGGTTCGGGGCCGAACTCGACCTCACCTGGAACCCGCAGGAAGCGACGGCGGTGCTGCGCCCCACCCGCACGCACCGCGTCGAACTCAGGACTTCTTCCGGCACCCGGCCGCTCGACCTCGTCGCCGGAGAAGACCACGTCCTCGCCCTGGGGACGTGGTAGCCACCCCGAAGTTCCCCCCACCCATGGAAGGGACACCATGGCAAAGAGCACTCTGCGCAAGGTCACCATGGCCGTACTGGCCCCGGCGATGGCCATCGGCGCCACCGTCGGCCTCGCGTCCGCCCCCGCCTCCGCGGCGGTCTGGAGCTCCTGCGCCCAGTACGGCAGCACGAGCCTGAACGGCTACACGCTCTACAACAACATCTGGGGTTCCGGTGCCGGCAGCCAGTGCATCTGGGCCAACTCCGGCACCAACTGGGGTGTCTGGGCCGACCACCCCAACACCGGCGGCATCAAGTCCTACCCGAACGCCACCAAGGCGATCAACAAGTCGATCACCTCGCTGGGTTCGCTCTCCAGCAGCTACAACGTCAGCGTCCCGTCGTCCGGCGCGTACGAGACGGCGTACGACATCTGGGACACCAACCACAAGTACGAGATCATGCTCTGGATGAACAAGACCGGCGCCGTCGGCCCGCTCGGCACCTCGCAGGGCAACGTCACGCTGGGCGGTCACTCCTGGACCGTCTACAAGGGCACCAACGGCTCCAACGACGTGTTCTCGTTCGTCCGCAGCTCCAACTCGGCCTCCGGCACGGTCGACATCCTGCCGATCCTGAAGTGGATCAAGGACACCAAGGGCTGGTTCGGCAACGTGACCATCGGGGACGTGCAGTTCGGCTTCGAGATCACGTCATCGTCCGGTGGCCTGAACTTCATCGTCAACAGCGAAAGCGTCAGCAGCAGTTGATGTTGATGCGGGCCGGGTGAGGTTTCATGGACCCCATGCAGATCCTCACCCCCCTCCGCACCACGCTGGCGGCCGCTGCCGCAGTGCTCGCCATACCGGGCACCGCGGCAGCGGCACCCACGTCCCCCTGGTCCTCACCCCTGCACCCGGTGGCCTCCCTCGCCGCCGAACGCCTCGCCACCGCCGACCTGGTGGCCGCGGCCAAGTGGGGCACCGACAGCCCCATCGACGACCCCGCCCGCGAGCAGGTGGTCCTCGACAACGTCGCCGCACAGGCGAAGCAGCTCGGCGCCGACCCCGACGAGGTCCGCCGCATCTTCCGCGACCAGATCGAGGCCAACAAGGACGTCCAGCGCGCCCTCTACGCCCGCTGGACCGCCCACCCCGACCAGGCCCCCACCACCAGGCCCGACCTGAACGTGGTCCGCCAGACCATCAACCGCATCACCACGGCCCTGGTCCAGGCAGTAGCGGACACCACCCCGGAGCGCACAGCCCTGACGTGCCACCCCGAACTCTTCCTGGCGGTGATCGAGGTCCACCACGAAAAACACCCGGACCTGGTCCACACAAAGGCCCTGGCCCGCTCCCTGGAGTCCGTCTGCAGGAACTAGCAGGCGGAACATCGTCCGCTGCGGTTCTGCCGCGCCCCTGAAAGGGGCGCGGGGCTGCATCGATTTGCGGCTCCGCCGCGTGGGCGCGACAAGCCACGACGGCGCGACAGCCGATCACGGACCTACCGCGGCACATCCTGCGAAGCAACAGGCAACCGAACCCCGTCCCGCAAGAACAACGGAATCCGATCCAACGGCGCCGCGACCGTCACGGTCGCACCACCCTCGTACGTCCGACCGGTCCACGCATCGGTCCACGTGGCCCCCACCGGAAGATAGAGGGTCCGGGCGCTCGCGCCAGCCGTAAGCACCGGCGCCACCAACAGATCCCGCCCGAACAGATACGCATCATCCACGCCCCAGGCGGCCTCGTCCTCCGGGAACTCCAGGAACAGCGGCCGCATCACCGGCAGCCCCTCCTCGTGCGCCTCCCGCATCACGTCCAGGACATACGGCTTCAACCGCTCCCGTAGCCGCAGGTACTTCTCCAGGATCGCCCCGGCCTCCTCGCCGTAGGACCACACCTCGTTGGGCCCCCCGGTCATCTCCGGCCCCAGCGGCATCCCCGGGTCACGGAACCCGTGCAGCCGCATCAGGGGAGACAGGGCCCCGAACTGGAACCACCGCACCATGACCTCGCGGTACGCCGGGTCGTCCGGGTCGCCGCCGTGGAAGCCGCCGATGTCGGTGTTCCACCAGGGGATGCCGGACAACGCGGTGTTGAGGCCGGCCGCGATCTGGCGGCGCAGGGTCGGGAAGTCCGTGCCGATGTCGCCGGACCACAGGGCGGCGCCGTAGCGCTGACTGCCCGCCCAGGCCGAGCGGTTGAGGGTGATCACCTCGTCCTCGCCGGACGCGCGCAGGCCCTCGTAGAAGGTGCGGGCGTTCTCGGCGGGATAGCTGTTGCCGACCTCCAGGCCGGGACCCGCCCAGTAGCGAAGGTTCTCCTGGAAGCCCGGTTTGAGTTCGGGCTCGCAGGCGTCCAGCCAGAAGGCCGTGATGCCGTACGGCTCCAGGTAGTTCTCCTTCACACGCGACCACACGAACTCCCGGGCCTCGGGGTTCGTGGCGTCGTAGAAGGCGACCTGGACGGTGGAGGCGACCTGCTTGTCGGGCCAGTCGGCGTGCGCCATCGGGCCGTACTGGGTGCCGATGAAGTAGCCGCGCTGCTCCATCACCGGGTGGTTCTCGCTCAGCGGCGACACGGACGGCCACACGCTCACCACCAGCTTGATGCCCAGCTCGTCCAGTTCACGGACCATCGCCGCCGGGTCGGGCCACTCGGCCGGGTCGAACTTCCACTCGCCCAGGTGCGTCCAGTGGAAGAAGTCGCACACGATGGCCGAGATGGGCAGGCCCCGGCGCTTGTACTCCCTTGCCACCGCGAGGAGTTCGTCCTGGGTGCGGTAGCGCAGCTTGCACTGCCAGAAGCCGGCCGCCCACTCCGGCAGCATCGGCGTACGGCCGGTGACCGCGCTGTAGCGGCGCTGGCCGTCGGCCGGGGTGCCCGCGGTGATCCAGTAGTCGATCTGACGCGCCGAGTCGGCCACCCAGCGGGTGCCGTTGTGCGCCAGTTCCACGCGGCCGATCGCCGGGTTGTTCCACAGCAGGGTGTAGCCGCGGCTGGAGGAGAGCACCGGGATGCCGACCTCGGCGTTGCGCTGGACCAGGTCGAGGACCAGGCCCTTCTGGTCGAGGCGGCCGTGCTGGTGCTGCCCCAGGCCGTACAGCTTCTCGTCGTCGTAGGCGGCGAACCGCTGCTCCAGGCGGTGGTGGCCGTTGCCGACGGCTGTGTACAACCGTGACCCCGGCCACCAGAAGTGGGCGCGTTCCTCGGCCAGCACCTCGTGGCCGTCGTCGGTGCGCAGGAAGCGGACCAGGCCCTCGGCGCTCACCTCCACGGTGAGGGCGCCGACCGTCAACTGCCCTTCACCGTCACCGATCTTGACGCTGCTCTCGGTGGCCGGCGCCTCGTCGAGCAGGGCGCCCGGCAGGCCCTCCAGGATCGGGCCGCCGAGCCTCGCCCGCACCCGGACCGCGTCCGGACCCCAGGGTTCGATGCGGAGGGTCTCCTGACGGCCGCTCCACTCCAGTGCGCCGTCCCGCTCCCGGAAGGTGCCGACGGTGGGTGACGACTGGGCGAGGCTGACCTGGGGCTGGGCGGCCCCGGCCTGTGGCTGGTTTTCGGCAGGCTGGTTCACGAGGGGTGCTCCCGAAAGGCATGAGGGTGCCCGCACAGGGCACGGAAGAGCGGGATCAGGAAGTACCGGAGGGTGCCGGGCCCGTGCTCGCCCGGACCGTCAACTCCGGGGCGAGCAGCACGACTTCGTCCGTGCCCCGGCCGTCCAGCTTGGCGACCAGCCGCTCCACGGCGTGCCGCCCCATCTCCTGCGCGGGGATGGCGACGGACGTCAGCCGCACCGAGGCCTGCACGGCGACCTGGTCCGGGCAGACCGCGACCACCGACACGTCCTCGGGCACGGCACGGCCCTGCTGGCGGAGCAGGGCGAGCAGTGGCTCGACCGCCGACTCGTTCTGCACGACGAAGCCGGTGGTGCCCGGCCGCTCGTCGAGAATGCGGGCGAGGGTGACGGCCATGGCGTCGTACCCGCCCTCGCACGGCCGGTGCAGCAGCCGTACGCCCAGCTCCTGGGCGCGTGAGCGCAGTCCGTCGAGGGTGCGCTCGGCGAAGCCCGTGTGCCGCTCGTAGACGGCGGGGGCCTCTCCTATGACAGCGATGTCGCGGTGGCCGAGCATCGCCAGGTGCTCCACGCACAGCGCGCCGGTCGCCCTGAAGTCGAGGTCGACGCAGGTCAGTCCGGAGGTGTCGGCGGGCAGGCCGATGAGGACCGAGGGCTGGTCGGTGCCGCGCAGCAACGGCAGCCGCTCGTCGTCGAGTTCGACGTCCATCAGGATCATCGCGTCGGCGAGCCCGCTGCCGGTCACCCGGCGCACCGCGTCGGGGCCCTCCTCGCCGGTCAGCAGCAGGACGTCGTAGCCGTGCGTGCGGGCCGTGGTGGCGACCGCGATGGCGATCTCCATCATCACCGGTACGTACATGTCGGTGCGCAGGGGGACCATCAGCGCGATGATGTTCGACCTGCTGCTGGCCAGGGCCCGCGCGCCCGCGTTCGGGTGGTAGCCGAGTTCGCGGATGGACTGCTCGACCCGCTGCCGGGTGGTCGTGGAGATGGACCGCTTGCCGCTGAGGACATAGCTCACCGTGCTCGCCGAGACTCCGGCGTGCTGGGCGACCTCGGCGAGGGTGACCATCCAGCTCTCCAAGCGTGTGAAGCGCTTCGACAGTGCGCATGACGAACAGGGGCGAGTGGGGGTGGTCCGACACTAGCTCTCGTGAGGGTGGGTGTCCATAGGGAGTCGAAGCGCTTCGACAGCGCTTTCTTCTCGGCTTTCCTTTCGAGGTGCCGCCCCCTGGAAGAGGTGGTACCAGAAACATCCGCCGAACGGCTGCACAAAGGGTGGTGGCCTCGCCCCGAATCGGGTACATACGATCGGGTAGCACCCGTCGGTAACCAAAGTCGACCAAGATCCCGATTCGCGGCGAGGTGGCCCTCATGTCCGCAGCACCCGCACCCTCTTCCCGACGCCCCACCGTCACCGAACGCGAGGCCCGCCAGGTGGCGGAGGCGGCCCGTGAACAGGACTGGCGCAAGCCGAGCTTCGCCAAGGAACTCTTCCTCGGCCGCTTCCGCCTCGACCTCATCCACCCGCACCCCACCCCGTCCACCGAGGACGTGCAGCGCGGCGAGCAGTTCCTCACCAAGCTCCGCGACTTCTGCGAGACGAAGGTCGACGGCGCGCTGATCGAGCGCGAGGCCCGGATCCCCGACGAGGTGATCAGCGGCCTCAAGGAACTCGGCGCGCTCGGCATGAAGATCGACACCAAGTACGGCGGCCTCGGCCTCACCCAGGTGTACTACAACAAGGCACTCGCGCTGGCGGGCTCGGCCAGTCCTGCGATCGGCGTACTGCTGTCGGCGCATCAGTCGATCGGCGTACCGCAGCCGCTGAAGCTGTTCGGCACACAGGAGCAGAAGGAGCAGTTCCTGCCGAGGTGTGCCCGCACCGACATCAGCGCCTTCCTGCTCACCGAGCCGGATGTCGGCTCGGACCCGGCCCGGCTCGCCACCAGCGCGGTGCCGGACGGGGACGACTACGTCCTCGACGGGGTGAAACTGTGGACCACCAACGGCGTGGTCGCCGACCTGCTCGTCGTGATGGCGCGGGTGCCGAAGAGCGAGGGCCACAAGGGCGGCATCACCGCCTTCGTCGTGGAGACCAACTCGCCGGGCATCACCGTGGAGAACCGCAACGCCTTCATGGGCCTGCGCGGCATCGAGAACGGCGTCACCCGCTTCCACCAGGTCCGCGTCCCGGCGGCCAACCGGATCGGCCCGGAGGGCGCGGGCCTGAAGATCGCCCTCACCACCCTCAACACCGGCCGGCTCTCGCTGCCCGCGTCCTGCGTGGCGGCCGGCAAGTGGTGCCTGAAGATCGCCCGTGAGTGGTCGGCGGCCCGTGAGCAGTGGGGCAAGCCGATCGCCCAGCACGAGGCGGTCGGATCGAAGATCTCCTTCATCGCGGCGACCACCTTCGCCCTGGAGGCCGTACTCGACCTGTCCTCGCAGATGGCGGACGAGGACCGCAACGACATCCGCATCGAGGGCGCCCTGGCCAAGCTCTTCTCCTCGGAGATGGCCTGGCTCATCGCCGACGAGCTCGTCCAGATCCGCGGCGGCCGCGGCTTCGAGACGGCCGCGTCCCTCGCAGCCCGCGGCGAGAGGGCGGTCCCGGCCGAACAGGTCCTGCGCGACCTGCGCATCAACCGCATCTTCGAGGGCTCGACCGAGATCATGCACCTGCTGATCGCGCGCGAGGCCGTGGACGCCCACCTGTCGGTGGCCGGTGACCTGATCGACCCCGAGAAGTCCTTGCAGGACAAGGCCAAGGCGGGCGCGAACGCGGGTGTCTTCTACGCCAAGTGGCTCCCGAAACTGGTCGCGGGACCGGGTCAACTGCCCGTCTCCTACGGCCAGTTCAAGCACGGCGTGGACCTCTCCCCGCATCTGCGGTACGTCGAACGGCACTCCCGCAAGCTGGCCCGCTCCACCTTCTACGCCATGTCCCGCTGGCAGGGGAAGATGGAGACCAAGCAGGGCTTCCTCGGCCGTATCGTCGACATCGGCGCCGAACTGTTCGCGATGAGCGCGGCCTGCGTACGGGCCGAACTCCTGCGCAGCCAGGGCGACCACGGCCGCGAGGCCTACCAGCTCGCCGACGTCTTCTGCCGCCAGTCCCGCATCCGCGTCGAGGAACTCTTCAACCGACTGTGGACCAACACCGACGACCTCGACCGCAAGCTGGTCAAGGGCATCATGTCGGGCACCTATGAGTGGCTGGAGGACGGCATCGTCGACCCCTCGGGCGAGGGACCGTGGATCGCCGCGGCGGACCCCGGGGCCTCGGAGAAGGAGAACGTGCACCGCCCCATCCGCTGAGCTCCCGGAACCTTCCGGAGGGATCCCCTCCGGCACGTGATCTTCACGGCGTTTCGCCGTGGGGCTGTCCGGCGCATGGGGTCGGCCGGCAGGAACGTCTCCTGCCGGCCGACCCGTGCGGGTCCTGGCGCGTGCAGCCGCGGTGACCGACAACGACGCGGCTGTGGCCCCACGCCTCCAAGGCAGTGGGGCAGCGCCTGCCGGGCCCGCGACGCCGAGCTCAACCGCCGGGCAGCCCCAGGGGAACCCCCCTTCAACCCCCGCAGAGCCCGACAAGCCGCCCACCCGAGCGACGCACTGTCCTCCCCGCGCTCCGGCTCGGCAACAATGGAGCGATGAGCGACAGTCCAGCCCCCCTCGCCGACCCGCATCTCGTCTTCGACCCCGTGGCGGGAACCGGCCCGAAGGACGTGGTGATCCTCGGCTCCACCGGGTCGATCGGCACCCAGGCCATCGATCTCGTGCTGCGCAACCCCGACCGCTTCCGGGTCACCGGACTCTCCGCCAACGGCGGCCGCATCGCCCTCCTCGCCGAGCAGGCGCACCGGCTGCGGGTGCGGACCGTGGCGGTCGCCCTTGAGGACGCCGTACCGGCACTGCGTGAGGCGCTCACCGCGCAGTACGGCCCGGGGGAGCCGCTCCCGGAGATCCTCGCCGGGCCCGAGGCGGCCACCCAGGTCGCGGCCACCGACTGCCACACCGTGCTCAACGGCATCACCGGCTCCATCGGCCTCGCCCCGACCCTCGCCGCCCTGGAGGCGGGCCGCACCCTCGCGCTCGCCAACAAGGAGTCGCTCATCGTCGGCGGCCCGCTGGTCAAGGCGCTCGCCAAACCCGGGCAGATCATTCCGGTCGACTCCGAGCACGCGGCCCTGTTCCAGGCGCTGGCGGCCGGTACGCGCGCCGACGTACGCAAACTCGTCGTCACCGCCTCCGGCGGCCCCTTCCGCGGCCGTACCAAGGCCGAACTGGCGAACGTCACCGTCCAGGACGCCCTCGCCCACCCCACCTGGGCCATGGGCCCGGTGATCACGATCAACTCGGCGACCCTCGTCAACAAGGGCCTCGAGGTGATCGAGGCACACTTGCTGTACGACATTCCCTTCGACCGCATTGAGGTCGTCGTGCATCCCCAGTCGTATGTCCACTCGATGATTGAGTTCACCGACGGATCGACGATCGCCCAGGCGACGCCCCCCGACATGCGCGGGCCCATCGCCATCGGCCTGGGCTGGCCCGAGCGCGTCCCCGACGCGGCACCGGCCTTCGACTGGAGCACGGCCTCGACGTGGGAGTTCTTCCCCCTCGACAATGACGCGTTCCCGTCGGTGAACCTCGCCCGGCACGTGGGCGAACTCGCGGGCACCGCCCCGGCGGTGTTCAATGCGGCCAACGAGGAATGCGTGGAGGCGTTCCGTAGTGGCGCGCTGCCGTTCAACGGGATCATGGAGACCGTGACCAGGGTCGTCGAGGAGCACGGCACCCCGCCCACGGGAACTTCACTCACCGTGCCGGACGTCCTCGAAGCGGAGACCTGGGCACGGGCCCGGGCCCGGGAACTGACGGCGCAGACGACTTCTGCCGCGGAGGCGCGTGCATGACATCCCTGATGATGATCCTCGGCATAGTGATCTTCGTGGTCGGTCTGCTGATCTCGATCGCGTGGCACGAGCTGGGGCATCTGTCCACCGCCAAGCTCTTCGGCATCCGTGTGCCGCAGTACATGGTGGGCTTCGGCCCGACCCTCTGGTCGCGGAAGAAGGGCGAGACGGAGTACGGCTTCAAGGCGATCCCGCTCGGCGGCTACATCCGCATGATCGGCATGTTCCCGCCCGGCGACGACGGCCGGATCACCGCGCGCTCCACCTCGCCCTGGCGCGGCATGATCGAGGACGCCCGCTCGGCGGCCTTCGAGGAGCTGCGGCCCGGGGACGAGAGCCGCCTCTTCTACACCCGCGCCCCCTGGAAGCGGGTCATCGTGATGTTCGCGGGCCCCTTCATGAACCTGGTGCTGGCCGTGGCGCTGTTCCTCACGGTCCTGATGGGCTTCGGCATCACCCAGCAGACCACCACCGTCAGCTCCGTCTCGCAGTGCGTCATCGCCCAGAGCGAGAACCGCGACAAGTGCACGAAGTCCGACGCCGCCTCCCCGGCCGCCGCGGCGGGCCTCAAGGCCGGCGACAAGATCGTGTCCTTCAACGGGGTGCGCACCGACGACTGGAACAAGCTCTCCGACCTCATCCGCGCCACCCCCGGCAAGGACGTGGCGATCGTCGTCGACCGCAAGGGCCAGGAGACGACCCTGCACGCGAAGATCGCCACCAACCAGGTCGCCAAGAAGGACTCCACCGGACACGTCGTCCCGGGCAAGTACGTCACCGCCGGCTTCCTCGGCTTCAGCGCCGCCAACGGCGTCGTCCGCCAGGACTTCGGCGAGTCGGTGTCCTGGATGGGCGACCGGCTCGGCGAGGCCGTCAGCTCCATCGCGGACCTGCCCGGCAAGATCCCCGCCCTGTGGAACGCGGCCTTCGACGGCGCCCCCCGCCAGCCCGACTCCCCGATGGGCGTGGTCGGCGCGGCCCGCGTCGGCGGCGAGATCTTCACCATGGACATCCCGCCGACCCAGCAGCTGGCCACGGCCCTGATGCTGATCGCCGGCTTCAACCTCTCCCTGTTCCTCTTCAACATGCTCCCGCTGCTCCCGCTCGACGGCGGACACATCGCGGGCGCCCTGTGGGAGTCGCTGCGCCGCCACCTGGCCAGGGTGCTGCGGCGCCCCGACCCGGGCCCGTTCGACGTGGCGAAGCTGATGCCGGTGGCGTACGTGGTGGCTGGCGTCTTCGTCTGCTTCACCCTGCTGGTGCTGATCGCGGACGTGGTCAACCCCGTGAAAATCACCTAGGGAAAAGCAACTGGTCACGCGGAGTTCGTGGCGGCCCGGCACGCTCTGTGCCGGGCCGCCTTCCCATGAGCGGGTTTACCGGCGAGGGTGTCCCCCCGCCGGGTGTGTTCGAGGTGGGGGCGTGCTGGGGCCCGCGCCGGTGCCGTAATCTCGAAGCGAAGCCTGGAGCCCGATGATCCGGGACCGGACCTTGATCCACGACTTGGGGTTGCACAGCAGATGACTGCGATTTCTCTCGGCATGCCGTCCGTTCCGACCAGGGTTGCCGAGCGTCGGCAGAGCAGGCAGATCCAGGTCGGATCCGTGGCGGTCGGCGGCGACGCGCCCGTGTCCGTGCAGTCGATGACCACCACCCGTACATCCGACATCGGCGCGACCCTCCAGCAGATCGCCGAGCTCACCGCCTCCGGCTGCCAGATCGTGCGCGTCGCCTGCCCCACGCAGGACGACGCGGACGCGCTCGCCACCATCGCGAAGAAGTCGCAGATCCCGGTCATCGCCGACATCCACTTCCAGCCGAAGTACGTGTTCGCGGCCATCGAGGCGGGCTGCGCGGCCGTCCGCGTCAACCCGGGCAACATCAAGCAGTTCGACGACAAGGTCAAGGAGATCGCGCGGGCCGCCAAGGACCACGGCACCCCGATCCGCATCGGCGTCAACGCCGGCTCCCTCGACCGGCGGCTGCTCCAGAAGTACGGCAAGGCGACCCCCGAGGCCCTGGTCGAATCGGCCCTCTGGGAGGCGTCCCTCTTCGAGGAGCACGACTTCCGGGACATCAAGATCTCGGTCAAGCACAACGACCCGGTCGTGATGATCGAGGCGTACAAGCAGCTCGCCGCCCAGTGCGACTACCCCCTGCACCTCGGTGTGACGGAGGCCGGGCCCGCCTTCCAGGGCACGATCAAGTCGGCGGTCGCCTTCGGCGCACTGCTCTCGCAGGGCATCGGCGACACCATCCGGGTCTCCCTCTCCGCGCCCCCCGTGGAGGAGGTCAAGGTCGGCAACCAGATCCTGGAGTCCCTGAACCTCAAGCAGCGCGGCCTGGAGATCGTCTCCTGCCCGTCCTGCGGCCGCGCCCAGGTCGACGTCTACAAGCTGGCCGAGGAGGTCACCGCGGGCCTGACCGGCATGGAGGTCCCCCTCCGCGTCGCCGTCATGGGCTGCGTCGTCAACGGCCCCGGCGAGGCCCGCGAGGCCGACCTCGGCGTCGCCTCCGGCAACGGCAAGGGGCAGATCTTCGTCAAGGGCGAGGTCATCAAGACGGTCCCCGAGTCCAAGATCGTGGAAACCCTCATCGAGGAGGCCATGAAGCTGGCCGAACAGATGGAGGCGGACGGCACCCCGTCGGGCGAGCCGTCGGTCTCGGTGGCGGGCTGAGGGCACTTGTCGAGCGCCGGGCGGGGGTTGATCCTTTCAGCCCGTCCGGCGTTTGCGGACGAGGGCGTTCAGGCCGAAAGCGGGGGCCTGGGGGCGGCAGCCCCCAGACGGCACGGCAGCCAGGCGCCCACCGGGCAACGGCCAGTACGCCAACCGGGGGCAGCACCGCCCGGCTTCCGCAGGTACAGTGCGGAGATCAGCAGAACCGCACGATGAGGCCCGCACGTGTTGACGCAGACCACCTCACGGGTGCTCGAACCGAGCGACCTGGACGCCGCGCTCGCCGTCCTCGACCGCGAGCCGGTCGCGAACGCCTTCGTGACCTCCCGCGTCCAGGTCGCGGGCCTCGACCCGTGGCGGCTCGGCGGCGAGATGTGGGGCTTCTACGAGGAGGGCATGCTGACCTCCCTCTGCTACGCGGGCGCCAACCTCGTCCCGATCTGCGCCGGCCCGCGCGCCGTACGCGCCTTCGCCGACCGCGCCCGCAGGGCCGGTCGCCGCTGCTCGTCCATAGTCGGCCCCGTCGAGGCCACCACCCAGCTCTGGCGCCTGCTCGAACCCAGCTGGGGCCCGGCCCGCGAGGTCCGCGCCCACCAGCCGCTCATGGTCACCGACCGCATGCCCGCCGACATCGCCCCGGATCCGTACGTCCGCCGTATCCGCAAGGACGAGATGGAGACGATCATGCCGGCCTGCGTGGCGATGTTCACCGAGGAGGTCGGTGTCTCGCCGCTCGCCGGGGACGGCGGGTTGCTCTACCAGGCCCGGGTCGCCGAACTCGTCGGCTCGGGCCGTTCGTTCGCCCGCCTCGACGAGCACGGCAAGGTCGTCTTCAAGGCGGAGATCGGCGCCGCCACCCCCCAGGCCTGCCAGATCCAGGGGGTCTGGGTCGCCCCCGAGTACCGGGGAATGGGGATCGCCGCACCGGGCATGGCCGCGGTCCTGCGCTACGCGCTGGCGGACGTCGCCCCGATCGTCAGCCTCTACGTCAACGACTTCAACACCCCCGCGCGAAGGGCGTACCGGCGGGTGGGGTTCCAGGAGGTCGGCGCTTTCATGAGCGTTCTCTTCTAGCCGCGCTTCCGGCCGCACTTCAAGCCGGACTTCCCGCCGCAGTTCACAGCACTGTTCTGAGCCCCGTACGAGACCTGTAGTCTCCCCGGCATGCTGCGCTTTCCCGGTCACGGACACCGCCATCCCGAAGACGTCGTGATCGGCCCCCTCGACCTGTCCGCCCGGGTCGACGAGGCGCTCGCCGTGCAGGCCGTGGCCTTCGGACTCGGCGCCGACGAGGTCGCCGTACGCCGGCAGATCGTGCTGCGGCACATGACGTACCCGGGAGCCCGCGCACTGGGGGCCACCGTCGAGGGCCGCCTCGTCGGCTTCGTCTACGGCATGCCGAACGACCGCACGCACTGGTGGTCCACCGTCGTCGAGCCGTACCTCCGTGCGCAGGGGCACGACGGCTGGCTCGACAACTCCTTCGTGATCACCGAGCTGCATGTGCACCCGCGCCACCAGAACCGCGGCATCGGCCGCTCCCTCATCACGACCATCACGGACGGTGCCACCGAGCCCCGCTCGATCCTGTCGGCGATCGACGTCGACAGCCCGGCCCGCGGCCTCTACCACTCCCTCGGCTACCAGGACCTGGCCCGCCAGGTCCTCTTCCCGAGCGCCCCGAAGCCGTACGCCGTGATGGGCGCCCCCCTGCCCCTGCGGCGCCGTTAACCGATTTCCACCGGAACCGGCCCCCCGGCTAACCTCCTTGCCATCACCCTTACGCAGCAGGAGTACGAGAACCATGGCGAACGCACCGGTCCAACGCATGTCCCAGTTGATGGCGAAGACGCTGCGTGACGACCCGGCGGACGCCGAGGTCCTCAGCCACAAGCTGCTCGTCCGCGCCGGCTATGTGCGCCGCACGGCGGCCGGTATCTGGTCGTGGCTGCCCCTCGGCAAGAAGGTCCTCGCCAACGTCGAGCGGATCGTCCGTGAGGAGATGGACGCGATCGGCGCCCAGGAGGTGCTGCTCCCCGCCCTGCTGCCGCGGGAGCCGTACGACGCCACGGGCCGCTGGGACGAGTACGGCCAGGAGCTGTTCCGCCTCAAGGACCGCAAGGGCGGCGACTACCTCCTCGGCCCCACCCACGAGGAGATCTTCACCCTGCTGGTGAAGGACCAGGCGTCCTCCTACAAGGACCTGCCGGTGATCCTCTACCAGATCCAGCACAAGTACCGTGACGAGGCCCGTCCGCGGGCCGGCATCCTGCGCGGCCGTGAGTTCCTGATGAAGGACTCGTACTCCTTCGACACCGAGGACGAGGGTCTCGCCCAGTCCTACGCGCTGCACCGCCAGGCCTACCAGCGCGTCTTCGAGCGCCTCGGCCTCGACTACCGCATCTGCGCCGCGACCGCGGGCGCGATGGGCGGCTCCAAGTCGGAGGAGTTCCTCGCCCCCGCCGAGGCCGGCGAGGACACCTTCGCGGACTGCCCGAACTGCGACTTCGCGGCCAACACCGAGGCGATCACCTACGAGCTCAAGCCGGTGGACGCCGCAGACGTGCCCGCGCTGGAGGAGATCCCGACCCCCGACACCCCGACCATCGAGACCCTCGCCGCCTTCCTGGAGGTCCCGGCCTCCGCCACCCTGAAGAACCTCCTGGTGAAGGTCGACGGCGAGATCGTCGCCGTCGGTGTCCCCGGTGACCGCGAGGTCGACATGGACAAGGTCGAGGCGCACTTCGCCCCGGCGGTCGTCGAGATGGTCACCGAGGCGGACTTCGCGGGCCGCCCCGACCTGGTCCGCGGTTACGTCGGCCCGCAGGGCCGCGGCGAGAAGGTCAAGTACCTCGCCGACCCGCGTGTGGCCCCCGGCACCGCCTGGATCACCGGAGCCAACAAGGCGGCCACGCACGCCAGGAACGTCGTGGCGGGCCGTGACTTCGAGGTCGACCAGTACGTCGACGTCGTGGTCGTCCAAGAGCGCGACCCCTGCCCCAAGTGCGGCACCGGCCTCAAGCTGGACCGCGCCATCGAGATCGGCCACATCTTCCAGCTCGGCCGCAAGTACGCGGACGCCCTGAAGCTCGACGTCCTCGGCCAGAACGGCAAGCCGGTCCGCGTCACCATGGGCTCCTACGGCATCGGCGTCTCCCGCGCGGTCGCGGCCCTCGCCGAGCAGACCGCCGACGAGCAGGGCCTGTGCTGGCCCGCCGAGGTCGCCCCGGCCGATGTGCACGTCGTCGCCGCGGGCAAGGCCCTGCAGATCGAACTCGCCCTCGACGTCTCCGAGAAGCTGCGGGCGGCCGGACTGCGCGTTCTGGTCGACGACCGGGCGGGTGTCTCCCCGGGCGTCAAGTTCACGGACGCCGAACTCATCGGCGTACCGAAGATCCTGGTCGCCGGCCGCCGCTCCGGCGAGGGCGTCCTGGAGCTGAAGGACCGGAAGACCGGAGAGCGCGAGGAGCTGACGGTGGACGAGGCGATCGCCCGCCTGACCGCCTGAGAGACACCTGACGCACCACAACCAGGGGCGGGGCCGCTTCCATCAGCGGCTCCGCCTCCGAACCAACGTGAACGGCGTTTTCCGCCAATGTCCGCGCGACGCTCCGCCGCCCCTCATCATTTCCGGTCACCTGGGCAACCATGTGACAGACGGTGCACGGGTGAGGGGAGAGGGATGAACCTGAGAGACGATGCGCGTGAGCTCCAGGGTGAACTGGCCGTGCTGCGCCGGGCGTTGCACCGGGAGCCGGAGATAGGGCTGCACCTGCCGCGCACACAGGAGAAGGTGCTGGCCGCGCTGGACGGACTGCCGCTGGAGATCAGCACCGGCAGTTCGCTGTCCTCCGTCACGGCCGTGCTGCGCGGCGGCGCCGCGCCCGGCGGCCCCGTCGTCCTGCTGCGCGGCGACATGGACGCCCTGCCCGTCACCGAGCGCACCGGCGCGGAGTTCGCCTCACGGATCGCGGGCGCCATGCACGCCTGCGGTCACGACCTGCACACGGCCGGTCTGGTCGGCGCCGCCCGGCTGCTCGCGGACCGGCGCGAGAGCCTCGCCGGGGACGTGGTGTTCATGTTCCAGCCGGGGGAGGAGGGCTGGGACGGCGCCGGTCACATGGTCCAGGAAGGGGTGCTGGACGCGGCGGGACGCCCCGTCGACGCCGCCTACGGACTGCACGTCAGCTCGTCCTCGTATCCGACCGGCGTCTTCGCCTCCCGCCCCGGCCCGCTGATGGCGGCCTCGGCGGGCCTGCATGTGCGCGTGGTCGGCGCCGGCGGCCACGGCTCCCGCCCGCACGACTCCCTCGACCCGATCCAGGCGGCCTGCGAGATGGTCACCGCGCTGCAGACGATGGTGACTCGGCGCTTCGACGTGTTCGACCCGGTCGTGGTCACCGTCGGCACCTTCCACGCCGGCACCCGGCGCAACATCATCCCCGACGACGCGTCCTTCGAGGCGACCGTCCGCACCTTCTCGCCGGCCGCCGCCGAACGCGTCGCGGAGGTCTCCGTACGCCTCTGCCGGGACATCGCCACCGCCCACGGCCTCACCGCCGAGGTCGACTTCGTCCCCGAATACCCGGTCACCGTCAACCACGCCGGCGAGCACGACTTCCTCGCCGACACCGTCCGCGAGGCCTTCGGGGAGGAGCGCTACGAGCAGCTCACCGACCCCATCACCGGCTCGGAGGACTTCTCCCGGATCCTGGACCGGGTGCCGGGCGCCTTCGTCTTCCTGGGCGCCGACGCCACCGGTGACCCGGAGACCGCCCCCACCAACCACTCCCCGCTCGCCGCCTTCGACGACGCGGTGCTGTCCGACGGCGCCGCCCTGCTCGCCGAACTGGCCGTCCGCAGGCTGGACCGTCTCGTCGAGGAGGCACAGGGCGCCCGTACCACCTGATCCCAACGCGAGAGCTGAACCGCCCTAAAGCCACCCGGCGAACTCGAGCAGAAGCTCCGCGTCCTTCTCCCGCCCCACCCGAAGCGCCCGCACCCCGGACTCCGCGGCCCGGAACAACGTCCACCCCCGCAACCGCTCCTGATCCACGTCCAGCGACTCGGCAAGCCGCTTCACCCGCCGCCGTGTCGTCGCCGCCCCCGCCGGCGAGGCGATCAGATCCTCCACCCGGTCCCGCACCAGCCGAGCCAGATCGAACGCACATTCACCCACCACCGGATCGGGCCCCACGGCCAGCCACGGCATCCGCTCGCCGGCGAGAACCTTGCTCTGCCGAAACGTCCCGTGCAGCAGCCGCTGCTCAGGCGGATCCGCCAGCAGCCCCTCGCGGGCGGCGACCGCGGCGTCGACCAACCCGGCCACCTCGGCGAAGCCCGCCGCGGTCGCCCGCATGGCCTCGGCCTGCCGCCCGGTCCGCTCGGCCACGGTCTCGAAGACATGCGCGCCCTCGTGGGCAGGAGGCTCCACCCACAGCCGCCGCAGCGTCCCCGCCGCCTCCAGCAGCGCCTTCGCCTCCGGCAACGACCGCACCGACACATCCGGATGCAGCCGCTCCAGCAGCAGCACACCCTCCGTCGTGAACGGTTCGACCAGCTGTACGGCGCCCGTACCGCCCCAGTGCGCCAGCGCGGCCCGCTCGCTCTCCGGACGGGCCCGGGGCGGGGCCAGCTTCAGCACGGCGGGCGTCCCGTCGGGGCGCCGCACCAGCACGACCAGGCTGCTGCGGCCACCGGGCACCTGCACCCGTTCCACGGTCAACTCGCGCAGCTCGACCGCCTGCCGGGCCGCCTCGGGCAGCTTCTCCAGCCAGTCGTCGCCGTCCGGTGCCGTCTCACCGAGCGCCCTGACCAGACGCTGCGGCGGTGCGAAAACCATGCGCGAGTCGTTCCTTCCCGTATGCGTTACGCCGTGGGGGCCGGCGAGGCCGGGGCGGTGGCCGCCCGCTCGGCGAGCCCAGGGAAGGCTACGCTCTCGCCGCTCCAGCGCACCGCCCGCACCGCCGCCTCCCGCAGCGCCCCGGCGGCCGCGCGCCGCCGCTCGCCCCCGGTTGCCCGCACCAGGTCGGAGTAGACCCCCGCCACCCGGTCCTCCAGCTCGGCGGCGAGCCGCACGGCCGCGGCCGAGTCCGGCACCGGGAACGGCAGCGCGTACCCCGCCGCCGCGGCCACCGGCGTGCCGCCCAGGTCCCGCACCTCCCGGGTGAGGGCATCCCGCCGGGCCCGGTGCGCGTCGTACGCCGCCCGGGCCTCCGTACGCCGTCCCGCGCGGATCCGCCCGCCGACGACCCCGTAGCCGTACACCGCCGCATGCTCGGCGGCCAGCGCCGCCTGCAGGGCCTTCAGCTCCGTCTCTCGGCTCACCCGGCACCCTCCGTCAGCAGATACGCATGCGCCGCCCCGGCCGCCGCCACCGAGGCCAGCAGCCGCGCGAACTCGCCCGGTACGTCGAGGAGCGCCGTGATCCGCCGGTCGGCCAGGGCCCGCTCGGCGGCGGCCAGCTCGGCGAGGGCGTCCTTCTGGTTCACGGGTACGGCGGCCGGGGGCGCAGCCAACGCCGGCGCCGTGGGGGAGGACTCGGCCACCGTCCCCCCGAACGCCTCCACATGCCGGCCGACCTCCGCCCGCAGCGCCCCCAACCGCTCCGCCACGGCGGGGTGCGCGGCGATCACGGCGTCGTACCGCCCGAGCAGCCCCACACTGTCCCGCGCCGCACGCGCGCGTGCCTTCTCCGTGACCGACGGACTGCCACCGGCACTCTGCTCGGACTCCCCGCCGGAGCACCCCACCAACAGGGCGGCCCCGGCGGCCGAAGCAAGCACGGATCTTCTGCGCGGCCCCGAGGGGGCGCGCAAGGGCGGGGGGTACGACACGGCTGACGTCCTCGGGGGCCTCGTACGAACACGCTCGCGGGAAGAGCGCCCCGCGTGTGATCACGGTACCCGCGCATCCATCGCAGTCATGTCACCGGCTCGACAGCCACCTGAAGGGGCGCGAGTCTGTGTCGATATGCGGCTCCGCCGCGTGGGCGCGACAAGCCGCACACAACCCGCACTCGCCCAATGGGCCACAGCCCCCGAGCCAATAGGCGACCCGGCACCACCGTCGGAGGCACCCGGCACCGCACGTCCGTACGTGGACGGCAACACACCCTGCGACCGGATACCCTTTGACCAGACACGCGACCCATCCCACAACAGCACACGCGGCCGAGGAGTCACCCGGATGAGCACCACCCAGAGCGAGAGGCTGCGAGAGCTCCTGGAACCGCTCGTCAGCTCCCAGGGCCTGGATCTCGAAGAGATCGCAGTGGACTCCGTCGGACGCAAGCGGGTGCTGCGCGTGGTCGTCGACTCCGACACCGGTGCCGATCTGGACCAGATCGCCGATGTGAGCCGCGCGCTCTCGGCGAAGCTGGACGAGACGGACGCGATGGGCGAGGGCGAGTACACCCTCGAGGTCGGAACCCCGGGCGCGGAGCGCTCCCTCACCGAGCACCGGCACTACGTGCGCGCGGTCGACCGGCTGGTGAAGTTCCAGCTGACCGAGGGCGGCGAACTGGTCGCGAGGATTCTGAAGGTCGACGACGAAGGCCTCGACCTCGAAGTGCCCGGGGTGAAGGGCCGCAGGCCCACCAGCCGCAGACTCGCCTTCTCGGACATCGGCAAGGCGCGCGTGCAGGTCGAGTTCAACCGCAAGAACGAGAAGGAAGAGGAGGCGTAGCCGTGGACATCGACATGAGTGCCCTGCGGGGCTTGGTACGGGAGAAGGAGATCTCCTTCGACCTGCTGGTCGAGGCGATCGAGTCGGCCCTCCTCATCGCCTACCACCGAACCGAGGGAAGCCGCCGCCACGCGCGCGTGGAGCTCAACCGGGAGACCGGCCACGTGACGGTGTGGGCGAAGGAGGATCCCGAGGACCTCGAGGAGGGCCAGGAGCCCCGCGAGTTCGACGACACCCCGTCCGGCTTCGGCCGTATCGCCGCCACCACCGCCAAGCAGGTCATCCTGCAGCGGCTGCGCGACGCCGAGGACGACGCGACGCTCGGCGAGTACGCCGGCCGCGAGGGCGACATCGTCACCGGAGTGGTGCAGCAGGGCCGCGACCCGAAGAACGTGCTCGTGGACATCGGCAAGCTGGAGGCCATCCTGCCGGTGCAGGAGCAGGTGCCGGGCGAGACGTACCCGCACGGCATGCGGCTGCGCTCGTACGTCGTACGAGTGGCGAAGGGCGTCCGCGGCCCGTCCGTGACCCTCTCGCGCACCCACCCCAACCTGGTGAAGAAGCTCTTCGCGCTGGAGGTGCCGGAGATCGCCGACGGGTCCGTGGAGATCGCGGCGATCGCCCGTGAGGCCGGTCACCGCACCAAGATCGCCGTACGGTCCACCCGTTCGGGCCTGAACGCCAAGGGCGCCTGCATCGGCCCCATGGGCGGGCGGGTGCGCAACGTCATGGGCGAGCTGAACGGCGAGAAGATCGACATCGTCGACTGGTCGGACGACCCGGCGGAGATGGTCGCCAACGCGCTGTCGCCCGCCCGGGTCTCCAAGGTGGAGGTCGTGGACCTCGCCGCCCGCTCCGCGCGGGTGACGGTGCCGGACTACCAGTTGTCGCTGGCGATCGGCAAGGAAGGGCAGAACGCCCGCCTCGCGGCCCGGCTGACCGGCTGGCGGATCGACATCCGTCCGGACACCGAGCAGGCCGAGGAGCAGCGCGGGTAGCCGCGCGGGGAATAGATCCAAGCCGCGGATGGCTTAGATCACGACAGTTGCATGCGCGGAACTGTTCGATTCTTGCCCCAAAGGGGTGAGGTCGCCACGGGGAGGTAGACTTAAGGGTGTCTGGCCGGACGCGCGTCCGCGCATGCCCTGAGCGCACCTGTGTGGGGTGCAGGCAGCGAGCGGCCAAGAAGGATCTGCTGCGCATCGTGGCGGTCGAGGGCGAATGCGTCCCCGATCATCGCGGTACGCTGCCCGGCCGGGGTGCTTATGTGCACCCCGCCCTGGTCTGTATCGACCTGGCGGTACGCCGCCGGGCGTTCACGCGGGCGCTGCGCGCCCCGGGAGCGCTCGACACAAAGGCGTTGCGCCTCTATGTCGAGCAGGCGACACAGTAAGACGTGGTCGTGCGGAACCTCCGTGCGGCCCTGGTACCCCGCGAGTTGGAAGTAGGTCGAGATTGCGATGAGCACTCGATGAGCACGCGATGAGTACGCCCATGAAGTAGCGACGGTCCGGCCGCAACCCGGACCTAAAAGGAGCGAAGTGGCTAAGGTCCGGGTATACGAACTCGCCAAGGAGTTCGGGGTTGAGAGCAAGGTCGTCATGGCCAAGCTCCAAGAACTCGGTGAATTCGTCCGTTCGGCGTCTTCGACCATCGAAGCGCCCGTCGTCCGTAAGCTGACGGACGCCCTCCAGCAGGGCAACGGAGGCGGCAAGTCCGCCCCCGCACGCAAGGCTGCCCCGGCTCGTCCGGCAGCCCCCTCTCCCGCGCAGGCCGCCCGTCCGGCCGCCCCGCGCCCGCCGGCCCCCAAGCCGGCCGCCGCCGAGAAGCCCGCGGCTCCCGCCGCGCCGGCCGCTCCCGGCCCCCGTCCCACCCCGGGCCCGAAGCCCGCGCCGCGGCCCGCCCCGGCGTCCCCGGCTCCGACCACGCCCGAGTTCACGGCGCCGCCGGCGGCTCCCGCCGCCCCGGCTGCCTCCCAGGGCCAGGGCTCCGGCCCGCGTCCGGGCGCTCCGCGTCCGGCAGGCCAGGCCCCGCGTCCGGGCGCCCGTCCCGGCGCCCCCGGTCAGGGCGGCCAGGGCCGTGGTGACCGTGGCGACCGTCCCGGTGGCGCCCCGCGCCAGGGTGGCGGCGCTCCGCGTCCCGGTGCCCGTCCGGCCGGTCCCCGTCCGGGCAACAACCCCTTCACCTCCGGTGGCTCCACCGGCATGGCGCGCCCGCAGGCGCCCCGTCCGGGTGGCGCTCCGCGTCCCGGCGGCCCGGGTGCCCCGGGTGGGGCTCCGCGTCCGCAGGGTGCCGGCCAGGGCGGTCCGCGTCCCCAGGGCGCTGCGGGCGGTCCCCGTCCGCAGGCTCCGGGCGGCCCGCGTCCGACCCCGGGCGGCATGCCCCGTCCGCAGGGCGGTCCCCGTCCCGGCGGCGGCCCCGGCGGCCCGCGTCCCAACCCCGGCATGATGCCGCAGCGTCCGGCTGCCGGCCCGCGTCCCGGCGGCGGTGGCCCCGGCGGCCGCGGTCCCGGCGGCGGCGGTCGTCCCGGTGGCGGCGGCGGTCGTCCCGGCGGCGGTGGCGGCTTCGCCGGTCGTCCCGGTGGCGGTGGCGGCGGCTTCGCCGGTCGTCCCGCCGGTCCCGGTGGTGGCGGCGGTGGCGGCTTCGCCGGTCGTCCGGGTGGCCCCGGCGGTGGCGGCGGTGGCCGTCCCGGCTTCGGCGGCCGTCCCGGTGGTCCGGGCGGTCGTGGTGGCACGCAGGGCGCCTTCGGTCGTCCCGGCGGTCCCGCGCGCCGCGGTCGCAAGTCGAAGCGGCAGAGGCGCCAGGAGTACGAGGCCATGCAGGCCCCGTCGGTCGGCGGCGTGATGCTGCCTCGCGGCAACGGCGAGACCATTCGCCTGTCGCGCGGTGCCTCCCTCACCGACTTCGCGGAGAAGATCAACGCCAACCCGGCGTCGCTCGTCGCGGTCATGATGAACCTGGGCGAGATGGTCACGGCCACGCAGTCCGTCTCCGACGAGACGCTGCAGCTCCTCGCGGGCGAGATGAACTACGAGGTTCAGATCGTCAGCCCCGAGGAGGAGGACCGCGAGCTGCTCGAGTCCTTCGACATCGAGTTCGGCGAGGACGAGGGCGGCGAAGAGGACCTGGTCGTCCGTCCGCCGGTCGTGACCGTCATGGGTCACGTCGACCACGGTAAGACCCGACTGCTCGACGCCATCCGCAAGACCAACGTCATCGCGGGCGAGGCCGGCGGCATCACCCAGCACATCGGTGCCTACCAGGTCGCGACCGAGGTCAACGACGAAGAGCGCAAGATCACCTTCATCGACACCCCGGGTCACGAGGCGTTCACCGCCATGCGTGCCCGTGGTGCGAAGTCGACCGACATCGCGATCCTGGTCGTCGCGGCCAACGACGGCGTCATGCCGCAGACGGTCGAGGCGCTCAACCACGCCAAGGCGGCCGACGTCCCGATCGTCGTCGCGGTCAACAAGATCGACGTCGAGGGTGCCGACCCGACCAAGGTGCGCGGTCAGCTCACCGAGTACGGGCTGGTGGCCGAGGAGTACGGCGGCGACACGATGTTCGTCGACATCTCCGCCAAGCAGGGTCTGCACATCGACTCCCTGCTGGAGGCCGTGGTCCTCACCGCGGACGCCTCGCTCGACCTGCGGGCCAACCCGAACCAGGACGCGCAGGGCATCTCGATCGAGTCCCGTCTCGACCGCGGCCGTGGTGCCGTGTCGACGGTCCTCGTCCAGCGAGGCACCCTGCGGGTCGGCGACACGATGGTCGTGGGCGACGCCTACGGCCGGGTCCGCGCCATGCTCGACGACAACGGCAACAACGTCGCCGAGGCCGGCCCGTCGACGCCGGTCCAGGTCCTCGGCCTGACCAACGTCCCGGGTGCGGGCGACAACTTCCTGGTGGTGGACGAGGACCGTACGGCCCGTCAGATCGCCGAGAAGCGCGCCGCCCGTGAGCGCAACGCCGCGTTCGCCAAGCGCACGCGCCGTGTCTCCCTCGAGGACCTGGACAAGGTGCTCAAGGCCGGCGAGGTCCAGCAGCTCAACCTCATCATCAAGGGTGACGCTTCTGGTTCCGTCGAGGCTCTCGAGTCCTCCCTGCTCCAGCTGGACGTCGGCGAAGAGGTCGACATCCGCGTCCTGCACCGCGGCGTCGGTGCGGTCACGGAGTCGGACATCGACCTGGCGATGGGCTCGGACGCCATCGTGATCGGCTTCAACGTCCGTGCGGCAGGCCGCGCGGCGCAGATGGCCGAGCGCGAGGGCGTGGACGTCCGCTACTACTCGGTCATCTACCAGGCGATCGAGGAGATCGAGGCGGCCCTCAAGGGCATGCTCAAGCCGGAGTTCGAGGAGGTCGAGCTCGGTACGGCGGAGATCCGCGAGGTCTTCAAGTCGTCCAAGCTGGGCAACATCGCGGGTGTTCTCATCCGCTCCGGCGAGGTCAAGCGCAACACCAAGGCGCGCCTCATCCGCGACGGCAAGGTGGTCGCGGAGAACCTCAACATCGAGGGTCTGCGTCGCTTCAAGGACGACGTCACCGAGATCCGCGAAGGGTTCGAGGGCGGTATCAACCTCGGCAACTTCAACGACATCAAGGTCGACGACGTCATCGCGACGTACGAGATGCGCGAGAAGCCGCGCGTCTGATCCAGCACGCGATCGGGGCCGATCGGCGGGGAAGTTCCTCCACGGAATTTCCGTCGATCGGCCCCGGCCGTTGCGTGTACGGTTCCCGTATCGGCGTCGAAGCGTGGCGCCCGTACCCCGAACCGGCGGGACATCCGGACACACATGTATGTGGGGACTCTGTCCTTCGACCTGCTCCTCGGCGACGTCCACTCGCTCAAGGAGAAACGCTCTCTCGTCCGTCCGATAGTGGCCGAGCTCCAGCGCAAGTACGCGGTGAGCGTGGCGGAGACGGGCAACCAGAACCTCCATCGCCGGGCCGAGATCGGCCTCGCGATGGTTTCCGGGGACACGGGACACCTCTCCGACGTACTGGACCGCTGCGAGCGGCTGGTCGCCGGACGGCCCGAGGTGGAACTGCTCTCGGTTCGACGCAGGCTCCACAGCGACGAAGACTGAAGCAAGAAGTAAGCACTTAAGGAGACGGACCAGTGGCCGACAACGCGCGTGCCAAAAGGCTGGCGGACCTCATCCGAGAGGTGGTGGCCCAGAAGCTGCAGCGCGGGATCAAGGACCCGCGGCTCGGCTCGCACGTCACCATCACGGACACCCGGGTCACCGGGGACCTGAGGGAGGCGACCGTCTTCTACACGGTGTACGGGGACGACGAGGAGCGGGCGGCCGCGGCCGCCGGTCTGGAGAGCGCCAAGGGGGTCCTCCGCTCCGCCGTCGGCGCGGCGGCGGGCGTGAAGTTCACGCCCACGCTGACCTTCGTCGCGGACGCCCTGCCGGACACCGCCCGGACCATCGAGGACCTCCTCGACAAGGCCCGCCAGTCCGACCAGAAGGTGCGCGAGGTCTCGGCCGGCGCCACCTACGCCGGCGAGGCGGACCCGTACAAGAAGCCGGGTGAAGACGAGGACGACACCGCCGAATGACCCAGAAGAACCGGACGCCCGACGGGCTTGTCATCGTGGACAAGCCGTCGGGCTTCACCTCGCACGACGTGGTCGCCAAGATGCGCGGCATCGCCCGCACCCGCCGCGTCGGGCACGCAGGCACCCTCGACCCCATGGCGACGGGCGTGCTCGTCCTCGGCGTCGAGCGCGCCACCAAGCTGCTCGGTCACCTCGCGCTGACCGAGAAGGAGTACCTGGGCACGATCCGCCTCGGGCAGACGACCCTGACCGACGACGCAGAGGGCGAGATCACGGGGTCGGCAGACGCCTCGAAGGTCACCCGCGAGGCCGTCGACGCCGGGATCGCCAAGCTCACCGGCGACATCATGCAGGTCCCGTCCAAGGTCAGCGCCATCAAGATCGACGGTGTGCGCTCCTACAAGCGGGCGCGCGAGGGCGAGGAGTTCGAGATCCCGGCCCGCCCGGTCACCGTCTCGTCCTTCGCGGTGTACGACGTCCGGGACGCCGTCGCGGAGGACGGCACCCCGGTGCTGGACCTGGTGGTCTCCGTGGTCTGCTCCTCGGGCACCTACATCCGGGCCCTGGCCCGCGACCTGGGCGCCGGCTTGGGCGTCGGCGGCCACCTCACCGCGCTGCGCCGCACCCGCGTCGGCCCGTACAAGCTGGACGCGGCGAAGACGCTCGACGAGCTCCAGCAGGAGCTGACGGTGATGCCGATCGCAGAGGCGGCCACGGCCGCGTTCCCGCGCTGGGACGTGGACGCCAAGCGGGCCCGGCTGCTCACCAACGGCGTACGGCTGGAGATGCCCGAGGTGTACGCGGGCGGCGGACCGGTGGCCGTCTTCGACCCCGAGGGGCACTTCCTCGCGCTCGTCGAGGAACAGAAGGGCAAGGCGAAGAGCCTGGCCGTCTTCGGCTAGGCGCTGAGCGCTCCGCTGGTTGTGCCGCGATAGGTCGTTTGTTGGCTGCGGCGCCGTTGTGGCTGGTCGCGCCCCGCGGCGGAGCCGCAAATCGCTACAGCCCCGCGCCCCTAAAGGGGCGCTGCCGAACCGTTGCGTACTTTGCCCGTGGAGCGGCGGTCACGGGGTTGTGCCGCCGCTCCACGGTCCCCCCTCGGTTCCCCCACCCCTAGGGTGTATCCACCGATCCACGCCTGTTCACCCGTCCGGGCAGGCGCTCGGAGTGAACCGAGGGAGCGGAAGGGGGCGCGTTCGCCAAGTGATCTGTCCCGCTGATCATCGTGGCCCTAACGTCGCGCTGAGGGCACAGATGTACGGCGGGGAGGCTCGAACATGGCGGGACGGGGCCCGTGGACCGGGGGCGGACACCGGCCGGCGGAGGACACGCGAACGGGACACACCCCTGACGGGGAACAGGCCGCCCGGGACGCCGCCCTGGTCCGCATCCACGACCTCGCCGGCCGCCCCCGAGGCACCGGCTTCGTCGCCGACCACCACGGCACCGTCGTCACCAGCCACGAGGCCGTCGACGGCCTGCCCAGGCTGGTCCTGCACACCGCCGAGGACCGCACCTGCCTGGTGACCGCGGACGCGGTGACCCCGCTGCCCGATCTGGACCTGGCCCTCGTACGCACCGAGGGCCTCGGCGTCGAACCGCTGCCGGTCACGGTCCGGGACCGGGTCGAGACCGGCCGATACGTCCACCTCGCCGCCGGCTGCTGGCGCGAGGCGCGTGTGCTCGGCACGACCTCCGTGACGTATGCGGCGACGGACCGCTTCCATCTCCTCGACGAGGCACTGGAGTTGGCGATCGGCACGACCGGCCGGGACGCCCTGCGGCTGGGCGGCGGAGCGGCCGGCGGACCGGTCCTGGACGCCGAGACCGGCGCGGTCGTCGCCGTCCTCGGCACCGCACTGCACTCCGGTCACCGCGAGGTCGGCTTCGCGGTCCCGCTCCGTCCGGCACCGGGCGGCCCGCTCGGCGACCTGCTGGCCCGGAACGCGGCGACGGTGCCCGCGTACGGAGCCGACCTCAACCTGGCCGGGGTGCTGGAGCTGACGGCCACGTCGGTGGGCCAGGACGGCCCCCCGGGGACGCTGGAGGGCTGTGTCGGCCGGACGGGCGTCGAGCCGGTCGAACGAACCGACACGGCAAGGGAGTTGGCCGCATTCGTGCAGGGCCCGGCCACCGTCCTCGGCCTCGTCGGGCCACCCGGCAGCGGTCGTACGACGGAACTCGCGACCCTCGCCGCCCGCCGCAACCGCGGCCCCGAACCGGCCCCCACGCTGTGGCTGCGCGGCGCCGATCTGAAGGAGGACGACACCTCGGTCGCGGACGCGGCCACCCGGGCACTGGCCCGCGCCGCCCGCATCGTCGCGGCCGCGAAGTCCACCTGCGCCGCCGCCCTCGGCGACACCGGCCCGAACCGCCTCGCCCAGGCCGCCCGCACGGCGGACCGCCCCCTGCTCCTCCTCCTGGACGGCCCCGAGGAGATGCCGCCCGCCCTGACCCACCGCCTGGGGGAGTGGACCGAGGGAACGGCCGAGTGGCTGCGGGAGACGGGGACGCGCCTGATCGTGGCGTGCAGGGCGGAGTACTGGGAGACCTTCTCGGCCGGGCGGCATCTTTCAGCCCGTCCGGCGTTTGAGGACGAGGCCGTTCAGGCCGAAGAGGGGCTCCGGGAGCGCAGCCCCCGGGACGGGACGGGTAGGGGCGGCGGGGGCGACCTCCCCTGCGTACGCCTCGGCGACCTCACCGAGGACGAGGCCCGCAGAGCCCGCGCGCGCTACCGCATCCCCGAGGGCACCCTCGAAGCCCCCGACGCCCGCCACCCCCTCACCCTGCGCCTCCTCTCGGAGATCCACGCGGCCCTCCAGGACGCCCCCACCGCCCGCGTGGACCGCAACGACGTCCTCGCGGCCCACCTGGACCTGATGTGCCTGCGCATCGCCGTCAGACTGGCCGCCGAGAACGGCCTGCGCGGCACCGCCGTACGCCGCCTCGCCGCGAAGGTCTCCGGCCAGGTCCACGAGGCCGCCCGCCGCAGCCTCGGCCCGGGACAGGGCGAACTGGACCGGAAGACCTTCGAGGCGGTGTTCCCCTGGGGAGCGGCCCCCGCGCGGCTGGGCGGCGGCACCGGCTGGGCGTCCGCGGTCCTCACCGAGGGCCTGCTCGTCCCCGCCGGCACCGGCTACCGCTTCGCCCACGAGGAACTCGCCGACTGGCTCCAGGGCATGCACCTCGACCTCGACGAGGCCCTGCGCACCCTGGTCCACCACGGCCACACCCCTGACGGCGGCATCCGCGCCGTCCCCGTGCCGCACCACCGCATCGGCCCCGTCGTAGAGGCCCTGCTGCTCCTCGCCCGCCAGGAGGGGACCGCCCAACTCGCCGTACGGCTGGAGGAGTTGGCCAACGTCCTGGATGCGGACCCGCGCTCCTGGTGGCCCGCCCGCCTCCTCACCGAAACCCTGTTGCGCGTACCGGACGCCAGCCCGTACCTGGCGGTCCTGCGAAGGCTCGCCGACCGTCTCGTCGCGGCACGCCGTCACGAGTACGCCGACTCCCGCGAAACCGAGGACGATTCCCGTCCGGCACCCGCCGCCACGGGCCCCTTCGCCCCCGGATTCTGGACCGCCCTGCCGCTCCCGCTGACCGAACGCCTCGACCTGCTGCGCCATCTGCTCCTCGCCGACGGCCCGCCGCAGGACACCGGCCCCCGTTACCTGGACGCCGTCTCCCAACTCCTCGCCGACGACCCCACCGCCCTGCAACCCCTCCTCACCCGCTGGTTCGACGACGACCGCCCGCTCCCGGCGACCCCGCACGCCACCGTCGCCGAGGCCGCGCAGGCGCTGCTGCACACCCACCGGCACCTCGCTCTGGACGACCTGACCGAGGTGCTGGTCGAGAGCGCGCACCCGAGGGCGGACGAACTGCTCGCCGTACTCGCGGAGGACGAGCCGTCGACCGTCTGCCGGGCCGTCGACCGGTGGGCGCACGACGAGCGGCCCGCACGGCGAGTGGCGGCGGTCGCGTACGGCCTGCGCGCCGCGCCCCACGTCCGTACCGACGCCGACCGCGAACTCCTGCGCTACGCCGCCCTCGCCCTCCTCGCCCGCCCCGCCGACTGCACCCTGCACGGCGGCGCGCTCGCCCTTCTGGTACGCGATCCACGCACCCGTGCCCGCCATCTCCCGCAGGCGCTGCGACAGTTCGCCGACGGTGACCCGCACTTCCCGGCGAGCGCCCTGGTCGCCGCCCTGACCACACACCCGGAACCGGTCCTCGACGCCTTCCGTGAGCGGCTGCGCGGCCCGGACGCCGGGCACGCGCTGCGCACGCTCGCCGACGTCACCACGCCCCCGCTGGCCCGCAGGGTCGCCACGCTGGTGCGGGAGGCGGTGGAGCGACGCCCGGAGACCGCCGTCGACGTGGCCGCGTACGTCGACCGGCGGCTCGACCAGGGCCCGGAGGCCCGCGCCGTGCTCTTCCCCCTCGTCACCGGTCTGCTCGACGGCGGCCCGGAGGAGGTGCGGGCCGCGCTCGCCGCCGTACTCGCCGCTCCCGGCACCCCCGCCTCCCGCGTGCTGCGCCGCGAACTCCTCGACTTCCTCCTGACCCACGAACAGGCCCCCGCTGTCCTGGACAGCCTGCTGCACGCCGCGGCCCGGCACCCCGGCGACGACGCGCGTGAGCTGGTGCACCGCACCGGGCTGCTCCTGGTCCGCACCCCGGACGGCGCGGCCCGTCTGGACCGCGGCCTGGTCGACCTCGCCCGCCAGCTCCCCGGCTTCGCCGCCCGCATGACCGGCTGGCTGACCGAGACCCCGCAGATCTGGTCGGCGATGGTGGGCCCGAGCACTCGCAGAATGATCGAAAACCTGGCAGGTGTCCGGGTCGGCGCGTAGTCCGCTGCGGTTCGGCCGCGCCCCAAAGGGGCGCGGGGCTGTATTGATATGCGGCTCCGCCGCGGGGCGCGACCAGCCACGACGGCGCTACAGCCGAACGACGGCCCGTCTTGGCACACTCGCGGAGCGCTAGGCCGATGCGGGCCGGAAGGCCCGGGCATGGCACCCTTAGACCTGCGTAAGAGGTCGGTAGACACGGACACGGGTTCGAGGAGCGGTCACAGTGCAGCGCTGGCGTGGCTTGGAGGACATCCCCGAGGACTGGGGACGCAGCGTCGTCACCATCGGCTCCTACGACGGAGTCCACCGCGGCCACCAGCTGATCATCCGGCATGCCGTGGACCGCGCCCGCGAGCTCGGTCTCCCCTCCGTGGTCGTCACCTTCGACCCGCACCCCAGCGAGGTCGTCCGCCCCGGCAGCCACCCGCCGCTGCTGGCCCCGCACCACCGCCGCGCCGAACTCATGGCGGACCTCGGCGTGGACGCGGTGCTGATCCTCCCCTTCACCACCGAGTTCTCGAAGCTGTCGCCGGCCGACTTCGTCGTCAAGGTCCTGGTCGACAAGCTGCACGCCAAGGCGGTCGTCGAGGGCCCGAACTTCCGCTTCGGCCACAAGGCCGCCGGGAACGTCGAGTTCCTCACCGAGCAGGGCAAGGTCTACGACTTCGAGGTCGAGGTCGTCGACCTGTATGTGCGCGGTGAGGCGGGCGGCGGCGAGCCGTTCTCTTCCACCCTCACCCGGCGCCTGGTCGCCGAGGGGGACGTCGAGGGCGCCGCCGAGATCCTGGGCCGCCCGCACCGCGTCGAGGGCGTCGTCGTACGGGGTGCGCAGCGCGGCCGTGAGCTGGGCTTCCCGACCGCCAACGTCGAGACGCTGCCGCACACCGCGATCCCCGCCGACGGCGTCTACGCCGGCTGGCTGCACGTGGCGGGCGAGGCGATGCCGGCCGCGATCTCCGTCGGCACGAACCCGCAGTTCGACGGCACCGAGCGCACGGTGGAGGCGTACGCCATCGACCGCGTGGGCCTCGACCTGTACGGCCTGCACGTGGCCGTGGACTTCCTGGCCTACGTCCGCGGCCAGGCGAAGTTCGACTCCCTGGAGGCCCTGCTGGAGCAGATGGCCGAGGACGTCAAGCGGTGCCGCGCACTGGTGACGGCCGCCGACTAGCCGAACCGGAAAGCGCTTCTACGACGACGAAGGGCGGCCGGTGCTCTCGGGCACCGGCCGCCCTTCGTCGTCGCCGTACTGCTACTGCTGGGTCCAGCCGGGCGGCATGGCGCCCGGCTGCGGCGGCTGCGCCTGCTGCGGGTCCTGGGGCGGCTGCTGCTGCCAGCCCTGGCCCGGAGCCGGCTGCTGCGGGGGCTGCCCCCAGCCCTGCCCCGGCTGCGGGGCGCCGCCCTGGCCGTAGAGCTGCTGCTGGGGATCCTGCGGCGGGGGCGCGTACCCCTGCTGGGGCTGCTGCGGGTACTGCATGTTCGGGTTGCCGAAGCCCTGCTGGGTACGGGCGAAGTCCTCGGCGATGAGGGCCGCGAGATCGAAGTAGGCCTCGCGGGTCTTGGGCCGCATCATCTCGAGGTCCACCTCGGCGCCCGCCGCGAGATGCTCGTCGAAGGGGATCACGACGACGCCGCGGCAGCGGGTCTCGAAGTGCGCGACGATGTCCTCCACCTTGATCATCTTGCCCGTCTCGCGGACACCGGAGATCACGGTGACCGACCGCTGCACGAGATCGGCGAAGCCGTTCGCCGACAGCCAGTCGAGCGTGGTCGAGGCACTGCTCGCACCGTCCACCGAGGGGGTGGAGATGATGATCAACTGGTCGGCGAGGTCCAGAACCCCGCGCATCGCGCTGTAGAGCAGACCGGTGCCCGAGTCGGTGAGGATGATCGGGTACTGCCGGCCCAGCACGTCGAGCGCACTGCGGTAGTCCTGGTCGTTGAAGGTGGTGGAGACCGCCGGGTCCACGTCGTTGGCGATGATCTCGAGGCCCGAGGGCGCCTGCGAGGTGAAGCGGCGGATGTCCATGTAGCTGTGCAGCTGCGGGATCGCCTGGACGAGGTCACGGATGGTCGCGCCCGTCTCGCGCCGGACCCGTCGGCCGAGCGTGCCGGCGTCCGGGTTGGCGTCGATCGCCAGGATCTTGTCCTGGCGCTCGGTGGCGAGGGTGGCGCCGAGCGACATGGTCGTCGTGGTCTTGCCGACGCCGCCCTTGAGGCTGATCACCGCGATCCGGTAGCAGGACATCACCGGCGTACGGATCAGACCCAGCTTCCGCTCCCGCTCCGCCGCCTCCTTCTTGGCGCCGAGCTTGAAGCGCGAGGGGGCCTGGTTGTTCTTGCGGGCCTTCGGCTGGTTGCGCAGCAGCCGGTCGGAGGAGAGCTCCACGGCGGCGTTGTAGCCGAGCGGGGTGCCCGGCGCGGCTTGCTGCGGCGGGGGCGCACCCGGTCCGGCCTGCGGGCCGGGCGGGGCGGACCAGCCCTGGTTGCCGTACGCACCGGGTTGCTGCTGCAGGGGCGGCTGCGGCTGCGGCACCTGCTGCGGGGGCTGGGGCTGCGCCGGAGGCTGCTGCTGCGGATAGCCGTAACCCGGCTGCTGGGGCGGGTAGCCGTAACCGGCCTGCTCGGGCTGCTGCGGATAGCCGTAACCCGGGGGCTGCGGCTGGGCCTGCGGCGGTGCGGGCTGCGGCTGGGCGGCCTGGGGCGGCTGCTGCTGCGGGTAGCCGTATCCGGCGGCCTGCGGCTGGGGCTGTCCCGGCTGGGCGGCCTGGCGCGGGTCGGCCGGTGCGGGCTGTCCGCCCTGCGCCGGGTATCCGGGCTGCGGCTGGGCCGGCCCGAACGTGCCCTGCGGCGGCGTCTGGTGGGCCGGCTGCCCCGGCTGCGGCTGGGCAGGGACCTGGCCGGGCTGCTGCGGGTAGCCGTAACCGCCCGCGGCCTGCGGGTCGGGCTGCGGGACCGCCTGGCCGGGGTGTGCGGGTGCGAAGCCCTGCGGCAGCGGGGGAAGTCCCGGGGCGGCCTGGGGCGGGGTCGGGGCCTGCGCGGTGGGCTGCGGCTGCGGCTGGGCGACGGGCGGGGGCGGGGGAGCGGCGGGCGCCGCCTCGGCCTCCGGTTCTGCTTCCGCCGTGACCGGCGCGGGGGAGTCCGCCTCGGGCGCCGGCTCGTCGGCACCGTCCGCGGACGTGGCGGTGTCACCCTGCTCCGGCTCGTCGCCGTGCGGCTCCCCCGACTCGACGTCTTCGTCGTCACCGCCGAACAGGCGCGCCGCCTCGGCGTCGGCGGCCGCATGGTTGAGCTCGGCCTCCGGCTGCTCGGGGGCGGCCGCCGCCGGGGTGGCGGGCTGCGCGTCCTCGTCGACCGGCTGCAGCACGGGGAAGCCGGGCGCGGCGACCGGCGGCGCGGCAGGCGCCTGCTGCTGGGGCGCCGCGGGCGGCGGGGTGGGCGTCGGCTGCTGGGGCGCGGCGGGGGGCGCGGCCGGCGGTTGTTGCTGCGGTGCCGCGAAACCACCGGACGTGTCCTGGCCGGGCTGTGGCGGGGCGACCGCGCCCGTCTGCTGGGGGTAGCCGTACCCACCGGGCGTCGCCGGCGGGGCGGTGGCCGGCGCGGGCTGCTGCGGCGGGAATCCGTAGCCGCCCGTGCCCTGGGCCGGAGCGGGCTGCGTGGGCTGCGACGGCGGTGCGGGCTGCTGCGGTGCGGTCTGGGCGGGCTGCTGCGCAGGTGCGGGGGCGGGTGGCGCGGGACGCTGCGGTGTGACGCCCGGGGGTCCCGTGGGTGCTCCGATGGGCGGCCCGCTCGGCGGCGGCGGCGATTGCCGCCCGCCGTCCTGCTGACCGCCGGACGAGGAGCCACCCTGCGTGCTCTGGGCGTACCAGGCGGGCGGCTCGTAGACGATCTCGAACTCACCCGTGAGGTCCACCTCGTGATCGTCCCCGTCCGAGGAAGGGCTGCCGCCGTTGTACTCGGACCGATCCCTGTTCACTGCTTGCCTCCTGGTCAGCCACTGCTGCTGAGCTGGTCGTCGTCGCGGCCGGGCGGACCGAGTGGCGAGTCCCACGCGACTGCGATCGTCACCGCACCACCAGAAGCCTAATCACTCACATGGCGGGACGGAAAAGCCCCCATGGGTGCGAACTCAACAGCCTCACGGGTGCGGCCGGTTCGCACCGTTCGCACCCTCCCCCCCCCGGTGACGGCGACGCGTCAGTCCATCCGTCGGGCCACGCCGAGCAGGCCCGTCTCCGCATCGGTGGGTTCGGTCATCACGAACTTGTGGTGCTTGCGGGTGCACCACAGGGCGGCAGCCTCGTGCAGCGCCGGCAGGTGCTGCAGATGCTCGTTCGGCACGCCCAGGGTGTCGCGTACGACCTCGATCTCCTGCGGCGAGATCTGCTGGATGCCGACCAGCTGCGCCTGGGCCAGCCAACGCGGCGCGTGCTCGCTGACGTACGGCAGGACCGTCACCACGGCCTGCCACGGCACCGAGGTCACCCGCCCCCGCGGCGGGCGCACACCGCAGTCCCGGATCAGCACCACCGGACTCGACACCGACGGCCCCTGCGCGGGCACCCGGCCCACCGGATAGACCGTCACGCACTGCTGGCCGCCGCCCGCCGCCTGCGCCAACTGCTGCCAGACCTGCGGACGTCCGGTCTCGACGCCCACGCGCGCGCCCGTCGCCGCGGCACGCAGCGCCAGCACCTGGGCGAGCCACAGACCACCCACGAGGACGACGTCGAAGGCGGTCGGCCGGGACAGACCCAGCACCGCCGGCTGCGAGTCCGGATCGGTGCCGATGAGCACACCGTCGTCACCGATGGGCATGCTGATCGCCGCGAGTTCGTCGGCGGTGACGACATGGCGGTTGCGGCGCGGGCCGCGCAGCCCGAACCCCGGGCTGACGATGCGCCGTTGCTGCTGCGGGGTCTCCGGCTGCCGGATGATCGGGATCATGCCGGTGTCGGTCGGCGAGGCCACATGGGCCGGCGTCGTACGGCCGGGGGTGCGGCCCTGCTGTCCCGGGGGCATGGTCTGCGGGGGGTAGGACATCAGTAGGTACCTCCGAGCGGCAGGGTGGCGAGTGCTCCGGGGACCTGTTCCCGGTCGAGACGGACCAGACCGGCCTTCGCGGCACTGGCGGCCCGTTCCAACTCCCGTCCCACCTGGCCGAGTTCGCTGTCACCGCGGGCGGTGACCCGGATGTGCCCGGTGAGCGAGACACCACGGTTGCCGGCCTTGCTGAGGGTCATGCTGAACGTCGTGGCGAGCACCGGCAGCGAGGTCAGCCGCGTGACCAGCTCGGGCAGCGCCACACCGCCGTTGCCCAACTGCGGCCAGCGGGAGACCCAGTACGTCGCGTGGTACCGGTCGTCGACCCGCCAGGACTTCACCGCCTCGACGGTACGACGCTGGGGCGCCCGTCCCTCCTGGCCGTGCTGCGCGTTGGCGCGCGGGTTCAGGCAACTGGACGTCGCCAGCGCCTGCACCAGCTCGTTCTCGTCGAGGATGGTCGCCTTGAAACCGGCGCCGGCCAGCCGGCTGGACAGCTGGTCCGCCACCCGCAGCAGCGCCTTCTGCGCCCCGGGGACACCGTCCCCGCGCGCCTGCACCGCCTCCGGGCACAGCTCCGGGTCCAGCTTGAGGGCGACCCAGGTCAGCCGCAGCGCGGGCGAACCGACCTGCGCCTGCAGGGGGCCGTACGAGCGCGCGGCGAGCGACTGCGCGGGCAGATGCGGCGCGGGCGCCGGCTGGGTGTGCTGCACGACCTGTGCGGAGGCGAGCCGGATGCCGTCGACCTCCAGGGCGTCCTGGACCAGCCGCAGCGGCAGCTGACGGTGGGCGGCGGCGGGCCGCAGCGGCTCATCTGCCGGCTGCACGAAGAGGACGGCGGTCAGGAAGGTCCCGTCGCCGATCATGCCGATCGCCCGGTTGTCACGCGACACGAAGTTGTACGTCCGCAGGGCCGGGTCGCACTCCACGACCGGCGCGAGCATCGCATCGGTGCCGGGCGGGACGGGCAGCTTGGCGTCGCGCCGGCGCTGCCGCATCGCGCGCGTCGTCTCGTACCACTCGGGCAACGGCCGGTGTCCCCGGCGCAGCACCGCCAGCAGGAGCAGCAGCACCGCCACGGCACCGGCCGGGGCCAGCAACCAGGAGGTGTCGGCGGCCCAGGCGGCCAGCATGACCGCGGCCGCGAGCTCCACCAGGATCAGCTGCTGCAGGCGCACCGGGCCCAGACCGCCGGGGCGGGGCAGCGTGCGCGGCGACGCGGCGGCGGGGGCGGCAGGAGGGGCGGGGGTACGACGTCTGTCGCCGGGCCCTCCCTGTTGCTGCGGTGCGCGGCGACCGCGCCGAGTGCTCGTAGCGCTGCTCATCCCCCGGGACATCCCTTTCGAGAACTATGTGGCCGCTCACGGGGCCATCACTGGTCCATGAACTGGGCCATGACTGGGCCCACAACATCCGTGTGGGCGGCTCACGGTACCCGCTGCGAAAGACCAGGCGACACACGGGACACCGAAACCCCAGGTGGCCAGCCTTTCACGGACCGGGCCCGCATGGTGAAGCGCTGTGGTGAAGCTCTGTGAAGATGCGGGGGCGGCCCAACACCTGGTGAACCGGCGTCCGGTGGCGCAGGGCATAGTAGGTGCCTGCGCGGCCGAGCAGGTGCCCGCGCGGTCGAAGCTGCCTTGCGAACGCGATCCGGCGGCACAGGCGCGATCGAGCGGTATCGGGCAGCACAGTCACGATCGAGCAGTACAAAAACGGGAGAAACGGGGACCATGGCAAAGCGTCAGGACGAGCTCGCCGCCTACAACTTCGCTCGCAAGCGCACCGTCGCGGCGTTCCTGGCACCGTCGCCGGGCGGCTCGGAGGAAGGCGCACCGCGTCCCATGCGCACGGTGACGCCCAGCCTGGCGCTCGGCGTCGTCCTGGTGATCGGCTTCATCGCCTACGGCGTGATCAAGCCGGCCGCACCGGCGGGCTGGGACAAGCCCGGCGAGTACATCATCGTCGACAGCGACTCCACGACCCGTTACGTCGTCATCAACGACAAGACGCCGAACGGCAAGGAGGTCGCGACGCTGCACCCGGTCCTCAACTACGCCTCCGCCAAGCTCCTCCTCGACAAGGGCAAGGGCAGCGTCCTCGAGGTCTCCGGCAGCGAGATCGACAAGAGCAACCTCCCGCACGGCGCGACCATCGGCATCCCGTACGCCCCGGACCGGCTGCCCTCCAAGGACGACGCGGAGAAGGCGAAGACGTGGGCCGTGTGCGAGCGTCCGGCGCCGGGAGGCTCGGCCGACTCCATCGACCGTGCCGTCTTCGTCCTCAACGCCGACGACGCCAAGACGCTGGACAACTCCGGCAAGGTCGACTCCGGTGAGGCGCTGTACGTCAAGGACAGCAAGACCGGTGCGCGCTACCTGATCGACCGCGGCGGCAACCGCTTCCTGCTGGGTGGACCGGCTTTCGACAAGACGACCATGGCGCAGCTGCTCTCGGCCGTCATCGGCACGTCCGCCGAGCCGCAGCCGGTGAGCCAGGAGTGGCTGGCCACCTTCAACGACGGCGGGTCCATCACCTTCCCGACCGTCCCGGGCGCGGGCGGGACGACCACGGCCAAGGGCCTGCCGTCCGGGGCGACCACGGTGGGCCAGGTACTGGAGTCGGAGGACGCGCAGGGCAAGCAGTACTACGTGGTCCTCCAGGACAAGGTCGCCTCCGTCACTCCGTTCGTCGCGGAGTTGCTCAAGCAGTCACCCCAGGCCCAGGCGACCGGGACCGCCAAAGTCCCCCAGAACGTCATCATCGCGGCCAACGGCGGCGCGCCGGACAAGTTCTACGGGGACAAGGGCTGGCCGGAGAACGTCCCGCACCAGGCCAACCCCGCGTCCACGGCGAACGGCCAGGCCCGCACCACCTCGTGCAGTGTCTACGACGGCACCTTCGGCGCCGACAAGAAGCCGCAGCTCGCCGCCTGGGCCGGAACGGCGTACCCCAAGAAGGTCGTCTCCGGTTCGGTGAGCGCCTACGTCTCCTCCGGCTCGGGCCTGCTCTTCAAGGAGCTCACGGGTGTCGCGGGCGGCGGCGGTGCGCAGTACCTGCTGACGGACACGGGTCTGCGCTATTCGCTGCCGTCGAACAACGACAGTGCGGCGAAGGGCAAGGTCGCCGGTTCGTCTTCCTCCGGCTCCGACGGGTCGTCGCAGAACGCGAGCGAGACGGACAAGGCCCGCACGCGACTCGGCTACGAGGACATCACCAACCCCGCGCTGGTTCCGCAGACTTGGGCGGAGTTCATCCCCAAGGGCCCGACGCTGGACACGGGCAGCGCGTCGCAGGAACAGAGCCAGTGACGTGCAACTGCCGTAGTTGGGTGAGCGGTTGCAGTCGACATCTGTCAACAGCCGTGCGAGCGCAGGCACTTGAGTGCACCGGCGTTGTTGATCACAAGATGATCGCCCAAGTGTGTGAGCCGTGTAACTGATTGGTCTTGCCTGTGGATGTGAGACAGGCTGACGATAGAGTGTTTGCAGCGCTCAACGGTGCGAAGCTTCTCCGGGCACCACCTAGGTTTCCCGGATCAGTCAACATGAACGACGACATGGGGGAAGGTCATCATGGCCGGCCAGTTCCGGGTAACAGAGGACGAACTCACCAAGCTCTCCGGTGACATCAGCACTGTCAACGGCCAGCTGCAGGGCGAGATCCGCCGTCTGAACGGCGTCATCGAGCAGATCGCCGGCGGCTGGAAGGGCCAGGCGGCCACGTCCTACCACCAGCTGCAGGAGCGCTGGAACCAGGACGCGAAGAAGATGAGCGACATCCTCAACGACATCAAGGAAGCCGTGGACTCCACGCGGAGCAACTACTCCGCGTCGGAAGAGCAGCAGAACTCCGAGATCAGCAAGATCATGTCGGACTTCGGCTGAGCCGTACCCGGCTCCGACCGATCCACCGGGCCCGTGGGGCCCACTGATCCTGATCGATCCCGAACGACTTCCTAACGACTCTTCCTGAAAGGGAATGACGATGTCGATCCTCGTCAATTACGCAACCATCACCAACGCCTCCACGGACGTGCGTACCACCGCCGGCCGCATCAAGCAGCAGCTCGACGACCTGGAGGCCGCGGTCAAGCGCGTCGCCGCCACCTGGGAAGGCGAGGCGCAGGAGGGCTACCAGCGCAAGCAGACCGAGTGGGACAAGACGGCCCAGGATCTGCACAACACCCTCCTGAAGATCTCCACGGCGCTGCAGAGCGCCGCCGAGAACTACCAGGCCACGGAGAAGAGCAACGCCGCATCCTGGGGCTGAGCCGTCGGCGACCCGAGGCAGCTGAGGGACCTGAGGGACCTGAGATGAAGAGAATCGGCCCAGCCGACGCCACGGTGTCGGCTGGGCCGTCCTCTGCTTCGGGACCGCACACAGCAAATCCAGTAATTCTTCACACTCGTCATCTCCGCACTCGTCATCCGTCTCCACACTCGTCATCAACTCCGCACTCGTCATCGGGACGTCCGGCATCGGTACGTCAGGAAGCCCTGGGGGCCTGAACATGAGGGGCCTGAACGTGGAGGGCCGCAGAGCCCGTTCGCGTAGCCGCAACGACCGCCACGACCGCAACCGTGGAACCCGCGCACTGCAGCGGGTCTTCGGCGTGCTTGCGGTGACCGGGTTGTGCGTGGTGTCGGCACCGCCGGCCTTCGCTTCCGACGGCCCTGCCTCCGGCGGCGCGAAGTTCGGCCTGGCGGCGAGCACGGAATGCGTCTTCGGCGGCAACGTCATCAAGTCCACCCCCTGGTCCCTCCAGCGGATCCTGCTGGACCAGATGTGGGGGCAGGCGACGGGCAAGGGCGTGACGGTCGCGGTGATCGACACGGGCGTGGACAGCTCGAACCCGCAGCTTCGCGATGCCATGGCCGGCGCCGGCAAGACCTATGTCGACGGCCCCGCCAACAAGGACATCGAGGGCCACGGCACCCGGGTGGCGGGCATCATCGCCGCCCGCCCGATCGACGGCACCGGCTTCGAGGGCATCGCGCCGGACGCCAAGATCGTCTCCTACCGCTACACGGGCGGCGAGAACAAACAGGGCAACTCGAAGACCATGGCCCAGGCGATCCATGACGCGTCCGTCTCGGGCGCGAAGATCATCAACATCTCCTCGGACACCGCGGACAAGCAGGACAACCAGCTGCTCAGGGACAGCGTGGCGGCGGCCGTGAAGCGGGGCGCCCTGATCGTGGCGGCCGCCGGCAACGACGGAGCCGACGGCAAGTCAGCGAACACCTATCCCGCGTCGTACCCGGGCGTCCTGGCGGTGGCGGCCTCCGACCGCAACGACGAACGCGCCTACTTCTCACAGGCGGGCGACTTCGTGGACGTCGCGGCACCGGGCGTCGACATGGTCTCGACGGTCCCCAAGAAGGGCCAGTGCACAGCCGACGGCACAAGCTTCGCGGCGCCATATGTCGCGGGCGTCGCAGCCCTCCTGAAGCAGAAGCACCCGGGCTGGACGGCGGACCAGATCGCCACCCGGATCGAGGAAACGGCCCAACGCCCGGGGCGTGGCCCCAACCGCTACATCGGCTGGGGCGTCATCGACCCGGTAGCGGCGTTGTCGGACGACTCGAAACCAGCCTCCTCCCCGACCCCCGATCCGGCAGTGAAGGCCGGCTCCGGCGGGGTCGTACCCATGGCGGTGACCATGGGCGAAAGCGAGGCGGAACGAGAGCGCCGGACAGCCATTTATGTGGTGGGCGCGGGGCTCGCGGCGGTGTTGGTTATTGCGGGGAGCGGGGTGGCTGTGCGGGACTGGCGGAGTCGGCGGGTTGGAGGGGCTGGGCGGGTCGGGTAGGCGGCCTCGCCGGCCGAATCGGCCGATGTGGGCGATGACTTGGGCACCGAGAGGTGCTGACAACTTGAAGTACAGGGGAGAGGACAACGGGGTATGAGCGACGGGATGCGGGTTGATCTGAGCGCGCTGGATGAGGTCATCCGTAGGCTCTGGAGGTTGCTGGACGATATGGAGAAGGCCGGCACCACGTCGAAGTACGAGACGGAAATCCCGTTCGACGCCTTCGGCCAGAGCTGCTACTTCGCAGAGGCCGCGGACCTGCACGGGGCTCACGGCGATATGAAGGCGAAGATCGAGAAAATCATCAAGCAGCTCCACGAGTTGATCGACGACTTCAGTACGAAGACCTCGCAGGTCCGGGACAAGTACAACGACAAGGAACACGAGATCAAGACGAGCGTGGGGGGCGACTCGGGCGGCTCCACGAACAATCAGTTGGCGCAGTAGCCGTTCCGGAAAAGCACTGACGAGGGGAGTGTGGGCCATGGCCGATGCGGCAGGGGACTACAGGGACAGCCAGAAGTACGCGGAAAACCAAGAAAGGGAAAGGAAGGCAGAGCACCAGAAGGAACATGACCGCCTCATCGAGTCCGACAAGGTCGCACACAATGGACAGGGTGGTCGTCCCACAGGGCTCAAGACGGACTTCATCTCCTACTCGATCAACGGCTTGCGCTCGATGATCCTGGATTCCCAACCTGGCAAGATTGCCGAGGCTGGGAGCCACTGGAAGAACGTCCACAACATCCTGTCCGGTGGCGATGGCGATGGCAAGACCGGCGGTGTGGACCAGGTTTCGGCGAAGGACAGCGTTGCGGGCATGCTGCAGAGTGCTGTCGACAACGTCCTGCAGCACTGGGAAGGCCAAGCAGCTGAAGCTTTTCGAAAGAAGGCCGCCGACATCGGAGTCCAGCTTCGGAATGGTGCTGCGCACGCCAACTTCACGGCTGAGCAGCTCTTCGCGGTCAGTAAGGATCTCGATGCTTCCAAGGCCAAAATGGAGGACATCAAGGAACCCTCGTTGGCCGAGCGCGCGAGCGACAAGCTGAACGACGATGGCCGGGATGACTCCCAGATGAAGAAAGACCTGGCTGCAGGCGTCAGGGCCGATACGGTCGCCAAGGCGGATGAGAAGAACTTGTCGCTCCAGATGGAGCGGAGGCTGCAAGCCGTGGCGGTTATGGAGGACCTGGCGGCCAATTACCAGGTCTATACGAAAAACCTCAACAGTGCTGGGGCAATTAACCACAGAGAGGGTGTCAACCCTCCAGAAAACAATGTGACGATGCCTCCTCCGGTCACAGTACCGAGTGGTTCCGCGGGGGGACCGAGCGCAGGACGTGCGGCAAACAAGCCGTGGAGCGCTGGTTCGACAAGCAGCATCAAGCCGGCCCCTACGGTGCCGCGTGACCCGGGCATTACGGGAGGCGCGCAGCTTCCGACGGCCAGCTCGCAGCTTCCGACGGCTAAGACAAATGTGGACAGCATCTCTCCTGGCCTCTCTGGGACTGGTTCCGGCACGGGCGTTGGCGAAGCTGGCGTCGGTGGTGGCGGCGGCCTCGGTATCGGTGGAGCACGGGGCGCAGGTCTTGGGGTGCCTGGCGGAGCTGCTGGCCTTGCGGAGGGGTCTGCTGGCGGACTCGGTGCCCTAGCTGGTCGCGGTGGTTTGGCTGGCGGCGCGGCAGCGGGCCGTGGTGCTGGAGGGCGAGCCGGTATGGGCGGCATGGGTGGCGGAGGCCTCGGTGCAGCTGGTCGAGGTGGTGCCAGCGCTGGAGGTCGTGGGGCCCTCGCAAGGGCCCGTGGCGGTGTGGTCGGTGCGGCCAAGGGGGTCGGCAAGGGCGCCGGCGGCGGAGCAGGCTTGCACGGCAGCCGGGGTGGAACCCAGGCCGGTGCAGCTGGAGCAGGCGGCAAGGACCGCCGTAAGAAGGAGAACAGCCAGGGCGACCGCCCCGACTACTTGGTCGAGGATGAAGAGACCTGGATCTCGGAAGAGGACCGCAACCGGAACGTTCCGCGGACCATCGAGTAAGCATACAAGCGGACTGGACGAAAAGCCGTCGTCTGCCCATGTATAGGCTGGCACCCCAGCCGTAGCTGTGAGTGAGGAGCAAGGAATTGGGTTTCAAGCGAGTCTCGTCCACGACAGGAGTTGTGGCGTTGACAGGCGCCTTGCTCCTCACTTCAGCACCCATTGCCTCAGCGGATTACATCCGCGATAAGCAGTGGGTGATAGACGTCATGAACTTCAAAAAGGTTTGGTCGGAGTCACAGGGGCAAGGGGTGACGGTTGCCGTTGTCGACACTGGCGTAGACGCAAGCCGTCCTGACCTGGCTGGCCGGGTGCTGGAGGGTAAAGACGTCACAGGGGGCAACAACGCTCACAATGACACCAGCGGTCACGGTACCGGTATGGCTAGCATTATCGCAGGGCAAGGACACGGGGCGAACAATTCCAACGGTGTGATTGGCCTGGCACCGAAGGCCAAGATTCTCCCAATCAAGGCTGCTCATTCCGACGATTTTAATGACGATAAATGGGCTGACGGAATCCGGTATGCGGTTGATCAGGGTGCGGGTGTAATCAACCTCTCGTTCACCGATTCTCTCGCCACTCCTGGTTCTGAGGGTGCTAAAGCAATTGCGTATGCGGAGCAGCACAACGTTGTTGTTGTGGCTGGCACTGGAAACGACGGAATCGCTGAATTGTCCTACCCTGCGAAGCTTCCAGGAGTGGTAGCTGTAGGTGCAGTTGACGAGTCACTGAACGTCTGGGATGGCTCCAATTATGGTAAGGGAGTGACTCTCACGGCTCCCGGTGTCAATATCATCGAGGCTGACCCCAGCCAACCCAGTGGGTATTCGAAGGGAACGGGTACGTCTGATGCCACTGCTTATGTCTCGGCTACCGCTGCTCTCATTCGCGCCAAATACCCCAACCTCACGGCTGGACAAGTCATCAACCGCCTGATCAAATCGGCTACTTTCCTCAAACATGACATTAAGAAGACGCCTGACGAACAGTACGGCTACGGCATCATCCGCCCGTACATGGCGTTGACGATGAACATCCCCAAGGGCTCCAAGGAGGGCCCCCTCGCCCAGGCGTCGCCGCCCACATCCACGGAGTCCGGCGCTGCCTCCGCAGGCAACGACAGCACGAATCAAGCCAAAGAGAAGAACAATTCATCCTCGGGCAACATCCTTCTCATCGTCGGCATCGCAGCTGCCGCAGTCGTCATCGGCATCGTCTTCGCAGTAATCCGCAGCCGCCGAAACCGCGGCAATGGTGGTCCCGGCCCCGGCGGTGGCACGCCCCCGCATGGCACGGGCTACCCGCCCCAGCCCCCAGCGGGCTACCAGCAGTACCCCAACACGGCTCCCTACGAGGGCTACCCCACACCTCCAGGCCAATCCGAGCAACACCCCAACCCCTATGCCCAACAGCCCCCACAACAAGGGCAGTAGCAGTACGTGCGCTCCAGGATCAGCTCAAGATATACGCAGTGGCGTCGATGACCACTCACGTCTGCGCTCGTGCTGTGGGTGTTCGTCAGTCCCTCTGATCTAAGCCACTAGCTATTTTGACCTCCGTCTGCCGCGTACTCATCGGTAGTGATCGCGCTGAGACAACGGCATCAAGAGAGCGGTGGCCGTTGGCCGGCTCCGTGAAAGCATCGGCGGCCGCTTCGGGCCACTCGGTCCTCGCCCACAGCGGCCTCTCGGTCCGCTGGTGTTGCGGACCTGCTCAGTGGTTATTGCCTGCACTGCGCAGTTGACGTCCGATGTGCCAGGCAGGAAGTGTGACGCGCGCAGCGGAGCCTAATTGCGTGGGGAAATTCGTCGGGTGATTCGCGTGGTGGCCGTTTGTCAGTGCATATCAGCACGATGACGGATCGTAACTTATCTGGGGAGAGTAGTTGGGAATCAAGCGGATCTGGGCGGCTGCATGGATCACGGCATTGGCGGGAGCCTTTCTCCTGAACTCGGCCCCCACTGCCTCAGCAGACTACGTCAGAGACCAACAGTGGGCCCTAAACGTTTTCTCAGTGAGAGACATATGGGCTGAGTCTCAGGGTGAGGGTGTCACCGTCGCTGTTGTAGACAGCGGTGTGGATGCCAATCACCCAGATCTGACGGGGCAGGTACTCAAGGGGAAGGACTTCACGGGCGGTGGGAACGCCCATGAGGACATCGTGGGTCATGGCACTGGAATGGCCAGCCTTATCGCTGGGCACGGCCACGGTGTGGGAAACGAGTCCGGTGTGAAGGGGCTGGCCCCTAAGGCAAAGATTTTGCCGCTGCGCACTCTTCAAACGAGAGCTGACAGAAATCTGGACGAGACATGGGGCGCTGCCGTTAGATATGCCGTTGACCATGGCGCAAAGGTCGTCAATCTCTCGTTCGGCAACGATGGCGGCAAGACGCTGCTCGATGGTCGTCAAGCGATTGCATACGCGCAAGCGCACGATGTTGTGGTCGTTGCAGCTGCGGGAAACGATGGGTCTATTGCCGTAACCGAGCCCGCAGCACTGCCCGGGGTTGTAGCCGTTGGTGCCGTCGATAAGAATGCGAATCGCTGGGATGGTTCCAATAGCGGGAAGGGGTTGACCCTCATGGCTCCCGGTGCTGACATTGTCTCTGCGAACAGTAATCGATCGCCGAAATACGGCATGTCTGATGGGACCTCGGACGCAACTGCTTATGTATCCGCTGCTGCTGCCCTGGTGCGTGCCAAATACCCCAACCTCAGTGCCGGTCAGGTCATTAATCGTTTGATCAAGTCGGCCTCGTTCCTTCATCACAAGGGCCTGAAGGCTCCGGATGAAGAATATGGCTACGGCATCGTACGCCCCTACAAAGCCCTCACAATGAGCATCCCCAAGGGTACTAGAGGGAATCCGCTCGGGCACATTCAATTGGCTAGAGAGGTGTCCGGGGGCAACGACACCGCGGCGAACCAACCGGAGAACCAGAACGGATCTTCCTCAATGGGTGCAATTGTCCTTCTCGTCGGCATTATCGGCTTCGTGGTAGTCATCGCTGCCGTTACCGTCGTCGTCGTAACTCGCAGTCGTCGTAATTCGATGAATGGCGGCCCTCCCGGCGGGACTTACCCGCAGAGCCTGGGCTACCCGCCCCAGCAAGTGATCCCTCCGGCCGGTCAACACCAGTATCCCGCGCCACCCCCCAACCAGGGCTACGGGTACCCCACTCCTCCTGCTCAGCCTCCGCAGCACGCCAATCCTTACTCCCAACAGCCCCCGTATCAGGGCCAGTAGCTCTTCATTTTCTTCGGATGAGGTGATGATTATGGATCGCGGCTGCGCAGCCGGCTTCCTCTCTCTCCGACATGAACGCTGAATCCGCGGCGCATCGTCTGCTCTCGTGACCTCGCTCTTGCAACTGCACATCGCTCAAGGAGCCATTTTATGGGGGACTACTTCAAGACGGATACAGATCAGCTGGGGCAGTTCCTCAAGACCCTAGAGGGCTGCATCAGGGATCTGGACGAGGCCCGGGCAGCTTTGGCTCACGTCCGTGCTGACCAGATTGGGACTCAGCGTCTCGACGAGGCCTGTGACGGTTTCCAGGAGCGCTGGAAGTACGGATCGGAGCAGACCAAGAAGATGATCGAGGCCGTTAGCGAGGGCGTGAAGTCCAACAAGAAGGCGTACGAGGAAGTCGAAGAGACCCTGGAAAAGGCCTTCAAAAACATTGAAGCACAGGGAACCTCGGGGCAGAAGGGCGCAAAGTAATGGTGGCGAACCCCTACCCCCACCTCGGTTGGAATCCCGTGCCGGGTAGCCCGAGTGAGGTCAACGCCCTGAGGCAGAAGGTGGCTTCGGCCGCCACTTCACTCCGCAACTGTCACACGCAGCTCAACAAACTGATCAGTGAAAGTAGCTATTGGCAGGGCGATGCGGCGAAGGCGTTCCGGGACGCCATCGATGGTGAGTTGCCGACGTACATCAAGAATGCAGCCCGCTCATTGGAGAAGGCTGCGGCCCAACTGGGGATATGGGACGGCGATCTGACGTCCAACCGCGATTTGGCGCAGAAGTACGACGCTGCCGCCGCCGAGAAGAAGTCTGCGGTCGCGTCGGCCAAGGAACGTCACGCACAGGCCGGGAAGCATCCGGACCTGAGGCTCGCGGGCCAACAGTTCCCCACACAGGAGGAAGCTGACGCAGCGACTGCGCGGTTGCGGGCGGCTGAGCACAGCCTCAACGAAGCGACCATCGCGTTGAACAAGGCCAATGGCGAGTACAACGACATCATCGCCAAGGCGGAGGCGCTGGAGCACTCGCACACGGACAGCGCCGAGACAGTCGCCAAGTCACTCGACGATGCCACAGACAAACTGGCACCGCGGGAACCTGGCTGGCTGAGCAAAGCCGTGGATGCCATTTGGGACGGCATCAAGGCCACTGGCGACTTTCTGCTGGAACACGCCGGAACCATCGGTGCCATCGCCGGCCTCCTGGCCCTCATTCCTGGCCCCTGGTCGCCTGCTCTGCTGGCGGTCTCCGTCCTGTGCAGTGCGGTCCAGTTGGGCAATGACATCGGGGACGGCGCCCTGCAGGACCTGGCGCACTGGCCACCCAACATGGACACACTGGGTGCTGCCACCTCGATCGGCGGTGACGTCCTCGGCATGTTGCCCGGCGTCGGTGTGGCTGCTCGGGCCGCCAGCGGCACCATCAAGGGCGCCGCCGCTGCCGCCCGGGCAGGGACGGCGCTGTCAGCCGCGGACAAGGCGGCCCAGTTCGGCCAAAACCTTGTGAAGGTCACCGGCCGTGTAGCCAACAGCGGCGCCGCTGGAGCGAGCGGTATGGAGCGAGGGCTGGCGGGCCTTGGCGCGGGCACCACCCTGTACTCCGACCTCGTGGACCACGGGGCGATCGGGGAGGACAAGACCCGGGACAACGTCAACCAGGTCGGTAATTCCGCCTCCACCTTCAATAAGCCCGCCTACGACGGTGTGGTGGACGTCGTCAGCGACGTCAAGGGCCTTGCTACGGCGGTGTTCAGATGACAGCGAACGATCCGCGCGGTCCGGCACCGGCGTCCGCCCCGCCGCGGGAGCCCGCTGAGAGCATGTGGTTCTGGCCGCCCGATGGGTACTTCCCCGTACCCCTGGAGAACTGGCAGCAATCACTCGGAAGAGCTTGGGAGGCGCTCCGGGACATCCCCAGGGCAGCACAGACCGATCCCTCTCCTAAGCAACTCCTGGACCTGCTCGGAGGCATCCTGGGCATGCTGGAGAAGCAGGGAGTCATCCATGTCTCCATCGGTGCCCATCCCGAGGAGGACGGCTCCGCGTTCATGGTGTCCGTGCTGACGGTTGCCGAACAGCCGCTTGAGGGGATCAAGCCTGCGCTCGCGCTCGCCGGGGCGCTCGACGCGCTGGGCGCAGGAGGTGCCACCGAGGCCACCATGGTCGACCTGCCCTGTGGGCCGGCCCTGTTCACCGATGAGATAGAGCGAGCTCCGGCGTCGCCCGCCCGTGAGGGTGCGGACCCCGACGATGCCGAGGATCGGGTCTGGCGCGGCACCGTACTGATCCCCAACCGCACGGGCTCATCGGTCTACCTCATGCAGCTCACCACGGCCGCGCTGGCCTACGAGGCCGAGTACCGGGAGATCTTGCTGGCCATGGCCCACACCGTAACGTTCGATGACCCAGAAGGGCCGAGTCCGGGCCTGGCCGCTCGACAACGAGCACTCGAGGATGACATGCGAAAGACATTCGGATGAGTGGGAATTACTTGTCGGCCGACGGCCTGCAGACGCCTCTGCCCTCCGGAAACGCCCTGGATGATCCACGAATGCAGGAAATCTGCCGATCGCTTCGCGTGCGACTGTGGATACGTCTGGCGCTGATAGTCCTCATCGCTGTCGCTGCCGGGCTGCTCATCGCCCTCGGCGTCGGCCCGGTCGGGTTCGCACCCGTCCTCGTGTGGATTATCTGCTTGGTGATGCTTCAAGTCGTCATCGCTAATTTCCGCTGGTTGCGGCGTATCGAGCGGGTCCTTCGTGTCTATCCGTGGGAAAAGCGACCGGGCGTGCATCGCCTCGACGTAAACGAACGACGACCCCGGAGTCCCCATGTCGTCAAGATTTCCCATGGCTCCGGGCGTTGGTCCCCAGAGCTGGTCATGAGCCCGGTGATACGTCACCGCACATGGGAGGAAGACATGGCCTCGGGCATCTGGTTCGCGGGCGACGAACGCTTCGGCGGAATTGTCGCGATTCCCGGCGGTCAAGCCCCGATGTTCAGCAAGCCCCGACAATGGGAACAGTTGGCGTCCCGCAGGGCAAAGGCTGACGCTGACGCCTTGGACCGCGCCCAGCGCGCCGGGATCGACCGGAAGAAGTGGTAGGAGACAGTTGCGTGGCCGGCGTGGCTGGCGAGCGCAGTGGCAGACTGTATGACAACAACGCCCTCACGATGAACACGGCGCCGCCCTTCCGTCCGCTCTCCATCTCTCGGACGCACATCCGGGACATCCGTCTCGGGGTGGCTTGTACGCGGGCACCCCTTATTCGGCGAAGTCGGCTTCGACGCTGGGCAGCGAGCGTGCGCGGACCATGCGGCCATGGGCAACCACCTCGGACAAGGACTGAACCCTCCTCATGGACGAAACACCCGAGACGCCCGACATTGCGCAGGTACTTAAGCACAACCGGACCCTCCTGTACCGGCACATTGCCACGCGCCTAGCGCTCGCTGTGATCCTTTTCGCTGTGCCGATCGTGGCGCGTCTGGCCGGTTGGGATGCTGCCCTGCCCGCTTTCTGTGCCCCTGCCGCTCTGCTCGTGTTGATCTATCTCGTCCTCCGACTGCGTCATGGGTCGCGCTTCACGGTGTGCGAGAAGGTGCTGCACACCTACCCCTTGGAGTACCGCACGCGTGTGTCCAAGAAGGACTCTGAATGGAAGTACCTCGGAGATGTGCACACCGTCCGGCTGTCAGTGCGCGGGCAGCACGGCGCCCCTTCTCTGCGGGCGATCAACGCCTCGACGGTGCGCCGCTGGCCGAAAGAGGCCGAGGAGGGTGGTGCCTGGTTCGCCGGTGACCTGGCCTTTGGCGGCGTCATGATCTTGCCGGGCAGCAACGACATGCTCTTCGTGCAGCCCGCGGACTGGGAGAAGTGCGAGCAGGAGCGCGCCCAAGCCGACCCGCAGCGCAGGGCCCTTGCCGAACAGGCCGGTATCTCCAGGCTGTTGGAGAAGGAGCCGAGGATCTTGGTGCACGGATGATGCGGATATTCGGCTGGGTGTGCGGTGCCGTCCTCGCCCTGGTGACCGCGTTCTGGTGTGTCAACGCGACCGCCGATCTTGCCCTGTCCGCAGGCGCCTACGGCACCCCAGGCACGTACAAGGTGGACGACTGCGTCAACACCAGCCACACCCGTAAGCACTCCAACTACGAGTGCTACGGGCACTTCACGCCGGACGGCGGCTCTGCCGACGACGCTGTCTACGTGCACCTCAAAGACACCGGGCACGACTACCCGGACGGCACCAAGTTCGACGCACGGCAGGGAGTGGAGCCTGACACGATTCAGCGGGTCGGGTTCTGGGGCGTCGTGGGCGAGCTGTGGCAGGTCTCGGTCTGCGTGGCCATCCTTGGGTGCCTCGCGTACCGAGCGATCAAGCCACGCGGAGCGTCCCGGCGCCGGGAATCCCAAACCCGAGAGCGCTCGCGGCGCCAGAGGGTGGCCGACTGGATGATCTATGTCGTCTTGGTCGCGATCCCCATGGGCAGCCTGAGCTGGATCGCCATGCTCGCGGAGCCGACCCCATAGGAAGGGCCGGCCCCATTGATCGTCTGCCACGGCCGGATGGTTGCCTCCCGCCGGTCTGGCCATGCGACTTACGCGGCAGCGACCTCGCACCATACGTATTTTCCTCGGTTGCCATTTCTGGACAGCGGCTGCCAGCCCCATGCGTCGGCGCAGGCGCGGACCAGAGCGAGGCCGCGGCCTCGCTCCGCATCGACCAAGTCGGCCAGGTTCGAAGGGGGTTCGGGCGGTTTGGGGTCTGCGTCCCAGGCGCCGATGCGCAGCACGCCGTTGTGCCACCGTAGGCGCAGGGCAGCCGGTCCTTTGGAGTGGAGTACGGCGTTGGCGGTCAGCTCCGTCGCGAGGAGTTCGGCCGTGTCCACGTGGCGGATGAGGCCGTGCATCGTGAGGATCAGGCGGACGGTGCGGCGGCAGATGGTGACCGCGCGTGGGTCGTTCGGGATGCATAGGGAGTACTCCCAGGGTTCGGTTTCGGGCATGGCGAAACTCCTGTCGAAGGAAGGGAATTGGCGGTTGCTGCGGGAGTGCGGGCGGTGGCATTCCGCAGCCGTCATGGCAGGACGGAGCAGTGCGCTTCCGGAGCCCCGAAGTCCGCAGCGTGCGTTGCGTCACTGACGGTAGGTATGAAACTTAGTACAGTGCAAGTCATTCGCGTAATCTGACACCCGAACGGGGCACTCTGGCGAACGAGTTGAATCACGGAGCTGTACATGGCCACACGGCGACATCCCACGGCACGACAGGCGCGTCTGGGTGCCGAGCTGCGCAAGCTTCGTGATGCCGCGGGTCTCAAGGCCACCGAGGCGGCGACGCTACTGGGGGTGAGCTCGGTCCAGATGAGTCAGATCGAGTCCGGCGTCGCTGGCGTCAGTGAGGAACGCGTACGTCGTCTCGCGGCCAACTATGCCTGCTCGGACGGTGAGTTGATCGATGCCCTGGTGGCCATGGTCACGGATCGGACCCGCGGCTGGTGGGAGGAGTACCGGGGTATTCTTCCTGCCGCCTACCTGGACCTTTCCGAACTGGATCACTACGCGACGTTCCGTCACGACGTGGCGATCGTCCATGTGCCCGGGCTCTTCCAGACGGACGCCTACGCACGTGCTCTCTTCTCCTACATGAACCCGGAGTTCCCGGAGAGTGAGGTGGAGCATCGGGTGCACCACAGGATGAGGCGGAAGGTCATCATCGAAGGCCCTGCCCCCATTCCCTACGAAACTGTGATCCACGAAGCGGCGCTCCGTATCCAGGTCGCCGGCCGAGCTGCGTCCCGGGCTCAACTGGCCCGCATCCTGGAGCTGTCCGATGCGGATCACGTGACTGTGCGCGTCATCCCGTTTGGTCTCGACGACTTCGCGGGAGCCGGGAGCGCGATGGTGTATGTCGGCGGAGCGGTGCCCTCCTTGGACACTGTCGTGCGCGACGCCCCGCACAGCACGGGCTTCATCGACTCCGAAGCTCAACTAAAGCACTTTCGAGGGCTTTTCCATAGGGTGAAGGAAGTGTCGCTCACGCCCGAGCAGTCACGCGACCTCATCAATCAGATGGCCAAGGAACTGTGAGGACAGCCATGACCGCCCCCGCCCAGTGGAAGAAGTCGTCCTTCTCTGGTGGCGGTGAGGGCAACGACTGCGTAGAGATAGCAAACCTCCACAGCCGAGTCGCGATACGCGACTCGAAGGTCCCGGCCCAGGGCCCGCTCACATTCCCTGCCGGAACCTTCACGGCGTTCATCAGCGACCTCAAAGCCGACACCGGTTGGGATATCGAAGACGCGTAGCGTGTTGATAGCCGTGTAGCCCAATGGCCGCCGGTCGGCGAGCCGAAGTTGTCCCGCCGGCTTTGAGTTCCCTGGCTGGCTGACCGATCTCGTCTGCTGCCTGTAGTCGGCCCTGATGTGATTGGCGACGGTAATCCTACGCTCGTCTCCGCTGCCCGAGCCCGAGCCCGAGCCCGAGCCCGAGCCCGAGCGTGGGCTGGCCCCTGCACCGCTGGAGGCCGCACGCTGTGGTTCATGCCGCGTGCAGTGAGCGGTTGTGCATCGTCGAACGTGCAAGTTATCGGGCTGGTGTGAGCTGTTGATTGTGGGCTCGAGTCTTACGCAGGCGGTGTCGCAGCTCGAGATCGTCTGTCATGACGCGACTTCGCTGTTGGTCCGCACGAGCCGGGCTCGAATCGTGGTTGCGTAGTGGACCGACAGACCGGAGCTTGGTAAAGATCCGCCAATGGTTCAGGTGCGTAAAGGCGTGTTTACGGTCGCTCCCGCGGCGGCGAGCAGCTTGTTTGCCCCTTCTGGGCAGGATGGCCAGGGCCCGATGCCGACGGAGGCCGCAGCGATCATCAGTACGATGACGTGCTGGTTCCGTGATCAGGGAGAAGCTGTGGGGGATGAGGGATTCCGCGTCCATCCGGACGCGCTGAAGGCGTACGACAAGGTCATCGAGGACCAGATTGAGCAGATCGCGCGGATCTGGCCGAAGCTGGCGGCGGTGCCGCTCTCGTCGGACGACTTCGGCAAGCTGCCGAACGCGCACAACCTTTACGAGGCGTATCACGAGCATGTGGAGGCCGAGCAGCACAATTTCGCCGACTTGCTCGAGATCCTTCGCCATACCGGTGACGGTCTTCAGAATTCGGCGACGAACTACGAGAGCCAGGACCATCACATCGACGCTTCGTTCGGGGGCGGACAGTGAGCGGCGGCACCTTCCAACAGGTCGGCGACGCGTACAAGTGGACGCGGGACTTCGTCAACGAGCCGTTGGTCCCACTGCCGGAGATCAACAATCCCGTTGCAGACGGCTTGGACGCAGGTCTGGACAGCGCCGTCAAGTGGGCGCTGGACTCCAGTGGGCTGATGGGCATGCTGGAGGAGGTCACCGGCAACCTCTCCGGACTCACTGCGGCCGCCCATGAGTGGCAGGCCCAGGCGAAGGCGATGCGGGCGGTCAGCACCGCGCTGCGTGAGGGCGGCGGCACACTCGCCGGGCAGTGGGAAGGCGTCGCGTCGAACGCGTTCGGCCGGCACATGGGCCAGGTGGTCGAGGCGATCGACGGCACCGCCAAGGACATGGACGAGATCGCGCAGATCATCAGCCAGGCTGCTGCCGCGTGCCAGCTCGCCGAGAGCATGATCATCGAGATCATCCGGGAGGCGATCGAGGCGCTGATCGCCTCGCTCGCCGCGATGGTCGTGGTCGACATCCTGACCGTCGGCCTTGCGACCGTTGCCGACGCTCTCGTGGCGGATGCCGAGATCGCCGCGTTCATCGAGCGGGTAGGAAAGGTCTCCGCCGACCTGGAGCGGACGCTGAAGGAGCTGATGGACAAGGTCCGCGAGCTCAAGAAGGCCAGCAAGTCTTTCAGTGAGATCAAGAAAGGCCTCAAGGAAGCCCGGACGGCGGCCAAGGCCGTGCGGAAGATCGGCGGCATGAGCAACAGGCTGGAGAGAGGCGGAAACCTGCTCAGATCCCCGTCGATGGAGAACCTCGGGGAATTCGCTGCCGCCAAGGTCGTCAAGGCCGTCATCGGCGCCGAGAAGGGCGTCATCGCAGGCGGCGTCGGAGCGGTGATCGGTGCCGACGGCCCGATGAGCGCGGTCACGGACGGGCTGAGCAAGGACCCCGCCATCGATGCCGTGGCCGGTCAGCTCGACGGTCGCAGGAACGAAACCCCGTACCGTGTCCCGAAGACACGGATCGAGGAGGACTTCGGATGAGCGGGCCCCGACCGCGTCCTGGTCGGGCGCGTGCACGCGCCGCGCACCCGAACCTCTTCAAGGACCAGGTCCGAATGGATTGCCTCCCCCGCCGCCACCTCCCCGAAGGCAGCATGGACAAGCGCTGTGCCGAGCTCCTCGAAAGCGCGCCGTCGTCCCCAACACCTCGAACACTCCCGCCAGTTGATCCCCTACACCACGGCGCGGGACACGGCCGGCTGCAACAGTCGTAGGCGGGGTCACCCACCAGGGCGGCGCGGGTACCCGCCGCTGCAGTCGGTGCTCCTGCAGGGGGTCATCTGCTCTTTGAAGCTCATGGCGCCGACATCGCGGTCGGGCAGGATGGTGACGGGCGGTGTCGGCGACGACTGCACGGCCGCGATGGCACACGGCCAGTTGCGGTACCTGCCGCGTAGCGGCCCCAGCGGGCTGTGCGCGCCGTATGGAGCTTCGGCAGGTGTTCCTTGCTGCCTCGGATAAAGAAGTCACCGCGGAGGGCTAGGCCCACGGCGGTGGGAGCAAGGCGCGGCCCCGCACTTCGACGGCGGCCTCGACGGATAGGCTTGGGTCATGGGCATGATCCGCAGGCTGCTGGGCGTGACGACCGACGACATCGAACGGCTGCGTAGGCAGCGTCTCGCCGAGCACGCAGGCCGCGTCTCGGCGTTCCTCGCAGCCGGCGAAACCCTCGTCGGCACCGCCCAGGCCCACCTGATCGGCGCCCCCACCCCCCCGGACCGGCTCATCCCCCGCCTGCCGCCGCCCGCATCCGCGCCGGTCGAGCAAGCCAGGGCATCGGGCCTCGCCCGCACCGCGGGTTGGGCGTACGTGGCCGCGCACCCGTTCCAGGCAGCCGGAGAGGTCCTCGGGGACGCACTCTCCGACGCCCTGTGGTACGTGCCCGACAAGGTCATCGGTCACCTGGCCGTAGACCGGCGCGCCGACTGGTCGACCACCGCCGCGCGGCTGGTCCTGCTGACCCTCGCGGTGGAGCAACTGGACGGCTACAGCGGCAATTTCGTGGTAGCGGCGACAGACCGCAGGCTCCTGGTCCTCGGCCATGCCTACAAGGGCAGTGATCCGCTGTATCCGCTGCTCCAGTACGCCCCCGGTGAGATCGCGTCCGTGGAGATCGTCCCCACCGCGAAAAGCGCAAAGGGTATGGCGGAGCCGCACGTCGAACTGGTCTTCCACGATGGATCGTCAGTCACCGCGGCCCCGGACGCCATCGCGGGCACGCGTTTCGCCGAGTTGCTGTCGCGTCCGACGAACTGAGCGGGGGGGCGGGAGCTGCCCCCGTGGACGAGGGGCTCAATCCTGACGGGTCGAACCGGAACACCGACTACCAGTGGTTCGGCGACGAGAAGTGGTCCCAGGAGGGCAACACCTGTGTGCCGTCGAGCACCGTGACCGCCCGCGCCATGGTCGATCCCCTCTACGCACTGCAGTTGACCGGCGGACCGTCCGGTCAGGAGAACGAGCCCGACGCCTTCCGCCACCGTCTCCACGACGAACAGCTGCGCCTGCACGAGGAGGGCGACGGCGACTACCTGCACTGGTGGTCGGACGTCCCGGACGGCATGGACGGCGACGGGCAGAACGAGATCGCCGACGACGAGGTCAGCCCGCACACCGGCAGCAAGTACGAGTACCAGCAGGTCCGCGGCGCGGACGAGCGCCGTGACGTACTGCCGGACATCGAGAAGTCCGTCGCAGAGGGCAAACCCGTCCCCTTCGAAGTGGAGGGGCACGAGAAGAACGGCGACCGGGTCGGACACCAGATGATGGTGATCGGCCAGGAGGGCGACATGCTGCAGATCTACAACCCGTGGGGCCAGACGACCTGGGTCAGCGAGGACGACTTCGTCAACGGCCACATGGAAAAGGCCTCCGACTCCCGCATGCCCGACGCGTACGCCGTCCACCTGCCCGCCGACCGATAGCCGACCGACAAGTGAGCGTCATGACCAGCGCCCTGCGCCGACTCGCCCTCCCCGCCCTGCTGATGACCGTGCTCACGGGCTGCGGCAGCACCGGCCCGGACACCTACGAGCTGGGTGAGAAGCACATAGAGGTGGATGCGGGGGAGGAGTTCCGGCTGTCGGTTCCGGTCGACACCGCGATGGGGGAGTGGTGGTACCTGACATCGCCGGAGCCGAACCGTGACGTCGTCCGGAGGACGGACAAGCGGGAGGACATCGAGGCCGACGACGAGGCCGTCGGCAGCGGGAGCGGAACGGACCTGTTCGGTTTCAAGGCCGTCGGCCCGGGCACGACGGAGATCCGGCTCATCCAGTGCCCGCGCGGTGCCTGCGCAGGCGGCGGTGGCGCAGGCGGTCCCGTCACCCCGTCCCCGGTCCCGAGTGGCAGCCCCACGCCCCAAAAGAAGTACCGGGCCACCATCGTCGTGACGACATGCCGGACATGGTGTACGCCGACTTCGGCAAGCCGATAGGTGCGCAGGCGCCCTCCGGTCCGGTCGCAGAGGCGTCGAAGGAGTAATTCCGGTTACGGAGTCGACGGCCCGGCGGACAGTTGCCCGTCGGGCCGAATTTTCTCGGGGCCCCTTGCCGGGGGGGGCTCAGGGCCCGCAAGTCCCCGACTCGGCGGCGCACTGCCAGTCCGAGAAGCCGTCCTCGGGGTGGCGGACGGCATGGTCGAAGTCGAGGAAGCTGCGGACGACGACGAAGGTGAGCACGACGGCTACCAGTCCTACGAGGACAAGGACGATCCGCAACGCCGACCTCATTCCCCGGCGGTGGCCAGGGCCCTCCTCGGCCGCCCGCTCCCGGTCCCCGACCTGCTCCCGGGCCCGGCGACTGCCGCTGTTGGGCGCGTGTTGCCCGGTCATGCGCAGGACGTCATCTCGTCGGAAGTGCCACGGACGTTGAAGTCCTGTGCCAGGCCCACCGTGTTGAGGTGTGCGATGTCGGCCTGTTCCATCTCCTGCCCGCCTCCTCCGACGTCGGAGCGGTGCTCGCTGGGGATGCCCCAGTCGTAACGCTTCTGGACCTCGACGCGGTAGGTGACCTCGCCGTTGTGGACGTAGCCCGTGACCCGGTACTGGAAGTGGTTCAGCGCGTAGTACCAGTCCGAACTGCTGTGGCCGTCCTTGGGGTTGGGCGCGGTGCTCTGCCACTCCGTGGTGAAGGGGCCGTCCGGGCGGCCGTGGACGTCGGTCCGCATGGTCTTGTCCAGGTCCTTCTGGAAGGCGGGGACCTGGTCCAACAGGGTCTGCGGGTCGACCTCGACGTCCGTGCCGCTGGCGTCCAGGTAGTGCTGGATCAGGCCGGCGGCGTTCGGGTAGTCGTAGTAGGGGCTGGCGAAGGCCGCGCCGACGTTGTTGAGCTTGTTGCGGATCTCGTGGTCCCTGGGGTCCGGTTCCGCGATGTTGAACCTGCGGTTCTCGCTCTCGAAGTTGTGGATCGTGCCGAAGGCGATGCGCAGCCGCCGTGCCAGCCACTCGTCGTCCTCGGTCGCCTGGTCGAGAACCGTCCTGAGCTGCTTCTGGAGGTCGTCGGCGATGTGCTGGTGCTCTTCGTAGTTCTTGTGCACGTCCGGGTCGTCGGGGTCGTCGACGACGCACATCTCGATCTGGCCGTCGGCGCTGATCGTCATGCCGTTCTCCAGCGCCTGCCGCTGGATGTCCTGGGCCTTGAGCTGGTGCTCCCGCAGGCCCTTGGCCCCGCCGGTGCCCTTGGCGCCGTCGGCCTCCGTGTCGACGTAGTCGCGCAGCGCCCTGACCTCCTTGTCCAGGGCGTCGATGTCCGTCTGGACGAGGTCGCAGTACGCCTGTGCGCGCTCGCCCGCCTTGCCCTGCCAGTGGTCCTGGTGCAGCTGCTTGACGACGCCGTCGTGGAACTCCGTACGGGCGTCCTTGATCTTGCGGTGGATGGCGTTCCAGCTGTCGCTGAAGGTCTCCAGCGCGTTCACGTCGAGCTCCATGAGCTGGTGGAAGGTGACCACGATGCTGCGTCCTCCGGCTCAGCGGAACGGGTTCGGGGCGTGCGGGTCGGCGAACTGCGAGGCGGTTGCGACCTCGTTGCGGTCGTACGCGTCCGCGCTGTCCCGGAAGTTCTGCGCGGCCGTGTCCAGGCGGCCCGTGACGAGGGTGAGCAGGAGCTCCCAGCGGTTCTGCATCTCGCCGATGCTGTCGACGAACGACCAGCCGGGCGCCCCCTTCGCCAGATCGCGGAAGGAGTCCTCGGCCGGACCGCCGGTCTTGCGGAGCAACTCGGAAGTGGTGTCGCAGTCGTTGGCCCTGGCCCGCAGGAACGACGAGCTGACACCTACGTCCGGGTCACCGCCCCAGACCGGCGGCGCGGGCGACGGCGGCGTGGGCGCGGGGCCCGGCGACGGCGAGGGTGTCGGCTCGGGTTGCGCGGTGGTGGTCACCGTGGGCGCAGCGGTGGTGGCTGGTGCCGAGACCTGGGCATACGCCAGTCTTGGATCGACTGCTTGGCTCATCGCCGTCTCCTTCAGAACCGGTCGCCCGGCTCTCTCCCCGTACAGAAGGAACGTTCTTGATCAGCGTAGGGCAGCGGCCAGTTGATGTGCCACCGTCATCCCCCTGCGCCCACCCCTGCCGGGCCCTCCGTCACGTGAAGAACACCACCAACAGACTGACCACGAGGCCGAGTACGCCCACTCCGACCGTCACCAGTGTGGTGCGGAACAGGCCCTGGCTCTCCCTCTCGCCGTAGGGGAAGCCGGTGACGGCGCAGAAGAGGCCGACGGCCAGGGCGATCAGGGCGCCGAACCACCATGCGCAGCCGAGGGCGATGGCGTGGGCCCAGCCCTGGTCCTGCATATAGGAGACGTCACTGATCCTGCGGGCCTCGATGACATGGCCGCGCTGGTACAGGGCGTCGCTCTTGAGCTCGGCGTTGAGGTCCTTGACCTTGCCGTCGTCGGAGGTGAAGGTGCCGTAGCACCACCTGCTCTTGGTCTTCTTCCGCGAACTCGAACTGCTCGACGAGCTCCGGTACTTGTAGTCGACGGTGCAGGTCTGGACCGTGAGTTCGCCCGGTGTGGACGTGGCGTACTTGTAGGGGCCGAGGTAGGAGCCGAGGGCCAGAAGGACGAGGCTTGCCAGGATCAGGCCTGCGCCGATGAGGCGGCCGCGGCCCGCCCGGTCTCCCGTTGCGGCGGCGTTCGTCGCGGCGTTCCCGTGTACTTGTGTCATGGGGGTTCCTCAGGAGGGGTACGGGCGGGCGTTACAGGGCGAGTGCGCAGACGAGTGCCGCCAGGGCGCCCAGGGCGAACGCGCCGCCCAGGACGGGCCCGGTGACGTGTGAGGCCGGCAGGCGCCGCCAGGACTCCGAGAGGGCGGGGCCGTTGCGGGCGCCGAAACCGGTGAGGAGGCAGAAAATGCCGAAAGCCACCAGGGAGAGGCAGAACGCGAGAATTGCGGCGTCCTTTCCCGGCGCCCGGTCCTCGGGCAGTTCGAAGGTTTCGTCCGCCTGTACGACGGGGATTTTCGCGCCGGTCTCGAAACGCGAGGACGTGTTCACCACGACGTCCTGGTAACTCGCCTTGCCGTCCTGCGCGGTCCAGTTTCCCGTGCAGCTGAACTCGAGCTGAGTCGTACGCCTGTGCGTGCCGTAGTGGGTCCTGGTGTGTGTTTCGCATGAAGAAACCGTGAGGGTTCCCTCGGTGCCGTCCCCTGCGAGTTCGCTGCGCAGTTCCGGAATGGTCACCGCGGCGACGACCACGGCCACGAGGAGCAGCCCCGCACCGACGAGTCTTCCCACCCAAAGGCTGCCTGTACTGCCGTAACGCGCCTGTGTTGTCACCACTGTTGGTCGTCCCCCTGGGAAACTTTGCGATCTTGACCGACGGTTTGCCGGGCCGTGCGCGAGGAGTCTAAGGTATCCGCCTGTCGTCCTATATGAATGCGCCAAGCGGTACGGGGGAGAGTTATGGCGTTCGACGCCTTTGATGTGGACACCGATGTACTCCGCAAGCAGGGAGTGAACTTCGCCGAACTCGGAGGCGATTTCACAAAGGCCTCCAAGCGGCTCCAGGACGCCCTTGAAGGACTGGGGGAACCGTGGGCGGACGCGGATTTCGGGGAGATCTTCGGGCAGGTCTACGCGCCGGTTCGTGACGGAATCTTCACATCGATGGACAGCCTGGGGAAGCGGCTGGAGAAGATCGGGCACAACCTGCAGGACATGGCACGTAACTACGACGAATCGGAAACGTCGAACCATGTTCTGATGGACGGGATCTCGGGCCGACTCTAATTGAATTCGGGGATATTGGCATGTCGCTCACACTGCCCAGCGAGCTTGTCTGGGTGCTCGATCTCCTCGGCTACAGCTGGCCCGAGGCCGACGAACAAGCACTGCACGATGTCGCCGAGGCCTGGCGGGCCTTCGGCAAGGACCTCGAAACGATCCAGACGGACGGCGACGGGTTCGCCCGCACCATCCTGGCGAGCAATGCCGGTACCGCCGTCGACGAATTCACCAAGGGCTGGGGCGCCTATACCGGCGCGGGCGGCCAGGACAGCTACATCCCCGACGCGAGGACCGCATGCGAGGTGATCGCCCTCGCCTTCGACGGGGCCGCGATCGCCGTCCTCACGGCGAAGCTGGCCGTGATCGCGCAACTCATCGCCCTGGCCGTGGAGATCATCGCGGCGCAGGCGGCGGCCCCCTTCACCTTCGGGCTGTCCGAGGTCGGCGCACTGGGTGCGACGCAGGCCGCGCGGGTGATCGTCCGTGAGCTGCTCAACAAGCTCAGGACGGAGGTCATGCAGGCGATCACCAAGGCCATGGAGCACGCCACCATGGACGCCCTCAAGAAGATCGCCAAGGAGCAGCTCGAGAAGATCACCAAGGAGAAGGTCAAGCAGTTCGCCAAGGACAAGATCAAGGAAGAGGCGAAGCAGTTCGTCCAGGAGAAGGTGGTGGACGCGGCCAAGGAGAAGGCCAGGGAAGCCGCCGTCGGAATGGCGCAGAACATCGCCCAGCAGAGCATCGAGACCCACTTCGACGAGCGGTCCGGAATCAACCTCGAAGAGACCACGGACGTCGCCGAGAAGGCGGGCGGCGAATACCTGGACGGCCTCAAGAACGAGGTCAAGGGCGGCGAGGGATCGACCCTCGCGGGCTACACGGACGTGCAGGGACACGTGGACAACGCCGTGGACCAGGCGACCGAGAAGGCCACCGGGGCGGTCGGGACCCGCGTACAGCACGGTGTCGACACGCTGTCCGGACACGGGGGCGGCAGTGGGGAGTCGTCCGAGGAGTCTGCGGACAACTCCTCCGGGACAGGCGCGAGTTCGGCCGCCCGCAACAGGACCCCGGTCTCCGCGGGTACGGCGCGCTCGGGCTCCTCGCACGGCTCGGGAGGCGCGCAGGACTGGGCCCGAAGCGAGTTCGGGTGACGCGCGACGCGTCCCCACCGCCTGGCCACCGACGGAAATGCCAGTCACGACAAGCACCAGCACGACAGGAAGGACGGCCGGACCCATGACCGCGGACCGGGAGATCCAGGACGAGGAACTCATGGGGATCGCCCAGGACCCCGAACAGGCCCTGCGGCTGCGCCGTTCCCTGCGCACCATCGCCGGCGCGAGCTCGCTCGACCCGGCCCTGCGCGAGATGGCGACTGAGGTGCTGAGCGGCCGCGTCGACGTCAAGGACGCCTTCCAGGACCCCCGTTACACCGAGGCCGTCTACCAGCGGCTCCACGAGATGCGCCGGGCGGCCGACGACCAGACGTATGCCGAACGCCGGCAGACCGAGGGCCAGTTCGCGGAATGGGACGCACGGCAGCAGGCCGAACTCGACCGCGAACGCGCCGAGCGGGACGCGCCCGTGCACGGTTCCGTCAGCGGGGGAAAGCGGGCAGGTCAACGCTGAGCCGCGGGCGGGGACGGCGTGCCGTGCGCGCTAGCGGTGCACGGCACGCCAGGTCCGATGGCGGCGACGACAGCGCATCGCCGGAGGTCAGTGCGGGAATCCGCGCGTGCGCTCCCGGTGCCCCTTGCGGTCCGGAACACCCAGGTAGCCGGCCTCACGCTCGGTCTCGCCGAGCCACAACTGGGGGACCTGCCGCTGGATCGCGGCGGCCAGCGGCTCCCGGGAACTCGCCGGGACGGGGAGGCGGTAACGCAGCCGAGGGAGAGTCGGATGCATCGGCTCCTCCTCGCGGACCAGGGGCCACAGCACCGGGTCGTCGCGGTCGACGGGAGCGTTGGGGCACAGCTCGATCGAGTACACCTTCACCCCGCGCCTGCCCGTCCTGCTCCAGTGGAGACCGACTCCGGCGAGGCTCTGCCAGGGGATGACGTTCTGTGCCCTGCCGTTGTTCACCCACAGCCCCTGATGGTCGACGCTCACGCTGGAGTGCCGGCCCGACCAGGCGGTGACCAGGTTGGCGACGCCGATGACGCCCAGGAACAGCCCCATCGCGATCCCCGCGATTCCCTTGGGGTTCGGCGCACCGTCCCCGAGGCCGGCGGTCATCACCACGCCGCCGAACAGAACGAGGGCACTGATCGCCGTGAGCACCATGCCGAGGGGCACCATGCGCCGGGCGGAACGCCGGCCGGTGGGCACGACGGTGGCGGTGGGGGAAGGGGAGGAGGGACTCATGCGGGACGGCGCCTGCTGCCGACGAGGTACGCGACGCCCCAGGCGGCGCCTGCGGCGAGTACGAGGCTGAGCAGGGAGAACCAGTCGACTCCACCGGTGGCATCGCTGTGCCACCAGGCCTTGGCCGGGAGGAACGGGTTGTACTCCAGCATGTCCTTGAGTGCCATGAACGACTGTTCCTTGGCGATGATGAGCGGGAGGGCGTTGGCGTCGCCGAAGAAGGCGCCGAGCGCGGCGATGACGGCTCCGCCGATCCGGGCACCGTTGCTGCCGCGCCCCACCTTGCCGACCAGTGCGCCGACAATCGCGCCGTTGAGAAGTGCATGGCCCAAGGACAGGGCGTTGGCCACGGTGGCGGACGTGATGTCCTTGTAGGTCGCCAGGATGAGGCCGGTGTAGAGCGCCGACACGACGAAGGAGACCAACAACCTGAGGAACACCGCGCCGACGGCATGACCGCCCGCATGGGGCCGCTGCCCGAAGGGCGGCGCCTGGAACGGCGGTGTCGGCTGCATCGGGTACATCGGCTGCCCGGGCGGCTGCCCCACGGGCTGCGGTCCCGCGTACATCGGGTGCTGCCCGGGAGGCGCGGGCGGCCCGAACCCCGGCTGCTGCGGGGGGAGGGGCTGGGCGTAGGGGTTCGGATGGTTCTGCGGTGGCTGTGGTGGCTGTGGCGGTGGCTGGAACGGCGGCTGGCTCATGGTTCCCCGTGGACTCAATGGAGGTGACTGGCGGAAGCAGCAAGCTATCAGTGAGATCAGGAGGGGGACGGTGGAGCAGGAGCGGGCTGCGTGAAGGATGTTGTCTGTTCGGGGAGCCTCGATACGGCTGTCAGACGGAGGGCGTGCGGCCGCCGGGCTGTCCGGTGATGAGCAGAGCCTTCGCCCCGCGCTCGGTTGCGACGAGGAGGATGCCCTCGGGGGAGAGGTCGGCCGCGGTGACGGGTGCGTCGGAGACCAGCGTGGCCACGATGTCCTCCGTCGCCCGGTCCCGGACCCGGACGTAGTCGGCGCCGCGGCTCAGCACCAGCGGAGCGGCGGCCCGCGCCTCCTCGGACAGGGGCAGGACCTGTGCGGGGTCGATCTCGCCCGGACCGTCCGGTTCCACGAGGCTGTGGATGAGCGTGCCCGTCGGGACGGCGAGCACGGCGACGGGAACGGCCGGCCCTTCCGGACGGGGCAGACGGCCGACGCTCACCGCGCTGACGCCGGGCACGGGCAGGCTCCACAGGGTGCGCCAGGGCAGCTCGAGGCCGAGCCGGCCGTGGACGGCTTCGGCGTACTCGGGCAGGCCGTCCTCGACGAATGCCGTCTCCAGCAGCGCGGCACGCAGCACCGCGGGGGCCTGCGTGCGGGTCAGCAGGGGCGCCGTACGCAGGTATGTACGGGCCGGTGCGCCGAGTTCCCCGGTCGGTACGGCAGCGACGGCGGCGCGCAGCGTCAACGGATCGGCGTGCACGAACAACCCTGGATCCGTGAGGAGTTGGGGCAGCAGGCCCGCCTCCAGGGTGTGGCCCGCGATGTGGTCCCGTACATACGGGTCGGCCCTGCTCCAGTCCTGGTCCGGCACCGCCTCCAGCAGCGTCATCGCGATCTGCGTCTGGGCGGCGCGGACGCTCGGCAGGCCGGCGCGGAGCTCCTCGCCGATGGCCGGGTGCAGCAGCCGTAGCAGCGTCCGCGCGCCGCCGTCCCCGTCCCGCGGGACCGACTCGACGAACGGGCCGGCCAGTGCACCGCTGTCCGCGAGGACGCCGCTCATGTCCTGGCCCGCAAGCGCGTTGACCAGCCGTGTCCACAGGTCGACGGGCAGACCGTCGCCCTCCGCGAGGGCCAGCGGCGCCAGGAGCCGGCGCAGGGTCTGCGGGTCCGCTCCCAGGCGGCGGGCGTGCAGGTCGAGTGCCTGGCCGACAGACGAGGGCAAGAGCGTTTCGGCGTACGGGTCGACAGGACCCGGACTCGTCAGGAGGCTCCGGACGGCGAGCTGCACGGTGAGGGGGCTCGTTCCGGCCCGGCGTCCGATCGCCTCGGCCAGGGTCCGCCTCGCCGTGGCATCCGAGGCGAAGGGCGGCTCCGGGGCGCCGGACTCCGGTCTGAGCAGCGCGTACGCCTGCAGCACCAGACCGCGTGGGTCGGCCCACTGCGGGTCGTCGAGATCGATGATCTGCACCGTGCCGGGCGGGAGTTCACCGGCGAGTTCGGTGGCGAGCTCGCGCGGTACGTCCGCGAGCAGCCGCACGTTCGCGGTGTCGGCGAGCGGCCTCAGCACCTCCCGTACGACGCGGGCCGGCTCGCCCGCCGTACGCACCGGACCCGCCCGGTCGACATCGGGCACGACGACGGTCTCGGTCCGGCCGAGGTCGCCGAGCGCGGCGTAGACCTCTTCGAGGCGGCCGGCCCGGAGGCCGTAGTGGTCCGCGATGAGCCAGCCGAGCTGCGCCGAGGTCAGCCCCGCCGCGCTCGGCACCGCCGGGGCGGGGAGCTCGGGCGGAACGGTCGACGGGTCCATGCCCGCCAGCGGCAGCCGCCCGCGGAACTCGGGTTCGCACAGCATCAGGAAGCCGGTCAGCAGGTGCGAACGCCCGCTGCCCGGGCTGCCGGTGAGGACGATCACCCGGGGTGCACCTGGCCGGCCCGACCGCCAGACGGCGAGCGCACGCAGCACGGCGGTGCGTCCGCCCAGGTAGGGATGGGGTGCGTAACCGTTGGTCGGGGCGGTCATCGGTGGGGGACCTCGCGGGTGCCGGAGTGGTGGACGAAGGCTAGGAGTTGCGACCGAGGTTCTGCCGGTACAGTGCGATCGCCTGCTCGGTCGGGAAGTTGGGGACGGTCACGCTCTCGCCGGTCTCCTTCGACACCACGATCTTGGCTCCGCCGGGCGGGGCGGGCCGGGGCCGGCCGGCCGCGTCGGTGGTGGGCGGGAAGACCGCGTACACCAGGTAGCCGATGTCGAACTCGTCGACCCGGAGCTCGGCGGGGGTGCCGTCGGGCAGCGTGGGCTGCGCGTAGCGGGCGCGGACGATGTCGAGGGCCTCGTCCGGGGTGGTGGGCGGGGTCTGTGGCGCCGGGGACGGGGTGTCCGAGGTCATGGGCTTCCTTCGTCTGGCCCCTGGGGGCGGGGCGGCTGCGGTCAGGTCGGGAAGTCGCCGACCCGGCCGCGTTCCAGCAGGTACTTGGGGATGTAGCCGGACTCCACGTCGATGGGGACCCCCGCGTCGTAGGCGAGGCAGGCCATGGCCAGTGGTCCCAGTGCGACGAGACCGCTGACCTGGGCGGCTGTGGACTCGTCCGCGGTCCAGTACTCCTTGTGCCACTCCAGGGCCTTGACCAGTTCGACGCCGAAGCGCTCGCTGTCGCCCCTGACCAGGCGGTAGAACAGGTTGAGCGGGGGATACAGGATGCGCAGCATCAGGCTGCGGTCGGCGACCTGGAGGGCCTCCGGATCCGTGCCGTTGATCGCGGCCACCAGCTTGTCGCCGAGGCCGGGGCCCTGTTTCCAGTACGTCTGAAGCGTGTCGACCCAGTCGTAGATGTACTCGTCGAACACCGCTCCGGAATCGCGCAGCAGCGAGAGGGGGACGTTGCTCAGCTCTGTGAGCCGATCGCGTTCGCGGCAGACGAGCGCCAGGTAGAAGGCGGTGAGCCAGTTGCCCGCGTTGGCGTGCGGCTGTGGGCCCGTGGAGCGGATCGTGCGCGGCTTGCCCGAGATCAGGCACTCCACGGTGGGTTCCGGTGAGGTGGCGGACCGGAACAGGGCGGAGCCGATCTGCATCGCCGCGACCCAGGCTTCCCAGGTCTCGATCCGGGCGGCGCGGGGATCAAGGGCGCAATGACTCTTGGCGTTCGACAGAGCCCTGTTCAGACCGGTGTTGAAAGTGCTGGGCATGGTTTCCAGCTTCCGGACCCGCGCCTCGGTGTCGTCGGCGAGTGATTGGACGCTGGACAGGCGGTCGGCAGGCACTTCGTGACGCGTCACTTGCGTAGTCATTCCTGCCTGTCCTCCGGATTCCGAATGTCGAAGTACTCCATCGTGACCCCACCGTACCTCTTGCGTTCGCGAGGTCCTTCCGCACCGACGTAACCACCCTCGATGTTCCCGTTGTTGGCTGCCTCGTTCGCTTCGGGATCGGTCTCGACCTTGGATTGCACCAAAACGTACTGAACGTTCCCCAGCTCGTAAGCCGCCTCCAACTTGTCGGCAATTGCCTTTTGTTCCGGGGTTCCTTCCTGCATGACCATGGTAATGGTTTCGAAGTACTCCCTGGTGCCCTGCATCACCTTCTGGCCGGTATGGCCGGTACGCGGACCGAGCTGGCCGGTGGGAGCCTTGGCTTCCACCACGATGTAATGACCGGGATGGTTCGGGTCTTCGTAGATCTGGTCGAACTGGTCGCTGCCGTTACCTGTCCGCGGTACGTCGACCAGCACGTACTCGGGGTGCTGGGTGGCCATCGCATGATGAAGCGCTGCCATCTCGCCATGGCTCTCACCGATGTCCCGCACCGCGGAATGCGTATCCGCGTAAACCCGCTTGGCGGCCTTGTATTCCTCTGAATCCTCGCCGTGGTCCTCTTTTGCCCGCAGCTTTTCGGCCTCGCTGATCCGGTCGGCCTGGAGCGTCCATTCCCGGTTGTTGGTCTCCGTGTCGAGGGCGGCAAGATTCTCGGGCGTGATGGTGCCCTCGTGGCGGCCCAGGCTGACGGGTGGATGAGTTTCCTCAGGCATGTAGTCGGGCTGTACCGGCGGCGGGACGTCGCTGGCCGCTATGAATTTGTCGGGGTCGTCGGGGTAATCGGGGTCCCGCTTGAGCTGCGGAAGCTCCCGGCCGTCGATCCTGTCGTCAAGGCGCAGACGCTGGCCGTCCTTGCGCCAGTACTTCCGGCGGTTCTCCCTGCTCTCATTGGCGAAGTCGACCATCCTGCGGATGAACGCCTTCTTGTCCTCACTGTTGTGAGCTGCGGGTTCGGCGGGCCCGTGTGGCGGGGAGGCGTCATCCGCACCGGATCGGGTGGTGTCCGCAGCGGCCCGCTCATCAGCGATGTCGCCGTACAGCGGCTTCTTCCCGTCGACGGAGTCCTTGACGTAGCGGGCCGCATCGGCGTTCCTGCCGTCCGGCGTGCTCTCGCGCGCGGGAACCGCGGAGTCCTTGGTCATGTCGCCGGGGCGGTCGCGGTGGCCGTCGGCAGGGGACCGGTCCGTGCCCTCGGGACGAAGGTGGTCCGAGTCGTCGGGCCGGTCCGCGTCGCGTGCCGCCGGCCGCTGGTCTTCGGCGTGATCGGGGTGCTTCCGGTCCGGCGTCGGATCGTTGTCCGGGCGCCGTGCGTCGGACCGGTCGCCGGGCCGCCGGTCGGTCTCCGGGCTCTTCCGCGGCGGGGTGCCTCTCTGCGGGTCCGAGGCGTGACGGTCCTGGACGCGGGGATCGGACGTACGCGGATCCTGCGCGCGTGGATCCCGCGCGCGAGGATCCGGGTTGTGGGGGCCGGACGCCCGCGGGTCCTGGGTTCTGGGATCCGCGGCGCGCGGGTCGGTGGTGCGCGGGTCCGCAGGCACGGTGGTCTGCTGAGGTGTGTGCCGGCCCGTGGTGGGGTCGTTCGGGGGGTGCGTCTCGGTCCGGGCGGGGGTGGCGGTCTTGTCCGGCGTGCCGTTGTCGGTGGCGTCGGACGTGGTGTGCGCGGATGGCCGCTGCTCAGCAGAGGAGTCGGGCCGGGACGGAGCTTCGGTCGTCGCGGTCGGCTGCTCTGCGTCCTTGCGGGGAGTGTGGTCCTGCTCGTGGGGACGCGTCGCCTCGCCCGGGTGCGCCTGCTGGTCCGGGGTGCTCGGTGTCTCGCTCCGGGGGCGGCCGTTCTGGTCGCCGTGCTCGCTGTTCGGCGGGGCCGTCGACGAGGTGTTCGGCTCGGCCGTCGACGGCTGGGCGGGGTCGGCGTCGGTCGAGGAGTCCTGGTCCGCCGGCACGGGAGCGTCGGTTCCCGTGTCGGTGTCGTCCTCCTGCTTCGGGGGGTCGGCCGAGACCTCGTTCTGCGGGGTCTGGCCGTTTTCCGGCTGCCCGTCGCTCTGTGCGTCGCCCGGCTGGGAGCCGTCGCCGTTCTCGTTCTGCGCATCGCCGCTCTGGCTCTCCGAGCCGTTCGTCTGCGGCTGGCTGGTGTCGATCGGGGTGCGGTCGGCGTCCAGCGGGATGTGCCACACGTGCGCCGCCTGGTCGATGTGCAGGGGCTGGCTGCTGACCTGGCCGCTCTGGGTGTCGACCCAGACGATGTTGCCGTTGTGGTTGACCACGTTGAAGGCGTGGCCGCCCCCGCCGGGCCAGTCGACCTGGACGATGGCGGCCGAGCCGGGGCCCGCCTGCCGGAGGGTGTTCGCGATGTTGTCGGCGGTGCCGGGGTCGCCGCCGGGACCGGCGTAGGTGTGGGCGGCGCCGGTCCAGCGGATCTGGTTGTCGTTCGCGTTGTCCTCGGGGGACCAGTAGTCCGGCTTGCCGTTCGCGTCGGTGTCCAGGGTGCGCGGCGCCGAGACCTGCGGGTTGCCGTACCAGGTCTCCAGGAACGAACGGGAGCAGTCGGCACAGTTGTTGCTGCGTCCGGGGACGCTGACGCCGCCGTCGTTCTGGAGCTGGGACCAGTTGCCCTCGAAGGGGTCGGGGAAGCGCTGCGGGGTGCCGTCCTCGTTGTGCGGCACCGCGTCGACCAGCGCCTGCTGATCGGCGGGGTCGGGCCCCGTCAGGCCTCCGGGGTGGTGGTCCAGGTCGGCACGGATGTCCTGGAGGCTGTCCTGCTGCGGGTGCTGCTGGTTGCCGGCGTCGCCCGGGGTGGCCTGGGGCGAGCCCGGTGCCGAGGGTGTGGCGGGGCCCGCGTGCGACGGTGCCGCCGGGGCGCCCGGGGTGCGGACGACGGTGTGGATCGGGACCGGCGTCACCTGCTGCTGGTGCTGTTGTTGCGGGTTGTTGGGCTGCGCGGCGGGCTGCGGCGGGGAGCCGGGCGGGCTGCCCGCAGGCTGTTGCGGCGGCCTGCCGGGGGTGGGGTCGGCGGTGCCCGGCCGGTTCTGGGACCCGGGAGTGCCGGGGGTGCCGGCGGGGCCGGACCGGCTCGAGGAGTCGGGCGTACGGCCGCTCGGCGCCGACGAGTCCGAGGTGCCGCTGCCCGGCGTCGAGGTGCGATCCGGACCGGAGCCGGTGGAGGGCGTCGTCGTGGAGCTGCCGGTGGACGGCGATGTGGTCCTGGAGGACGACGACTGGGCCGGGTTCTGGGGCGCGGTGCTCGGGTTCGAGTTCTGGCCCGAGGTGTTGCCGGTCGGGCCGGTGGTGCTGCTGCGAGGGTTGCTCGTCGGGTCCGTCGTGTTGGTACGAGTGCTGCCGCTCGGGTCCGCGGGGTTGCGGGGCGTGGTGCCGTCGCTCGGCCTTGTGCCGGGGCTGGTGCGGGGCGTGGTGCCGTCGCCCGGCCTCGTGTCCGTGGAGTTGCGTGGGGTGCTGCCGTCCCCCGGCCTCGTACCAGGCGTGTTCCTCGGCGTCGTGCCGTCCCCCGGTGTCGTGCTGCCGGGGGTGCGCTGGGGCGGTGTCCGCCCGTCCGGGGTGCCGGGAGTGCGGCCGTCCGGCGTACCGGGGCTGCGGCCGTCTCCCGTACCGGAGACACGAAGACCCGCACCACCGCCGACGCGACCGTCCGTCGTCGCTGACGCCGATGCCGACGCGGTCGTACCGGATCCTGAGGCCGAAGTGGTCTTCGCCGTACCGGAGTTGGGGGCAGGGCTGCTCGGGCTCGCGCCGGAGGGCGTGCTGCTGCCGGCCGCAACGCCGTGCTGCGAGCCGCCGCCGACCCCAGCCGCCGTGGAAGGCGCGACGGGCGACGTCGGTAGGCCGGAGCCGCCGTCCGCGCGGCCTCCGCCCGCACCGCCCGGGGAAGGATCACTGGTCGTCGGAGCAGCCGTGGGCGCCGCGGTGGTGTGGGTGGGGGTGCTGGCGGCCAGGCTGTCGATGTTGGTGCTGATGCCGCCGTGGCCGCCCGCCGACGTCGACGCAGACATCCCGCCTGACGGTGCGGAGGCCGACACGGAATGCACCGTCGGCGACGAGAGGCCGGACACGGGCGAGCCGCCGCCGGAGTGGGACGGGCCGGAGGTGCCCGGGCCGTCGGACGCACCCCCGGAGTCGGAGTGACCCGGCGACGCTCCGCCCGGCGAGGGATCGTCGAAGTCGGAGAGCGTCGGACCCGAGTGGGAGAGCGTCGGCCTCGGGGCCCCGGCGTCGGCCCCGGCCCCCGAGTCGGTGCCGGATCCGGAGCCCGCCCCCGAGTCGGATCCCGGCCCCGCTCCCAGATCCAGTCCGCCGATGCTGCTGCCGCCGGTGTCGGCGGATATCCCGCCACCGATGTTCGTGCCGACTCCGACGTCGCCGCCCGCACGTGTCGATGTCGAGGAGTCCGAGCCCGAGGAGTGCGAGCCGTCGGAGTCGGAGCCGGACGAGGACGAGTCGGAGGACGCGTTCGAACCGCCCTCACCGTCCGACGAGTTGGCCTCGCTCGAACTCCCCTCGTCGCCCGATGAGTTGGAGTCACCGTCCCCGTGCCCGCCCTCGGACCCCCCGCCGTGCCCGTCGATCCTGCTGTCGACGGCATGGTGGGCCCGGTGCCCGGCCTTCTCGCCCAGGCTGTCGCGGACGCCCTCGGCGAGGGTCTGCGGGGTCTGCTTGATGGCGTCCCAGGCGCCGTCCGCGCCGGCCTTGGCGGTCGCGCCGAGGTCGTAGCCCTCCTGGGCGCCGAAGCCGACGTTCACCGTCTGGCGGATCAGGTCGGTGATGATCGCCTCGATCATCGAGATCGCGGGCTCCTTCATCGCCTCGACGACCGCGTTGAGCAGCGCCTCCTTGAGTTCGTCGAGGAGGCGGCGCACGATCAGCCGGGTGAGCTGGGTCGCCCCCAGCGCGCCGACTTCGGAGAGGCCGAAGGTGAAGGGCGCCGCGGCCTGGGCGGCGGCGATCTCGATGGCCAGGGCGATCAGCTGGGCGATCACCGCCCACTTCGCGAGCTCGACGATGTAGGCGCAGGCCTCCATCACGTTCGCGATGAGGTAGGCGGCCTGGGCGGCGTTGGTGAGGTAGCCGTCGCCCTGTCCGCCGTCGAACTTCTTGTAGGTCTTGGTGAATGCGTCGATCGATTCGCCGGCGTTGTGGGCGACCACCTGCCCGGCGCTCAGGTTCGCCGTGGTGTGCAGTTCCGTGACGTCGTCGCCGAACTTCCGCCACAGCTTGGCCGAGTCCTTGAGCTTGTCCTCGTCCGCGGTCGGCCAGCGGTAGCCGAGCATCTCGAGAACCCACTCGAGCTCGTCCGGCAGCATCATCGACACAGCAGAAAGCACCCCCGTCAAACAACACGGCCGTACAACTCCCTCACGGTCAAGGGATGTCACACAGAAGTACAGCCGTTCGTAAAGTTTACGGATCACCCGTCCGCAACTTCAGGCCGTTGCTGTCACAAAACCGTTGCAGGTCCCCCGTCGGAGCGGGGCCCAGACAGGGGCTTGACGGGACGGGAGATACTTCGGGGGTCCGAGAGACGAGGGCAACGAGGAGAAGTGGCATGACGAGGGGATCCGAGAACTCACCGAACCCGCAGGGCACTTCGCCGGAGCGCGGGGTGCTGGACGAGGCGCTCGAACCGGAGCAGATCCGTTCCCTGAACTCCGCCCTGCGGGGGCTGTCCGAGAACGACGGCGTCGGCAAGGACCTGCAGGACGCCGCCAAGAAGCTGCTCTCCGGCCGCCTGGCCCTCCGCGACGCCCTGGACGACCCGGGGGTGGCGCGCGCCCTGGGCGGCGGCATGGCGTCGCTGCGCGGCCAGTGGGAGTCGCTCTCCGAGGAGGAGCGCGACCAGGTCAGGCACGGGGAGCCGCTTAACGGCGGTGCCCCTTCCTCGCCTTCGGGACGGTTCGAGGAGAGGGCCTCCGAGGACCGGTCCGCGCAGTCCGGGAAGAAGAGCCAGGGGCGGCACAGCGGCGGATTCTCGCTGTACTGAGCACCGGCTCGTCACCGGGTCATCAACGGCTGATCACCGGCGCTGCCCGCGGTAAGGACCGATGGCAGCGCCGCTCGGCCGCGGGGGTCTAGTCCCTCTGCTCGGCCGGCACCCCGCCGTTGTGCGGCGCCGGCTCCAGGTCGAACTCCCCGTCCCGCGCCCCGAGTACGAACGCCCGCCACTCCGCCTCGGTGTACCGCAGCACGGTGTCGGGGTCGAGGGAGGAGCGCATGGCCACCGCGCCCTCGGGCAGGTAGGCGATCTCGACGCGCTCCTCGTCCTGCTCGGTGCCGGGGGCGCAGTGCCACTCGACCCCCGAGATGTCGAGCGCGTACAGCTCGTCCCGCTCCCGCTCCTTGCGCGCCTTGATCTCGGCCGGAGTCTCGATCTCGTTGTTCCGTACCTCGGTCATGCTGCGGGGCCTCTTCCTGACATGTGACGACGAACTCGACTCACCCTACTTGCGCGGGTGCTGCCGCTGCCGCCGACTGCCGCAGATCGGGTGCGGATCAGGTGTTGTGCACCTTGGTGAACGTCCCCTGTGCTACACCGGGCGGGACCTTCACCTGGCCGTCGTACTCGGCGGTCGTCGCCTTCCACATGTCCAGCTGGTCGGCCTCGTTCTGCTCGTGCGCCACGCCCATCTTGGTGAAGGCGATGCCCATCCCCGCGAGCCGCTCCGCCAGGCTGCCCATCGACTGGTACATGCCGTCGCGCAGGCCCGTGTAGGCGACGCCGAACTTCTCGCCGATGTCGTCGTCACCCCACGGCGGGGTGCCGGTGCCCTCCAGCGCGGTCAGTCCGTCCTGCAGGGCCTTCACGGCCTTCGAGAAGTCCTGGCCGACCGTGTACATGTTGAAGCCCTCGGTCTTGAGGACCTTGGGATCGGAGTCCATGAAGTCAGACGACACAACTGCCCCCCCGTGGTCTGTCTTTTCCCGTCTCTTCTCTTGCAACGCCACCATAGCGGCCCCCACTGACACAAGGGGGGCGGCACCCGCGCGGGTACCGCCCCCCAGTGTCACAGCAGTCGCCACTCAGAACCGGGCCGGCAGCCAGCCCGTCTGGATCAGCTGTCCACCGCGTCGCCGCGTGTGGAAGTACCCGCGGCCGGGCGGCAGTTGGGATGCCGTGATGTTGCCGAGCAGCGCACCCTCGGAGCGGTCGCCGGAGAGCACCAGACCCTGGGCGCCGAGTTCACGCATCCGCTGCATCACGGGCTCGTACAGCGACCGGCTGGCGCCGCCCGAGGAGCGCGCGATGATGATGCGCAGACCGATGTCACGGGCGAACGGCAGGTACTCCAGGAGCGGGGCCAGCGGATTCACGCCGGTCGCCACCAGGTCGTAGTCGTCGACGATGACGAACGCGTCCGGGCTGCTGTACCAGGAGCGGTTGCGCAACTGCTCGGGCGTCACGTCCGGGCCGGGCATACGCCGGTGCATCGAGCCGGCGAGGCCCTCCAGCGTCTCGGTCAGGGCCGGCGCCGAGGCGCAGTACCGCGACAGGTGCGAGTCGGGCACACCCTCCAGGTGCGCACGCCGGTAGTCACCCATGACGATCTTCGCCTGGTCCGGCGTGTAGCGCTCGGTGATCTGCTTGACGAGCAGCCGCAGGATCGCGGACTTGCCGGACTCGCTCTCACCGAACACGATGAACAGCGGGTCCGACTCGAAGTCGACGAAGACCGGCGACAGCGACGACTCGTCGATGCCGATGGCGACACCGCGGTCCGGGTGCTCGAACCCCTTGGGCAGCCGGTCCGACGGCAGCATGGTGGGCAGCAGCCGTACGGCCGGAGCGTGGTTGCCCTGCCAGTTGTCGTTGATGCCGCGGATGAGGATCGACGTGGCCTCGGAGAGGTCCTCGGTCGTTGAGGAGCCGTCGACCCGCGGCAGCGCGGTCATGAAGTGCAGCTTTTCCTGCGTCAGACCACGGCCGGGCACCGCGGCCGGGACGTTCTGCGCGATCTTGCGGTCGACCTCGGACTCCGTCGGGTCGCCGAGCCTGAGCTCGATGCGGTTCTGCAGCATGTCCTTGAGTGCGGGCCGCACCTCGGTGTACCGGCTCGCGGTCAGGATCACATGCACACCGAAGCCGAGACCGCGCGTCGCGATCTCCGTGACGGTGGACTCCAGCAGCTCGTAGTCCGTCTTGAAGGTGGCCCAGCCGTCGATGACGAGGAAGACGTCGCCCCAGATCTGGTCGGGCAGATGGCCCGCGGCCCGGCGCTGCCGGTAGGTCTGGATCGAGTCGACGTTGTTCGCGCGGAAGTACTCCTCGCGCGCGTTGAGGATCCCCTCGACCTCGCTGACGGTACGGCGCACCTTCTCGGCGTCGAGACGGTTCGCGACCCCGCCGACGTGCGCCAGCTCCTCCATCGCGATCAGCGTGCCACCGCCGAAGTCCAGGCAGTAGAACTGCACTTCGGCCGGAGTGTGGGTGAGGGCGAACGAGGAGATCAGCGAACGCAGCAGCGTCGACTTGCCGGACTGCGGGCCGCCGACGAACAGACCGTGACCCGCGCCGCCGGAGAAGTCCCGGTACAGCACGTCGCGCCGCTGTTCGAACGGCTTGTCCACCAGGCCGACCGGCACATTGAGCCGGCCCAGCGCCGTGTAGTCGGGCGCGGTCAGACCGCGCTCCGGGTGGACGGCGAGCTGGGGGAGGAGCTGCTCCAGCGAGGGCGCCTCCTCCAGCGGGGGCAGCCACACCTGGTGGGCGGGCGGTCCCTGGTTGACCATCCGGCTGACGAGGACGTCCAGGACGGTGTCGGCGAGCGCGTCGTCCACCCGGTTGTCGGGCTCCGGCTCCTCGACCACCGGCTGCGGGGGCAGCGCCACGTGCTCCGCCGTGAACAGCGCGGGCCGCAGCTGCGTCGAGCGGTGCACCCGGGAGGGCCCCTCGCCGTGGTACGGCCCCGACACGTACGCCGCCTTGAAGCGGACCATGGTGTCGGTGTCGTAGCGCAGATAACCGGAACCGGGGATCGACGGCAGGTGGTAGGCGTCGGGGACACCGATCGCCGTACGCGACTCGGCGGCGGAGAAGGTCCGCAGACCGATCCGGTACGAGAGGTAGGTGTCCAGGCCGCGCAGCTTGCCCTCCTCGAGGCGCTGCGAGGCGAGGAGCAGATGGATGCCCAGCGAACGGCCGATCCGGCCGATCTGGATGAACATGTCGATGAAGTCGGGCTTGGCGGTGAGGAGTTCGGAGAACTCGTCGAGCACGATCACCAGCGACGCCATCGGTTCGAGGGCGGCGCCGGCGGCCCGGGCCTTCTCGTAGTCGTGCAGGTTGGCGTAGTTGCCCGCCGAGCGCAGCAGCTCCTGGCGGCGCTGCGTCTCACCCATGATCGAGTCGCGCATGCGGTCGACGAGGGTGAGGTCGTCGGCGAGGTTGGTGATGACGGCCGCGGTGTGCGGCATGTCCGCCATGCCCGCGAAGGTCGCGCCGCCCTTGAAGTCCGCGAGGATGAAGTTCAGCGTCTCCGAGGAGTGCGTCACCGCGAGACCGAGCACCAGCGTGCGCAGCACCTCGGACTTTCCGGAACCGGTCGCGCCGACGCACAGGCCGTGCGGGCCCATGCCTTCCTGCGAGGCCTCCTTGAGGTCCAGCATGACCGGCTCGCCGTTCTCGCCGACACCGATCGGCACCCGCAGCCGTTCGTGCAGTGTGCGCGGCCGCCAGGTGCGGGAGACGTCGACGGTGCCCGCGTCGCCGATGCCCATCAGGTCGGTGAAGTCCAGGTTGGAGAGCAGGGGTTCGCCCTCCTCCGCGGAACCGACCCGGAAGGGCGCCAACTGCCGGGCCAGGGACTCGGCCTGCTCCGGGCTGAGCACGTCGGCCTTGCCGGTGTACGCCGACTCGTGGCCGACGAACAGCTGCATCCGCTCCGGCTTCACATACGCCGTCAGACCGGCGCGCAGCTCCTCCTCCAGCTCCCCCGGAGCGATCTCCAGGAAGGTGACGCCCTGGAGCCCTTCGGAACTGGCGAGTTCGGAGTCCGGCGGCACGGTTCCGCCGTCGAGGACCACGATCAGATGCGGCTGGTCGTAGACGGGGGTCGCCTCACGGTTCCAGCGGGGCCGGTCGTCCAACTGGCCCGCCAGCGCCTCCTCCAGCTCCCCGAGGTCGTCGAAGAGGAGCCGGGCCGAGCCCGCTCCGTCCTTGGCCTTCGGGTGCTGGCTGTGCGGCAGCCACTTGATCCAGTCCCAGTCCGCCGCCGCGGACGGGTGTGCCACCACGGCGACCATCAGGTCTTCCGGCGAGTGCAGCGTCGCCAACTGGGAAATGGCCGCACGGGCGTTGCCGTAGACCGTGTCCGTGTCCCCGCAGATCGTCACGTGGTAGAAGGCGCGCAGCGAGATCGAGACCGGCAGGTCGTGCAGGCTGCCGTGGGCGTCGAGGAACGCCTTCATGGCCGCCGCGGTCAGCGGCTCCAGCTCCTCCTTGGGCGCCGTGTCCGGGGCCACCAGCGGCGTGTTCAGCTGCTGGACCCCGCGGCCGATCCGCACCGAGGCGAAGTCCGCGTCCGTCGGGCGCCGCTCCCACAGCCGCTTGCCGTCGGCCGCCACCGCCCACAGCTGCTCCGGGTCCGGGTGCTGGAAGAGCTGGCTGCGCCGCTGCAGTTCGGCCGTCTTGTGCACGTCCTTGCGGACCTGCTCCAGATAGCGGAAGTAGTCACGGCGGTCCTGCGCCATCCCCGCGCCGCCGCCCTGCCGGGACTTGGCGAACTGCGCGATGGCCATGGCCAGCGTCGAGGCGAGCATCAGCCCGCCGACCACCCTCATATAAGGGGGGAGGTTGGGCATGAAGAAGAAGCCGACGGAACCCAGCATGCCCATCATGGGCAGCAGGTTCATCAGCATGCTCTCGTCGCCCTCACGAGGGATCTCGGGGGGCGTCTCCAGTTTGACCTCGCCGTCCGGCACCACCGGGGGTGGTATCCGCGGTGGCCGTTTGATGATGACGACGCTCACCGATGCACTCATCCTTCGTGATTGAAACGTCCTGGCATCGACGCCCCCGTGTACCGCGACGTGTTCCCGTTCGCGTAGGCGTCGTTCGCGTTGGCGTCGATCCTACTGATGCCCCCGGTCAGCAGGAGAGCCAGGAGGATGGAGATGCGGAGGGGGTACGGGGAGAATTGAGGGAGGCAGCCCCAACACCCCGTAGGGCAAGGGATAGGGTGGCGCTTCGCGTCGTACGAACTGCATGAAGCAGCCTTGTCCAACAGGGGGAACACCAGGTGAGCACGGGGACTTCGACAGGTTTCTGCCGAATCACCATCGCAGCGCCGGACAGCCGAGTCGATGTCGCGCTGCCGGAGGACCTGCCGATCCAGGACCTCTTTCCTGAGATCATCAGGCTCTCGGGCCTGGTCCAGTCGGACACCAGTCTTGCCGGTTATCACCTGGTGACCCGCGAGGGTCAGGTGCTCGACGCGAGCCGTTCGTTGCTGGAGCACCGGGTCAGGGACGGCGAGGTGCTGTTGCTGCGGACCTTCGCCGACTCCCTCCCGCCGGCCGTCCACGACGACGTCGTGGACGCCATCGCCGCCGCGGTCAAGCAGGACATCCGCAGCTGGAACGACAACCTGATGCGGGTGGCCGGTCTGGTCGCCGGTTCGCTGCTGCTGGTCATGCTCGGCTTCGTCTTCTGGTTCGCGGACCCGGTCCGGCACGACATGCACGGCCTGCAGGGCATCCTGGCGGGCGTGACCGCCCTCGCCCTGACGGCGCTCGCCGGTGTAAGGGCCCGCGTGTACGACGACCGGGGTTCCGCCGTGGCGCTCGGCATCTCGGCGCTGCCGCACGCGCTCATCGCGGGCTCCGGCGTCCTCGCGCAGGGCGTGCACGAAGGCCCCGGAAGGCTCCAGTTCCTCGTCGGCTGCGTCGCCGTACTGCTGTTCTCCGTGGTGCTGATCATGCTGCTGCCACAGGGCGACGCCCCGTTCGTGGCCGCCGCGCTGGCCTCCGCGATCGGCACGCTCGCCGTGTTCTGCGGTGTGCTCACCGATGCGGCACCGCGGGAGATCGCCGCGGGCACCTCGGTGGTCGCCCTGGCGGTCGTCGGCTTCCTGCCCGGCTGGTCCGCCCGGTTCGCCAAGCTGCCGATCGGCTTCCGCAACCCCGAGGACCTCGCCCGGGCCCGCCGCGAGGGCCGCGAGGGCGACCTCGAGGCCGTCGACGTCCAGCGCATCGTCGCCCAGACCAGCCGCGGCCACGAACTGCTGCTCGGCCTGGTGGGCGGCTGCGCCGCCGTCATCGTCGGCGCGGGCGGCGCGGTGCTCGGCTTCAGCGACAGCGGCTGGGCCCAGCTGCTGGCCCTGTGCACCGGCCTCGCCGCGATGCTGCGGGCGCGTCTGTTCCGCTACACCGCCCAGGTCACCTGCCTGTTCGTGGCCGGTGTCATCACGCTCGGCCTGCTGGTCCTCGGCCTTGCGATCTCCCCGCCCGCCGACATCATCATCCAGCTGCTCCAGAACAACCACGGCCCGGTCAACGTACGGACCCTGTGGCTCGGCGCCTCGGTCGCGGCCGGAGTGCTGCTCCTGATCGCGATCGCCCTGATCGTGCCGCAGAAGGGCCTCTCCCCGTTCTGGGGCCGCATGCTCGACCTCGCGGACTCGCTGGTCCTGCTCTCCCTGGTCCCCGTCTGCCTGGCGGTCCTCGACGTCTACGGCAAGGTCCGCGGCGGCATCGGGAACTGAGACCCGCCCGGCGACAGACCTCGACGCCCCACACCCTGCACGCAGGGCGTGGGGCGTCGGCGTGAGCACGGCAACGGAATCCGCGCCCCCGGTCATGGCTGAACCCACAGGAAAGGGACCCACGCGTGAGCTTCGGCCCGCCCCCTCCCATGTACGCCCAGCCCGCCCCGCCCGTGCAGCCGCCACGGCCCGAGCACCGCCCGAAGTGGCCCCTGGCGCTGCTCGCACTCGTGCTGGTCGCGGCGCTCGGCACCGGCGGCTGGCTGCTGTGGGGCGCCGGCACCAAGACGTCGCACAAGCCGTCGGCCACCCGCCAAGGCCCCCTCGACATCCGGGAGACCGTCGAGAAGAAGCCCGCGAGTCCCACCGGAAAGATGGCCTTCCGCTTCTCCGTGGACGACCTGAGTCCGGGCGAGCACTACCAGATGCCCGGCATGTGGGCCACGGACAAGATCCTCGCCAAGGGCATCAACAAGACCGTCATCGGGCTGCGCATAGGCACCGACGCCGCCCCCGGCGACGAGAGGTGGAAGCTCCCCCTCGACGGCCCGATCTGCGGCTACACCCGGCACGTGACCAACGACCACCGCACCGCTGTCCTGTTCCGCGCCAACGACCGCGGCAACGCCTTCTGCAACCACGTGGCCTTCTTCGACCTCGACGACGGCCGTGAGATCTGGGACGCCGACTTCCCCGTCTCCGAACTGGGCGACGGCCACGGCATGGCCACGGGCGGCGACTCCCAGGACACCCCGAGCGTGACCCTGGTGCACGGCACGGTCGTGGTCACCTGGGGAGGCGGCACGGACGCGTACCGCATGAAGGACGGCACGCGCGCGTGGGAGACGATTTCCGCCGGCGTCTGCCAGGACATGGGCGCGGCGGGCGGCGGCGCCCTGCTGGTGCGCCAGCAGTGCTGGAACGACAAGGCCCCCGCCGACTCCACGGACGCCACCACCTACAAGGCACGCAAGGTGGACCCGGCGACCGGCAAGGTCCTGTGGACGTACTCCGCGGCGAAGGGCATCCGCGACCTGAACATCCCCTCCGCCGAGCCGCCCGTCCTCGCCGTCCAGGCCGGCGGGATCGGCATCTCCGAGATGCTCTCCCTCGACACCTCGGGCAGGCCCCGCGCCGTGATCCGCCTCCAGAACGGCACCTACGTCGGCGAGTGCTCGTACGACGACTTCCTGAACACCGAGGACTGCCCGACCATCGCCGTCGGCGCCGGCCAGGTCTTCCTGCGCAGCAAGGACTCGGGCGAGCTGATCAACTCCAACTGGATCATCGGCTTCGACCTGGCGACCGGGAAGACCACCAAGAAGTTCGACTCCGGCCCCGGCTCCCTGCTGTACCCGGTACGGATGAGCGGTGCCGAGCTCCTGGCCGTGCGTGTGACCGACCAGCACGTCATGCCGTCGGGACTGGTCGGCCTCGATCCGCACAAGGGCACGGAGAACCCGTACCTCTACTTCGACCTCCCCCAGGAGGCCGATCTGATGACGATGACGGACTACCACGACATCGTCGTCCAGGACGGCCGCATCTTCTTCGGCGTCAAGAAGGTCGACGGACCCGCCAAGGGGCAGCCCAGGTGGGTGTATCTCGTCCTGGGCATCGAGAGCATGGCCGTGAAGCAGTGGCCGTGAAACAGGCACCCCACCGGCTGGTACCCTGTGTGACGGCCGTTTGTGTACGCACCCCCGGAACCCCCGCAGGTTCACCTGCAGGACCTGGAGGCCGCGCCCAGCGGATCCCCGCCTCCCGAGTAACGGAAGCTCCCCCGAGACAAAGACCGGGGGCACTCGGTGGCATCCATGAAGACTACGAGGAGTACGAGTGTCGCTCGACGCCGCAGTGAAGAAGCAGATCATCTCCGAGTTCGGTACCAAGGACGGTGACACCGGCTCCCCCGAGGTCCAGGTCGCTCTGCTGTCCCGTCGGATCTCCGACCTGACCGAGCACCTCAAGACCCACAAGCACGACCACCACTCCCGTCGTGGTCTGCTGATCCTGGTCGGTCAGCGCCGCCGCCTGCTGCAGTACCTCGCCAAGAAGGACATCCAGCGCTTCCGTGCGCTGGTCGACCGCCTCGGCATCCGCCGTGGTGCGGCGGGCGCCAAGTAAGACGCCGTGCAGGGGGAGCGGTTCCCGAAGGGTCGGGACCGCTCCCTTTGCCGTACGTGCGGAAACGTCCGTACGCACGGAAACATGCGGAGTGTCACTGCCCCTTTGTAGTGTGGTAGCACAACGCAAGACGTACGACACAGCGAGAAGCGCACCTCGCCGCCGCCGGTCCTCGGTAGTGGCCCCCGGGGAAGTGAGCCCCGGGTGCTTCGATCGAAGACCGGCCCGCACCAGTGGAGCGCTTCTCCGTGACGGTCCTCCTGCCACACGGGCAGACAAGGACAAAAGACGAAAAGTATCGGAGAAAACGCTAGTGGAGAACGAGACCCACTACGCCGAGGCCGTTATCGACAACGGCTCCTTCGGCACCCGCACCATCCGCTTCGAGACGGGCCGCCTGGCCAAGCAGGCCGCCGGCTCCGCCGTGGCGTACCTGGACGACGACACCATGGTGCTGTCGGCCACCACCGCCTCCAAGAACCCCAAGGACCAGCTCGACTTCTTCCCCCTGACGGTGGACGTCGAGGAGCGGATGTACGCCGCCGGCAAGATCCCCGGCAGCTTCTTCCGCCGTGAGGGCCGCCCCTCCGAGGACGCGATCCTCACCTGCCGCCTCATCGACCGCCCGCTGCGCCCGTCCTTCAAGAAGGGCCTGCGCAACGAGATCCAGGTCGTCGCCACGATCATGGCGCTCAACCCCGACCACCTGTACGACGTCGTGGCGATCAACGCCGCGTCCGCGTCCACGCAGCTGGCCGGTCTGCCCTTCTCCGGCCCGATCGGCGGCGTCCGCGTCGCGCTGATCAACAACCAGTGGGTGGCCTTCCCGACGCACTCCGAGCTCGAGGACGCCGTCTTCGACATGGTCGTCGCGGGCCGCACCCTGGAGGACGGCGACGTCGCGATCATGATGGTCGAGGCCGAGGCCACCGAGAAGACCATCCAGCTGGTCAAGGGCGGCGCCGAGGCGCCGACCGAGGAGGTCGTCGCCGCCGGTCTGGACGCCGCGAAGCCCTTCATCAAGGTGCTCTGCAAGGCCCAGGCCGACCTCGCCGCGAAGGCCGCCAAGCCGACCGCCGAGTTCCCGATCTTCCTGGACTACCAGGACGACGTCCTCGAGGCCCTCACCGCCGCCGTCAAGCCGGAGCTCGCCTCCGCGCTGACCATCGCCGGCAAGCAGGAGCGTGAGGCCGAGCTGGACCGCGTCAAGGCGCTCGCCGCCGAGAAGCTCCTGCCGGAGTTCGAGGGCCGCGAGAAGGAGATCTCCGCCGCGTACCGCTCGCTGACCAAGACCCTGGTCCGTGAGCGCGTCATCAAGGAGAAGAAGCGCATCGACGGCCGCGGTGTCACCGACATCCGCACGCTGGCCGCCGAGGTCGAGGCCATCCCGCGGGTGCACGGCTCGGCGCTGTTCGAGCGTGGCGAGACCCAGATCCTGGGCGTCACCACCCTCAACATGCTCCGCATGGAGCAGCAGCTGGACACCCTCTCCCCGGTGACCCGCAAGCGCTACATGCACAACTACAACTTCCCGCCGTACTCCACCGGTGAGACCGGCCGCGTCGGCTCCCCGAAGCGCCGCGAGATCGGCCACGGCGCCCTCGCCGAACGCGCCCTCGTGCCGGTCCTGCCGACGCGCGAGGAGTTCCCGTACGCGATCCGTCAGGTCTCCGAGGCCCTCGGCTCCAACGGCTCGACGTCCATGGGCTCGGTCTGCGCCTCCACCATGTCGCTGCTGAACGCCGGTGTGCCGCTGAAGGCCCCCGTCGCCGGTATCGCCATGGGTCTCATCTCCCAGGAGATCGAGGGCGAGACGCACTACGTCACCCTCACCGACATCCTCGGTGCGGAGGACGCCTTCGGCGACATGGACTTCAAGGTCGCCGGAACCAAGGAGTTCGTGACCGCGCTCCAGCTGGACACCAAGCTGGACGGCATCCCGGCCTCCGTCCTGGCCGCGGCCCTCAAGCAGGCCCGTGACGCCCGCCTCCACATCCTCGACGTGATGATGGAAGCGATCGACACGCCGGACGAGATGTCCCCGAACGCCCCGCGGATCATCACCGTCAAGATCCCCGTGGACAAGATCGGTGAGGTCATCGGCCCCAAGGGCAAGATGATCAACCAGATCCAGGAGGACACCGGCGCCGAGATCACGATCGAGGACGACGGCACCATCTACATCGGTGCCTCCGACGGCCCGGCCGCCGAGGCCGCCCGCGCCACGATCAACGGCATCGCGAACCCGACCATGCCGGAGGTCGGCGAGCGCTACCTGGGCACCGTCGTGAAGACGACGACCTTCGGTGCGTTCGTGTCGCTGCTCCCGGGCAAGGACGGTCTGCTGCACATCTCGCAGATCCGCAAGCTCGCGGGCGGCAAGCGCGTGGAGAACGTCGAGGACGTCGTCGGCGTGGGCCAGAAGGTCCAGGTCGAGATCGCCGAGATCGACTCCCGCGGCAAGCTCTCCCTGATCCCGGTCATCGAGGGCGAAGAAGGCGACGACGACAAGAAGGACGACGGCGACAAGTGACGCCCCGTGGCTTCGAGGCGACGGCCCGCACCTCCTCGGAGGCGCGGGCCGTCGCCCGTACCCAAACCCTGATCAAGGGCGAGAACGGCATCGGCACGGTCCGCAAGACCACCCTCCCGGGCGGCCTGCGCATCGTCACCGAGACCCTGCCCTCGGTCCGCTCCGCGACCTTCGGCATCTGGGCGCACGTCGGCTCCCGCGACGAGACCCCGGCCCTGAACGGCGCCACGCACTACCTGGAGCACCTGCTCTTCAAGGGCACCTCCCGCCGCAGTGCGCTGGACATCTCCTCAGCCATCGACGCGGTCGGCGGCGAGATGAACGCGTTCACGGCGAAGGAGTACACGTGCTACTACGCACGCGTGCTCGACACCGACCTGCCGCTCGCCATCGACGTCGTCTGCGACATGCTCACGGGCTCCCTGATACTCGAGGAGGACGTCAACGTCGAGCGCGGCGCGATCCTCGAAGAGATCGCCATGACCGAGGACGACCCGGGCGACTGCGTGCACGACCTGTTCGCGCACACGATGTTCGGCGACAACCCCCTCGGCCGCCCCGTCCTCGGCACGGTCGACACCGTCAACGCCCTCACCGCGGACCGCATCCGCCGCTTCTACAAGAAGCACTACGACCCGACCCACCTGGTCGTGGCGGCCGCCGGCAACATCGACCACAACAAGGTCGTACGACAGGTCCGCGCGGCCTTCGAGAAGGCGGGCGCCTTCAAGAACGACGCGGCGGCCCCCATCGCCCCGCGCGACGGCAGCCGCACGATCCGCACCGCCGGCCGCGTGGAACTGCTCGGCCGCAAGACCGAACAGGCACATGTCGTCCTCGGCATGCCGGGCCTCGCCCGCACCGACGAGCGCCGCTGGGCCCTCGGCGTGCTCAACACGGCCCTCGGCGGCGGCATGTCGTCCCGCCTGTTCCAGGAAGTCCGCGAGAAGCGCGGTCTGGCCTACAGCGTGTACTCGTACACCTCGGGCTTCGCCGACTGCGGCCTGTTCGGCGTGTACGCCGGCTGCCGACCCTCGCAGGTCCACGACGTGCTGAAGATCTGCCGCGACGAACTCGACCACGTCGCCGAGCACGGCCTGTCCGACGACGAGATCGGCCGCGCCATCGGCCAGCTCCGGGGTTCGACGGTCCTGGGCCTGGAGGACACGGGCGCGCTGATGAACCGTATCGGCAAGAGCGAGCTGTGCTGGGGCGAGCAGATGTCCGTGGACGACATGCTGGCCCGGATAGCCTCGGTCACCCCGGACGACGTCCGCTCGGTGGCGCGCGACATCCTGGGACAGCGGCCCTCGCTGTCGGTCATCGGCCCGCTGAAGGACAAGCAGGCGTCCCGCCTGAACGAAGCGGTCGCGTAAGTCCTCTCCCGAAGGAAGCAAGAAGATGAGCAAGCTGCGCGTGGCGGTCCTCGGTGCCAAGGGCCGCATCGGCTCGGAGGCGGTACGGGCCGTCGAGGCGGCCGAGGACATGGAGCTGGTGGCCGCCCTCGGCCGCGGCGACAAGCTGGAGACACTGGCGGAGACCGGCGCCCAGGTCGCCGTCGAACTGACCACGCCGGCCTCGGTGATGGACAACCTCGAGTACTGCGTGAGCCACGGCATCCACGCGGTCGTCGGTACGACGGGCTGGACCGAGGAGCGCCTCGCGCAGCTGGGCGGCTGGCTGGCCGCCTCCCCGGAGACGGGCGTGCTGATCGCGCCGAACTTCTCCATCGGCGCCGTACTGACGATGAAGTTCGCGCAGATCGCGGCGCCCTACTTCGAGTCCGTCGAGGTCATCGAGCTGCACCACCCGAAGAAGGTCGACGCCCCCTCCGGGACCGCCACGCGCACGGCCCAGCTCATCGCCGAGGCGCGCCGCGCCGCCGGTACGGCCCCGGCGCCGGACGCCACGGAGACGGCCCTGGACGGCGCCCGCGGCGCCACCGTCGACGGAATCCCCGTCCACGCCGTCCGCCTGCGCGGTCTGCTCGCCCACCAGGAAGTCCTGCTCGGCGGCGAGGGCGAGACGCTGACCGTCCGGCACGACTCGCTCCACCACATCAGCTTCATGCCGGGCATCCTGCTCGGCGCCCGCCGCGTGGTGACCACCCCGGGCCTGACCTTCGGCCTGGAACACTTCCTGGACCTGGGCTGACACCGTCATGCGCGCCAAGCTGTCCTACGCCATAACGGCCGCCGTCCTGGTCTTCTACTTCGTCCTGGTCGGCAGCCGCGGCGTCATGCTCATCCAGTCCGGCACGGTCCTCACCGTCACCTTCGGCGTGGCGGTGCTGATCCTGCCGGTGATCGGCCTGTGGTTCCTGTGGAAGAACACCCAGTTCGTCCGCAAGGCCAACGCCCTCGCCGCCGAACTCGACGCCGAGGGCGGCCTGCCCGTCGACGAGCTCAAGCGCACCCCCGGCGGCCGTATCGACCGCGACTCGGCCGACGAGGTCTTCGCCAAGCGCAAGGCCGAGACGGAAGCGGCCCCCGACGACTGGCGCAGCTGGTTCCGCCTCGCCGTCGCCTACCACGACGCCCGCGACACCCCACGCGCCCGCAAGGCGATGCAACGCGCCATCGCCCTGCACGATGGAAGGCCCATCGAGGCGTAGCTGCGGGCAGTCGTGCCGCTGGGGCGACACGGGTGGGCGCAGCGGCACCTTTCAGCGAGCAGCACCCGACCCAACTCCCGGCCGCACCGGCACCCAGCGCCGTTCGGTCAGCTCCGCCTGTTCTCCGCCGCCCACGCCTCGATCGTGTCCGCGGCCCGGTCGAAGGACCCGGCCCGGGCGAGGAAGTCGACGCCGTGCGTGGTCAGCAGCACCGGCCCGTCCTGCTCCGGGCGGTCACGGCGTACGAGGACCAGCGCCTGCCCCTGCACCGTCCGCGGCAGCCCGAGCCAGCGCACCGGCTGCTGCACCGTCCGCAGGGCGGCGACCCGCTCCCACGGCGTCGTACGCGTACCGAAGAAGCCCACCTGGCGCAGCCCGCGCGCACTCACCCACACGCCCGCGCGCAGCAGCCTGAGGGAACCCGCGATGACGGCCAGCGCGACACCGAAGACCACACCGGCCTCGGAGGCCGAAGCGGTGAACGCGATGATGACCGCGGCGAACAGCACGAAGGAGGCGAGCAGCAGCCAAAGGGCCGCCACCCCCACACGCCACGGCCCGGGGCGGTAGGGCCGCCGCCAGCGGTCGCGGTCGTCGAAGGGCAGCGCGTCGTCCGCTGGCTCATAGGCACGGTCGGCCGTCAGGAAGGGCAGGGGCACGGCTGGTCCTCACTCAATCCATGCATGGGCTGTGCCCGGTGAGGTTATCCGCCTGTGTTCCTGCCCACCACTTGTGGGGTCCGGATGGAGTCAGTGCCCCTGGGAGGCCTGTGACTGCTGCGCCGGTGTGGCAGCGGGACTGGACAGCGCGGGCATACCGAGAACCAGCGAGCCGACCAGTCCGGCGACGATGGTGAGCCCGAGCAGCCAGCGTCCGGCTATCTGACCGGCGGACGCCCGCTCACGGGGCGGGGGAGCGACATTGCTGCGGAACCTGTCGGCTTCGGCGACGAAGGCGAACGGGACGGGTTCACGCCGACGGAACATGAGGTGAGCTTCTCCTCTCGGGATCGAACGAGTGACTGTCATCTACACAGACGGTCGAGTGCCCCAAAAGGTGCCCGGTTTCGCCAACTTCCTTCGGTCACGGCAGTGAACGTCCTGTTTGGTGGGCCGTAGAGTGGCGTCGCCAAGAGACAAGATGGGAAGGACCCCCCGAACCGTGACCTCCACCCCAGACGACGATTTCAAGATCGACTTGCGCAGTGATGTCACCGTCGAACTGGTCAAACACAGCGCGGCTGACTCCGATGTGCTGTTCGCGGCCCGGGTGTCGACCGTCGGGGAACAGTCCCTGGACGAGTTGAACAAGGACCCGGAGCGCTCCAAGGGCTTGATCAACTACCTCATGCGGGACCGGCACGGCAGTCCGTTCGAGCACAACTCGATGACCTTCTTCATCAGCGCCCCGATCTTCGTCTTCCGCGAGTTCATGCGGCACCGCGTCGGCTGGTCGTACAACGAGGAGTCCGGCCGCTACCGGGAGCTGCAGCCCGTCTTCTATGTCCCGGACAGCTCTCGGAAGCTGGTCCAGCAGGGCCGCCCCGGCAAGTACGTGTTCGTCGAGGGAACCCCCGAGCAGCACCAGCTCGTGGGGCAGGCCATGGAGGAGTCCTACCGGCAGGCGTACCGGACCTACCAGCAGATGCTCGCGCAGGGCGTCGCCCGCGAGGTCGCCCGGGCGGTCCTCCCGGTCGGCCTGTTCTCCTCCATGTACGCCACCTGCAACGCCCGCTCGCTGATGCACTTCCTCGGCCTGCGCACCCAGCACGAGCTGGCGAAGGTCCCGTCCTTCCCGCAGCGGGAGATCGAGATGGTCGGCGAGAAGATGGAGGCCGAGTGGGCCAGGCTCATGCCGCTCACCTACGCAGCCTTCAACGCGAACGGCCGTGTGGCGCCGTAGCGCACCGCCGTTCCCCGGTCGGGCAGCGCTGGACGGTCAGCCTCGTGAGGTGTCCGTATTGCGGCATTTGGAGAAGTTCATCTAGCCTGATCAAACGGACCCGGTACTGCTTGAACCCCCGAGCAGGCAGTACCGGGCTCCGCATTTGTCCGGACTTATCCCGCACCCCAAGGGCAGACCAGGCATTGAGCACCGAGTAGCGTGTTACCCATGGCTCCGACCTCGACTCCGCAGACCCCCTTCGGGCGGGTCCTCACCGCCATGGTCACGCCCTTCACGGCGGACGGCGCACTCGACCTCGACGGCGCGCAGCGGCTCGCCGCCCACCTGGTGGACGCAGGCAACGACGGCCTGATCGTCAACGGCACCACCGGCGAGTCCCCCACCACGAGTGACGCGGAGAAATCGGAGCTCGTACGAGCCGTACTGGAGGCGGTCGGTGACCGCGCCCACGTCGTGGCCGGCGTCGGCACCAACGACACCCACCACAGCATCGAGCTGGCCCGGGCCGCCGAGAAGGTGGGCGCGCACGGCCTCCTGGTCGTGACGCCGTACTACAACAAGCCCCCGCAGGAAGGCCTGTACCGGCACTTCACGGCCGTCGCCGACGCCGCCGAGCTGCCGGTCATGCTCTACGACATCCCCGGCCGCAGCGGCGTCCCGATCAACACCGAGACGCTGGTCCGGCTCGCGGAGCACCCGCGCATCGTCGCCAACAAGGACGCCAAGGGCGACCTCGGCCGCGCGAGCTGGGCCATCGCCCGTTCCGGGCTCGCCTGGTACTCCGGCGACGACATGCTGAACCTGCCGCTGCTCTCCGTGGGCGCGGTCGGCTTCGTCTCGGTCGTGGGTCACGTGGTCACTCCGGACCTGCGCGCCCTGGTCGAGGCGTTCGTCTCCGGCGACGTCCAGAAGGCCACCGAGATCCACCAGAAGCTGCTCCCGGTCTACACGGGCATGTTCCGCACTCAGGGCGTCATGACGACGAAGGCCGCCCTCGCCCTCCAGGGCCTGCCCGCGGGTCCCCTGCGCGCACCCATGGTGGGGTGCACGCCCGAAGAGATCGCCCAGCTCAAGATCGATCTTGCTGCGGGCGGGGTACAGCTCTAACACCAGACTTGGCACCACCACAGGCTTCACAACTGAATAGCGGGCCACCGGTGCCCGCACCCCACAACGACAACTGCTCATGCACGAACGTCATGCGCGCCACGTGCCCACCGGTACGTGGCGCGTGTGGTGAGGAGAGTCTTTTGAGTCATCCGCATCCTGAACTCGGCCCGCCCCCGCCGCTTCCCGAAGGCGGTCTGCGGGTCACCCCGCTCGGCGGTCTCGGCGAGATCGGCCGAAACATGACGGTCTTCGAGTACGGCGGCCGTCTTCTGATCGTCGACTGCGGCGTGCTCTTCCCCGAGGAGGAGCAGCCCGGGATCGACCTGATCCTGCCGGACTTCTCGTCCGTACGGGACCGCCTCGACGACATCGAGGGCATCGTGCTCACGCACGGCCACGAGGACCACATCGGCGGCGTCCCCTACCTCCTGCGCGAGAAGCCGGACATCCCGCTGATCGGCTCCAAGCTGACCCTCGCCCTCATCGAGGCGAAGCTCCAGGAGCACCGCATCCGCCCGTACACCCTCGAGGTGGCGGAGGGGAACCGCGAACGTGTCGGCCCCTTCGACTGCGAGTTCGTCGCGGTCAACCACTCCATCCCGGACGCCCTCGCCGTGGCCGTCCGCACGCCCGCGGGCATGGTGGTCCACACCGGCGACTTCAAGATGGACCAGCTCCCGCTGGACGGCCGCCTGACGGACCTCCACGCTTTCGCACGACTGAGCGAGGAGGGCATCGATCTCCTCCTCGCCGACTCGACGAACGCGGAGGTCCCCGGGTTCGTCCCGCCCGAGCGCGACATCTCGAACGTCCTGCGCCAGGTCTTCGCGAGCGCACGCAAGCGGATCATCGTGGCGAGCTTCGCCAGCCACGTCCACCGCATCCAGCAGATCCTGGACGCGGCCCACGAGTACGGCCGCCGGGTCGCCTTCGTCGGCCGCTCGATGGTCCGCAACATGGGCATCGCCCGGGATCTCGGCTACCTGAAGGTCCCACCGGGTCTGGTCGTCGATGTGAAGACACTCGACGACCTCCCCGACAGCGAGGTCGTGCTGGTCTGCACGGGCTCGCAGGGTGAGCCCATGGCAGCCCTGTCCCGCATGGCCAACCGTGACCACCAGATCCGCATCGTCGACGGCGACACGGTGATCCTGGCGTCGTCGCTGATCCCCGGCAACGAGAACGCGGTCTACCGCGTGATCAACGGCCTGACCCGCTGGGGCGCGAACGTGGTCCACAAGGGCAACGCGAAGGTCCACGTCTCGGGCCACGCGTCCGCGGGTGAGCTCCTGTACTTCTACAACATCTGCCGCCCGAAGAACCTGATGCCGGTCCACGGCGAATGGCGCCACCTGCGCGCCAACGCCGAACTGGGCGCCATGACCGGCGTCCCGCACGACCGCATCGTCATCGCCGAGGACGGCGTGGTCGTCGACCTCGTCGAGGGCAAGGCCAAGATCGCGGGCAAGGTCCAGGCGGGTTACGTCTACGTCGACGGGCTATCGGTCGGCGACGTGGGCGAGCCGGCGCTCAAGGACCGCAAGATCCTCGGTGACGAGGGCATCATCTCGGTCTTCCTCGTGGTGGACTCGTCCACCGGCAAGATCACGGGCGGCCCGCACATCCAGGCCCGCGGCTCGGGTATCGAGGACACGGCCTTCGGCGACGTGATCCCGAAGATCACCGAGGTGCTCGAACGCTCGGCCCAGGACGGGGTGGTGGAGCCGCACCAGCTGCAGCAACTCATCCGCCGCACCCTCGGCAAGTGGGTCTCCGACACGTATCGGCGCAGGCCAATGATCCTCCCGGTCGTGGTGGAGGTCTGACGGGCGTACGACCCCTCGTACGTGTGAACCCGGAGCGGGGCACCTCGATTTGCATCGGGGCGCCCCGCTCCAGTACGTTTACGGCTCCGCCAGAACGGGAACCCGGCCGCCTCGTGCGCCGGAACCAGTCCCCGATCGGGGCGGGAAATCCGACTCAGAATCTCTGATAAAGTCGGAACCGCCGGAAAGGGAAACGCGAGAGCGGGAACCTGGAAAGCGCCGAGGAAATCGGATCGGGAAACGGTCTGATAGAGTTGGAAACGCAAGACCGAAGGGAAGCGCCCGGAGGAAAGCCCGAGAGGGTGAGTACAAAGGAAGCGTCCGTTCCTTGAGAACTCAACAGCGTGCCAA
>NZ_JBITLY010000008.1:345605-391003 GCF_044465725.1 Streptomyces sp. NPDC049541 | reverse complement strand
CGCCCGGTTACATTCCGAACCCGGAAGCTAAGCCTTACAGCGCCGATGGTACTGCAGGGGGGACCCTGTGGGAGAGTAGGACGCCGCCGAACAATCTTTGGAAGGACCCCTGGTCCCAGCGTTCAGCTGGGACCAGGGGTCCTTTCGTTTTTACAATGCTTGTGTACCGAAGACAGGAGTCACCGATGTCCACCAACTCTCCCGACGACCGACCGGAGCGCGACCAGCGGCGACGGGACAGTAGGGACCGCGGCGACCGTGGCGGTTACCGCGGTGGTTTCCGTCGGGACGACCGGCGCGATGACAACCGCGGTGGTTCCGACCGCGGTGGCTACGGCCGCCGCGACGACAACCGCGGTGGACACGGCCGGCGTGAGGACCGTCCTCGTGATGACCGCGGGGACCGCGGTGGCTTCCGCCGGGACGACAACCGGGGTGGCGGCTACGGCCGTCGGGACGACCGGCGCGAGGGTGACCGTGGGTCTCGTCCGGCGTTCCAGCGCGACGACCGTGACCGCGGGCCGCGTCGGGACGATCGGGACCGTGACCGCGGCTTCCGTCGCGACGACCGCGGAGACCGTGGGGACCGCCCCTCCTTCCGCCGTGACGACCGCGGAGGCGAGCGGCGCGACGACGACCGCGGTGGCTTCCGCCGGGACGACAACCGCGGCGGTGGGTACGGCCGTCGAGACGACCGCCGGACAGATGAGCGTGGTGACCGCGGCGACCGTGGCGGCTTCCGCAGGGATGATCGTCGGGACGACCGGCGTGACGACAACCGCGGTGGTGCCGACCGCGGTGGCTACGGCCGCCGCGACGACCGTGACCGTGGCTTCCGCGGCGATGACCGCGACCGCGGCTTCCGGCGTGACGACCGCGGGGACCGCGGAGACCGTCCGTCCTTCCGGCGTGACGAGCGGGGAGACCGCGGAGACCGTGGGGACCGTCCCTCCTTCCGCCGTGACGAGCGTGGAGACCGCGGAGACCGTGGGGACCGTCCCTCCTTCCGCCGTGACGAGCGTGGAGACCGCGGAGACCGTGGGGACCGCCCTTCGTTCCGCCGTGATGACCGTGGCGAGCGCGGCGAGCGTCCGCCCTTCCGGCGGGACGACCGGGGCGAGCGTCGGGAAGGCGACCGCGGTGGCTTCCGGCGGGACGACAGCCGGGGCGAGCGCGGTGGGTTCCGCGGCCGTGACGACCGTGGTGGACGCGGGGGCCCCCGTCGCGACGACCGTGGTGGCCGACCCGGCGGCTTCCGCGGGCGTGACGACCGACGCGGCGGTGGCGGCGGTCGGTTCCGTGACGAGCGGGACCGTGACCGCGATCGTGAGCCGATCAAGCGGCTGCCGATCCCGGAGGACGTCACCGGCGACGAGATCGACAAGGACGTACGGCAGGAGCTGCTGAGTCTTCCGAAGACCCTCGCGGATGATGTCGCCAGGAACCTGGTGATGGTCGCCCGGCTCATCGACGAGGATCCCGAGCGCGCCTACGCCTACTCCAAGATCGCGCTGCGGCTGGCGTCGCGCGTCGCCGCCGTACGCGAGGCCGGCGGGTTCGCCGCGTACGCGAACCAGAAGTACGCCGAGGCGCTTGCCGAGTTCCGGGCCGCGCGGCGGATGACCGGCAGCGCGGAGCTGTGGCCCGTCATGGCCGACTGCGAGCGCGGGCTCGGGCGGCCGGAGAAGGCCCTGGACATGGCCGGAGCGCCCGAGGTGCAGAAGCTCGACAAGGCCGGGCAGGTCGAGATGCGGCTCGTCGCGGCCGGCGCCCGGCGTGACATGGGGCAGCTCGACGCGGCCATCGTGACGCTGCAGAGCCCCGAGCTGGCCTCCAGCTCCGTGCAGCCGTGGACCGCGCGGCTGCGGTACGCCTATGCGGACGCGCTGCTCGCCGCCGGGCGCGAGGGTGAGGCGCGGGAGTGGTTCGCGAAGGCCGTCGAGGCCGACAAGGACGGCAGCACGGACGCCTCGGACCGGCTTGCCGAGCTGGACGGTGTGGAGTTCGTCGACGCCTTCGACGAGAGCGACGAAGCTGACGAGGGCGACGCCACGGAGTCCGAGACCGAGGCCGATGTCGAGGCCAAAGCCGAGGACGACAAGGACTGAGCTGTGAGGAAGGGCGGGACCGTGAGGTCCCGCCCTTTCGCATGTCGGGGGGCAGCGGGCCTCAGAGGTCGAGCGCGCGCAGCACCAGCCCCGACGCGGGCTTCGGGCCGAACGAGGTCGACTTACGGGGCATCGTCACGCCCTGGCGGGCCAGGTCGCGGACGACCTCCTCGCGGACCGGGTGCATCAGAACGGCCGTACCGCCGTCGCGTTCCGCCTTCTCGACCGTGGCGGCCGTGTCGTGGATGTAGGCGATACGGGCCGGGTCGTCCTCGGGGATGCGCCAGACATGGTCGAGGAGCGTGGCGTGCAGGACCGTGGCGTCCAGGGTGCGCCAGGCTGCGGGGCGGTCGGCGGGGATCGTCCGGGCCAGGAGTTCCGGGTCCGGGTGGTCGATCAGGTGGAAGGCGCCGTCGCCGGCGAGCAGGAAGGCGTTGCCGGCGCAGGCGGCGTCCGCGAGGGCGGTCAGAGCCTCCGGCAGGGGCACGGGCAGGTGCCGTATGCGGAACAGGCCGTCCAGGGCGGCGAGCGCGTCGGCGACCGGCAGGCCGTGCAGGAGGCGGTGGATGGCGCGCACCCGCAGCGGGTAGCGGGCCGTGTCGACCAGGAGGACGAGGCCGTAGTCCCAGGGGCTCGGCGAGGTGTGCTCGGTGCGCAGCCGGCGATAGGTCGCCCAGCGGTGGTGGCCGTCGGCGATCAGGGCCTGGTGCCGGGACAGCTCGGACTGGATGCGGGCGAGGTCGTCCGGGTCGGTGATCGACCACAGGCGGTGGCTGAAGCCGTCCTCCGTGGTGGTGGCCAGGAGGGGCGGGTGGCCGGCGACGCGTTCCACGACCTCGATCGCCGAGGACGTCGAGCCGTTGCCGCGGTAGGTCAGGAGCAGGGGTTCGAGGTTCGCGGAGGTGGCGCGCATCAGGGCCGCGCGGTCGGCGACCACGTGCGGCATGACGTCCTCGTGCGGCAGGACCACGCCCTCCGACGGGTCCGAGACGCGCAGGGCGCCGATGATGCCGCGCTGCAGCATTCCGTCGCCGTCGCGCTGCTCGTAGACGTACAGGCCGGGTTCGGCGTCGGTGGTCAGGATGCCCTCGGCGAGCCAGCGGCGCAGGGTGTCGGCGGCCTGTTCGTTGCGGGCTGTGGGGGTGGTGGCCTGCGGCAGGATCAGACGGACGATGTTGTGCGGGTCGGCGGACTGGAGGTGGTGCAGGCCGTCCGGGCGTACGACGACGTCGTACGGGGGGGACGTCACGGCGGCGAGGCTGCCGACCCGGTCGGGGTCGTAGCGAAGGCCTCGGAACGGGGTGAGTTCCAGGCCTCGGTGCGCCGTTGCTTCCGAGTGACCTGCTGTGTTCATCCCGGCATCGTACGTGTGTCAGTGGCGTGAGGGATGATCGGGGGAAAGGCCGTCGAACGAGGAGCGATGTGGAATGAGCCAGAGCGTCAGGACGAGGCCCGAGGGCAGTGGCCAGGCCCTGAGCGAGGCGTACGACACCGCGCTGCTCGACCTCGACGGTGTGGTGTACGCGGGGGGCAGTGCCATCGCGTACGCGGTCGAGTCGTTGGCCACGGCTCGGGCGGGCGGGATGCATCTCGCGTATGTCACCAACAACGCGCTGCGGACGCCGGGCACGGTGGCGGATCATCTGACCGAGCTGGGGATACCGACCGGGGCCGATGACGTCATCACCTCCGCGCAGGCGGTCGCGCGGCTGATCAGCGAGCAGGTGCCGGCCGGGGCGCGTGTGCTGGTCATCGGTGGGGAGGGGCTGCGGGTCGCGCTGCGGGAGCGGGGGCTCGCGCCGGTCGAGTCGGCGGAGGACGATCCGGCGGCGGTCGTGCAGGGGTACGGCGGGCCGGAGTTGCAGTGGGCGCGGTTCGCGGAGGCCTGCTACGCGATCGCGCGGGGGGTGCCCTGGTACGCATCCAACACCGACCTGACGATTCCCAGCGCGCGTGGGATCGCTCCGGGCAACGGCGCCGCGGTGGAGGTGGTGCGCATAGCGACCGGTGCCGAACCGCAGGTCGCGGGCAAGCCGTTGCCTCCCATGCACCGGGAGACGATCCTGCGGACGGGCGCCCGGCGGCCGTTGGTGGTCGGGGACCGGCTGGACACGGACATCGAGGGCGCGTTCAACGGGGAGGTCGACTCGCTGCTCGTGCTGACGGGTGTCACCGACGGCGCGCAACTGCTCGCCGCGCCGCCGCAGCACCGGCCGACGTATGTCGACGCGGATCTGCGCGGGCTGCTCACGGGACAGCCCGAGGTCGTCGAGGCGGACGGCGGCTTCCGGTGCGGGGGGTGGACGGCGACGGCGGGTGCGGACCGGCTCGAACTGGACGGTGACGGCGAGGCCTTGGACGGCCTGCGGTCCTTGTGCGCGGCGGCCTGGGCGGTGGCCGGCGAGGGTGTGTGCGAGCTGGATGCGGGGAAGGCGCTGGCGCGGCTGGAGTTGTGAGGCGAGGCACCGGGCGGGACGGGGGCTCTGAATCGCCTAGCCGTCGCGACGGGGGATCGGGGATCAATGCGAGGGTAGGCTAACCTAACTTGCGTGTTGGTTGACAGTCCTCCAGAGCAGCGCGCGCAGACCGCCCCCGCGCCCCCGACCCGCCGGGCGATACGGGCCTTCGGGCTCGTTGCATCCGTTGCCGTCCTGGTGCTCGTCGCGCTGGCGAGCATCGCCGTCGGGGCGAAAGAGCTGTCCCTGGAGCAGGTCTGGCACGGGCTGTTCCAGGACACGGGGACGTACGGCGACGTCGTGGTCGACGAGCGGCTGTCGCGAACCGTGCTCGGGCTGCTCGCCGGCGCGGCACTCGGTCTGTCCGGCGCGGTGCTGCAGGCGCTCACCCGCAATCCGCTGGCCGACCCCGGACTCCTCGGCATCAACGCGGGCGCGTCGGCCGCGGTCGTCACCGCCATGACGTACTTCGGCGTCACCAGCCTGAGCGGCTATGTCTGGTTCGCCTTTTTCGGGGCGGCTGCCGTGGGTGCGCTGGTCTGGTTCCTCGGTGGCAGCCGGGGTGCCACGCCGGTGCGGCTCGCGCTCGCCGGTACCGCCATCAGCGCCGCCCTGTACGGCTATCTGCAGGCCGTGATGATCACGAACGACGCGGCGCTGAACAAAATGCGCTTCTGGACGGTCGGTTCGCTTTCCTCGGCGACCAACTCGACCATTTTGCAGGTGCTGCCGTTCCTCGCGGTCGGCACGGTCCTCGCCCTCGCGCTCGCCCGGCCGCTCAACGCCGTGGCCATGGGCGACGACACGGCCAAGGCCCTCGGCGCCCATCTGAACCGCACCCGGGCGCTGTCCATGCTTGCCGCCGTCGTGCTGTGCGGCGCGGCGACCGCCGCCTGCGGGCCGATCGCGTTCGTGGGGCTGATGGTCCCGCATGTCGTACGGTCCTTCACCGGCCCCGACCTGCGCTGGATCCTGCCGTACGCCACGATCCTGTCGCCCGTGCTGCTGCTCGGTGCCGACGTCGTCGGACGGGTCGTCGCCCGTCCCTCGGAGCTTCAGGTCGGGATCATCACCGCGATCATCGGCGGGCCGGTCTTCATCTTTCTGGTACGACGACGGAGGACGGCGCAGCTGTGAAGAGCAACCGTGTGCTGAGGACGCCGGGCGGGCTGTCCGTACGCCTGGACGTCCGGGCCGCCACCGTCGTCGCCCTGCTGCTGCTCGCCGCGCTCGCCGCGAGCGTCCTGCTGATCGGCACCGGCGACTTCCCGATCTCGGCGGGCGACGTACTGAAGACGCTGGCCGGGGGTGGCAACGCCGGGCAGGAGTTCATCGTCAACGAGTTGCGGCTGCCGCGTGTCCTGGTCGGGCTGCTGGTAGGGGCCTCGCTGGGGCTCGGCGGTGCGCTGTTCCAGGCCGTCACCCGCAATCCGCTGGGCAGCCCGGACGTGCTCGGCCTCGGGCAGGGGGCGACGGCCGGGGCGCTCGTGATGATCGTGCTGTTCTCCGGGAGCGCGGCCCAGGTCACCCTGGGGGCGCTCGTGGGCGGTCTTGCGACCGGGCTCGCCATCTATCTGCTCGCCTGGAAGCGGGGCGTGCACGGCTATCGGCTGGTCCTGGTCGGTATCGGAGTGTCCGCGATCGTCACGGCGGTCAACAGCTATCTGCTCACGGTCTCCGACATCGTCGACGCCGCCCGCGCGGTCGTCTGGATGACCGGATCCCTCAGCGGCCGTGACTGGAACCAGGTCTGGCCGCTGCTCGGGCTGTGCGCGGTACTCGTACCGCTGGTCCTCGCCAATGCGCGCGGGCTGCGGATGATGGAGATGGGCGACGACGTCTCGAACGCCCTCGGGGTGCGGGTGGAGCGCGTTCGCGCCCTGCTGATGGTGGCCGCCGTGCTGCTCACCGCCACCGCCACGGCCGCCGCGGGCCCCGTCAGCTTCGTGGCGCTCACCGCGCCGCAGCTCGCCCGCCGGCTGACCCGCTCGCCCGGCCCCAACCTGCTGTCGTCCCTTTGCATGGGCGCCGCCCTGCTGGTCGGCGCCGACTGGATCTCGCAGCGGGCCTTCGGCGCCGACCAACTGCCCGTGGGCGTGGTCACCGGCGTCCTCGGCGGTGTCTATCTGCTGTGGCTGCTGGTCACCGAGCGCAGGGCCGGCCGGATATGAGCGAGCCCGCGCAGCCGGACCCGAGCGGCCAGAAGAACCCGTACACCCCAAGGAGCGCAGTGAACCGCTTGTCCGCCGAGAACGTCACCCTCGCCTACGACCAGCGGGTCATCGCCGAGCAGCTCTCGGTGGAGATCCCCGACAGCTCGTTCACCGTGATCGTCGGCCCGAACGCGTGCGGCAAGTCCACCCTGCTGCGCGCCCTGTCGCGGATGCTGAAGCCGAGCCAGGGGCGGGTGCTGCTGGACGGGCAGGTCATCCAGTCGATGCCGGCGAAGAAGGTCGCGCGGACGCTGGGCCTGCTGCCGCAGTCGTCGATCGCGCCCGACGGCATCACCGTCGCCGACCTCGTGGGCCGCGGCCGGTACCCGCACCAGGGCATCGTGCGCCAGTGGTCGGCCGAGGACGAGCGGGTCGTGCGGGAATCGATGGCGCAGACCGGGGTCGCCGGGCTCGCCGACCGCTATGTCGACGAATTGTCCGGCGGTCAGCGCCAGCGCGTCTGGATCGCCATGGCGCTCGCCCAGCAGACCCCGCTGCTGCTGCTCGACGAACCGACGACCTACCTGGACATCCAGCATCAGATCGACGTCCTCGACCTGTGTGCCGAGCTGCACGAGGAGCAGGGCCGCACGCTCGTCGCCGTCCTCCACGACCTCAACCACGCCGCCCGGTACGCCACCCATCTCATCGCCCTGCGCGACGGGCAGGTCGTCGCCGAGGGTGCGCCCGGTGACATCGTCACGGCCGAACTGGTCGAGGAGGTCTTCGGGCTGCGCTGCCAGGTCGTCGAGGACCCGGAGACGGGGACGCCGCTGGTGGTGCCCGCGGCGCGCAAGGCACGCGCGCGCGTGGTGGCTACAGAAGCTTCCTGAGCTGGAACAGGTCGCGCAGGCCCGCCTCCAGCTTGACCCGGCCCGAGCCCCAGGCCTTGGCGAAGTTCAGCTCGCCGTTGACCAGGGCCACCAGGTCGTCGCCCTTCATGGTCAGTCTGATCTCGGCCTTCTCCCGCGGCGGGCCCTGGATGGTGTCCTGCACCACGATCCGGCCGCCCGTCATCCGGCCGACGAACGTGATGTCGAGGTCGGTGATCCGGCAGCTCACCGAGCGGTCCAGGGACGCGGCCGTGCGGACGTCCCCCTCGGCGGTCTGCATGTTGTCCGAGAGCTTCTCGAGTGCGGCGCGGCACTCCTCGATCGTGGCCATCGCGATCGACGGTACCCCAGCGGTTCGGGGTAGCGTCTGGGCATGAGCGACTCTGTGCCCGACGCCACGGTGGGGGACGAAACGGTCGAAGTCGAACCCGAGCAGGAACCCGAGTACGACCCCGCCGCCCCCGCGCCGTTGAACGTGCCCCGCGCCCCGACCGGCAACGCCGATGTGGACGCGCAGCTGGAGCGCCTCGGTGACGCCGACCACCTCGCCACCGACGGCCACCTCGAGGTGTACGAGGATGTACACCGGGGGCTGCGCGACGCGCTGACCGCGCTCGACGCCCGCCCGGGACCTCCGGCGCCCTCGCCGTCGTATGACCAGAGGGCGCCCTCACCCTCGTATGGCACTAGGAGCTGAACCGAACGTGGCAGGAGTCGCACGCCGCCGTCTGGACGCGGAGCTGGTCCGCCGGAAGCTCGCGCGCTCGCGTGAGCATGCCAGCCAGCTGATCGCGGCCGGGCGGGTCACCGTCGGCAAGACCGTCGCGACCAAGCCCGCCACGCAGGTGGAGACCGCGGCGGCGATCGTCGTCACGGCCGACGACAGCGATCCCGAGTACGTCTCCCGGGGCGGCCACAAGCTCGCCGGAGCGCTCGAGGTGTTCGTGCCGCAGGGGCTGGTGGTGGAAGGGCGGCGGGCGCTGGACGCCGGCGCCTCGACCGGCGGGTTCACCGATGTGCTGCTGCGCTCGGGGGCCGCGCACGTCGTCGCCGTGGACGTCGGATACGGACAACTTGCCTGGACTCTTCAGAGCGATGAACGCGTCACCGTCAAGGACCGTACGAACGTACGCGAGTTGACGCTTGAAGAGATCGATGGTGAGCCTGTGGATCTTGTCGTGGGGGACCTGTCCTTCATCCCGCTCGGGCTGGTCCTGCCCGCCCTGGTGCGGTGCGTGAAACCGGACGCCGACCTGGTGATGATGGTGAAGCCGCAGTTCGAGGTGGGGAAGGAACGCCTGGGCAGTGGGGGAGTCGTACGGAGTGCGCAGCTGCGGGCGGAGGCCGTGCGGGGTGTGGCCCACAGGGCGTGGGAACTCGGGCTCGGGGTGAAGGGTGTCACCGCCAGTCCGTTGCCCGGACCTTCCGGGAATGTCGAGTACTTTCTGTGGCTGCGGAACGGGGCACCCGAACTGGACCCGGCCGACGTTGACCGTGCAGTGGCGGAGGGGCCGCGTTGACCCAGAACCGAGCTCGTACTGTTTTCCTGCTGGCCCACACCGGGCGGCCCGCGGCCATTCGCAGCGCCGAACTGGTGGTCAAGGGGCTGCTGCGCGAGGGCATCGGCGTCCGCGTCCTGGAGTACGAGGCCGCCGATCTGCCGCTGCCCGAGGAGGTGCAGCTGGTCAAGGAGGCGACTCCGCAGTGCCTGGACGGGTGCGAGCTCCTGATCGTGCTCGGCGGTGACGGGACGCTGCTGCGCGGCGCCGAGTTCGCCCGGGCGTCCGGGGTGCCGATGCTCGGCGTCAACCTCGGGCGGGTCGGCTTCCTCGCGGAGGCCGAGCGGGACGATCTCGACAAGGTCGTCGACCGGGTGGTGACGAAGGCGTACGAGGTCGAGGAGCGGATGACCGTCGATGTCGTCGTTCACCAGAACGGGAACATCGTCCACACGGACTGGGCGCTGAACGAGGCGGCGGTGCAGAAGGCCGGCGCCGAGAAGCTGCTCGAAGTCGTGCTGGAGATCGACGGCCGGCCGGTCACCGGGTTCGGCTGCGACGGCATTGTGCTGTCCACTCCGACGGGGTCGACCGCCTACGCGTTCTCGGCGGGCGGGCCTGTGGTGTGGCCCGAGGTCGAGGCGCTGTTGATGGTGCCGATCAGTGCGCATGCGCTGTTCGCCAAGCCGTTGGTCACGTCACCGGATTCCGTGCTGGCCGTCGAGGTGCTGCCTCATATTCCGCCGGGGGTCTTGTGGTGTGACGGGCGGCGGACGGTGGAGTTGCCGCCGGGGGCGCGGGTCGAGGTGCGGCGGGGGGCTGTGCCGGTGCGGCTGGCCCGGCTGCACCATGCGTCGTTCACGGATCGGCTGGTGGCCAAGTTCGCGTTGCCGGTTTCCGGGTGGCGCGGGGCGCCTCACTGAAAGCCGTGCACTCGCCTGGGTGACAATGTGCCGTCGATGGGCATTCGTCACCTGCGCCTTCACACAACCGGGACGGGGGCCGTCGCACTTCCCGGTGCTGACCTCGTAAGGTCGTAGCCGTGCTGGAAGAGATGCGGATACGGTCGCTCGGCGTCATCGACGATGCGGTCGTCGAGCTGTCGCCCGGGTTCACTGCCGTCACCGGTGAGACGGGTGCGGGCAAGACCATGGTGGTCACCAGCCTCGGGCTGTTGCTCGGCGGGCGGGCGGACCCGGCGCTGGTGCGGATCGGGGCCGACAAGGCGGTCGTGGAGGGGCGGATCGCGGTGCCCCCGGGCGCCTCGGCCGTCGTACGCGCCGAGGAGGCCGGGGCAGAGCTCGACGACGGGGCGCTGCTGATCAGCCGTACCGTTTCCGCCGAAGGGCGGTCGCGGGCGCATGTGGGCGGGCGCAGCGTGCCCGTAGGGCTGCTCGCTGACCTCGCCGACGATCTCGTGGCCGTGCACGGGCAGACCGACCAGCAGGGGCTGCTGAAGCTGTCCCGGCAGCGGCAGGCGCTGGACCGGTACGCCGGGGACGCCGTCGCCGGGCCGCTCGCCAAGTACGGCGAGGCGTACCGGCGGCTGCGGGCCGTCTCCGTGGAGCTGGAAGAGATCACCACGCGCGCGCGTGAGCGGGCCCAGGAAGCCGACATGCTGCGGTTCGGGCTCGACGAGATCGCGGGTGTGGAGCCGCGGGCCGGGGAGGACGTGGAGCTGGCGGAGGAGGCCGAGCGGCTCGGGCACGCGGAGGCGCTGGCGTCCGCCGCCACGGCCGCTCATGCCGCCCTCGCCGGCAATCCGGAGGATCCCGAGGGCATCGACGCCGCCACGCTCGTCGCGGGGGCCCAGCGGGCCCTGGACGCCGTACGGGCGCACGATCCGGCGCTGGCCGCGCTCGCCGACCGGATCGGGGAGATCGGGATCCTGCTGGGCGATGTCGCCGGGGAGCTGGCGGGGTACGCCGACGATCTGGACGCGGATCCCCTGCGGCTGGCGGCCGTCGAGGAACGGCGGGCCGCGCTCACCGGTCTGACCCGGAAGTACGGGGAGGACATCAACTCCGTGCTCGCCTGGGCCGAGCAGAGTGCCGCGCGGCTGACCGAGCTGGACGGCGACGACGAGCGGATCGACGAGCTGACCGCCGAGCGGGACGCGCTGCGGACCGAACTGGGAGGCCTTGCCCAGGCGTTGACGGATGCGCGGACGGAGGCGGCGGAGCGTTTCGCGGCCGCCGTGACCGCGGAGCTCGCCTCGCTCGCGATGCCGCACGCGCGCGTGTCGTTCGACATCAGGCAGACCGAGGACCCGGAGGGCGTGGAGGTCGGCGGTCGTACGGTCGCCTACGGGCCGTCCGGCGCCGACGAGGTCGAGCTGCTGCTCGCCCCGCACCCGGGGGCGCCGCCCCGGCCCATCGCCAAGGGGGCGTCCGGCGGTGAGCTGTCGCGTGTGATGCTCGCCGTCGAGGTCGTGTTCGCGGGGACGGATCCCGTGCCGACGTATCTCTTCGACGAGGTCGACGCCGGCGTCGGCGGCAAGGCGGCCGTCGAGATCGGGCGGCGGCTGGCGAAGCTCGCCAAGACCGCGCAGGTCGTGGTCGTGACCCACCTGCCGCAGGTGGCCGCCTTCGCCGACCGGCAGTTGCTGGTCGAGAAGACCAACGACGGGTCCGTGACCCGCTCCGGCGTGAAGGTCCTCGAGGGCGAGGAGCGCGTGCGGGAACTGTCCCGGATGCTCGCAGGCCAGGAGGACTCCGAGACCGCCCGGGCACATGCGGAGGAACTGCTGGCGACGGCCCGGGCGGACGTCTGAGCGCTCCGCGGGCTGTGCCGCCCGGCGGCGGAGCCGCATATGGATACAGCCCCGCGCCCCTGAACGCCTTGCAGGCGCCGGTCCCTCGAAAGCGACCGGCGCCTGTGGTGCGGTAGGGACTACGCCGTGGCGCTGGGCGCCGCTGTGGCCGTGCCCGATGAGCTCGGCGAGTGCGCGAGGCCTGGCGACACGGGGTGCAAGCGGTGGGCGCGGCTCTGGGGGCTGCCGTCGTCGCCGGGTGGGGGAGGAACCGCGCGGTCATGGGGCGGGGGCCGGGTGGCCCTTTCTCACTCGTGCGAGTGACCAATGCCACCGCCCCACAGGCCCCGTGCGGCACTCGCGTCACCTTCTCGTTGTCGGAACACCCGTACGTCCTGGCATCCTTGGCCTAGTACGTGGAGGAAGCCGCGCGGTACACCCCCTCCGCTGGATCCTTCTGTACTTTCTTCGTGACCGCCCGACGCCGAACCAGGAGCCCCGGCCACGTGAGCCCCGTGAGCAGCCACGCACCGCACGGTCAGTCGGCGCTGCGCACCGTGCAGGTGCTGGGCGGCGGCAACGCCGGCAGCAGTGCGCATGTGCGTTCGCTGGCGGCGGGGCTCGTCGCGCGGGGCGTGCGGGTCACTGTCTGCGCGCCGGTCGAGGCCGATCACGCCTACGACTTCACGGGGACCGGCGCCGACCATGTGCACGTGCCGCGCAGCAGCGACCCGGGAGCCGTGACCGCGCTGCGGGAGGCGTGCAAGGACGCCGACCTGGTGCATGCGCACGGACTGCACGCCTCCTTCCGGGCCGCGCTGGCCCTCAGCGGCCGGCGCACCCCGCTCGTGGTCACCTGGCACAACCGCGCGCACGCCGAAGGAGCCCGCGCCCATCTGCTGCGCCTCCTGGAGCGCCGGGTCGTGAAGGCCGCCACCGTGGTGCTCGGCACCTCCTCCGACCTCGTGGACCGGGCCCGCCGGACCGGGGCCAGGGACGCGCGGCTGGCCGCCGTGGCGCTGCCCGGGCCGCCGCCGGGAGCGGAGGCGGAGGATCCCGATCGCCCCAGCCCCAAGGTCCGGGCCGAACTGGGCGCCACCGGGCGCCCGTTGCTGATGGCCGTCGGCTCCCTCGACCGGCACCGCGGTTACGAGACCCTGCTGGACGCCACGCGCGCGTGGCGGCGGCTCGACCCCGTGCCGCTCGTCGTGATCGCGGGGGAGGGCCCGCTGCGGACCGTGCTGCAGCGCCGTATCGAGGACGAGGGGCTGCCCGTCCGGCTCATCGGGCGGCGCGACGACGTGCGGACGCTGCTCGCCGCCGCCGATCTCGCACTGCTGCCCAGCAGCTGGGAATCGCGTTCCGTGCTCGCCCAGGAGGCGCTCCACGCGCGCGTGCCGCTCGTCGCGACCCGTGTCGGCGGCATCCCCGAACTCGTCGGCGACGCGGCCGAGCTCGTCCCGTACGGGGACGCGGAGGCCCTCGCCGACGCCGTCACCGGGCTCCTCGGCGACCCGGAGCGCCGTGAGCTGCTCCGCGAGAAGGGCGTCCGGCAGGCCGCCACCTGGCCGACCGAGGACGAGACCGTCGCCCAAGTGCTCAGCGTCTACGACGAGTTGACCCAGCACCGGCCGCTCGCCTGAGGGGCTCGTCCTAGGGGGTGTGCCGGCGTGCTCGCAGGGCCAGGCTCAACGCCAGTACCGTCTGCGGGTCGTCGAGGTCCGTGCCGAGCAACTCGCCGATCCGGGCCAGGCGGTTGTAGAGGGTCTGCCGGTTGAGGTGGAGTTCGCGGGCCGTCTCCGCCTTGCGGCCCGCGTGCGCCAGGTACGTCTCCAGGGTGGGCAGCAGGGGCGGCTTGGAGCGGTTGTCGTGGTCGCGGAGCGGACCGATCGCACGGTCCACGAAGGCCGCCAGGTCCGGGTGGTCGCGCAGCCGCCACAGCAGCAGGTCGATGTCGAGGCGGCGGGCGTCGTACCAGGGGCGGTCCGAGAGGCCCTGCGCCGCCGTCGCCGTCTCGGCCGCGTGTCTGAGGCCCGCCGACGCCGCCGCCCAGCCGCCCGCCACCCCGACGACCACCACCGGCGGTGGCGCCCCCGGCCGCTGCATCCCGGCCCGCTCCACGCCCGCCCGCAGCGCCGCCGCGACCCGGTCCGCGACCGCCGGCCGCTCCGCCTCCGCGCGCAGGCCGACCAGCAACGGCACCCGGCCCTCGACGGGCCGTACACCCAGCAGGACCGGAACCCCCACCGAGGCCAGCTCCTCGGCGACCGCGCGTGCCAGCACCGCCCAGCCCCCGCCCGGTGACAGCGTGTCGCCCAGCCGCATCACCACCGGCAGCAGCGGGCTGTTGCCGGGCCTGAAGCCCAGCACACGCGCCTGCGCTGGCGCGTCCTCCGCGGCGATACGGCCCTCGGCGAGATCGGTGAGGAAGTCCCCGCGGCCGCGTGCCGCCAGTTCTTCCTCCTGCCGGGCCTGCATCAGCACGACGGCCAGGATGCCGGCCGCCCGCTCGGCCGCGATGCGGTGCACGGGCGCCAGCGGGGCCCGCACCGGCAGGAGGACCAGGCGGGCCCGTACCGAACCTGTTCCCGGCCCGCCGCCGGGCACGTCCACGAGGACCGACCCCGACGGCGGCGGGGCGTCCCTGTGGTGGCCGCGCAGCCCCTCCCACACCTGGAGCGGGTCCGCGCCCTCGGGGCCGGCCCCGGCGGCGTACAGCAGCTGCCCGTCCGTCGTCTCCAGGAAGACCGGGTTGCCGCTGAAGTCGGCCAGGATGCCCAGCACCTGGGGCACCCCGCCGCCGCCCAGCAGGGCCTCGGTACAGCGGCGGTGCACCTCCTCGGCCCGCTGCAGCAGGGCGTAGTGGCCGTTGACGATCTCGGTGTGGACCTCCTCCGTGACCGCCACGAAGGGCACCTCGCGGTGCAGCTGGACCAGCGGGAGCCCGGCCGCGCGCGCCGTGTCGACGAGCGCGGCGGGCAGCCGGGTGAAGCGCGGGCCGAGCTCCACGACGAGGGCCGCGATACCGCGCTCGGCCAGGGTGCGCACGAACGCCCGCTGCTCGGCCGGCCGGGTGCCGAGACCGTAGCCCGTGGTCAGCAGCAGCTCGCCGCCCTTCAGCAGCGAGGCGATGTGCGGCACCTCGCCCGCGTGCACCCAGCGCACGGTGCGCTGCAGCCGGTCGGCGCCCGCGAGCACCTCCGGCAGTCCGCTGCGCAGACCAGGCAGCTCCAGCGCCCGCTGCACGGTGATCCCGGCCCCGTGCGTGTCGAATCTGCTGCCCGTACCGCTGCCCGTACTGCTGTCCATGAGCCGGACGCTACCCGCGCGGGTGCCTCCGGGACATCTCCGGGCGGGGGTTGGGGCCGCGTCGGCCGGGTAGCGGCCCGGGCATGGACTTCAGTGTGGTCGCCGTGGGGCGGGAGGACGAAAGTCCGGTCGACGAGCCGTTGCGGGTGGCGGCGCTCGCCGACCGGCTCGGCTACCGGGAGGTGTGGGCCGGGGAGGGGCCGACCTGGGACTCCTTCGTGCTGGCCGCCGCGATCGGCAGGGTCACCGAGCGGACCGCGCTGACCGCCGGGCCCGTCCCGGTGTCCGTGCGCGACCCGTACACCCTGGCCCGCGGTGCCGCGTCGGTCGCCGCCGTCACCGGACGGGCCGTCGGCGTGGCGCTGGGCACCTCCAGCAGACGGGTCGTCGAGGGCGTCCACGGGCGGCCCCGGACGCGCCCCGCGGCCGTACTGGAGGAGACGGCGGCAGCGCTCCGGGGACTGCTGCACGCTCCACCGGGCGAGCCCGTCGTGCCCGGCAGCACCTTCCGGCGCCGTCTTGCGCCGCCCGGCGGCCCGCTCACCGTCGCCGCGTTCGGCGACCGTGCGGTCGCCACCGCCGCCGCGCACGCCGACCGCATGCTGCTCGACATCGTCACCCCGGAACAGGTGCGCGAGCTGCGCGCCAAGCTGCTCGCGGCGGCGGAGAAGGCGGGCCGTACGCCGCCCACGCTCGCCGCCTGGCTGCCCGCCGCCGTCGATCCGGAGCCGGAGTCCCTCGCCCAGGTCCTGCGGAGCGTCGCCGGGTACCTGACCGTGCCGGGCTACAGCGACGTGTTCACGGCAGCGGGCTTCGGGGAGGCGGTGCAGCTGGCCGCGACCGGCGCCGGTCCCGACGTCCTGGTCCGCGCCCTGCCGCCCGCGGCCGCGGGCACGGTCGGCCTGGTCGGTGATGCCGATGCCGTACGCGCCCGTGTCGACGCCTATGCCGAGGCCGGGCTGGACGAGATCGCGCTCGTGCCGGCGACGGCCGGTGATCCGGCGGGGGAACGAACGCTCCGGGTGCTGCGAGCCTGTGACTGATCCCGTCCAGGTTCCGTAGTCCGCCGCGACATGCGGCTCCGTCGCCGGGCGGCAGGGCCCGCGGAGCGCTCAGGCCGGCCTGATGTTGTGGTTGAAGCGGAAGACGTTGTCCGGGTCGTAGCGGCGCTTCAGCTCGCCCAGCCGCCGGGTGTTCTCCGCGCCCATGCCGGCGACCACCCGCTCGGGCCCCTCGTCGCCGATGAAGTTGAGGTAGACCGCGCCTGTGCTCCACGGCCGGACGTCGGCACGCACGTCGCGCACCCACCGCAGGCACCGCTCGTCGTCCGCCGGGTCCTGCCAGATGCCGAAGGGGTGCACCGCCCACGGCGCGTCCCGATAGGGCACGGGGTACTCGTGCGGACCGTCCGCGATCGCGCCGCCCTGCGGGAGCAGAGCACGTACTGGACGCCCGTCGGTACGGGTATCGCCTCGCCGCGGGCGCAGTAGACGTCCACCAGCTCGTCGGGCAGGCCCGTCAGGTACTCCGCCGACCAGTAGTTCCGCAGCCCGGGTGGATCGTCGAGCAGGCACTGCACCTCGGCGTACGGCATCGCGCCGACGACCTCGGCCTCGTGCGGAAGCGCCAGCAGCGGCTCGGCGAGCTTGCGCAGGTCCTCCTCGCCGCCGACGTAGGTCAGCAGCGCAGCGCACATCAGACGGCCGACCAGCTGGGGCGGTACGAAGTCGGCCGGCGGGCCGGTGACGTAGACGGCCATCCCGGACGCCTCGACCGGGGCGGCCGTGATGATCTCGCGGTAGGTGCGCACCACCTCGCGGCCGAAGGCCGGCAGGTACATCACGAACGCGACGGAGAACGCGGGCAGTTCGTGCAGCTCCAGGGTCAGTGCGGTGACGACGCCGAAGTTGCCGCCCCCGCCGTGCAGGCCCCAGAAAAGCTCCGGGTTCTCGTCGGCGTTGGCGTGCACCCGCTCGCCGTCGGCGGTGACCAGCTCCACGCCCAGCAGGTTGTCGACGGCCAGTCCGCACCAGCGGTCCAGCCAGCCGGTGCCGCCGCCGAGCACGAAGCCGCCGACGCCGGTGGTGGAGGCCCGGCCGCCGGTGGTCGCAAGGCCGTACGGCTCGGTCGCGCGGTCGAGGTCGCTCATGGTGGCGCCGCCCGCGATCCGTACCGCCTCGGCCGCGGGGGCCACGGTGACGGCGCGCATATGGCGCAGGTCCACGACCAGCCCGCCGTCGTTCACCGCCATGCCCGCCACACTGTGCCCCCCGCCGCGCACGGCGATCTTCAGGTCCAACTCCCGGCCGAAGCGCACGGCCCGTACGACGTCGTCCTCGTCCACGCACTGCGCGATCACCGCCGGCCGCCGGTCGATCACGGCGTTGAAGACCGCCCGGGCCTCGTCGTAGCCGACATCCCCCGGGGCGAACACATCGCCGACCAGATCCTCACGCAGCGCGGCGAGGGCCGCGCCCGCCTTCGACGGGGAAGCCATGAGGCGCCCCCTTCCGTACAGGGGCTGTTGGTTCCAGCGTAGGCGGGCCCGGCCCGGCGGTCCTGTTCAGCCGCCGTAGGCCCCCGAGGCCGTCAGGCGCAGTGCCGTGTCGATGAGCGGGACGTGGCTGAAGGCCTGCGGGAAGTTGCCGACCTGGCGCTGCAGGCGCGGGTCCCACTCCTCGGCGAGCAGACCGAGGTCGTTGCGGAGCGCGAGCAGCTTCTCGAACAGCTTGCGGGCCTCGTCCACGCGGCCGATCATCGCCAGGTCGTCCGCCATCCAGAACGAGCAGGCCAGGAACGCCCCTTCGTCGCCGGGCAGGCCGTCTACGCCCTCGCTGGAACCCTCCGTCGGGTAGCGCAGGATGAAGCCGTCCGGCGTGGACAGCTCACGCTGGATCGCCTCGATCGTGCCGATGACGCGCTTGTCGTCGGGCGGCAGGAAGCCCATCTGCGGGATCAGCAGCAGCGAGGCGTCCAGCTCCTTCGAGCCGTACGACTGGGTGAAGGTGTTGCGCTCCTTGTCGTAGCCCTTCTCGCACACGTCCCGGTGGATGTCGTCGCGCAGGTCGCGCCAGCGCTCCAGCGGGCCGTCCGCGTCCCCGGACTCGATGAGCTTGATGGTGCGGTCGACGGCGACCCAGGCCATGACCTTGGAGTGCACGAAGTGGCGGCGCGGGCCGCGCACCTCCCAGATGCCCTCGTCCGGCTCGTCCCAGTGCTGCTCCAGGTAGCGGATCAGCTTGAGCTGGAGCAGGGAGGCGTAGTCGCTGCGGGCCAGGCCGGTCATGTGGCCCAGGTGCAGGGCCTCGGTGACCTCGCCGTACACGTCCAGCTGGAGCTGGTGGGCGGCGCCGTTTCCGACACGCACCGGCGCCGAGTTCTCGTAACCGGGCAGCCAGTCCAGCTCCGCCTCGCCCAGCTCGCGCTCGCCCGCGATGCCGTACATGATCTGCAGGTTCTCGGGGTCGCCGGCCACTGCCCGCAGCAGCCACTCGCGCCAGGCGCGGGCCTCCTCTCGGTAGCCGGTGCGCAGCAGCGAGGACAGGGTGATCGCAGCGTCCCGCAGCCAGGTGTAGCGGTAGTCCCAGTTGCGGACGCCGCCGATGTCCTCCGGCAGCGAGGTGGTGGGGGCGGCGACGATGCCGCCGGTCGGGGCGTACGTCAGCGCCTTCAGCGTGATCAGGGAGCGGATCACGGCCTCGCGGTACGGGCCGTGGTACGTGCAGTGCTCCACCCACTCCCGCCAGAAGTCCTCCGTCGCCTCCAGCGAGGCCTCCGGCTCCGGCAGCGGCGGCGGCTCCTTGTGCGAGGGCTGCCAGGAGATGGTGAAGGCGATGCGGTCACCGGGAGCGACCGTGAAGTCCGAGTACGTGGTCAGCGACTTGCCGTAGGTCTCGCACTCGGTGTCGTACCAGACCGAGTCCGGGCCGGCCACGGCGACCGTGCGGCCGTCGTGCTTGTGCACCCAGGGCACGACCCGGCCGTACGAGAAACGCATCCTGAGGGCCGAGCGCATCGGGACGCGGCCGGAGACACCCTCGACGATGCGGATCAGCTGGGGGGCGCCGTCACGCGGGGGCATGAAATCGGTCACCCGGACCGTGCCGCGCGGGGTGTCCCACTCGGATTCCAGGATCAGGGAGTCGCCGCGGTAGCTGCGCCGGGCCGCGGTCGGGGGCTGCGCCTCGGCCGCGTGGGCGGGGCCGAGCCGCCAGAATCCGTGTTCCTCGGTGCCCAGCAGGCCGGCGAAGATGGCGTGCGAGTCGAAGCGGGGCAGGCACAGCCAGTCCACTGTGCCGTCCCGGCAGACCAAGGCGGCGGTCTGCATGTCTCCGATGAGTGCGTAGTCTTCGATGCGCCCGGCCACGTGCAACTCCAGTCGAACGGCCACGTCACCCCCGTGAAGGAAGGGGGCTGTCGCTTATTGCGGTCAAGGGGTCGTTGTAATGCGTCGTTGAGCGGTGAAGCAAAGCAGTCGTCCTGGCCGTGTGGCAAAACGACAATTGATGCTCAACGAACTGACGAGCTCTCGTTGTTCCGGTCATCACGTGCGGGGGTGGTGCCGTGTACCCGGCCGGGCTCGGCAGCGAGTGTCCGAGCAGGATACGACGCACGTAGATGATCTGCGTGCCGCTCCGGGCAACCCGACTAGGCCGAACGGGTGAGCATCGGGTGAGAAACGCGAAGGACCGTGCGGCTGTGTGGTGACTCGTGTGCGGTGCGTGGCCGGAAGCCATCTCCTCCGGGCGCTGATACCCTGGTAGCCCGTGGACCGGTGGGCGAGAAATCCCCGGCACCGCACCTCGAACCGCGACCACGGGAGCCCCCTCTTGGCCATGCCGCCGAAATCTACGACGACCAAGCACATCTTCGTCACCGGGGGTGTCGCCTCCTCCTTGGGCAAGGGCCTGACGGCCTCCAGCCTGGGCATGCTCCTCAAGGCGCGGGGCCTGCGGGTCGTGATGCAGAAGCTCGACCCGTACCTGAACGTCGACCCGGGCACGATGAACCCCTTCCAGCACGGTGAGGTGTTCGTCACCAACGACGGCGCCGAGACGGACCTGGACATCGGCCACTACGAGCGCTTCCTCGACCGCGACCTGGACGGCTCGGCGAACGTCACCACGGGTCAGGTCTACTCGACGGTGATCGCCAAGGAGCGGCGCGGTGAGTACCTCGGGGACACCGTGCAGGTCATCCCGCACATCACCAACGAGATCAAGCACCGCATCCGGCGCATGGCGACCGACGAGGTCGACGTCGTCATCACCGAGGTGGGCGGCACGGTCGGCGACATCGAGTCGCTGCCGTTCCTGGAGACCGTCCGCCAGGTCCGCCACGAGGTCGGGCGTGACAACGTCTTCGTCGTCCACATCTCCCTCCTGCCCTACATCGGTCCGTCGGGAGAGCTGAAGACGAAGCCGACCCAGCACTCGGTTGCGGCCCTGCGGAACATCGGTATTCAGCCAGATGCGATCGTGCTGCGCTGCGACCGTGAGGTCCCCACGGCGATCAAGCGCAAGATCTCCCTGATGTGTGACGTCGACGAGGCCGCGGTGGTCGCCTGCCCCGACGCCCGCTCGATCTACGACATCCCCAAGACCGTGCACGGCGAGGGCCTGGACGCCTATGTCGTCCGCAAGCTGGACCTGCCGTTCCGCGACGTGGACTGGCGGACCTGGGACGACCTGCTCGACCGCGTCCACAACCCCGACCACGAGATCACCCTCGCGCTGGTCGGCAAGTACATCGACCTGCCCGACGCCTATCTCTCGGTCACCGAGGCGCTGCGCGCCGGCGGCTTCGCCAACCGGGCCCGAGTGAAGATCAAGTGGGTCACCTCCGACGACTGCAAGACCCCGGCCGGTGCCGCGGCGCAGCTCGGCGACGTCGACGGCATCTGCATCCCGGGCGGCTTCGGCGACCGCGGTGTGCTCGGCAAGGTCGGCGCGATCAAGTACGCCCGCGAGAACAAGATCCCGCTGCTCGGCCTCTGCCTGGGCCTGCAGTGCATCGTGATCGAGGCCGCGCGCAACCTGGCCGGCATCACCGACGCCAACTCCACCGAGTTCGACTCCGCCACCGGCCACCCGGTCATCTCCACCATGGCCGAGCAGCTCGACATCGTGGCCGGTGAGGGCGACATGGGCGGCACGATGCGGCTGGGCATGTACCCGGCCAAGCTGGCCGAGGGCTCGATCGTGCGTGAGGTCTACGACGGCAAGGAGTACGTCGAGGAGCGCCACCGGCACCGCTACGAGGTGAACAACGCCTACCGCGCGGAGCTGGAGAAGAAGGCCGGCATCCTGTTCTCCGGCACTTCGCCCGACGGCAAGCTCGTCGAGTACGTGGAGTACCCGCGCGAGACGCACCCTTACCTGGTGGCGACCCAGGCGCACCCCGAGCTGCGCTCCCGCCCGACCCGGCCGCACCCGCTGTTCGCGGGTCTGGTGAAGGCCTCGGTCGAGCGGAAGAATTCCAAGTAGCACACCAGTTGTACGGTGGCCGGGGCGCTCGCATTCAAAAGGTGAGCGCCCCGTTTCACTCGGCGTGTGGCGCAAGCGTGCGGAAGGACAGGGCATGACGATCAAGGACACCCCCGAGGAGTGGGAGATCCGGGCGACGGAGACCCCCTTCGTGGGCAACAAGACCTCCGTGCGCACGGACGACGTGGTCATGCCGGACGGACATGTGGTCCGCCGCGACTACCAGGTCCACCCCGGTTCGGTCGCCGTCCTCGCCCTCGACGAGGAGGGCCGGGTCCTGCTCGTCCGCCAGTACCGCCACCCCGTGCGCCACAAGCTGTGGGAGATCCCGGCCGGCCTGCTCGACGTGCCCGGCGAGAACCCGCTGCACGCGGCCCAGCGCGAGCTGTACGAGGAGGCGCACGTCAAGGCCGAGGACTGGCGTGTGCTGACCGACGTCTACACCACCCCCGGCGGCTGCGACGAGGCCGTGCGCATCTTCCTCGCCCGGGATCTGTCCGAGGCCGAGGGCGACCGCTTCGAGGTCGAGCACGAAGAGGCCGACATGGAGATCGCGCGGGTGCCCCTGAAGGAGCTCGTACGGGGCGTTCTCGGGGGCGAGCTGCACAACAACTGCCTTGTCGTGGGCGTCCTTTCGCTGGTCGCCGCAGAGCAGGGCGACGGGCTCGACGCGCTGCGCCCCGCCGAGGCGCCGTGGCCCGCCCGTCCCTTCGAGTCCTGAACGCCACCCGCCTTCGTACCGGTGTGACGATCTGCTGATCCGATCGGGGGATGTGCCCGCCGTGCTCCGCCAGGTTCGTTGCAGAGCGTGAACTAGGCTCTGTTGATGCCCGGTACCGGAGTCCCGGCGGGCTTGCGCGTGCGGTGGGACGGGAGTGTGGCCCGTGACGGATCAGGCGGTCAACACAGACGGTGTACGGCTGTCGGGGCACGCTGCTGACGAGAGCCGGTTCCTGGGCCGTACAAGGGAGTTGAAGGAACTCCGCGCCGACATCGAGCGCGCGGGCCTGGACACCCTCTCCGGCCGCAAGGCTCCACGCGCGCGCGTACTGCTCATCGCGGGCAGGCCCGGTTCGGGACGCACCGCCCTCGCCGAGGAACTGGTACGGCAGGTTGCGCACCGTTACGACGACGGCGTGCTCCGGGCGCGGCTGAGCGAGCCCGACGGCACACCCGTCCCCCTCGCGCAGACCGCCCGCGAACTGCTCGCCGCGCTGCAGCTGCCCACCCCCGCCGGAGCCGCCGCGGACGACCTGGCCGAGGCCCTGCGCTCCGCCCTCGCCGACCGCCGGGCCCTGGTGCTGCTCGACGACGCGGCGGACCCCGAGCAGGTCGACGCCCTGCTGCCGGACTCACCGGACTGCCTGGTCGTGGCCGTGTCGAGCGGTCCCCTGACCGGTATCTCCGACGTCCGCCCCTGCACCCTGGGCGGCCTCGACACCAAGTCCGCCCTGGAGCTGCTCACCCGGTACACCGGCTCGGTCCGCATCACCGTCGACCCCCGTGCCGCCGAGGGCCTGGTCGAGGAGTGCCAGGGCCACCCCGCGGCGCTGACGCTGGCGGGCGGCTGGCTCGCCGCCCGCCCCAAGGCCGCCGTAGCCGATCTGGCCAAGCATCTGCACACGGAGGGTGAGGGCACGCCCCTCAGCCGGGTCTTCGGGCTCGTATACACCTCGCTGCCCGCCCCGTCCGCCCGGATGCTGCGGCTGCTCTCCCTCGCCCCGGCCGGCCTGGTCGACCCGCACACCGCGGCCTCGCTCGCCGGCTGCTCGGTCGGCGACGCCCACACCGCGCTGGACGAGTTCGTCGCCCTCGGTCTGCTGCGGGCAGCGCACTCGCCGCTGCCGCAGTACGAGGTGCCGGGCTGTCTGCACCCCCTGCTCAAGAAGCTCACCCAGAGCCAGGACCGCCCCGGCGAGGTGCAGCTGGCCCGCGCCCGGATGCTGGAGCGGACCGTACGGCTGCTGCAGTCCTGCCGGGTGATCACCGAGACGGACAGCCCCGAGGCGCGCGAGAAGCTCCAGGGCATGCCGCGCTCCCTGCGCTTCCCCGGCCCACGGGCCGCCGAGGACTGGCTGCGCCTGCGCAGGCCCGCGCTGCTGGCCGCGGCCCGGCTGGCCGTCGCGGACGGGGAGCTGGACACCCTCGCCCGCCGGCTGATGTCCCAGCTGGTCAAGGCCATGGTCGCGCACTTCGGCACCCGGGCCGCCGCCCCCGACCTGTACGGCATCCACCGGCTCGTCCTGGACGTGGCCGAGCGACGGGACCTGCCCCGCGAGAAGGCCGCCGCACTGCTGAACCTCGGCGACCTGGACGCCCAGACCGGCCGCACGAGGGAGGCGCTGGCCCGCTACCGGGCCGCGCTGGACGCCGGACGGGAGGCGAACGACCCGTACGCGAGCGGCCGCGCAATGGAATCCGTAGGCGGTGCGCATCTGGAGCTCGGGGACTACGACCGGGCCGCCGACTGGTTCGGCCGCGCCCTCGCCGAGCGCCTGGCCCGGGACGAGCGGGCGGCCGCCGCCCGGCTCTACGGCCGTATCGCCGCGGCCCACACCTATGCGGGCCGCTACGGCGAGGCCCAGCGCGGCTGGCGCACGGCGATCGCCCGGCACCGCAAGAACGGCGACATCGCCTCCCACGCACGGGCGTTGAGCGAACTCGCGCGCGTCCAGGAGTACGCGGGACGGCCCGAGGAGTCGCTGCGCACCTGCCACGAGGCGGTGGAGTGGGCCCGGCGCGCCGAGGACGTACGGCTGCAGGCGGCACTGCAGCTGCGGCTCGCCGACACGCTGGAACGCCTGGGCGATCCCGCCTCCGCCCAGCTGCACCGGGGCACGGCCGAGCGGCTGCTGGGACAGGAGCGCGAGGCCGGTGAGCAGGAGCCGAAGCCCCTTGATCCCTTGCAACAGGACGATGACACCTGCGAAATCCGTAGTACATCTGGCGAAGATTGATGCAATGAAAGGCTAGACACAGAGAACGCCTTCATTAGACTGGCTCTGCCGCACCTTCTCCTGCGGTGTCTCCCGGTGTGCTCGTGCATGCCTGGGTATGTGTTGTATTGCCCCACATCCACTGAGCCAAGGACCGTGATCGACGTGAAGGTCGGCATCCCCCGCGAGGTCAAGAACAACGAGTTCCGGGTGGCCATCACCCCCGCCGGTGTGCACGAGCTCGTGCGCCACGGCCACCAGGTCGTCATCGAGCACGACGCCGGTGTCGGATCGTCGATCCCGGACAGCGAGTACGTCGCCGCCGGTGCGCAGATCCTGCCGACCGCCGACGAGGTGTGGGCCGCCGCCGACCTGCTGCTGAAGGTCAAGGAGCCCATCGCCGAGGAGTACCACCGGCTGCGCAAGGACCAGACGCTCTTCACGTACCTGCACCTGGCCGCCTCCAAGGAGTGCACCGACGCGCTCATCGAGTCCGGCACCACGGCGATCGCCTACGAGACCGTCGAACTGCCCAACCGTGCGCTGCCGCTGCTCGCCCCCATGTCCGAGGTCGCGGGCCGGCTGGCCCCGCAGGTCGGCGCCTACCACCTGATGCGCTCGGCCGGCGGCCGTGGCGTGCTGCCCGGCGGCGTCCCCGGCACCCAGCCCGCGAAGGCCGTCGTCATCGGCGGTGGCGTCTCCGGCTGGAACGCGACGCAGATCGCGGTCGGCCTGGGCTTCCACGTCACGCTGCTCGACCGCGACATCAACAAGCTGCGCGAGGCGGACAAGGTCTTCGGCACCAAGGTCCGGGCGATCATGTCCAACTCCTTCGAGCTGGAGAAGGCCGTCCTGGACGCCGACCTCGTCGTCGGCGCGGTCCTCATCCCCGGCGCCAAGGCCCCGAAGCTGGTCACCAACGAGCTCGTCTCCCGTATGAAGCCCGGCAGTGTCCTTGTCGACATCGCGATCGACCAGGGCGGCTGCTTCGAGGACTCCCGTCCGACCACGCACGCCGAGCCGACCTTCCAGGTCCACGACTCGGTCTTCTACTGCGTCGCCAACATGCCGGGCGCGGTGCCCAACACCTCCACCTACGCGCTCACCAACGCGACGCTGCCCTACATCGTCGAACTCGCCGACCACGGCTGGGTGGAGGCGCTGCGCCGCGATCCCGCGCTCGCCAAGGGGCTCAACACCCATGACGGCAAGGTCGTTTACCGCGAGGTCGCAGAGGCGCACGGACTGGAGCACGTGGAGCTCGAGAGCCTGATCGGCTGACCTGCCCGGCGGGCGGAGAGTCGTCGAGCCGGTAAGTCACCATTCGGCGGACTGCTAAGTCATCATTGGGTAAAAGGCGATACGTCAACACAGGTCGTCAACAGCGCACATCCGGCCGGACCTTGCCCGACGAGGTCCGGCCGGATGTGTGTATGGTCACTTTGCGGCTCTAGGTCAACTCGCCTCGAACGTAACCCTTCGACCGATTCGCACACCCGCGAAACCTGCCGTGCGACGGCCGTACGCCCTTGACAGAGGGATGTTTCATTGCCGACACATCCTGCCGGGTCCGGCGGATTGTGTTGCTGCGGACGCCCGACACGCCATAGAGTCGCCAACCGTCGGCATGGTGCCACGCTGACCTGTCTAGAAGTTTCCTGGTCACCAAGGAGGTAAGACGACTTGTGAATGAGTCGACATTTTCTCCCGGGGGTGGTCAACCAGGAGCGCCTGTACGGGACCAGGGTCCCGCGGGGTTCGAGGCTGTCGGCTCCGTAGCTGTGCGCACCTTCGCAGCCCACCAGAGCCCGGGTCCGCAGGTGATCCGGACTGCACACCAGAGCATGGATGGCCATCACGTGAACGCCATGGCCGGCGACGGAAGTGGCGCGCCCCACAACCACTTCGCCGACTACGACGAACTGCCCGAAGGGCACTTCTACGACCCCGACGCGGAGTACGAGCCGGATCCCGAGTACGCGGCCACCCTCGCGCCCGACGCTGCCCGCCAGCGCCGTGAGCGCATCGGCCCGACCGGACGTCCGCTCCCGTACTTCCCCATCCCGGGCCCGCTGACCGACCACGGGCCCGCGAAGATCATCGCGATGTGCAACCAGAAGGGCGGCGTCGGCAAGACGACGTCGACCATCAACCTGGGTGCCGCGCTCGCGGAGTACGGACGCCGCGTGCTGCTCGTGGACTTCGACCCGCAGGGCGCGCTGTCGGTGGGCCTCGGCGTCAATCCGATGGAGCTCGACCTCACCGTCTACAACCTGCTCATGGAGCGGGGCATGGCGGCCGACGAGGTGCTCCTGAAGACGGCGGTCCCGAACATGGACCTGCTGCCCAGCAACATCGACCTGTCCGCCGCCGAGGTGCAGCTGGTCTCGGAGGTCGCGCGCGAGTCCACGCTCCAGCGGGCCCTGAAGCCGCTGATGGCCGACTACGACTACATCGTGATCGACTGTCAGCCCTCACTGGGTCTGCTGACGGTGAACGCGCTGACGGCCGCGCACAAGGTGATCGTGCCGCTCGAGTGCGAGTTCTTCGCCCTGCGCGGTGTGGCACTGCTGACGGAGACGATCGAGAAGGTCCAGGAGCGGCTCAACCCCGAGCTGGAGCTCGACGGGATCCTGGCCACGATGTACGACTCGCGCACGGTCCACAGCCGCGAGGTGCTGGCCCGTGTGGTCGAGGCCTTCGACGACCACGTCTACCACACGGTCATCGGACGCACGGTCCGCTTCCCGGAGACCACGGTCGCCGGTGAGCCGATCACCACGTACGCCTCCAACTCCGTCGGCGCCGCCGCCTACCGTCAGCTCGCCAGGGAGGTGCTCGCCCGGTGTCACGCCGAGTGAGTCTGCCGGGGGCCGACGAACTCTTCCGTACGACAGGGGGAATGGCGCTCCAGCCGTCCACTCCACGGCGGGGGGCCAACGGCGAAGCCCGGGTGCCCGCGCCCGCGGGGGAGAGCGATCCGGCCGCGGCCGCCTCGCCCGAGGACGCGCCGCAGTCGGTGCCCGCGCAGGGCGGCGACGGCGAGGGCCCGGAGCACGTGGCCGCGGAGCCGGAGCCGGCGGACGCCGGTGAGTCCCGCAGCCGAGCGGCGGGCCAGGAGCGCTCCGGGCGACGTCAGGGGGCGGCGCAGGAAGGTTCTGCCGCCACCGGTGCCCAGTCCCGCAAGCGCGGCCGCTCGTCGGCCTCGCGCCGGCCCAGCGGCCGCGAGCGGCACGACGAGAAGATCACCGTGTATGTCTCCGCCGAGGAGCTCATGGACCTGGAGCACGCACGCCTGGTGCTCCGCGGTGAGCACGGCCTCGCGGTCGACCGCGGGCGGATCGTCCGCGAGGCGGTCGCCGTGGTCCTGGCCGACCTGGAGTCCCGCGGGGACGCGAGCATCCTCGTACGCCGGCTGCGCGGGCGGTAGCGGTAGCCTGCGGGGGCCATGACCTCGAACGACGTACCCGCCCCCGGCGCCGGCACCTCCGGCGGCCGTCGGCGTGTACTGGGCCGGGGGCCCGGCGCCCCACGGGTCGAGCCGGTGGCTCCTCCCCAGGACCCGGCCCCTGCGGAGACGCCCCCTGAGACTGCCGCCCCCGAGCCGGATCCGAGCCTGGAGACCGTCTCCGAACACCCGAATCCCGCGGCTCCGGTGCCGGTCGCCGGGCGGCGGTCCGTGGGCGTTGGGCCGGGTGCGCAGCCGGGCGCCGTGGCGCCGAAGGCGGGGCGTTCGGCGGAGGCCGTGGACCCGGAGGTGGTCCGAGAGCCGGAGGCTGTGATTCCGGGGGCGGGTTCCGAGTTTCAGGGGGAGGATGCCGCCGTGCGGCGGTCCGTGGGCGTTGGGCCGGGTGCAGAGGCGGGTGTCCTGGGACCGGAGGCGGTCTCTGCGCGTTCGGCGGAGGCCGTGGACCCGGAGGTGGTGCGAGAGCCGGAGGCTGTGATTCCGGGGGCGGGTTCCGAGTTTCAGGCGGAGGATGCCGCCGGGCGGCGGTCCGTGGGCGTTGGGCCGGGTGCAGAGGCGGGTGTCCTGGGACCGGAGGCGGTCTCTGCGCGTTCGACGGAGGCCGCGGCTCCCGAGGTGGTGCGAGAGTCGGAGGCTGTGGCTCCGGAGACGGTGCGCGAGCCGGAGGGTCGGATTCCGGGGGCGGGATCCGAGCCTCGGACGGAAGCCGTGGTGCCCGGGTACCCGGACGAGTCCGGTGGTGCGCCCCCGGGAGGGGGTGCGGGGGCTGAAGCCGTCCCCGGTGAGGGCGACGGTGGCGGTGTCTTCAAGGTTCGGCTCGCCAACTTCGAGGGGCCCTTCGATCTGCTGCTTCAGTTGATCTCCAAGCACAAGCTGGACGTCACCGAGGTCGCGCTGTCCAAGGTGACCGACGAGTTCATGGCGCACATCCGGGCGATGGGACCGGACTGGGATCTGGACCAGACGACCGAGTTTCTCGTGGTCGCGGCCACCTTGCTCGACCTCAAGGCCGCCCGGCTGCTGCCCTCCGCCGAGGTCGAGGACGAGGCCGACCTCGCGCTCCTGGAGGCGCGTGACCTGTTGTTCGCGCGGCTGCTGCAGTACCGCGCCTACAAACAGATCGCCGACATCTTCAACCAGCGGCTGGACGAGGAGGCCCGGCGTTATCCCCGTACCGTCGGACTCGAACCCCATCACGCCGAGCTGCTGCCCGAGGTCGTCATCAGCATCGGGGCGGAGGGCTTCGCGAAGCTCGCCGTCAAAGCGATGCAGCCGAAGCCGAAGCCTCAGGTGTACGTCGACCACATCCACGCACCGCTGGTCAGCGTGCAGGAGCAGGCCGGAATCGTGGTCGCCCGGCTCAGGGAGCTCGGCGAGGCCAGTTTCCGGGCGTTGGTCGAGGACACCGACGACACCCTCACCGTCGTCGCACGGTTCCTCGCCCTGCTGGAGCTGTACCGGGAGAAGGCCGTCGCCCTCGACCAGGAGACGGCGCTCGGCGAGCTGATCGTGCGCTGGACCGGCGGCGAGGGCGAGGCCCAGCCGATGGTGACCGACGAATTCGACCGACCGCCCGAGCCGCCCAAGGAGGACAAGGCGTGAGCGAGGACACCACCGCCCTCCCGGCAGGGCTCCGCACCGTCGCCGACCTCGACCTCAAGCCGGCCCTCGAGGCCGTCCTCATGGTCGTGGACGAGCCCGCCACCGAGGAACACCTCGCGAAGATCCTCCAGCGGCCCAAGCGGCAGGTCGGGGACGCACTGCGGGAGCTGGCCGACGAATACGCCGTGCAGGGCCGCGGCTTCGAGCTGCGGCTGATCGCCGGCGGCTGGCGTTTCTACAGCCGGCCCGAGTACGCGGCGGCCGTCGAGGGCTTCGTCCTGGACGGTCAGCAGGCCCGGCTCACCCAGGCCGCCCTGGAGACCCTCGCCGTCGTCGCCTACCGCCAGCCGGTCAGCCGCAGCCGGGTCTCGGCCGTACGAGGAGTCAACTGCGACGGGGTCATGCGCACCCTGCTGCAGCGGGGTCTGGTCCAGGAGGCGGGCACGGAACCCGAAACAGGTGCGATCCTGTACACGACGACGAACTACTTCCTGGAGCGGATGGGCCTGCGCGGTCTGGACGAGCTCCCGGAGCTCGCGCCCTTCCTCCCGGAGGCGGAGGCGATCGAGGCCGACACACTGGAAGGGGTTCCGTCGTTCGATCCGGACGCTCCGGATTCCGAGGACGCAGACGACAAGACGGAACTTTGATGCGAAGCAGCAGCGGCAGGAACAGCAGCGGAAACAACGGCGGGAGCCGTGGTGGCAACAGCGGCGGCCGCGGCGGGAGCAGCGGTGGCCGCGGCAATTACCGCGGCGCCGGTAACAACCGCGACGACAAGCAGGGCGGCCGGCCCAAGAAGCCCCGCCCGGAGGAGCGGCGCTACGACGTGGGCCCCGGCGCCACCCAGGACGGCCCGAAGTCGGGGCGCGGCTCCTCGGCGCGCGGCGGTGCCAAGGGCGGCCCCCGGCAGGGCCAGGGCACGGGCCGGGGCCGTACGGCCCCGGCGACCTCGCGTGAGTACGACGCCCGGGCCGAGGAGCGCAACCGCGAGCGCTACGCGGGCAAGAAGGACGTCAAGCTGCCCAAGACCTTCCCGGGTGCCGAGCAGGAGGGCGAGCGGCTGCAGAAGGTGCTCGCGCGCGCGGGCTACGGCTCCCGGCGCGCATGCGAGGAGCTGATCGAGCAGGCCCGCGTCGAGGTCAACGGCGAGATCGTCCTCGAGCAGGGCAAGCGCGTCGACCCGGAGAAGGACGAGGTCAAGGTCGACGGGCTGACGGTCGCCACGCAGTCGTACCAGTTCTTCTCGCTCAACAAGCCCGCCGGTGTCGTCTCCACGATGGAGGACCCCGAGGGCCGGCAGTGCCTCGGCGACTACGTCACCAACCGGGAGACCCGGCTCTTCCACGTGGGGCGGCTCGACACCGAGACCGAGGGCGTCATCCTGCTCACCAACCACGGCGAGCTGGCGCACCGCCTGACCCACCCCAAGTACGGTGTGAAGAAGACCTACCTCGCCGCGATCGTCGGCCCGATCCCGCGCGACCTGGGCAAGAAGCTCAAGGACGGCATCCAGCTGGAGGACGGGTACGCGCGCGCGGACCACTTCCGGGTGGTCGAGCAGACCGGCAAGAACTATCTGGTCGAGGTGACCCTCCACGAGGGCCGCAAGCACATCGTGCGCCGCATGCTCGCGGAGGCCGGCTTCCCGGTGGAGAAGCTGGTGCGCACCTCCTTCGGCCCGATCACCCTGGGCGACCAGAAGTCGGGCTGGCTGCGAAGGCTGTCGAACACCGAGGTCGGCATGCTGATGCAGGAAGTCGACCTCTAGCAGCCCTGTGCGACGGCCGGTTCCGGATCTCCTCCGGGACCGGCCGATTCGTTTTCGGTTCCCCGCCGGTCTGTACTCGTGACCGGCGAGAGGAATGGCCATGCCTGCTACGACGACGGACCGCGAAGAGTTCGTCCGGCTGACGGACCCGTACCGGCGGGAGCTGCTCGCGCACTGCTACCGGATGCTGGGCTCGGTCGACGAGGCCGAGGACCTGGTGCAGGAGACGTATCTGCGGGCCTGGCGGTCCTACGAGGGCTACGAGGGCCGTGCGTCCCTGCGGACCTGGCTGCACCGCATCGCCACCAACACGTGCCTGACGGCCCTGGAGAGCCGCGCGAGGCGTCCCCTGCCCGCGGGGCTCGGTGGGCCGTCACAGGCGCCTGAGGAGCCGCTGAGGACCCCCGCGACGGATGTTCCGTGGCTGCAGCCGCTGCCCGACGCGCTGGCCGATCCGGCGACCGTGGTGGCCGCGCGCGGCAGCCTGCGGCTCGCGCTGGTCGCCGCGCTGCAGAATCTTCCCGCCCGGCAGCGGGCCGTGCTCATCCTGCGGGACGTGCTGGCCTGGCGGGCGTCCGAGGTCGCCTCGCTGCTCGGGACCTCGACGGCCGCCGTCAAGAGCAGCCTCCAACGCGCGCGTGCCCGGCTCGACGAGGTCGCCCCCGACGAGGACCTCGTCGTCGAGCCCGGGGGCCCGGCGGACCGTGAGGTGCTCGACCGGTACATGGCCGCCTTCGAGCGCGCCGACATGGATGCGCTGCTCGACCTCCTCCAGGACGGCGTCGAACTGGAGATGCCGCCCCGCCTGGAGTGGTTCCGCGGCAAGAGGGACGTGCTGCTGTTCCTGCGGGCCAGGGGGCATGGAGAGGGCCGCTACCGGATGCTGCCCACGCGTGCGAACGGGCAGCCGGCCGTCGTCATGTACGTGCGCGGGGTGGACGGCGTGCTGCGGGCGCACTCGGTGCAGGTGCTCACCGTGGCGGGCGGCACACTGGCCCGCATCACGGCCTTCATCGACCTCGCGCAGGTCGACCGCTTCGGGTTCCCCAGGGTGCTGTCATGAACTGCGGTGAGCTCCTGGAGCGTTCGCTCGCCCACGCGCTGGGGAGTGTCGCCGCGGTCGGGTCCGGGAGTCTGGAGCGCGGCACCCCGTGCACCGAGTGGGACCTGGGGGAGCTGCTAGGGCATCTCGACGACTCGCTGGACGCCCTGCACGAGGGGCTGACGGGCGGGCGGATCGGGCTGACGCCGATGCGCCCCGGGGGAGACGACCTCGCCTGTGCCTTCCGCACGCGCGCGTGTGCCGTGCTCGGCGCCTGGGCGGCCGGGCCCGGGGAGCAGGTGGTGGTGGGCGAACTGCCGCTGGACGTACGGGTGATGGCCGCCGTGGGAGCGGTGGAGATCGCCGTGCACGGATGGGACGTGGCGCAGGCCTGCGGGCGGCCCCGGCCCATACCGGAATCCTTGGCGGCCGAGCTGCTGCCGGTGGCGCGGTGCGTGGTCGCGGCCGGGGACCGGGGCGTGCGCTTCGGCGCGCCCGTGGCCGTACCGCTGAATGCGGGGCCCGAGGCGCGCCTGCTGGCCTTTCTCGGGCGGCGCGATTCCTTTCCGGGGTGAGAGTGGTCTGCCTTCCGTGAGCGACCTCAAGAGCTCATGGAAGGAACCCCCGTCATGACCGACACACTGAGTGTCTCCGTACGCAAACCACCCGCACGACAGGCCCCGCACCGACCCGTGTGGACCGTCCTCCTCGCCGGGCTCGGCGCGCTCCTGTGCTCCCTGGACGTCGTGGTCGTCGCGACCGCGCTGCCCGCCCTGCGGGCCGACTTCGGGGCGAGCCTGTCCGACCTGGAGTGGACGATCAACGCCTACAACCTGGTCTTCGCCTGTCTGACCCTGACGGGCGCCGCGCTCGGCGACCGGTTCGGGCGGCGGCGGATGTACCTCGTCGGGCTCGCCGTCTTCACCCTGGGCTCGGCCGCCTCCGCGCTGGCGGGCGGCCCGGGCCAGCTCATCGGCGCGCGCGTGGTGCAGGGCGCCGGTGCCGCCGTACTGCTTCCCCTCACCCTGACCCTGATCAGCGAGGCGTTCCCGGCCGAGAAGCGAGGTGTCGCCATCGGCGTCTGGGGCGGGGTGACCGGGCTCGGGGTGGCGGCCGGACCGGTGCTCGGCGGGGCCGTCACCGAGGGCCTGTCCTGGCAGTGGATCTTCTGGCTGAACGTGCCCATCGGCCTTGCGATGCTGCCCTTCGCCGCGACCAGGCTCCGCGAGAGCTACGGTACGCGGCCCCAACTCGACCTCGTGGGACTCGTGTTGGCGGCGGTCGGGGTGACGGGGCTGGCCTGGGCGCCGGTGCGGGCGCCGCAGGCGGGCTGGGGGAGCGCCGAGGTGCTGACCGCGCTGGCCGCCGGGATCGTGTTCCTGGCCGCGTTCCTGCTCTGGGAGCGCAGGGGAGCCCGCTACCCGATGCTGCCGCTCGCGCACTTCCGCAACCGCGGCTTCTCCGTCGCCAACGCGGCCGCCTTCCTGGTCTTCGGGTCCCTGCTGGGCGCCCTCTTCATGATCACGCAGCTCTTCCAGACCGGGCTCGGCTACTCCCCGCTCCAGGCGGGCGTGCGCATCCTCGTCTGGAACGCGATGCCGCTGCTGGTCGCCCCGGTCGCGGGCGCCCTCGCGGACCGCTTCGGCACCCGGCCCTTCATGTTCGGCGGCCTCGCCCTGCAGGCCCTGGGCCTTGCGCTGCTGGCCCGGCAGGTCGAACCCGGCGTCCACTACGGGCAGTTGGTCGTGCCGCTGATCATCGCGGGCATCGGCATCTCCATGGTCTTCCCGAGCGTCGCCAACGCCGTGACCTCCGCCGTCCCCCTCGGCGACGCGGGCGTCGCGGCCGGCGTCAACAACGCCCTGCGTGAACTGGGCGGTGTCTTCGGCATCGCCGTCGCCGCCCTGGTCTTCACGCAGTACGGCGGTTACGGCTCATCCGCGTCCTTCCTGGACGGCTGCGCACCGGCGCTGTGGGTGTCGGCAGGCGCGGCCGGAGCGGGGGCGGTGGTGGCGGCGTTCGCGCCGTCACACACGCGCGTATGAGCCCATTCCGCGCCGCCGAGCAGTTCCTTCATGGTCTCGGCGGCGCGGACCGCGGCGGCACCGCAGCAGTTGTTGAACAGCACGTGGAGCTGCTCCGTCCGCCCGGCCAGTGACCGCAACCGGGGGAGCCATTCGATGAGTTCGTGCTCCCCGTAGTCGTACCGGAACCGGTCCTCCTTGCTGCCCGCCCCCCAGGCCGAGCTGCGCCCGTGGAACCGGACGACGGACAGCCGTGGCGCGGCGACCGGCGTGACGGGCGGGACGGACAAGGGAAGCGACTGCGTCATGTCCACCGCCACGGCGGTCATGTCGTACCGGGTCAGTAACGCGCGCGTGGCCTCCGCCCACTCCGGCCGCCACCATCCGGGATGCCGGAACTCCACGGAGACCGGCCACCCTTCGGTCCGCTCGGCGCACTCCCGCAGGAACTCCCCGCACCGCTTTCCGGGGCCGAACCACGGCGGCAGCTGGAACAGCACGCTGCCGAGCCGCCCGGCTGCCCGCAGCGGCTCGATCCCCTCGGTGAACCGCGCCCACACGTGGTCGAGCACCTTCGGATCCCGGTGGTCGGCCCGAAGCCCGTCCGGCATCACCGAGTTCCGCGTCGGGTGGCCGGTGAGCAGCGAGAACGCCTTCACGTCGAAGACGAAGCCGTCCGGCGTCCGTTCGGCCCACAGGAGGCTGTTGCGGGCGCTCGGCAGTGCGTAGTACGCCGAGTCGACCTCGACGACCGGGAACCGTTCGGCGTAGTGCCTCAGCCGCCCCTCCGCGTCCTTGCGCCCCGCCGGATACCAGCCGCTGCCGACCAGTGCCCGGTCCGTCCACGAACACGTGCCCACAAGGATCTCGCCCATGCGGTGCCGGTTACCCCTCTCGGGGGCGCGGAAGCACGCGGGTTGGGGAAGCGCTCGGGGTTGTGGAAGCACACACCCGTGTTTAGAGTCGACGTGACCATTAAGAGGTCCGGGGGGTGGGAGGCCGGTGTCATGGAGTACGACAAGTACGCCTACGAACCCTTCGCCGTCACCGTCGACCTCGCCGTCCTGACGATCCGTGACGGCGTTCTGCACGTCCTCCTCGTGGAGCGCGGCCAGGACCCCTACGCCGGTCACTGGGCGCTGCCCGGCGGCTTCGTGGAGCCGCGGGAGTCGGCGGAGACGGCCGCCCGGCGCGAACTCGCCGAGGAGACCGGCCTCGCGGACGTCACCGGGCTGCATCTGGAGCAGCTGCGGACCTACAGCGAACCCGACCGCGACCCCCGGATGCGGGTCGTGTCCGTCGCCTTCACCGCGCTGCTGCCCGACGCACCCGAGCCGCGGGCCGGCAGCGACGCGGCGCGCGCGAGCTGGCTGCCGTACGACTCGGCCGGGCCACTGAGCGGCGCCGGGGAACGCCCCCACGCCGCCCGGCACGCGCCCCCACTCTCGGCTTCGCTCGAGCGGGGGGACCCCCATCGAGGACCTTCGTCCGGCACGCCGAGAGCACGCACCGGCTGCGACATCAGCCGCTCCCGCGGCGGGCGCGGGAACGCACCCGCACTTCCCCGGCGCCGCTTGGCCTTCGACCACGACACGATCCTGGCCGACGCCCACGAACGGGTCGGCGCCAAGCTCGAGTACACCTGCCTCGCCACCGCCTTCTGCCCGCCCGAGTTCACGCTCGGAGAGCTTCAGCACGTCTACGAGACGGTCTGGGGCACGGCTCTCGACCGGCCCAACTTCCGCCGCAAGGTGCTCGCCACGCCCGGCTTCGTCGAGGCCGTGCCGGGCGCTGCCCGCCTCACCGGCGGCCGGGGCAAACCTGCCGCGCTCTACCGTGCGGGCCCGGCCACCGCACTGCACCCACCCCTCCTCCGACCGTCCCCGGAAGGACGCCCCGCATGACCGCCACCATCGTCGACAAACAAGCAGCCACCGGGGCGTTGACCGGACTCGCGCTCGGGGACGCGCTCGGCTTCCCGACCGAGTTCAACGACGTGCCGTCGATCCTCGCCAAGTGCGGGCCGTGGCGGCAGATGCGGCTGCCGAAGCCCGCGATCGTCACCGACGACACACAGATGACGCTGGCGGTGGGGCGCGCGCTGAGGACGGCCACGGACCTCGGGGTGCTCGCGCCGGAAAGCCTGGCGGGGCCGCTGCGCAAGGAGTTCGTGGACTGGCACGACTCGCCGGAGAACAACCGGGCGCCCGGGAACACCTGCCTGCTGGCCTGCTATCTGCTGAAGGACGAGGACCGCCGCTGGCAGGACGCCAGCCAGATCGGCTCCAAGGGCTGCGGCGCCAACATGCGGGTCGCTCCCGTCGGGCTCGTCCCCGGCCTGAGCGACGAACAGCGCGCCGGCGCCGCCCAGTTGCAGTCCGCCCTGACCCACGGGCACCCGACCGCGCTCGCCGCCTCCGACCTCACCGCCCGTGCGGTGCGGCTGCTCGCCCAGGGCGCCGAGCCGACCGCCCTCGTCGGCCTGCTACGGTCGTACGCCCTGGAGAACCGCAGCCGCTACCACCACACCTGGCTCGGCGACCTGTGGACGCGCAGTCAGGACCCGAGCCCCGAGCACTTCATCGCCCGCGGCTGGGACGAGTGCCTGGAGGTCCTCGGCCGCCTTCAGGAGGCCGTACGCACGGCCTCGGTGGAGACCGACCCGTGCCTGGCCACCGGCGCGGGCTGGATCGCCGAAGAGGCCCTGGCGACCGGCCTGTTGTGCTTCCTGCAGTTCGCCGACGAACCGGTGACGGCCATCCGGCGAGCCGCCTGCACCTCCGGCGACTCGGACTCCATCGCCTGTCTGACGGGCGCCTTCGCGGGCGCGCACCTCGGCGCCGACGCCTGGCCCACCGACTGGGCCGACCGCATCGAATACCGCACCGACCTGCTGACGCTCGGGGCCCTCTGGGACGCTTGAGTCATGATCGACGCCCTCGACCTCGACCTGACCCCGGTGGTCGCCGAACAGCCCGACCCGGTGCTGTTCGCGACCGTCTCCGGCGCCCACCTCTACGGCTTCCCCTCCCGCGACTCGGACGTCGACCTGCGGGGCGTGCACCTGCTGCCGACCGCGGACCTGCTGGGGTTGCGGGAGCCCGACGAGACCCGGTCCCGGATGTGGGACCGGGACGGCGTCGAGCTGGACCTGGTCACGCACGACCTGCGCAAGTTCGTACGGCTGATGCTGCGCCGCAACGGCTATGTGCTGGAGCAGCTGCTCTCGCCCCTGGTCGTGCACACGACTGACCGGCACCGCGAACTGGCCGCACTCGCGCCCGGTGTCCTGACCAGCCATCACGCCCATCACTACCGCGGGTTCGCGAACACCCAGTGGCGGCTGTTCGAGAAGACCGGCGAGCTCAAGCCGCTGCTCTACACCTTCCGGGTTCTGCTCACCGGGATCCACCTGATGCGCAGCGGCGAGGTGCAGGCCCATCTGCCCACGCTGCTGGGCGAGGTGGACGCCCCCGCCTACCTGCCGGAGCTGATCGCGGCGAAGGCGGAGCGGGAGCACGGGGGTGCCGAGGTCGACCACGCGCGGGTGCAGGCCGACGTGGAGCAGCTGCACGGCATGCTGGACGCGGCGCAGGAGGCGTCGGCGCTACCCGACGCCCCGGCCGCCTACGACGCCCTGCATGACCTCGTCGTACGCGTCCGGCTGGAGGGCTGAGGCGCGGCGGACGCGGACGAGGAGGGCCTCCACGCGGGGCCGGTCCGGCTCCTCGGGGAGGGGGCTGTGGCGGGCTGCCTCGTCGGCCTCCGCGGCCAGGCGGTTCATCCAGGACTCGACCTCCCGCCACGGGACCTCGCCCCGCTTCACGGCCAGCAGGGGCTCGCGCTGGTCGCCCACGTCGAGGGTGAGGGCGCCCGTGCGCAGCAGATCGCGGGCGCTCATCAGGAGGCGGAGCAGATGCATGGCGTGCTTCCAGCGCGGGGCGCCGTGCGTGCGGACGTCCGCCTCCAGCTTCCTGCGCTGGCCCAGGGCGTAGCGAGTGAACGTCTCGTGCGCCCGGCGGGAGAGGAACGCGCCGCGCAGCGCGAGGAGTTCGCGCCCGGTGTCGTCGACGTACTCCACGAGCGGGGAGTGCAGGCACTCCAGGATGTTCGGGTTGGCGCGCAGGGCCAGCTCGCAGAAGCGCTCCAGCTCCCAGCCGAACTGTTCCTCGGCCGGGCCCTCGACATGTGTCGGCGGCTTCTCGAAGCGCCAGAACAGCGGAGTGGGCGCCACGAACACGCCCCGGCGGTCGGTGTCGCTGCCGTCCGTCGCCAGACCGAACGCGCGCGAACCCATGACGCAGGCGTAGATCGTGTGGTCGCGCACCAGGGTCTCGGGAAGCATGGACCGGAGCGTACGCGGCCCCTCACGCCAGGTGGATCGAATTTCCCTCCACCTTGATCTGCTCCGCGGGCAGCGGCCTGGGTGCGGGACCGCCGGCCACCGAGCCGTCGGCGATGCGGAACTTGCTGCCGTGACAGGGACAGTCGATGGTGCCGTTCGAGATGGTGCTCACCGTGCAGCCCTGGTGGGTGCAGATCGCCGAGAAGGCCTTGAACTCGTCCTTCTTCGGCTGGGTGACCACGACCTTCTGGTCCTTGAAGATCTTGCCGCCGCCGACGGGGATCTCGGAGGTCTTCGCCAGCTCCTGACCGCCGGAGGCGTTCGTGGTGGACCCGGAGTCGCTGTTGTCGCCGTACTTGCTGCAGCCCGCGGCGAGCGTCGCCGCGCCCGTCGCGAGGAGAACCGTGCGCCGCGTCGAGCGGTGGGTCATGTCGTCACTCCGAACGTGCGGAAGAACCAGAGGGCGGACGTCAGCCAGATGAGCGTGAGAACGGTGAAGACCAGCCCGCCGACGAGCGGCAGCAGCCAGCCGGGGAGCCGCTGGGAGCGGAGCAGCAGCATCTTGGCACTGAAGGCACCGAAGAAGAAGCAACCCAGGGCGGAGTGCCACATCACGCGCGTCTCGTAGGTCTGGTAGCCCAGCGCGTACAGGCAGTGCACGGCGACCGGGACCGCCACCAGGAACGCGATCCGTCCCGACCAGCGGTGCAGCGTCGACGCCCAGCGCGGCCCCGGCAGCCTGCCGTACACCATGAACGCGCTGACCAGCTGGACGAGCGCGAAGAAGAACGCGGTCGACGCCAGCCACGACTTCACCGCGCCCGTGCTGCTGAACCCGGCCAGGTTGAAGGCCGTCCCGGCGGGGTCGTGGACCTTGCCGTACACCCCGAGGCCGACGGCGACCGCGGCGGCGACGAGGGCCGGGACGAGATAGCGGGCCGGGCTCGGGGCGCGATGGGAGGGTTCGGAGGGCGGGAAACTCTGCGTCGCGGCGTTCGGGTCGACGGTCATGGTGTCGTCTCCCAGGTCAGGAGGATCAAGGAGTTACGGGATGTGCCGTCAGCCGCTGTCCGTCGACCGTCACCGCGCCCGTCGCCGGGTCGATGGCCGGCGCGGCCGAGGGCGCTCCGTCGCGGGTGACGATGCCGACCTGCTTGCCGCCCGGCAGGACGATCCAGCCGCCGACGATCCTGGCGCCGGCGACCTGGCTGTTCGCCCGGTAGATCCCGGACGGCTTCTTCGCCTTGTCGAGGGTGAAGGCGTAGTGCCCGCCGCCGACCTCGGCCGTGCCGCGGATCTGCTTGCTGCCCTTCAGCGTGCCGGTCAGCTTCGCGCCGTGGTCACCGGTCAGGCTCAGGCTCCCGTCGTCCTTCACCGAGCCCTTCAGCCACGACTCGATGTTGTGGCCGTCGCAGAAGTACGCGATCGCCTTGCCGCCACGCAGTGAGACGGCGACGGCGGACGAGTCGTCGTCGGTACGGCCGGTGTAGACACCCGGGGGCGTGGCCGCCCGCGACGGCGAGGGGCTGGGCGACGCGGTGGTCTTCGAGGGAGTCGGTGACGCCGTGACGGCGGGCGACTTCTCCTTGTACGGGGACGAGACGCTCTTCGTCCCCGTCGTCGCGTTGAGCGACAGCATGAACAGGCCGAGCAGCAGTCCCGCGAGCAGGGTGAGCAGCGGTCCAGGACGCTTCATACGGGCCTCCCCCGAGGCGAGTGTCCTGCCATCAGAGCGGACCGGCGGCCCCAACGTAAAGAGGCGCACAGGGGCGAGCCGCCCCAAGTAGCGAAATTGGGGCGATTCAGTGACATTGGCAGGGCATCGGAGCCGCCGTCTCAGCGGGCGGGCGTCGCGCACCCGTCCGCCGCGGCCTGACTAGGCTGGAGGGTCGAAAGCCGATCCGTACATCAGCGAGGAGTGCAGCCGTGGCGGTACGAGCGGTCCGGGGAGCCGTCCAACTGGAACGGGACGAGGCCGGGCACATGGACGAGCAGGTCGGGGCCCTGCTCACCGCCATCCTCGAGCGGAACGCCCTGAGCGTCGACGACCTGATCAGCATCTGGTTCACGGCCACGCCCGACCTGCACAGCGACTTCCCGGCGGCCGCCGCACGCAAGCTCGGCATCGTCGACGTACCGCTGATCTGCGCCCAGGAACTCGACATCGAGGGCGCCATGCCGCGCGTCGTGCGTGTCCTGGCGCACATCGAGTCGGACCGCTCCCGCGCCGACATCGCCCATGTCTACCTCGGCGCCGCGGCCGCCCTGCGCAAGGACATCGCCCAGTGAGAACCGCGCTCGTCATCGGCACCGGGCTCATCGGCACGTCCGCCGCCATCGCCCTGTCCCAGCGGGGCGTGGTCGTCCACCTCTCCGACCACGACCCGGAGCAGGCCCGTACGGCCGCCGCGCTCGGCGCCGGCACCGACGAGGCCCCCGACGGACCGGTCGACCTCGCGATCATCGCCGCGCCCCCCGCCCATGTGGCCGGAGTCCTGGCCGACGCCATGCGCCGGGGCGCGGCCCGCGGCTACCTCGACGTGGCCAGCGTCAAGGGCGGCCCGCGCCGCGAGCTGGAGGCGCTGGGCCTGGACCCGTCCGTGATGTCCAGGTACATCGGCACGCACCCCATGTCGGGCCGCGAGAAGTCCGGGCCGCTCGCGGCCACCGGTGACCTCTTCGAGGGCCGCCCCTGGGTGCTCACCCCGACCCGGGACACCGACACCGAGGTGCTCAACCTCGCCCTGGAGCTGGTCTCGCACTGCCGGGCCGTCCCGGTCGTCATGGACGCCGACGCCCACGACCGCGCCGTCGCCCTGGTCTCCCACATGCCCCACCTGGTGTCCAGCATGGTCGCCGCGCGGCTGGAGAACGCCGAGGAGGCGGCCGTACGACTGTGCGGTCAGGGCATCCGGGACGTGACCCGGATCGCCGCCTCCGACCCCCGGATGTGGATCGACATCCTGTCCGCGAACCCCGGGCCGGTCGCCGACCTGCTCTCCGACGTCGCCGCCGACCTGGAGGAGACGGTGCAGGCACTGCGGTCCCTGCAGTCCTCCGACGAGGCCAAGCGCGGGGAGGGGGTCCTGGGCATCGAGGACGTCCTGCGGCGCGGGAACGCCGGACAGGTCCGGGTGCCGGGCAAGCACGGGTCCGCTCCGCGGGAGTACGAGGTCGTGGCGGTGCTCATCGACGACCAGCCGGGGCAGCTGGCGCGGATCTTCGCCGACGCGGGGCGGGCCGGGGTCAACATCGAGGACGTGCGGATCGAGCACGCGACGGGGCAGCAGGCGGGTCTGGTGCAGCTGATGGTGGAGCCGCAGGCGGCGCCGGTGCTCTCCGCAGCGCTGCGGGAGCGGGGCTGGGCGATCCGGCAGTAGTTCTCGCCCCCGCCGGACGGGCTGAGATTCTCCGGCGGCCGTAAGGCCGAGCCGTGCGCGTCCGGACGAGTGACGCGCACCCAGTAACCTTGTGCAGGGCACCCTCGCGGCCCCACACACCCACCGCACCGCACCAGGAAGGTGTCCCCCCGTGGAAAACGGCGTCGCCAAGCCCGTGATTGTCGCCATCGACGGTCCGGCCGGCACCGGCAAGTCGAGCACGTCGAAGGCCGTCGCCGCGCAGCTCGGCCTGAGCTACCTGGACACCGGCGCCCAGTACCGGGCGATCACCTGGTGGATGGTGACCAACGGGATCGACATCGACGACCCGTCCGCGATCGCCGCCGTGGCGGGCAAGGCCGAGATCGTCTCCGGCACCGACCCGGCCAATCCGACGATCACGGTCGACGGCACCGACGTGGCCGCCCCGATCCGCACGCAGGAGGTCAGCTCCAAGGTCAGCGCGGTCAGCGCGGTGCCCGAGGTGCGCGCCCGGATCACCGAGCTGCAGCGCTCGCTGGCCACCTCCGCGGAGCACGGCATCGTCGTCGAGGGCCGTGACATCGGTACGACCGTGCTGCCCGACGCCGACCTGAAGATCTTCCTCACCGCCTCGCCGGAGGCGCGTGCCGCCCGCCGCAGCGGCGAGCTGAAGGGCGCCGACGTGCACGCCACCCGCGAGGCGCTGATCAAGCGCGACGCGGCCGACTCCTCCCGTAAGACCTCGCCGCTCGCCAAGGCGGACGACGCGGTCGAGGTGGACACCACCGAACTCACCCTCGCGCAGGTCATCGAGTGCGTCGTCACCCTCGTCGAGGAGAAGCGGGCCGGGAAGTGACTCAGCCTTCGGAGCGGGGCGCCGAGGTCGGGCGGCGGATCGGCGTCGGCCTGATGTACGGGCTGTGGAAGCCGCGGGTGCTGGGTTCCTGGCGGGTGCCCGCCAGCGGTCCGGTGATCTTCGCCGTCAACCACTCCCACAACATCGACGGTCCGATGGTCATGGGCGTGGCGCCCCGGCCGACGCACTTCCTGATCAAGAAGGAGGCGTTCGTCGGCCCGCTGGACCCGTTCCTGCTGGGCATCGGGCAGGTCAAGGTCGACCGGTCGGGTGCCGACCGCACGGCGATCACCCAGGCGCTGGACGTGCTGTCCGCCGGCGGGGTCCTCGGCATCTTCCCGGAGGGCACCCGCGGTGAGGGCGACTTCGCCGCGCTGCGCGCCGGGCTCGCGTACTTCGCCGTACGCAGTGGAGCACCGGTCGTCCCGGTCGCCGTACTGGGAAGTTCCGAGCGGCGGGGACGGTTGATAAAGGGGCTGCCTCCGCTGCGCAGCCGTATCGACGTCGTCTTCGGCGACCCCTTCGAGGCGGGCGACGGCAGCGGACGGCGCACGCGCAAGGCGCTCGACGAGGCGACCGAGCGCATCCAGAAGCAGCTCACCGCGCACCTGGAAAACGCCAGGCGCCTGACCGGGCGCTGAGCGACACTTCAGTAGTGGATCAGCCGGAGAAACCGGATGTTCCACCGATCACCACGATGAACGACGAGGTACGGACTTCATGAGCGACCACATCCACTCCGACGGCTCGGGCGAGCAGCACGACCACGGAGCACTTGGCGACGCCGAGTACGCGGACTTCATGGAGCTCGCCGCGGAAGAGGGCTTCGACCTCGAGGACGTCGAGGGTGCCATCGAGGAGGCCGGTCACGGCCCGCTGCCCGTCCTCGCCGTCGTCGGCCGGCCGAATGTCGGCAAGTCGACCCTGGTGAACCGCATCATCGGGCGCCGTGAGGCAGTCGTCGAGGACAAGCCCGGCGTCACCCGCGACCGCGTCACCTACGAGGCCGAGTGGTCGGGCCGCCGCTTCAAGGTCGTCGACACCGGCGGCTGGGAGCAGGACGTCCTCGGCATCGACGCCTCCGTGGCCGCGCAGGCCGAGTACGCGATCGAGGCCGCCGACGCCGTGGTGTTCGTCGTCGACGCCAAGGTCGGCGCCACCGACACCGACGAGGCGGTCGTACGGCTGCTGCGCAAGGCCGGCAAGCCGGTGGTGCTGGCGGCCAACAAGGTCGACGGGCAGAGCGGCGAGGCGGACGCGGCCTATCTGTGGTCGCTGGGTCTCGGCGAGCCGCACCCCGTCTCCGCGCTGCACGGCCGCGGCACCGGTGACATGCTGGACGCCGTCCTCGAGGTCCTGCCGGACGCACCCGAGCAGACCTTCGGCACCACGGTCGGCGGCCCGCGCCGCATCGCCCTGATCGGCCGCCCGAACGTCGGCAAGTCCTCCCTGCTGAACAAGGTGGCGGGCGAGGAGCGCGTCGTCGTCAACGAGCTGGCGGGCACCACCCGCGACCCGGTCGACGAACTCATCGAGCTCGGCGGGGTCACCTGGAAGTTCGTCGACACCGCCGGCATCCGCAAGCGCGTCCACCTCCAGCAGGGCGCGGACTACTACGCCTCCCTGCGCACCGCTGCCGCGGTCGAGAAGGCGGAGGTGGCGGTCATCCTGATCGACGCCTCCGAGTCCATCTCGGTGCAGGACCAGCGGATCGTGACGATGGCCGTCGAGGCGGGCCGCGCGATGGTCATCGCGTACAACAAGTGGGACACCCTCGACGAGGAGCGCCGCTACTACCTGGAGCGGGAGATCGAGACCGAGTTCGGCCAGGTCTCGTGGGCGCCGCGGGTGAACGTCTCGGCGCGTACCGGCCGGCACATGGAGAAGCTGGTCCCGGCGATCGAGACCGCGCTGGCCGGCTGGGAGACCCGCGTCCCGACGGGTCGTCTGAACGCCTTCCTCGGCGAGCTGGTCGCCGCCCACCCGCATCCGATCCGCGGCGGCAAGCAGCCCCGCATCCTCTTCGGCACCCAGGCCGGCACCAAGCCCCCGCGGTTCGTGCTGTTCGCCTCCGGGTTCATCGAGGCGGGCTACCGGCGCTTCATCGAGCGCCGGCTGCGCGAGGAGTTCGGCTTCGAGGGGACGCCGATCCATATCTCGGTGCGGGTGCGCGAGAAGCGCGGCAGCAAGAAGAAGTAGGCGCGACATAGGGGGTGGGGGGGGGGGGGGGGGGGGGGGGGGGGCGGCCCCCGGGGGGGGGGGCGCCGCCCCCCCGGGCCCGGCGCCGCGCGGGGGGGGGGGGCGCGCGCGGGCACGCTGCGGGCGACCGGGGCCGCCCG
>NZ_JBITLY010000008.1:182843-345595 GCF_044465725.1 Streptomyces sp. NPDC049541 | reverse complement strand
CCTGTAGGGCGCGTGCGCGGGGGGGGCGGCCCCCCCCCCCCCCCCGGGCCCCCGCGGGGGGCCGGGGGGGGCCGCCCCCCCCCCCCCCCCCCCCCCCCCCACCCCCTATGTGTCAGCGAACGCCGCGCGGCCCTGGTGGCAGTGCGGCCGGCAGGCGCTGCCACTGCGTCTGCTGCCGGGCGCTGTAGGCCCCTGCGCTGTAGGCGCTGTACGAGCTGCTGAACGATCCCGGCCGATGACCTCCGTGCGACTCCGAACTGGTCGGAATGTTGCCGAAGGCGACGAACCCCAGGTTCTCCTCGCCGCTGCGGTCACCCGGCAGCGTGCGGAAGGACTTGACGTACTCGGACCAGAGCGCGTCGTAGATGGGCGTGGCCGAGTGGCTGCCCGAAATGTCCTGGGCCGAGCGGGCGGAGGGAATCGGCTGGAAGGACTGGCGGCGGGGGATGTCGTATGCGTGCACGTATGTCCAAACGACCCCGAACTTCAAGGGATGCGGTTGATATCCGCCTCTTTGGGTGATCTCAGGTGCCCGCGAGCGGCATGGCGACGCCGACCAGCTTCCCGTTGGCCGCCGCCTTGTCGAGTGCGTCCCGCAGCAGGTCCTCACGGGGCTGGCGCCCGATGGACCCCACCGGCGCGGCGAACATGAGCACCTGCTGGTGCTTGTTGGCGGCGGCCCGCCAGCCGTCGGTCACCTGCAGCGGCTGGTGCGCCTGCCACCACGCCACCGGCTGCCCGCCGTTCGTGCCGGGCTGCAGCACGGCGTGCAGCTGGCCCATGGCGAGCAGCACCGACCAGCCGTGCAGCACCGGCGGCACCTCGGACAGCTCCATGAGCGGCATGAACCCCTGCTCGATCAGCAGCGGCAGGAAGTCGTCGCCGAGCCCGGTCGTGCCCGGCCGCACGATGGGCCCGGTGGGCTCGACGACCAGCGCCGGGTGCAACTCCCCGGCGATCAGGACCAGTCCGCTGGTCACGCCGAGCACGGCCTGCTCGGGGACGACCTGGTCGGGGTCCAGGTCCACGGAGTCCCCGGAGATGGAGCGCACGGCCCCCTGGAGCTGCTCCTCGGTGACCTGGACGACCTGCGAGGGCAGGCAGGTGGCGTGGGCGAAGGCGAGGACGGCGGTCTCCTCGCCGACGAACAGGACGGTGCTGGTGCGCTCCTGTTCGGAGTCGCCCGGGGTGCGGCAGGAGGTGCAGTCGTAACTGCCGGGGGCGTTCTCTCCGGCGAGCAGCCGGTCGGCTTCTTCGTCGCCGATCTCGGCTCGTACCTCGTCGCTGACGTCGAGCATGCGCGGCACGGGTGGCTCCCCTCGGGAAGTGTGAACCGGGCGGGTCCCGGGCTCATGAAGAAGACAACGGGCGATCTGTGGCGGGAGTCACGCTTCAGGGCGAACGGAGTCGAACCATCCACCGCACACGGTCACCTCGGGTGCGGAATCGGACACTCATTGTCAATTCCTTGGATATCCAAGGAAGTTGGTTGCGTGAAGTGAGTCACAGGTTCTCGGGCCTCACGGTCGACATATCAGGAAATCCGCGAATTAAATGGGTGGCCGAAAATTGCCGATACCGGCGGTAACGGCTAACTGGCCTGGAATGACAAGCAGTTGGTTGCTGACGCCTCGACAGGCTCCTTAGATTCCTCCGCCGTGTGCAACGAGCACCGCTCGGGAACGTCCGCCGACCGCACCAGCCAGCAGTACCAGCAGAACGCGATCACCGGCGGACGGGGCGGAGCGCGGCGACCGGCCCATGTGCCGTGAGCGCGCCCCGCCTTGGGGGAGCCCGGGTGATTCGAGAGGGAATTACATGTCCGAGTGTGCCGATACCACCCGTGACAACGTCCGCAGGAACCGTACGACGGCGCTCCTCGCCGGGGCTGCACTGCTCGCCCCGCTCGGGCTGCTGGCCGCGACCGGCAACGCCGCGGCGGCGGACGGCGGGGTGTGGGACCGCATCGCCCAGTGCGAGAGCGGCGGCAACTGGCACATCAACACCGGCAACGGCTACTACGGCGGGCTGCAGTTCTCCGCCGGAACCTGGCGCGCCTACGGTGGCACGGCCTATGCGCCGACGGCCGCCGGGGCCTCCAGGGAAGAGCAGATCTCCGTGGCCACCAAGGTCCAGCACGCCCAGGGTTGGGGCGCCTGGCCGGTCTGTTCGGCACGGGCCGGAGCGTACGGCAGCGCACCCGCGGCCTCCTCCGGATCCGCCACCACCAAGTCCTCATCGGCCGCCAAGCCGAAATCGGTCACCAAGTCGAAGCCGTCCAAGGCGCCGGCACGTTCGACCGGCCACCCGGCGCGCAGTGCCTCCCGCGGCGACTACACCGTCCGCGAGGGCGACACCCTGAGCAAGATCGCCGCCCGGCACGGGACCACCTGGCAGCGGCTGTACGCCGCCAACAAGGCCGTCATCGGCTCCGACCCCGACCTCATCGTCCCCGGGCAGCAGCTCGACCTCTGAGCCGCTCCCCCTCACCGAAGGGCTCCGTCCGGTCCTCCGACCGGGTGGGGCCCTTCGGCCCATCGGACGCGCCGGAGCGGTCGAGGGCCGCCCACTGCTTACCGTGGCCCGATGTTCCGCATGCACCGTACGCAGTTCGCACTCGCGCTGGCCGCCGCCCTGTTCGGCGCCCTCGTCCCCGTCACGGCGCAGGCGGCACCACCCCCACCGCTGCCGGGAACGCTTCCGGTGCGTCTGTCCTACGCCTGCGCCAAGGACCACTGGCCCTGGGGCTGCATCGCGGACTGCGAGAGCGGCGGACAGTGGGACATCAACACCGGGAACGGCTTCTACGGCGGGCTGCAGTTCCGGCAGTCCACCTGGAAGTACTTCGGCGGGCTGAAGTACGCCCCGCGCGCGGATCTCGCCAGCCGTGAGGAGCAGATCGCCGTGGCCGAGAAGGTGCTGGCCGCCCAGGGGTGGGAGACCTGGCCGGCCTGCTCCCACCGCTACCGCCTCCAGGGGCGCGTGCACGCCGTGCACGCCGGCGAGACGCTGGTGTCGATCGCGGACAGGTACGGCGTCGACGGCGGCTGGCTGTCGCTGTACCGGGCCAACAGGGACATGGTCGGCGAGCATCCGACCCGGCTGAACGTCGGTACGCAGCTGCTCATCCCGCGGGGCTCGGCCCGCGCCCGGGAGCCGTACCAGGACTTCGAGACGGCCGGCCCGCCCCTGTCCGAGGACGAAGCTCCCGTTCGCCCGCCTCTCCGCTGAACACGACGGTGCCGCGGCGCAGTTCGTACACGATGACCCCCGCCCGGTCCCGGAGCCCGGGCGGCAGCCGCTGCTCGGCGATGACGACGCAGGCGTCGAGGCCGCCCAGCAGCTCGTAGGTGCGGGCCGCGACCGCGGGGGACATGCCCTGCGCGGGCTCGTCGACGAGCACCACGCGCGCGCGTGCCAGCAGGGCGCGGGAGAGGGCGAGCATGCGCTGCTCGCCGCCGGAGAGGGTGCCGGCGCGGCGTGTGAGCAGCGGCTCCAGCTGCGGGTACGCCTCCAGGGCGAACCCGTATTCCCCTGACGCCAGTTCGAGGTTCTCGTGCACGGTGAGGGAGCCGAACACGGCCTGCCGCTCGGGAACCAGACACAGTCCCCGCCGGGCCCGCTCGTACGCCGGTGTCCGGCTGACGTCGACGCCGTCCCACACCACCGCGCCACCGGACAGCGGTACGAGGCCGGCCAGCGCGCGCAGGGCGGTCGTACGGCCGGATCCGTTGCGGCCGAGCAGCACGGTGAGGCCGGGGCCGGGGGCGGCGAGGGTGACGCCGTGCAGGGCCTCCAGGGGGCCGTAACGCACACGCGCGTGACGCAGGGAGATGGTCATGGGCCCGCCTCCCGGCTGCCGAGGGCGCCGCGGGTGTCGAGTACACGTCCGGGTGGGCCGGAGGCCACGATGCGGCCCGCCGTCATGACGTGCACGACGTCCGCGAGGTCGGCGACCAGGTCGAGGTCGTGCTCCACCACGAGCAGGGCGGTGCCGTCGGCCGCCAGCGCCTTCAGCACCCGTGCCAGGGCGGCGACTTCGGTGCCGTCGAGGCCGGCGGCGGGTTCGTCCAGGAGCAGCACGCGGGGGCTGCCCGCGAGGGCCCTGGCCAGCTCCACTCGGCGCAGTGTGCCGGTGGGGAGGTCCGCGGCGGGCAGGGTCCCTACGGGGCCGTCGAGGCCCAGCAGCCGCAAGGCCCGGTCCGCGGCTGCCGGGTCGTTCAGCCGGCCCTGCTCGGCGCCCACGCGGACGTTTTCGGCCACTGTCAACGACGGGAAGACGGAGAGTTGCTGGAAGGTGCGGGCGATTCCGAGGCGGGTGCGGGTGTGGGCGGCCAGGCGCGTGATGTCCCTTGCGCCCAGGCGGACTTGGCCGTGGGTGGGGTGGAGGGTGCCGGCCAGGCAGTGGAACAGGGTGCTTTTCCCCGCCCCGTTGGGGCCGACGACGGCGGTGATCTGTCCTGGGGGGACGGTGAGGTCGACTCCGTCGAGGGCCTGGAAGCCGCCGTAGCGGGCGTGGAGTTCGTGGGCTTGGAGGGTCGGTGCGGGTGCGGGTGCGGGTGCGGGTGCGGGTGTGTGGGGGTGCACCCGGCCTTCGGCCGGGTTCGGGTTCCCACCCGCACCATCCGTCGCACTATCGTTGTCGCGTGCGGGTGGCCCCTGTGGGGGCTGGGCGCCGTCGGCGGCCGCGGCTTGTTCTCGTGGGGGCTCAGCCGCGTCGGTCACTGCGGCCCGCCTTCGTGGGATTCCAGCCGCGTCGGCCACTGCGGCCCGCCTTCGTGGGATTCCCGTCGCATCGGTGCCCCCTCGCCCCGTCGCTCGCGCCTGCGGTGCCGCGGTCACCCCAGCCGGGGCGGGCCGACGGTCGGCCGGCGGCTCCGCAGGCCGTAGCCTTGCCCGCACCCGTACCCCCACCGGCGTCAGCCGTGCCCCCCGTCGCGGCCGCAGGCCGGCCGCCGCTGTCCGGAGGGCCTCGTACGGGCCGCCCGGGAAGCGGCCCACCAGCACCGCCAGTACGCCGATCAACGCTGCCGCCACGCCGCCGCGGGCGCCCGCGTCCAGGCCCACCAGGAGGGCGGCCGCGGCCAGGGCGCCCAGGGTGCTGTCGGCGCCCAGGACCACGACGGCGGCGAACCACAGCAGGCTGCGTACGGGGTCGTAGGCGCTCGGGTCGAAGGCCCGCAGGCCCATGCCGAGCATGCCGCCGCCGAGCGCGGCCAGGGCGGCGCCCGAGACGAAGGCCAGGAGCTTGAGCGAGGGGACCTGGACGCCGGCCGCCGAGGCGCCCGCCTCGTGGTCGCGCATGGCGGCCAGGGCCCGGCCCGTGCGGCCTCGGCGGAGCGCCCGCGTGGCCGCCAACGCGGCTGCCAGCAGGGCCAGTTCGAGGACGTAGTAGGCGCGGTCGCCGTCGAAGCCCGCGGGGCGGTCCAGGGTGAGGCCGGAGGTGGCGTAGGGCTGGGCGAAGACGAAGCGGCTCACGCCGACGCCCACCGCGAACGTCGCCAGCGCGAGGGCGAGGCCCTGGCGGCCGATCGCCGGCCAGCCGGTCAGGAGGCCCAGGGGAGCCACCAGGACGACCGCCACCGCCAGGGCGGCCAGCTCGGGCAGACGCGGCAGCACCGGGAAACGGCCCGCCGCGAGGAGGGCCGTGAACAGGGCGCCCAGGCCCGCGTAGGCGGCCTGGCCGAGGGAGATCTGGCCGCCCCGGCCGGTGACCACCACCAGGGACAGCAGGATCACGCCCAGCGCCGGCACCTGGACCGAGGTGTGCAGGTCCGAGCCCGCGAAGCCCAGCGGGAGCAGGAACAGGACGACGGCCACTGTCCAGGCGCCCGGCGGTGTCGGCACGCGCGCGGTGGCCGTGCGCGGGAGCGCGTCGCGGGTGCCGATCCGCGGCAGCACCAGGGCCGCGACCAGCAGCGCCACCACGAACAGGTTCGCGCCCACCGCCTGCAGCAGGGGCCCGCCCCAGCCGGCGGGATGCAGCCGCGTCAACTGGCTCTGCGCGATCCCGATGCCCAGCGCCACGACGACGGCCACCGGCAGGTTCCGCATCCGCGCCGCCACCGCGACCGCCACCACCTCCATGACGAGCAGCGGCAGCCCGTACGGGTCCAGGCGCACGTACGGTGCCAGCAGCGCTCCCGTCAGGCCCGCCGTGAACGCACCGAACGCCCAGCCCGCCGCCGCCACCCGGTCCGCGTCGATCCCGCCGAGCACCGCGAGCTGCCGGTCGTCGACCACGGCCCGCAGCTCCCGCCCGAACCGCGTCCACCGGATCACCGCGCCGACGCCCACGGCCAGCACGAGCACCACCGCCAGTTGGCCCCAGGGATCCTCCGAGACCAGTTCCGGGGCGTCGTCCCGCGCCCCCTGCCCCCACACCAGCGCCGCCCCGCCGACCAGCAGCACGAAGACCCCGATCGACGCGACGAGCGTCTGCGCCGGGTCACTGCCCAGGACGGCGAGCGGCCGGAAGACGAACCGCTCCAGGACCACGCCGATCGCCGGGGCCAGCACGACAAGCGTCACCGTCGCCCCGAGCCACAGCGGCCAGCCCCACTCGACCACGCACTGCCGCAGCACATACGCGCACACCATCCCGACCGCGCCGTGCGCGAAGTTGAGCACGCCGGTCGCGCGGTACGTCACGATCAGGCCGATCCCCGTGAGCGCGGCCGCGCTGCCGACGGAGAGGCCGGCGAGCGTGAGGTCGTACGTCAGGGAGGACATCGGGAGGCTTCAGTCGGTCTCGTCGGCGGGTTCGCAGATCGGGCACGGGCCCAGCTCGCCGCTCTGCAGCAGTTTCGCGTCGACCGGTACGGCCTCCACCTTCCCGGCGACCAGCGGGCAGTCCGCGCGGTGCCACAGCGTGCCGCCCGGCACCATCAGCAGCTCACCGCTGACCGCGAGGGGCAGGGCGGCCGCCTGCCGGGAGTCGTCGGCGTCGGCGGGCTCGGCGGCGACCAGGAGGCCGTAGAGCTCCTCCACGCGCGCGGCGGCGAGCGCGCCCCGCCCGTGCGTGAGCAGCACCGACCCGGCGACGATCAGCGCGGCGCCGGGGACCGTGCAGGAGGCGAGATAGGGCAGCTGGCGCTCGGCGTAACGCTCACCGGAGATGCCGTACCAGCCGACGACGCACAGCACCGCACCCGCGGCGAGCGCGGCCCAGCCGGCCCACAGGACGGGGTGCACGGTCCGCAGTCGGCCTGTCCGCATCACTGGCTCCCACACGTCGCGTTTCTGTGTATGTGCCTGGCGATATTCCATGTAAGCCAATGGACTTGCACTATGCCTCCTGGAAGCTGACCCTGAAAGCACCGGGCGCACCTTGCCCGGACCGACACCCGGTGGTGAGCCAGATGGTTCTCGGGAGCGACCTCAGGCGGGGGAAAGCAGGCAGGGGGCGCGGCCCAGGGGCGGCGGGACGGGGTACGGCGTTCGCGGCCGCCCTTGTTCTCATCTTCGCCCCGGCCCTCGCGGCCTGCAGCGACAGCAGTGGCGGTGGCAGCGCGAGCACACCCCCCACTCCGTCCGTGGAGAAGACGACGAGCGCGCCGGCCACCGCGCCCGCCGATCCGGCGGCGGCCAAGCAGGAGATCAGCAGGAACTGGCAGACGTTCTTCGACCCCAGGACGCCGCTGGCCCAGAAGCAGAAGGTCCTGGAGAACGGCGAGCGGATGGCGCCGGTCCTGAAGGCCTTCAGCGGTGACAAGCGCGGCGGGCAGGTGCAGGCGAAGGTCCAGAAGATCGAGTTCACCTCGCCGACCCAGGCGACCGTGACGTACACGCTGACCCTGAACGGCGCGACCGCCCTGCCGAACGCCTCCGGGACCTCGGTCCAGCAGAGCGGCACCTGGAAGGTGTCCGTCAACACGCTGTGCGCCCTGGTCAAGCTGAGCGGCGATGCGTCGGCCTCGCCGGCACCCGGCTGCTGAGCACGCGGCTGCCGCGGCGCTGCTGCTCCTGCTGGGCACGGCCTGCGGCAGCCGCCTGCCGGAGAGCGACTTCGAGCACGGCGGCCGCACGAACGCGCCCGCGCCCAGCAGCGGCACACCCGTTCGCGTCGGCATCATCACCAGCGCCACCAGCCCGGTCGGCGGCAACACCTTCACCGGCCCGCGCGACGGCGCCAAGGCCTTCTTCGACCGGCTCGACACGCTCGGGGGCATCGACGGGCATCCCGTCGAGGTGCGCGAGTGCGACGACGGTGGCAGCGGCGTCGGCAACAACACCTGTGTGCACCGGCTGGTCGACGAGGACCAGGTCGTCGCGCTGGTCGCCACCACCGCCCTGGACTACGCGGGCGCCTCCCGTGTCTCCCACGCGCGTGTGCCCGACATCGGCGGCCAGCCCATCGGCGCCGCCTACGACACCTGGCCGCACCTCTACGGCATCTACGGCAGCCTGGCCCCGCGGAACGGCACCCCCGGCTGGAACGGAAAGCTCTACGGCGGCACGGAGGTCTACCGCTACTTCAAGCACGAGAAGGGCGCCCGCACGGCCGCCGTCGTGTCCTACAACCAGGCCGCGTCCGCCGCCTACGCCCGTCTCGTCGAGCAGGGCCTGAAGGCCGAGGGCTACAAGGTGGTCACCGAACAGGTCGACTTCGCGCTGCCCAACTTCCGTGCCGCGGCCGCCGATCTGAAGGAACAGGGCGCCGACCTGGTCTTCGACGCCGTCGACACCCACGGCAACGCCCAGCTGTGCAAGGCGATGGACGAGGTCGGCGCCAAGGTCATCGCGAAGGTCACCAACGTGCAGAACTGGACGTCCACCGTCGCCGAGGACTACAAGGACTCCCCGCGCTGCCGCAACGCCCTCTGGGCGACCGGCTCCAGCCGCAACCACGACGACACCGGCAACGCGGCCGTACGCGAGTTCCGGGACGCCACCAAGGACCTGAAGACGCACTCCCAGTGGCAGTTGGAGGGCTGGGCGGCCGCCATGTGGTTCACGGACGCGGCGAAGTCCTGTGCACGGACGGGCATCACGCGCGCGTGCGTCGACGCCTTCATGAACCGCAGTGAGAACTACACCGCGGGCGGGCTGCTGGTTCCCGTCGTCTTCGAACGGCTGGCCGAGCCGCCGAAGGACCGCAGGGCCTGTGTGTCGGTGGCCCGCTGGCAGGACGGCAGGGGCTGGGTGTCCCAGGGGGACATGAACAGCACCTGCTTCGACGTGCCGCAGCTCTCCTACCAGCCGTAGTCCGGTATCGGCCGCGGTCCGGTCAAGGGGCAACCAAAGCGCCTGTTCGCGGGTCTGACCGAGAAGCACAGGCCGAGAAGGGATCCGTACCGCATGACAACGTTGGCTCCGCAGTCCACACCGCTGCGCGCCGACTGCATCGCCGACTCGGCGGGCGGCCTGACCTTCGACGTCCGCGCGGTCGGCGAGACGGCCACGGCCCTGCTCGTGCTGCGCCGCCGCGAAAGCCACGACGAGGTGTATCTGCCGCTGACCCCCGCCGCGGACGGCAGGCTGCGTGCCGCGCTGCCCAGCATCGTCGCCCTTCCCGAGGGCCGCTGGGACGCCTACGCGCGCGTGGACGCCGGCGAGCCGCGCCGCCTGGCGCCCGGCGTCACCGATCTGCGCTCGCTCGCCGCCCGTACCCCCAGCGGCACCCACGGCCAGGTCGCCGTCCGCATCCCGTACGCGACCCGGCAGGGCAACCTCACCGTCCGCAGCTGGGTGCGCGCCCCGCACGCCGAGGCGGGCGAACTGCGCATCAGACAGGGCGTGCTGACGGTGCCGGGGCGGATGTACGGCATCGGGCTCGGCCCGGACGCCCATGCCGAGCTGCGCGGCCGGCACGCGCCCGTCCCGGTGCGACGTGCCGAAGTCCTCGCCGACCGCACCGAGTTCCGCTTCAAGGTGGTCTACGGTGCCCTGGAGCCGGGCCTGTGGGACCTGTGGCTGCGGCCCGCGGGCGAGGCGGGACCGGCGGTGCGGATCGCGCGGCTGCTCGACGACGTGGCCGACAAGAAGCCCGTGTTCACCTATCCGCGGGTGCGCGTGAACGCGTCGTACGGCCCGGTGGAGGCCGGGCCCTACTACACACGGGACAACGACCTGTCCGTGTCCGTCACCGCGGTGAGCCCGTCTCTCCAGGATCCTCTTTAGGACAGCAACGGTCCGCAACGGCTGGCAGACTCGGGCCCATGTTGGAGACCTCGGCACGACTGCTGCGTCTGCTCTCGCTCCTCCAGGCCCACCGCGAGTGGTCCGGCGCCGACCTCGCCGACCGTCTCGGTGTCACCGCGCGCACCGTGCGCCGGGACGTGGACCGGCTGCGCGAGCTGGGCTATCCCGTCAACGCCAGTCCCGGCACCGGTGGTGGCTACCAGTTGGGCGCGGGCGCCGAGCTGCCGCCGCTGCTCCTGGACGACGACGAGGCGGTCGCCGTCGCCGTCGGGCTGCGCATGGCCGCCGGGCAGGGCATCGAGGGCATCGGCGAGACCTCCGTACGGGCCCTCGCCAAGCTGGAGCAGGTGCTGCCCAGCCGGCTGCGCCGCCGGGTGGGCGCCCTGAACGCCTTCACCGTGCCGATGCTGCGCGGCCCGCAGCCCTCCGCCGTCGACCCGGCGGTCCTGACCGAACTGGCCAACCTCTGCCGGGACTGCGAACGCCTGCGCTTCGAGTACAGCGACCACGGGGGTGCTTCGAGCCGCCGGACCGTCGAACCCCACCGCCTGGTGTGCTCCGAGCGCCGCTGGTACCTGGTCGCCTGGGATCTCGACCGCGCGGACTGGCGTACGTTCCGCGTCGACCGCATCACGCCGAAGCCGCCGCACGGCCCGCGCTTCGCGCCGCGCACGCCGCCCGCCGAGGACCTCGCCGCGTACGTCTCGAAGGGCGTCTCCACGCGCGCGTACGCCTCCCATGCGGTCGTCCGGCTGCTCGCGCCCCTGGACGAGGCGGCGGAGCGCATCTCGCCCTCGGCGGGGCAGCTGGAGGCGGACGGCCCCGACGCCTGCATTCTGCGCACCGGGGCGGCGAGCCTCGACGTCATGGTGATCCACGTGATGATGACGGGCTTCGACTTCGAGGTCCTGGAGCCCACCGAGCTCACCGAGGCGATCAGGACGGCCCGGGACCGGCTTTCTCGCGCTCTTCTCCGAGAGGCTCCTCGGGCGTCGCCGCGAGCTCGGGATGGTGCAGGTCGAACGCGGGGGACTCGGAGCGGATCTTCGGCAGGATCGTGAAGTTGTGCCGCGGCGGCGGGCACGAGGTCGCCCACTCCAGCGAGCGGCCGTAGCCCCAGGGGTCGTCGGTGTCGACCTTCTCGCCGTACTTGGCGGTCTTCCAGACGTTGTAGAGGAACGGCAGCGTCGACATGCCGAGCAGGAACGCGCCGATCGTGGAGATGGTGTTGAGGGCCGTGAAGCCGTCCGCCGCGAGATAGTCGGCGTACCGCCGTGGCATGCCCTCCGCGCCCAGCCAGTGCTGCACCAGGAACGTGGTGTGGAAGCCCACGAAGAGCGTCCAGAACTGGATCTTGCCCAGCCGTTCGTCGAGCATCTTCCCGGTGAACTTGGGCCACCAGAAGAAGAAGCCGCCGAAGATCGCGAAGACGACCGTGCCGAACACCACGTAGTGGAAGTGCGCCACGACGAAATAGGTGTCCGAGACATGGAAGTCCAGCGGCGGCGAGGCCAGGATCACCCCGGTCAGTCCGCCGAACAGGAACGTCACCAGGAAGCCGCATGCCCACAGCATCGGCGTCTCGAAGGACAGCGAGCCCTTGATCATCGTGCCGATCCAGTTGAAGAACTTCACGCCGGTCGGCACGGCGATCAGGAACGTCATGAACGAGAAGAACGGCAGCAGCACCGCACCGGTGACGAACATGTGGTGCGCCCACACCACCACCGACAGTCCGGTGATCGCCATCGTCGCGCCGACCAGCGTCAGATAGCCGAAGAGCGGCTTGCGGCTGAAGACCGGGAGGATCTCCGTGACGATGCCGAAGAACGGCAGCGCGATGATGTACACCTCGGGATGGCCGAAGAACCAGAACAGGTGCTGCCACAGCAGCGCCCCGCCGTTGCCCGCGTCGAAGACCTGCGCGCCGAACCGCCGGTCCGCCTCCAGACACAGCAGCGCGGCCGCGAGCACCGGGAACGCCATCAGGATCAGGATCGACGTGAAGAGCGTGTTCCAGGTGAAGATCGGCATCCGGAACATCGTCATGCCGGGGCAGCGCATCCCGATGATGGTGGTGATGAAGTTGACCGCCCCGAGGATCGTGCCGAAGCCCGCCAGCGCCAGCCCCATGATCCACAGGTCGGGCCCGACACCGGGGGAGCGCACCGCGCTGTTGAGCGGCGCATAGGCGAACCAGCCGAAGGCGGCGGGACCGCCGGGCACGAGCAGCGAGCCGAGCACGATGAGGCCGCCGAACAGGAAGAACCAGTACGAGAGCATGTTCAGCCGCGGGAAGGCGACGTCGGGGGAGCCGATCTGCAGCGGCATCAGCTCGTTGGCGAAGCCCGCGAACATCGGCGTCGCGAAGAGCAGCAGCATGATCGTGCCGTGCATGGTGAACAACTGGTTGAACTGGTTGTTGTCCATGATCTGCAGCCCCGGCCGGGCGAGTTCGGCGCGCATCAGCAGCGCCATCACCCCGCCGGTCAGGAAGAACAGGAACGAGGTGATCAGGTAGAGATGCCCGATCTTCTTGTGGTCGGTGGTCGTCAGCCAGTCGACGATCACCCGGCCCTGACTGGTCGGCACGGGTCGCGCCGCGGCCTGCACGGTCTGGGTCCCCATCGCTCGCTCGCCCCTTCGCTCGTCGCGCCCCGGGTCCGCTGAAGCCCGCGCCACCCCCGCCCGCGAGCTCACGTCATGATGCGCGCGCCGTCGCGCGCTCCGACAGGGGGCGTGCGGGGGTTCTGTGCTGGAACCGTGCATTTTCTACGCGGTGTCAGCTCTCACGAACCCGCCGGGAATCGGACCCGAAAGAAGTCCGGGATCAGTTCTCACGGCACTTTCCGACGGGCTATTCGAAGAGCGGCCGCGACACGCGGGAATTACGTTCGATTCCCTGCGGAAGGCCTACGGAACCGGTACGGAACCGCTCGTTCGTGTGACACCCGCAGCGCGGTAGTTGATGTCACATGAGCCGAAACACGTGTCGTGGTCCTGTGACAGAAGTGTGACAGGAGGGGGATGCGGGCCCTGGGGGACCGCCCCGGCTTCCCCGTCCGGGGGACAGGGCCTAGCGTGGCGGCATGGCACCGATTCCCACTCCGCAGGCGGAGCCCCAGGACAGTCCGGACGCGTATGTCGGCCTCGATGCGGCCGGCGCCGAGCGGCGCGCTCGGGAGCGCGGCTGGGCCACGGTGCGCTCGCTGCCGCCGGGGGCGATCATCACGATGGAGTACCGCACGGGCCGGCTGAACTTCGAGGTGGAGGACGACCGGGTGGTGCGGGCCTGGAAGGGCTGACAGCCGACGAAGGCCCCGGTTCCCGAACGGGAACCGGGGCCTTCGCGGTGCGGGGGTGGTTGTGCGTACCGGCCCCGCTGTCGCCGTGCTCTCAGCCGCCCGCCAGGGGGCGGGCCGTGGAGGTCGTCGCGCCGCGCGGGATGCGGTCCGCGTGCGGCGGGCGGCGGCTGCCGGCCGGGGTGACCGGTGTGCGCTCCGAGCGGGCCGTGTGCGGGCCCGGGGCCAGATAGAGGGGCGCCCGGGCCGAGCGGGCCCCGGAGCCGACCGTCTCGCGTGCGGCGGCCTCGTCCTGTGCGGTCGTACGCGGCTTGAGCAGCACCGGAGCGCCCACGGGTGCGGCCGGTGCGCCGGCACCCTTGCGGGCGCGCCAGCGGTCGCGCAGGTCGAAGAGGGCGACCTCGGCCTTGGCGATCCCGGGCTCGCACCACGGCAGGGCCAGCAGGATCAGCAGGCCGGCGGCCCAGCCGAGGAGCACGTCGCTCAGCCAGTGGGTACCGAGGTAGACGGTGGCCAGGCCCACGCCCAGGGCGGTCAGCGCGGAGAGGGCGGACAGCCAGCGGCGGGCTCTCGGGGTGGAGGCGAGATAGGCCAGGATGCCCCAGGTCACCACGGCGTTGGCGGTGTGGCCGCTGGGGAATATATCGCCGCCCATGCCCATCTCGTTCGAGCCGATGGTGGTCGCGTAGTGCGGTCCGAGCCGCCCCATGCCGATCTTGGCGGCGCCCACGGTGATGTTCAGCAGGAGCAGCGAGACGCCCAGGGTCAGCAGCGGGCGCAGGGTGTGCTGGCGCCAGGAGCGCCAGCCCAGCCAGGCCGCGACCATCACCGCGGTCGGACCGCGCTGGCCGAGCACGACGTAGTAGTCGACGAACCAGTGGATGTTGTGCCACTGCTGGTACGGCCGGAAGAACATGACCTGCCAGTCGAAGCGGACCAGCCACGACGTGGTCACGACGAGATACACGATCGCCAGGTAGAAGGCCAGGGTCCCGGTCAGCAACGCGACCCGGTGCCGGCTCATCCTCGGCACATCGAGGTTGGCCGGTCGTTCCGGCTCCCGGTCCAGTCTGGCGAACACCCGGTCCAGACGGGTGAGGTTTCGTTCGGTACGCACCCAATCGACGTTACAGCGAGTGAGGTAAGTTCTCCGTCTCTTCAGCTGCTTTGTGATGACGATGTGATGTGGGATTCCTCTCAGCGGCGGGTTTATTTCCAAGGAATCCGCAATGTCCGGCGGCTGCTCCCTTCAATTCCTTTGATCATTCTGCGAATCAGTTTTATGGGACGTACGAATTCGTTCACCGAATGCTGGGGTTGATTTACCCGGACGCTCACCGGCCCCACGAGTCGATCATGGAGGGCCGGAGCCGTTCAGCCAGAACGCTCCGTACACGGCCGATGCCACCGCGACACCGCCCACCACCAGGACCGACCGGGACGTACGCAGCCGGGACAGGGCCAGGGCGAGGGGCAGCAGCAGCGGGAAGGCGGGCAGCAGCAGGCGCGGCTTCGAGCCGAAGTAGCTCGAGGCGCACAGGGCGAGCGCGGTGACCACACCCGCGTAGACCAGCAACGGAAGCGGCTGGCGCTGCCGTAGGCAGACGACGTACAGCCACACCACAAGGCCGACCCCGAGGACGATCGCGGCGGCCGCGAGGGCCGAGGGGAACGACGTGAACTTCTCGGCGACGAAACGGGCGAAGGCCAGGCCGCCGTCGAAGCCGTTGCGCCAGCCTGCCTGGACGTCCAGATAGCCCAGCGGGCCCCTGCCGGTGCGGTGTCCGACCCACAGGACGTAGCCCGCGGCGCCCAGCGGGGCCAGGAGCACGGCCAGGGCGCGTCCTGCGGCCGCGGGGGCGCGCACTACGTCCGGCGCGCCTTCGGGCGACCCGACGCGCCGCGTGGAGCCGTTCCCGGGCGGCGCGGGAGTGCACTCGCCCGCGCGCGCGTCCGTCGCGCTCCGCTCTCGCACGAACGAGACCGTCGCAGCCGCCCACACCGCCGCGACGACGGCGAGCCCGACCGGCCGGGTCAGCCCCGCCAGCGCGGCCAGCGCGCCCGCCGTAAGCCAGCGGCCGGTGAGCACCGCATACAGCGACCAGGCGGCGAGCGCCGTGAACAGCGACTCGCTGTACGCCATCGACTGCACGATCCCCACGGGCAGCACCGCCCACAGCAGCACCGCGCACACCCCGGTTCTCCGGCCGTACACATGCTCCGCGACCGCGAAGATCCCCCAGGCCGCCGCGAGCGAGGCGAGCACGCTGACGACGAAACCGGCGTCGGCGTACGACAGCGGGCTCACCGCCGCCAGGCCCCGCTCCAGCCAGGGCAGCAGCGGGAAGAACGCCAGATTCGAGTGCACGTCGCCATTGGGCAGCCGCACCTCGTAGCCGTAACCCAGCTCGGCGACCCTCGTGTACCAGAGCGCGTCCCAGCGGGCCGTCAGCAGCGTGTACGCGCTCTTGCCGCGCGCGGCGCTCCACAGGGCCAGCACGAGCAGGCCCAGAGCGCGCACGGCCACGTACCCGAGGAGGGCCGGGGCCGCACGGCGCAGGGCCGTCTCGCGAGGCGGCGCCACGCGTGTCACAAGGTCGGTCACGGGCTCGATTATCGACGGCCGACGGAACCGGAAGGCCCGGCGGGGCGTGACCCGGAAGGAGGGGGAGTGGCGTACGCCACACCGGTCCGTGCGAAGACTGAGAGGTCCGCCACGTGACCTTTACACGAACTCGCGTACGCTGACGTGTCACTCGCCTTCGTTGCGCGGGCCGGAGACCACCGCTCCTCTCCGGCCGAGATCACGGGGAGTCCCCACCCCGTGTGCCCGCCGACCGCGAGGGAACATCTGGGAGGTACGTACATGTCCGGGACGACCACGGCCGCCGCTGCGCTGCGCCGTCGGGCGGCCGGGGCCGGTGCCAACCGCTGGGTCGTCCTCGTCGTCCTCTGCGTGAGCCTGCTGCTGGTCGCGGTCGACGCGACCGTGCTGCACGTGGCGGTTCCCGCCGTCACCGAGGACCTCAGGCCCGGCGCGATAGAACTGCTCTGGATCGTCGACGTCTACCCCCTCGTCTGCGCCTCGCTGCTGATCCTCTTCGGCACGCTCGGCGACCGGGTGGGCCGCAGAAGGATCCTGCTGCTCGGCTACGCCCTCTTCGGCCTCGCCTCCGGCCTCGCGGCCCTCGCCCACGACCCACAGGTGCTGATCCTCGCCCGGGCGCTGCTCGGCGTCGGCGGCGCGATGATCATGCCCGCGACGCTCTCGATCCTCCGCCAGGTCTTCCCCGACCGGCGGGAACGGGCCCTCGCGATCGGCGTCTGGAGCGCGGTCGCCGCGGTCGGCGCGGCGGTCGGTCCGCTGCTCGGCGGCTTTCTGCTGGAGCACTTCTGGTGGGGTTCGGTCTTCCTCGTCAACATCCCGCTGATGCTGGTCAGCCTGCCGGTGGGCCGGCTGCTGCTGCCCGAGTCGCGGGGCGCCGGTGACGGCCCCTGGGACGTGGTCGGCGCACTGATGGCTGCCGCCGGGCTGTTCGGCGTGGTGCTGGGCGTCAAGCGGCTGGGCGGCGGCGAGCTGGGTCTGTTCACCGTGGCGCCGCTCGTCGTGGGCGTCCTCCTGCTGGTCCTCTTCGTACGGCGGCAGCGGCGCCGTACGCATCCGCTGGTGGACCTCGGGATGTTCGCGCGGCCCGCCTTCAGCACCGCCGTGGGCTGCATCGTGCTGGCGATGCTCGCGTTGGTCGGTCTCGAACTGATCGCGGCGCAGTATCTGCAGCTGGTGCTGGGCCTGTCGCCCCTGGAGACGGGGCTTCGGCTGCTGCCGCTGACCTTCGCCGCGATGGCGGCGGGGCTCGCGGGGGCCCGGATGCTGCGCCGCTTCGGCCCGCGCCGGATGGTGAGCCTCGGGTTCTGCCTGACCGCCGGGGCCGTGGTGCTGCTGACGGTGATGGGCGGGTCCGACAACGCGGGGCTGATGGTGGCCGCGTTCATGCTGCTGGGCTTCGGCCTGGAGACCACGCTCTTCGGGGCGTACGAGTCGATGCTGAGCGAGGCTCCGCCGGAGCAGGCCGGTGGGGCCGCGGCGATCGGCGAGACCTCGTACCAGCTGGGGGCGGGGATCGGTATCGCGCTGCTCGGGAGCGTGATGAACGCCGCGTACACGCCCGGACTGGCGTCCGTACCAGGAGTTCCTTCGTCGGCCTCGGCCTCCGCGTCGCATTCGCTGGGCGAGGCGTATCAGGTGGCCGCGCAGTTGGGCGGACCCGTGGGGGTGGCTCTGCGGCGGGCCGCGCGGGACTCGTTTGTGCATGGGCTGCATGTGACCCTGCTGGTCAGTGCGGGGTTGTTGCTGCTGGGGGCGGTGATGGCGTTGCGGTTGCCGCGGATCATGCAGTGCGGGTCGCCTGCGGCGGCTGTGGAGTTGCCGGCGCCTCGGGAGGTTGCCGACTCGCGGGTCTCGGCCTGACCGATTTTTCGGCTCCACCGCCGGGTCGTTGGTTGTCTGCGGCGCCGTGGGGGCTGGTCGCGCAGTTCCCCGCGCCCCTTGAAGGCCGTTGCACTGGACGTGGAGGACACTGCACCGTAACGTCGGTCCAGAAGTCCTAACTAGCGGTGCTAGTTTTTCAACGTGCCGGAGGGTCCTATGTCCGCGTCCTCGAAGCTGCCCCCCTTCGATCCCGCCGACCCGCTCGGCATCGATGACCTGCTCGAACCCGAGGACCTGGCCATCCGGGACACGGTTCGCGGTTGGGCGGCCGACCGCGTGCTGCCGTACGTCGCCGAGTGGTACGAGAAGGGGGAGCTGCCCGGTATTCGCGAGCTCGCCAAGGAGCTCGGCAGTATCGGGGCCCTCGGTATGTCGCTCAGCGGGTACGGGTGTGCCGGGGCCAGTGCCGTGCAGTACGGGCTGGCCTGTCTGGAGCTGGAGGCCGCCGATTCCGGGATCCGGTCGCTGGTCTCCGTGCAGGGGTCCCTTGCCATGTACGCCATCCACCGGTTCGGCAGCGAGGAGCAGAAGCAGCACTGGCTGCCGCGCATGGCCGCCGGTGAGGCCATCGGGTGCTTCGGGCTGACCGAGCCCGATCACGGGTCCGACCCCGCCTCGATGCGCACGCACGCCAAGCGGGACGGCGACGACTGGGTCCTCAACGGGCGGAAGATGTGGATCACCAACGGGTCCGTGGCGGCCGTCGCCGTGGTCTGGGCCCGGACGGAGGACGGGATCCGCGGCTTCGTCGTGCCCACCGACAGCGCCGGGTTCTCCGCGCCGGAGATCAAGCACAAGTGGTCCCTGCGGGCCAGCGTCACCAGCGAACTCGTCCTCGACGACGTACGGCTGCCCGCCGATGCCGTACTGCCCGAGGTCGTCGGGCTCAAAGGACCGCTCAGCTGTCTCTCGCACGCCCGCTACGGGATCGTCTGGGGCGCCATGGGCGCGGCCCGCAGCTGTTTCGAGGCCGCCGTCGACTATGCGAAGTCACGGGAGCAGTTCGGGCGGCCCATCGGGGGATTCCAGCTCACCCAGGCCAAACTCGCCGACATGGCGGTCGAACTGCACAAGGGGATTCTGCTCGCCCACCATCTGGGGCGGCGCATGGACGCCGGCCGCCTGCGTCCCGAGCAGGTCAGCTTCGGCAAGCTCAACAACGTACGAGAGGCCATCGAGATCTGCCGTACGGCACGGACGATCCTCGGTGCCAACGGGATCTCGCTCGAATACCCCGTCATGCGGCACGCCACCAACCTCGAGTCGGTGCTGACCTACGAAGGCACCGTCGAGATGCACCAGCTCGTCCTGGGCAAGGCGCTCACCGGACTCGACGCGTTTCGGTAAAGCCTCCCCGCAACCCGGCGCGGGGGCAGGGCCGGTGAGCGGCCCTGCCTCAGCTCTGGTTGAAGAAACCGTCCGAACGGTGCGAGGCCGGCTCCCCGCTGATGATTTCCGTGTCGGCGGGGGTGAGCAGGAAAACGCGGTTGGAGACACGGTCGATCGAACCGCGCAGACCGAAGATGAGCCCCGCCGCGAAGTCGACGACGCGCTTGGCGTCGGACGCCTCCATGGCGGTGAGGTTCACGATCACCGGGACACCCTCGCGGAACAGCTCGCCGATGGCGCGGGCGTCCCGGAAGCTGTCCGGGGTCACCGTGCCGATGCGGCGGCCCTTTTCCTCGGCGGTGTCCGAGGCCACCTTGACCCGCGGGTCGGTGACCCAGGCATCCCCGGGCTGCTCGGTCCCTTCGGAGTAGTCGTCGTCGTAGTAACGCTCGTCATCGTTGTCGTCAACGAGGCCAAGCCAGGCACTCGCCTTGCGTACCGATCCCATGGACGCCTCCTCTCACAGCGGTCCTTCTTGCTTTCCGCATCCCTATGGTCATCCATGATGCGGTTGGCGCGCCAAGTGGATAGACGCCGCGCGGGGGGTTTGTGACGGTACTGGTGCAGAGCGAATCCGTCGAGAGCCCGCGTTTCCCAAGGGTCGTGCTGTACACAGATGCTGACTGTGAGTGAAATATGATTCTTCACGGCGTACGGGTGACGGGCAGTGCGTACGGGTGAACGCAGTGGTCGGTACGATGCGGCAGCTCAACGCCGTATCAGAAGCAGCGCCGGCACCGGAAGTCACACGAGCCACGGGGGGATCGTCGTGTTCGGAATCGTCAGGCCATGTACTCATCGACTCGGTGAGAACCTCAAGTCCCAATGGGTTGCCCATTTGTGCGGACTGTGTCTCGCACTGCGCAAGGATCACGGTCAGTTCGCACGAGTCGTGACCAACTACGACGGGCTGCTCATATCCGTTCTGACGGAGGCTCAGGCCGCGCGGGCCGCCGGACGGCGGCGCACGGCGGGGCCTTGTCCGCTGCGCGGGATGCGCACCGCGTCCGTGGCGCAGGGGGAAGGGGCGCGGCTCGCGGCCGCCGTGTCGCTGGTGCTCGCCTCGGCCAAGGTGCGGGACCACCTCGCCGACGGGGACGGGCTGCTGGCGCGCAAGCCGGTGGCGCTCGCCGCGCGCCGGGTGGCCTCGAACTGGGACACGGCGGGAGCCCGTACCGGATCCGCCGTCGGGTTCGACACCGCGGTGCTCGTGGACGCCGTGGACCGGCAGACCGGCATCGAGGCCCTCGCAGGACCCGGGACGCCGGTTGTGACGGTCACCGAACCCACCGAGACGGCGACCGCAGCGGCCTTCGCGCACACCGCGGTCCTGGCCGGACGGCCGGGCAACGCCGAGCCGCTCGCCGAGGCCGGGCGGCTGTTCGGGCGGCTCGCCCATCTCCTGGACGCGGTGGAGGACCGGGAAACTGACGCGGCGTCGGGTGCCTGGAACCCGCTCACCGCCACCGGAACCCCGCTCGCCGAGGCCCGGCGGCTCACCGACGACGCCCTGCACGGGATCCGGCTCGCGCTGCGCGAGGTGGACTTCGTGGACAGCGGACTCGCCCACCGGCTGCTGGTGCACGAACTGCGCACCTCCGTCGACCGCGCCTTCGGTACGGCCTCCTGCGCGCACGGGACGGCGCCGCCGGAGCCGCCGCGGAGCGACCGCCGTGGGCTGCTGGCGGGCTGCGCGGTGTGGGCGGGGCTGGCCTGTACGTGCCAGATGTGCTGCGGCGAGTACGAGGACCCGTGGAGCCGCCGACGCAAGGACGGCCTCTGCAAGGGCACCGACTGCGGCGACTGTTGCGATTGCTGTGACTGCGGCTGCGATTGTTGCGATTGCTGTGACGGGTGCGACTGCTGTGACTGCGGCTGCGACTGCTGAACCCGGTACCACAGGTGTCGTATACGGAATGCGCCCGGCGGGACGGTCACCTGGCGCTTCCTGAAGATCCTGTGTCCACAACGTAAAAGAAGAAGATGATCTGGTGACCGGTGCCCCGGTGAGGTCGTTGGGCGGAAGCAGAACCATTTCTGTCCCTGTCCCAACTCGCCACCCACATAAGGCACTTCTGTGGACGTCACAGCAAAAGCGACCACCACCATTCGCACCAGGCTGCTGCGGATCCTGATCCTCGCCCTCGCGGTCCTGCTGACGCTGCTCGGCGTCGCGGCCGCCCAGCAGATCTCCGCCTACCGCAACGCATCCGCCACCGACAACAACGCACGACTGGAGATCACCCTCCAGGGCCTCGTCCACGAGCTGCAGAAGGAGCGCGGACTCACCACCGGATACGTGGGCGGAGTCGGACAGTTCAAGGCCAAGCTGCCCGCCCAGCGGCGGGCCACCGACAGCGCACGCGCAGCGCTCGACAAGGCGCTGAAGGAGCGCGACGACGCGGCCGCCGACTCCGTGCGCGAGTCCCTCGGACGGCTCGACGGCCTGGCCGGCATCCGCAGGGACGCCGACGACGGCACCGGCGTCGTGAAGGACACCTTCAACTACTTCACCACCACGATCACCGTCCTCGACCGGCTCGACCTAGGCCTCGACGCGGTGCGCGACGGCACCCTGCGCGACGCCTACCAGGCGCTCCAGGTCCTCGGCAACGCCAAGGAGTTCACCGGGGAGGAGCGCGCCATCGTGCTCGGCTCGGTGCGCGCCTCCGGCGGCCGCTTCCGCGGCGACGACTACAGCCGCTTCATGCAGATCCGGGCAAGTCGCCAGGCCGCCCTCGCCGCCTTCCCGCGCGCGGCCACCGCCGACCAGGAACGGCGCCTGAACGAGGCCCTGACCACTCCGGACGCGCAGCGCATGCTGGCCTACGAGAGCGTGGCCGTGCACGGCGGTTCCAAGCTGAGTTCCTCCAGCCTCCCGCCCATGGACTGGTGGAACACCACGACCTCGACCATCAACGGGCTGCGGGCGGTGCAGATCTCCCTCGGCGCCGACGTCGAGCACCGCGCCGCCGCCCTGGAGAGCACCGCCCAGCGCGACCTGCTGCTGTTCGTGCTGCTCGCGCTCGGCACCGTCGCCGCACTCGGCGCGCTCGCCCTCGACTGTGTACGGTCCGTGTCCGCGCCGCTCGCCGAACTCGCCCAGCAGGCCCGGGAGGTGGCGGGCGAGCGGCTGCCGCGCGCCGTCGCCGCCGTACAGGACGCGAACGCCGGGGAGAGCCCCGAACCGCCCGCCCCACTCACGGTGAGCCGCAGGGCGGGCGCCGAGGTCCGGGAGGTCGCCGAGGCGTTCGACCGCGTCCAGCGGGCCGCCTTCGACCTCGCCACCGAACAGGCCGTGCTGCGCCGCAACGCCACCGACTCGCTGGTCAGCCTCGGCCGTCGCAACCAGAACCTGGTACGCCGCCAGATCAGCTTCATCAACAAGCTGGAGCACGAGGACGCCGATCCGGCCACCCTCGCCAACCTCTTCGAACTGGACCACCTCGCCACGCGCATGCGCCGCAACGCCGAGAGCCTCCTCGTGCTCGCCGGGGAGTCCAGCCCCCGCCCCTGGGCCACCCCGCTGGCCGTCACCGACGTGCTGCGCGCCTCGCTCGCCGAGGTCGAGGAGTACCGCCGGGTCACCCTGCGCCGGATCGAACCCGCGCACATCAGCGGCGCCGTCGTCGCCGAGGTCGCCCATCTGCTCGCCGAGCTGGTCGAGAACGCGCTGAGCTACTCGCCGCCGGACTCCGCCGTGGAGATCGAGGGGCGGCGCACGAGCGCCGGCTATCTCGTCGCGATCGTCGACAACGGCCTCGGCATGGACACCCAGGCGCTCGCCGAGGCCAACGTACGGCTGTCCGGCACGGCCAGCTTCATGGCCGAACCCACCCGGTTCCTCGGCCACTTCGTGGTCGGCGCCCTCGCCCGCAAGTGCGGGATCGAGGTACGGCTCGGCGAGGCGCCGGCGGCCGGAGTGGTCGCCCGGGTGCTGATTCCGTTGCAGCTGCTCACGGAGGCTCCGCAGGGCAAGGCCGCCGACAAGCCGGTGCTCCCCGCTCCCCGGAAGGAGAAGGACGTGGACGTTCCCCCCGGGGAGCTGGTGACGGTTCAGGCAGCGGCGAAACCCGCCGAGAACGCCGAGAACAGGGCCGCGGGCGGCAAGGGCACCTCCGCCGCGCGGACCCGCAACGGGCTCGTCAAGCGACCGCAGCGCAGCGCCATCTCCGAAGCGGTCAGTGAGACCGACCGCCCGGAGCGCCCGGCTGCCGCCGAGCGCACTCCCGACCGCAGCCCCGAGGAGATCTCCGGGATGCTCTCCACCCTGCGCAGCGCCCATATGCGGGGCGGGATCAGCGCGGAGAAGGAGAAGGCGAAGGAGGGCGACAAGGACGACCGGAAGGGCGCCGAGCAGGAAGAGGGTGACGCCAAGTGACCGCCGTCGACGCCCACAAGGACTCGCAGACCTTCAACTGGCTGCTCGCCAACTTCGTCAAGAGCACCGACGGGGTACGGGACGCGGTCGCCGTCTCCTCCGACGGGCTGCTGATCGCCGTGTCCGACGGGCTCGGGCGGACCGAGGCCGACCATCTCTCCGCGATCGTCTCGGGGCTCAGCAGCCTGGCGCGCAGCGCCTCCAAGCGGTACGGCTTCGACGGGGTCAAACTCATCATGATCGAGATGGGCCGGGGCTTCCTGCTCGTCTCCGCGATCCGCGACGGCAGCTGTCTGGGTGTACTGGCCGACAGCAGCGGTGAACTGGGGCTCGTCGGCTACGAGATGGCGGTCCTCGCGGAACGGGCGGGTGATCTGCTCACGCCGACCCTGATCGCCGATCTGCGACAGGCGTTGCCGCGGTGAACGGCGAAGAGCCCATGGACGTAGAGCCTGTTGAGGACGCGACGTTCGTCCGGCCGTTCATCATCACCGGCGGCCGGGCCGAGCCGCTCCAGGCCGACCTGCGGCTGGAGACGCTGGTCGTCGCCGTCGGTGACCCCGACGAGTCGCTGACGTTCGAGCGGCGGCACATCGTCGCGGTGTGCGAGCAGCCGACGACGGTCGCCGAGGTGGCGTCGCGGGTCGGCATCCCGCTGGGCGTCGCCAAGGTGCTCGTGTCCGACCTGGTCGTCGCCGGCCGGCTCGACTGCCGGGAACCCGAGGAGCTGCCGCTCCAGATGCTCGAAAGGATCAGGGACCATGTCCGGGCGCTCTGACAGGATCGTGCCGCTCGCCGTGAAGATCGTGGTGAGCGGTGGACTCGGTGTCGGCAAGACCACGTTCATCGGGGCGATTTCGGAGATCGAACCGCTGGACACGGAGGCCGCGATGACGCAGGTCTCCGTGGGCGTCGATTCGCTCGACGGGGTCGAGTCGAAGACGACCACGACCGTGGCGCTGGATTTCGGGCGGATCACTCTTGATCCGACGATCGCGCTCTATCTGTTCGGGACGCCGGGGCAGGACCGGTTCTCGTTCCTGTGGGACGACCTGGTGGAGGGAGCCCTGGGGACGGTCGTCCTCGCGGACACCCGGCGCATCGAGGAGTGCTTTCCGGCCGTCGACTACTTCGAGTCGCAGGGGGCGCCGTTCGTCCTTGCGGTGAATCGGTTCGACGGGGCGGAGCGGTTCGAACTGGAGGAGGTCCGGGAGGCGCTTGGCCTGGGGGCCGACGTTCCGGTGCTGGAGTGTGATGCGCGGGATCGTTCCTCGGTGCGGGATGTTCTGGGGGCGTTGATGGATCGGGTGATCGGGGTTCGGGCTGCGCCTAAGAGACGGGCGGCTCTGGTGCGTTAGCGGGTGCGGGGTTGGTTGTGGTTGCTCGCGCCCACGCGGCGGGGCCGCAGATCGACACAGCCCCGCGCCCCTTAAAAGCAGGCGCGGGGCACAGCCGTTAGTTCTGCAGCTCCGGGGGCGAGATCTGCGACTTCGTGATCGCCGAGCCCGTCGTTCCCCACTTCTTCAGGACCTTCTCGTACGTGCCGTCTGCTATCAGCTTGTTCACCGCTGACTGGAAGGCGGGGGCCAGTCTGGTGCCCTTCTTGAAGGCGAAGCCCACGTCCAGGCGGTGGTACTCGTTGAGGAACTTCACGCCCTGTTGGTGGGCCACCGCGTAGCGGAGACCGTTGATCGTGGACATCACCACGTCGCTGCGGCCCTGCTGGAGGGAGGACCAGATGGCGCCCGTCTCGCTGTAGGTCTGCACGTTGTACGGTTTCTTGCCGGCGGCCGTGCAGAGCTTCTTGTTCTCCTCCAGCGTCGCCTCGAAGGTGGTGCCGGCGCCGGTTGCCACGTTCAGGCCGCACAGCTGCCTCAGGTCCGTGACCTTGGAGAGCTTGCTGTCCTTGCGGGTGGCGAAGCCCTGGCCGTCGTTGATGTAGGTGACGAAGTCGATGGTCTTGCGGCGTTCGTCCGTGACGCCGAAGTTGCTCGCGCCGAAGTCGTACTTGCCGCTGTCGAGGGCCGGCAGGATCGCCTCGAAGCCGGCCTGTTCGGACTTGAGCCTGATGCCGAGCACCTTGGCGACCGCGTCGGCGAAGTCGACGTCCTGGCCGGTCAGGGTTTTGCCGTCGTCCAGGTAGGTGGTGCCGGGCGGGGTGCCGCCGACGCTGAACGCGACGGTGAGGCTTGTCGTGCCCGGCGGCAGCAGCTTTGCCGACGCCTCGTCCTTGTGGACGGCGGAGACCACGTCCGTCGTGGGGATCTTGTCCGCCTTCGCCGAGGTGCCCGCGGCGTCGGTCGAGCCGTCCGGACCCGAGCCGCAAGCGGTGAGCAGCACCGTGGCGGACGTGATCAGGGCGAAAGGTGCGAAGAGGGTTCTACGGGTACGCGTGAACGTGCGCATCGGGTGCGGTCTCCTGGAAGCAGGAAGGAGTGAGAAGAGCGCGAGGGGAGGGGTGCGTGCGCGTGTGAAGGCGAAGCGGGAGAACGCTGAGAACGCCCGGTCAGGGCGCGCAGTGAGGTCGGCTCAACAGGAACAGGACCACACTCGACCGAAGTCGATGTGGGAGCGCGTGACCAGCCACTGCTGTGGATGCATGGGCCAAGTGGAACAGGCATCCGGTTCTGCGTCAACTGACTTGAGACGTGCTGCTCACATGCCGGACAGCCTTGACAGTGAGGGGAAACGGCCCCGTACAGTCGATGGACGGCCCTGCTGAGGGGCTCGGCCGTAGCGCGCTGTCGCTGTGTGCAGCCCGGCGCGTCCGTGTGAAGGCATCCACCGTGTTCGACCAACGCGTCACGGAGCCTTCGCATGTCTTCCGACACTCTCGCCAAAGTCCCGGCGGCACCGGACATACCCGAGCAGGCCGATGCCCTGCGCATCGTGCCGCAGCGGCGGTTCGGCCAGTGGACCGCAGCCGTCCTCGTGCTCGCCCTGCTCGGCCTCGCCGTCAACTCCGTACTGCGCAACCGGGCGTTCGAGTGGGACGTCGTCGCCGAGTACTTCACCTCGGACTCGGTGCTGCGCGGGCTGTGGCTCACGCTGTGGCTGACCGCGGTCGTGATGGTGCTCGGCTTTGCGCTGGGCACGCTGCTCGCCGCGTTCCGGCTGTCCGCCAACCCCGTGCTGAGAGCGGTGAGTTGGGGCTATGTCTGGCTCTTCCGGTCGATTCCGATCCTGGTGCAGCTGTTGTTGTGGTTCAACATCGGGGCCCTGTATCCCGAGTTGTTCGGGGTCAAGACGGTCAATCTGCTCGGGCCCGTCGAGGTCGCCGTCGTCGGACTCACGCTGCACGAGGCCGCCTACGCCGCCGAGGTCGTGCGCGGCGGCATCCTGTCCGTCGACCGGGGGCAGATCGAGGCCGCCCAGGCGCTCGGGCTGAGCCGCTGGCGGCGCTGGCGGCGGATCGTGCTGCCACAGGCGATGCGCTCCATCGTGCCGCCCGCCGGGAACATGCTGATCGGCACCCTCAAGGGCACCTCCATCGTCAGCGTCATCGCGGTGAACGACCTGCTCTTCTCGGCGCAGCTGATCTACCACCGCACCTACCAGGTCATTCCGCTGCTGATGGTGGCCACCCTCTGGTACACCGTCGTCACCTCGGTGCTCGGTGTCGGGCAGTACTACGTGGAGAAGCACTACGCCCGCGGTTCGGAGCGCGCGCGATGAGGCCCTCCCTGGTGATCGTCGGGGCCGGGCCGCGGGGGACCGGTCTCATCGAGCGGATCGCGGCCAACGCCTCCGAGCTGTATGCCGGTTCGGGCCTCGACATCCATCTCGTCGACCCCCATCCGCCGGGCGCCGGACGCATCTGGCGCGCCGCCCAGTCGCCGCTGCTGTGGATGAACTCCCACGCCGAGGACGTCACCATGTTCACCGACGAGACGGTGGCCATGGAGGGCCCGGTGCGGGAGGGGCCCACGCTGCACGAGTGGGCCGGCATCGACGGCCGTACCTTCGCGGACCGGCAGCTCCAGGGGGCGTATCTGCGCTGGGTGCATGAACAGGCCGTGGCCGACCTGCCCCCGGGTGTCGTCGTCCACCACCATCCCCGGCGCGCCCTTCGGGTCAGCGGCCCGCGCGAGGGCCGTCAGCAGGTGTGGCTGGAGGGCCGCCCGCGCCCGCTCCTGGCCGACCTCGTCGTGCTCGCGCTCGGCCACCTCGACGCCGAACTCGACGTTCAGCAGGTCGAGTTGGCCGAGTACGCGCGTGCGCACGGGCTGGTCCACCTTCCGCCCGACTTCACCGCCGACAGCGATCTGACCGCGCTGAAGGCCGGTGAGCCCGTTCTCGTGCGCGGGTTCGGGCTCGCCTTCGTCGACCTGATGGTGCTGCTGACCGAGGGGCGGGGCGGGCGGTACGAGGGCGACACCTATGTGCCGTCGGGGCAGGAGCCGGTGCTGTACGTCGGTTCGCGGCGCGGAGTGCCGTACCACTCGAAGATCGGCTACGACTGGAGCGGCGAACGGCCGCCGCTGCCGCGGTTCTTCGGGCCGCCCGAGGTCGAGGCGCTGCTCGCGCGTCCCGACGGGTTCGACTTCCGGCGGGACGTGTGGCCGCTGGTGGAGAAGGAGCTGGGGTTCGCCCACTACCACCGGCTGTTCACCGTGCATCCGGAGCGGACGGCCGTCGAATGGAACGTCTTCGAGGAGAAGTACGCGGCCGCGTCCGGCGTGGCCGAGCGGGAGGCGCTCGTGGCGTCCGCCGTGCCCGACCCCGCCGACCGGCTCGACCTGGACGCGCTCGACCACCCGCTGGACGGGGTGCGGTACGGCTCCTTCGAGGAGTTCCAGGAGGGGCTGCGGGGCTATGTCGAGCATGACCTGAGCAGACGTCACGACCCCGACCACAGCCCCGACCTGGCCGTGTTCCTCGGGCTGCTCTCCGTCTACGGTCAGCTGGTCCGACTCGGTGGTATCGGCCCCTGGTGGCACGGCTTCTTCAGCTATCTGGCCTCCGGGCCGCCCGGACCGCGGCTGCGGCAGCTGCTGGCGCTGTCCCGAGCCGGAGTCCTGAAGTTCCTCGGCGCCGACATGACCGTCAGCGCCGAGGACGGGGTGTTCCGGGCGTCCAGCGCCACCGTTCCGGGTGCCTTCGTCGAGGCACGGGCGCTGGTCGAGGCGCGGCTGCCCGAGCCCACCGTCGGACGGGCCCGCGACCCCCTGCTGCGCGAACTGCACGCCGACGGCGCCGTCGAGACCCCCGACGGGCTGCTCCGGGTGGACCCCGCCGACGGGCGGCTCCTCGACGGCGTCGGGCGGCCGCATCCAAGGCGGTTCGCGCTCGGGCCCTACACCGACGGACGCACGCCCGGCGCCTTCACCCGGCCGCGCACCGGCGGTCCCGCCTTCCGGCAGAACGACGCCACCGCACGGGCCGTGCTGCGGTTCCTGCGCGAGCTGGACGGCAGCGCGGCCGCATGACCCGCCTGACTCCCCTTCCCAAGGAAGTGCCCCGATGAGCGTCATGGTCGACATCAGATCCGTCCACAAGAGCTTCGGCTCGCTCGAGGTCCTCAAGGGCATCGATCTGGAGGTGCGCACCGGCGAGGTCACCGTCGTCCTCGGCCCGTCCGGCTCCGGCAAGTCGACGTTGCTGCGCACCATCAACCACCTGGAGAAGGTGGACCGCGGAGCGATCAGCGTGGACGGCACGCTGGTCGGCTACCGGCGCTCCGGCGACAAGCTGCACGAACTGCCCGAGCGTGAGGTGCTCAAGCAGCGCACCCGGATCGGGTTCGTCTTCCAGAACTTCCATCTGTTCCCGCACCTCACCGTGGTGGACAACATCATCGAGGCACCCGTGTCCGCGCTGAAACGGCCGCGCAAGGAGGCGCTCGAGAGTGCGCGCCGGCTGCTGGACCGGGTGGGTCTCGCGGACAAGGCCGACGCCTACCCGCGGCAGCTCTCCGGCGGACAGCAGCAGCGGGTCGCCATCGCACGGGCACTGGCGCTGGAGCCCAAGCTGCTGCTCTTCGACGAACCGACGTCCGCGCTCGACCCCGAGCTGGTCGGCGAAGTCCTCGACGTCATACGGGACCTGGCCGATCAGGGCACCACGATGATCGTCGTCACGCACGAGATCGGCTTCGCCCGTGAGGTCGCCGACACCGTGGTCTTCATGGCCGACGGAAAGATCGTCGAACAGGGCCCGCCCGGTGACGTGCTGGACGCTCCCCGCCACGAGCGCACCAGGGCGTTTCTCTCCAAGGTTCTCTGAAAGGTTCCCCCCACATGACCTCATCGCACGGCCGGGGGCGGTTGCACCTGGCCGCCGCCCTGGACCAGCCGGCGGTGTTCGACGCCGGCTCCCACATCGAACTGGCGCGGCTCGCCGAGCGCGGCGGCCTGGACTTCGTCACGCTGGACGACACCTTCGCCCGCCCCGGGCCCGACGCGCTCGCCGTCCTCTCCCGGGTCGCCCCCGCCACCACCCGCCTCGGCCTGGTCCCCACCGTCACCACCACCCACACCGAGCCCTTCCATGTGCAGGCCGCCGTCGCCACCCTCGACTGGGTCAGCCGCGGCCGGGCCGGCTGGCGGATCGACGTGTCCACCACCGAGGGCGAGGCCCGTCTCTTCGGCCGCCGCCATGCCGTGACCGCCGAGGAACTGTGGCGCGAGGCCGGCGAAGTCGCCGACGTGGCCGCCAGACTGTGGGACAGCTGGGAGGACGACGCCGAGATACGGGACCCGGCGACCGGCCGCTTCATCGACCGGGACAAGCTGCACCACGTCGACTTCACCGGCGCCGGCTTCTCGGTGAAGGGCCCCTCGATCGTGCCGCGGCCCCCGCAGGGCCACCCCGTCCGCGTGGTCGACGCCACCGAGGGGCACGCCCGGCGCACCGCCGCCCAGTACGCCGACGTGGCCCTGGTGCGGGCCGCGAGCCCCGCGCAGGCCGCCGCCGTACGGGACCAACTCCGCCAGTCGGCCGCCGAGTTCGGACGCAACCCCGACACCCTGCGGGTGCTCGTGAGCCTCCTCGTCGACCTCGGCGACGGTGAGCACGCGGCCGAGCCGGGCCACGGCGGGGGCGGCCCCCGGCAGACCGTGCAGGGCCCGCTGTACCGGGGCGGCCCCGTGGACCTCGCCGAACTGATCGCCGGCTGGCACGCGGACGGCATCGTCGACGGCTTCCACCTCACGCCCACCGAGCCGCGCCGTGACCTGGAGCGGCTCGTCAACGGGACGGTGGCGCTGCTCCAGCACCGCGGGCTGTTCCGCACCTTCTACCCGGGCAGCACCCTGAGGGAGCACCTGGGCCTCGCGAGGCCCGCCAACCGGTACGCCGTGACCGGGGGAGCGTCATGACCGTACGACGCAAGCAGATGCATCTCGCGGCACAGTTCCCGGGGGTCGACAACACCACGGTGTGGGCCGATCCGCGATCGCGGTCGCAGATCGACCTCTCGTCCTTCGCACACCTCGCCCGCACCGCCGAACGCGGTCTGTTCGACTTCTTCTTCCTCGCCGAGGGGCTGCGGCTGCGCGAGCACAAGGGCCGTGTCCACGACCTGGACGTGGTGGGCCGGCCCGAGTCGCTGACCGTGCTGAACGCGCTGGCCGGCGTCACCGAACACCTCGGCCTCGCCGCCACCGTCGACGCGACCTGCAACGAGCCCTACGAGCTCGCCCGCCGACTGGCCACGCTGGACCACCTCAGCGGCGGCCGCGCGGCCTGGAACGTGGTGACCTCCTCCGACGTCTTCACCGGCGAGAACTTCCGGCGCGGCGGCTTCCTCGACCCGGCGGACCGGTACTCGCGCGCCGCCGAATTCGTGGGCGTGGCAAGGAAGTTGTGGGACTCCTGGACCCCCGAGGGCGTCTCCCGGCCGTTCGCGCACCGCGGGCAGCACTTCGACATCGCGGGCGAGTTCACCGTGCCGCGCTCACCGCAGGGGCACCCCGTCGTCATCCAGGCCGGGGACTCCGGCGAGGGACGGGAGTTCGCCGCGTCCACGGCCGACGTGGTCCTTTCCGGCTGGGGGTCCGGGGGTTATCCCCCGGGAAGGCACAGCACCCGGCACGGCACGCTGGAGGCGGGGCGCTCGTTCTACGCCGATGTGAAGCGCCGCCTGGAGAAGTACGGCCGCGCCCCGGACGACCTGAAGATCATGCTTGGTGTCACCGTCGTCCTCGGCGACACCGCCGCCGAGGCCCAGGAGAGAGCCGCCGAGATCCGGCGGCAGCAGGTGTCCCCGCCGAACGCGATCCTCGCCCTGGAGCAGATCTGGGGCGTCGACCTGTCGGCGTGCGACCCCGACGGCCCGCTCCCCGAGATCGACCCGGTGGCGGACTCCGCGATCACCCAGGGACGGACCCGGTGCGGCGACACCGTGGCGATCGCGGAGATGGGGGTCCCCCCGCTCGAGCGAAGTTCGAGAGTGGGGGAGGCGCGCGCGTCCAAGGAGAAGGGGCTGTCCATCCGGCAGACCGTGATCGAGGCGGGCGGCCGGCAGTCCTTCATCGGCACGCCCGAGGCCGTCGCCGCCGAACTCGACGAGTATGTGCGGAAGGACGCCGCCGACGGCTTCGTCCTCCAGCCGCTGATCACTCCGGTCGGGCTCGACGAGTTCGTGGACCGTGTGGTGCCGCTGCTGCAGGAGCGCGGCGCTTTCCGCACGGAGTACCAGGGGGCGACGCTGCGGTCACATCTCGGCCTGCCCGACCCGGTACCGTCCGTCAGTGCCTGACCGGCCTGGGGCGCGCCCGGGGTCGAGGGCCATCCGGAAGGGCGACTTCCGGACATCCCCGCGTGCTGGGCTTCTGCCGTTCCCGCCGCCGGGGAACATACGGGCGAGGCGGGCGTCCGCAACCTGGTCCCAACCAGGGCAGAGTTGGCCAAAACTCATGGTTCGTTGAGGGGTTGACGGCCGAAAGGCGCCCTTGCGCCTACCGGCCGTTCGGCCGAATACTCCCCGTCAAGCGCTTGTCAGGGGCACGGCGTGTCCGGAATCCGGACGAACGCGGCCCTGGCTGCGCCTCACGGGCCCCGACCCCACGCGGGCCCCCGACTTCCCCTTGGGAGGAACGAACGTGAGGATCAAGCGCACCACCCCCCGCAGCGGCATTGCGAGACGGACCCGGCTGATCGCCGTCGCCACCGGTCTCGTGGCCGCCGCAGCGTTCGCGGTCCCCAGCGCGAACGCGTCCACCGCCACCCCCTTCAGCACGGCCCAGCTCAAGAGCGCCGACGCCTCGGTGCTCAAGGCCGATGTCCCGGGCACCGCCTGGGCCGTCGACAGCAAGAACCACCGTGTCGTCGTCACCGTCGACAGCACGGTCTCCCAGGCCGAGATCGCGAAGATCAAGCGGCAGGCGGGCAGCAATGCCGGCGCCCTCACCATCAAGCGCACCTCCGGGCAGTTCAAGCCCCTGATCAGCGGTGGCGACGCCATCTACGGCGGCCAGTACCGCTGCTCCCTCGGCTTCAACGTGCACAGCGGGAGCACCTACTACTTCCTGACCGCGGGCCACTGCGGTGAGGTCGCCTCCACCTGGTACTCCAACTCGGGCCACACCACCACGCTGGGCACCAACGTGGGCTACAGCTTCCCGGGCAACGACTTCGCGCTGGTGCGCTACACCAACTCGTCGATCTCGCACCCGAGCACGGTCGGCAGCCAGACCATCACCAGCGCGGCCACCCCGAGCGTCGGCACCACGGTGTACCGCCGCGGCTCCACCACCGGTACGCACAGCGGCCGGGTCACCGCCCTGAACGCCACCGTCAACTACGGCAGCGGCGACATCGTCTACGGCCTGATCCAGACCACGGTCTGCGCAGAGGGCGGCGACAGCGGCGGCCCGCTGTACGGCGGCACCGTGGCGTACGGTCTGACCTCCGGCGGCAGCGGCAACTGCACCTCCGGCGGCACGACCTTCTTCCAGCCGGTCACCGAGGCCCTGAGCTACTACGGCGTGAGCATCGGCTGACGCCCGCTGTTCCCGGCCCCCGTGCGCAACCGGCGCGCGGGGGCTCCCTCTTGTCCGGGTGACGGAGTTACCTTCGAAGCACACGTGGTGCTCGGTCCCCTGGGGGCGGCATGGTCGAGGAGCTGGTGGCGGCGGGAGCGACCCTCGCGTCCGCCGGTGTGGTGTACGTGATGGCGGCCGCTCGGGTCGTCAAGCAGTACGAACGCGGTGTGGTGTTCCGGCTCGGCAAGCTCCGCGACGAGGTGCGCGGGCCGGGGTTCACGATGATCGTGCCGTTCGTGGACCGGCTCCAGAAGGTCAATATGCAGGTCGTGACGATGCCGGTGCCCGCGCAGGAGGGCATCACCCGGGACAACGTCACGGTGCGGGTGGACGCCGTCGTCTACTTCAAGGTGACCGGGCCGGCCGAGGCGGTCGTCCGGGTCGAGGACTACCGGTTCGCGGTCGCGCAGATGGCGCAGACCTCGCTCAGGTCCATCATCGGCAAGAGCGAACTGGATGATTTGCTGTCCAACCGGGAAAAACTCAACCAGGGGCTGGAGTTGATGATCGACAGCCCGGCCGTGGAGTGGGGCGTCACCATCGACCGCGTCGAGATCAAGGACGTGTCCCTGCCCGAGACCATGAAGCGTTCGATGGCCCGGCAGGCCGAGGCCGACCGGGAGCGCCGGGCCCGGGTCATCAACGCCGACGCCGAACTCCAGGCCTCGAAGAAGCTCGCCGAGGCCGCGCAGCAGATGGCGGACACCCCGGCCGCGCTGCAACTGCGGCTGCTGCAGACGGTGACGGCCGTCGCCGCCGAGAAGAACTCCACGCTCGTGCTGCCGTTCCCGGTGGAGCTGCTGAGGTTCCTGGAGAAGGCGCAGCAGACGGCCGGGGCGCCCCAGCAGGTCCCGCAGCAGCCGGTCCAGGCCCAGCAGCAACCGGTGCAGGAGCAACTGCCGCCTCCCGTGCCGAGCTTGGAGGCCGGCCCCGAGGGGTCGAATTCCGGACAGGACTAGACCTCACGCACCGCACATGGGTTACTCGCTCGTAGTGTTTGCAGAGCGAAGACATGGGGTGACCGTGCACTGTCAAAAAGGTAGGGGGCGCGCACACCGCGTTCTACGCGCGTCCTGAAGACGCCCTTGTGTGCTCCCTGCCGCCCTCGGGATAGTAGGCGCTGTTCAACGCCTTCCGGTTCGCGAGGTCCCCACAACCTCCCGGACCGACCCCCCACAGGAGGACGTGAGTTGAAGCACCGACGCATACCCAAGCGGCGTGCCGCCGTGGCCGGTGCGGGCATAGCCGCACTGGTGGCCGCGGGAGTCACCTTCCAGACTGCGAACGCCAGCGAGCCCTCGAAGGCCTCCGCGCCCGAGACCCTGTCGGCCGTGGCGGCCGGAAAGCTCGCCTCGACGCTCGGCAAGAGCCTCGGCGGCGACGCGGCGGGAACGTATTACGACGCGAAGGCGAAGAGCCTCGTCGTGAACGTCCTCGACCAGGCCGCCGCCAGGACCGTCGAGGCGGCCGGCGCCAAGGCGAGACTCGTGGAGAACTCCCTCGCCGAACTCGACGCCGCCCGTACGACGCTGACCAAGGACGCCACCATCCCCGGCACCTCGTGGTCGACGGACCCGGTGAGCAACAAGGTCGTCGTCACCGCCGACAAGACCGTCTCCAAGGCCGAGTGGGCCAAGCTCTCCAAGGTCGTCGACGGGCTCGGCGCCAAGGCCGAACTCAAGCGCTCGAAGGGGGAGTTCAAGCCCTTCGTCGCGGGCGGCGACGCCATCTCCGGCTCGGGCGGGCGCTGCTCGCTCGGCTTCAACGTGACCAAGGGCGGCGCGGCGTACTTCCTCACCGCGGGCCACTGCACCGACGCCATCAAGACCTGGTCGGACTCCGGCGGCAACCAGATCGGCCAGAACGCCGACTCCCAGTTCCCCGGCAATGACTTCGGCCTGGTGAAGTACACCGCCGACGTGGACCACCCGAGCGCGGTCGACCTCTACAACGGCTCCTCGCAGTCCATCACCCACGCCGCCGAGGCCACGGTCGGCGAGAAGGTGACCCGCAGCGGCTCCACCACCCAGGTGCACACCGGCACGGTCACCGGCCTGAACGCCACCGTGAACTACTCGGAGGGCACGGTCAGCGGTCTCACCCAGACCGACGTCTGTGCCGAGCCCGGCGACAGCGGCGGCTCGCTCTTCGACGGCGACGCGGCGATCGGCCTCACCTCCGGCGGCAGCGGCGACTGCACCTCCGGCGGCGAGACCTTCTTCCAGCCGGTCACCGAGGCGCTGTCGGCCGAGGGCGCCCAGATCGGCTGATCGTCGGCTCCGCCGGATGCGCGAAGTTGTGTGAAGTCCCGCCCCTGCGCGCGAGGGGCGGGACTTTCGCGTGCCGTGTCGCTCCGCGGGATGTGCGGTTGACTGTCTGCGGGTGTGTTCAATTCTGCGGGCGCGTTGTGGCTGGTCACGCGGTTCCCCGGACCGAGCCGCGTTTCCCTTGAAGTACGCGATCGACCGCGCCGCCCAGGTCCCGGCGCCGGGCGGCAGCGCGCCCGATCGCCTTCCAGAACGGCGGCAGCATGAGCGCGAGCGTTGCCGCCCCGACCGCCCCCACCCGCGGGTCGAAGGGTGAGCCGCGCAACCGGCCCAGCCGGGCCACCGTCTGCTCGACCGCGGCCTTGGGCGCCATGTCCTCACCGTCCGGGGTGGCGGACGTTTCCGCAGGTGGGGGAGGGGCGAACGGTTGTCGCACACTCGTTCGGTTTTTGGTCTATGGTGGAGGTGAGGCAGTCGGGAACTGATGTTCGATAATGGAGACGGCTCAGACAGCGGGAGGTGCGGATGCCTGGCTTCACCCATCTGCACACCGCCTCCGGATTCTCCCTGCGCTACGGCGCCTCGCATCCGGAGCGGCTGGCGGAGCGCGCCTCCGAGCAGGGCATGGACGCCCTCGCCCTCACCGACCGCGACACCCTCGCCGGCACGGTCCGCTTCGCCAAGGCCTGCGCCGGGGCGGGCGTCCGACCGCTGTTCGGCGCGGACCTGGCCGTGCAGCAGCCCGCCCGGCTGCGCGAGGACGATCCCGTACGGCGGGAGCGGCGCCGCACCCCCGTACGCGGCGGTGCCTTCATCGACGAGTCGACCCCCCGCGTCACCTTCCTCGCCCGGGACGGCGCCCGCGGCTGGGCCGACCTGTGCCGCCTGGTCACCGCGGCGCACTCCGCCGACGGCCCGCCCCTGCTGCCCTGGACCGACAACCGTGCCGACGGCCTGACCGTCCTGCTCGGCCCCGCCTCCGACGTGGGCCGCGCCCTCGCGGCCGGCCGCCCCGACCGCGCGGCCAGGCTGCTCGCCCCCTGGCGCGAGATCTACGGCGACGCCCTGCGCCTCGAGACGGTCTGGCACGGCCGCAAGGGCACCGGCCCCGGCTCGCTGCGCCTGGCCGCCCGCACCGTCGGCTTCGCCGCCGAACAGCGCATCCGCCCGGTGCTCAGCAACGCCGTCCGCTACGCCGACCCCGGCCTCGGCCCGGTCGCCGACGTCCTGGACGCGGCCCGCCGTCTGGTCCCCGTCGACCCGACGAAGGAGCTGGACTCGGGCGAGGCCTGGCTCAAGGGTGCGGGTGACATGCTGCACACCGCCGAGCGGATCGTCGAGGCCGCGGGCTACCGGCGCGACACCGCCCACCGGCTGCTGGAGCAGACGCAGGCGACGGCCGCCGAGTGCCTGGTCGACCCCGAGGACGACCTCGGCATGGGCGCCGTCCACTTCCCCGAGCCGCACCTCGTCGGCGCCGGCCGCCGCACCGCCCAGCGGGCACTGGCCTCGCGGGCGGCGGCCGGGATGGTGCTGCACGGCTACTCCGGCAGGCGCGCCTACTGGGAGCGGATGCACCGCGAGCTGGACATCATCGCCCACCACGGCTTCGCCTCCTACTTCCTGACGGTCGCTCAAGTGGTGGACGACGTACGGAAGATGGGCATCCGGGTGGCCGCCCGTGGCTCCGGAGCGGGCTCCCTGGTCAACCACCTCCTCGGCATCGCGAACGCCGACCCGGTCGAGCACGGGCTGCTGATGGAGCGCTTCCTGTCCAAGGAACGGGTCGTGCTCCCTGACATCGACATCGACGTGGAGTCCGCGCGCAGGCTGGAGGTCTATCGCGCGATCATCGACCGGTTCGGCGAGGAGCGGGTCGCGACGGTCTCGATGCCGGAGACGTACCGGGTCCGCCATGCGATCCGTGACGTCGGCGCGGCCCTGTCCATGGACCCGGCCGACATCGACCGCATCGCCAAGTCCTTCCCGCACATCCGCGCCCGCGACGCCCGCGCGGCACTGGAGGAACTGCCCGAACTCAGGGCACTGGCCGGGGAGAAGGAGCGCTACGGGCGGCTCTGGGAACTGGTCGAGGCGCTCGACGCCCTGCCGCGCGGAGTCGCCATGCATCCCTGCGGGGTGCTCCTCTCCGACGCGTCCCTGTTGAGCCGTACGCCGGTCATGCCGACCAGCGGCGAGGGCTTCCCCATGTCGCAGTTCGACAAGGACGACGTCGAGGACCTCGGACTGCTCAAACTCGATGTGCTCGGGGTGCGGATGCAGTCGGCGATGGCGCACGCGGTCGCCGAGGTGCAGCGGGCCACGGGGGAGCGGATCGACCTGGACGCGCTCGAGGGCGGCGACCCGGCGACGTACCGGCTCATCCGTTCCACCGAGACCCTGGGCTGCTTCCAGATCGAGTCGCCGGGCCAGCGGGACCTGGTGGGACGCCTGCAGCCGGCCACCTTCCACGACCTCGTCGTCGACATCTCCCTCTTCCGTCCCGGTCCGGTCGCCGCCGACATGGTGCGGCCGTTCATCGAGGCGCGGCACGGGCGGGCGCCCATCCGTTATCCGCACCCGGACCTGGAGGAACCGCTGAAGGGGACGTACGGGGTCGTCGTCTTCCACGAGCAGATCATCGACATCGTGGCCATCATGACCGGCTGCGGACGCGGCGAGGCGGACCGGGTGCGGCGCGGGCTGTCGGACCCGGAGTCGCAAGGCCGGATCAAGGTGTGGTTCGCCCAGCACGCGGCGGCGGCCGGGTACGACGCAGAAACGATTCGGCGGACCTGGGAGATCATCGAGGCCTTCGGCAGTTACGGCTTCTGCAAGGCGCACGCGGTCGCCTTCGCCGTGCCGACCTACCAGTCGGCGTGGCTGAAGGCGCACCACCCGGCCGCCTTCTACGCCGGACTGCTCACGCACGACCCCGGGATGTATCCGAAGCGGCTGCTGCTGGCGGACGCGCGGCGGCGCGGGGTGCCGGTGCTGCCGTTGGATGTGAACAAGTCGGCGGTCGCACACCGTATCGAACTGGTGTCTGAATCACCTGCCGTGTGGGGGCTGCGGCTTGCCCTCTCCGACGTGTACGGCATCAGCGAGGCCGAGGCGGCGCGGATCGCGGAGGGGCAGCCGTACGCCTCGCTGCTGGACTTCTGGGAGCGGGCGCGGCCGAGCAGGCCGCTGGCCCAAAGGCTGGCCCAGGTCGGAGCGTTGGACTCCTTCGGCGCCAACCGCCGTGACCTGCAACTGCACCTGACCGAGCTGCACCGGGGTGCCCGGGGTGCGGGCGGCGGTCAACTCCCGCTGGCGGGCGGCCGGAAGACGGCCTCGGCCGGGCTGCCGGACCTGTCGGAGGCGGAGAAGCTCAGTGCCGAACTGGGAGTGCTGTCGATGGACGCCTCGCGCAATCTGATGGATGATCACAGGGCCTTCCTCGACGAGCTGGGCGTGGTCTCCGCGCGCCGGCTGCGCGAGACCAGGCACGGCGAGACGGTTCTCGTGGCGGGCGCCAAGGCGGCCACGCAGACCCCGCCGATCCGCTCCGGCAAGCGTGTCATCTTCTCCACCCTGGACGACGGCACGGGCCTGGTCGACCTCGCCTTCTTCGACGACTCCCACGACGCCTGCGCCCACACCGTCTTCCACTCCTGGCTGCTGCTGGTGCGCGGGGTGGTGCAGCGGCGCGGTCCGCGCAGCCTCAGCGTGGTGGGCGCCGCCGCCTGGAACCTCGCCGAACTGGTCGAACTTCGCGCCGAGGGCGGCCTCGACGAGGTGGCGAAACGGCTGGCGCAGCCGCTGCCGGAGGGTGGCGGGGATTCGGCCCGCGGCCGGCGGATCCAACTGCCCACCGGATACGAGATGAACCCGTGGGCCGATCTGCGGCCGGCGGGCCAAGAGCCCTCACAGGTACGGAAGTTGTGGCACCAGAGCCCGGGGAGTGCGGGATGACCATCGTGTGCGTACGTTTCCAGCTGCCGCAGGCCTCGGAAGCCGCGCTGCCGGGGCTGCTCGGGCTGCTGGAGGAGTTCACCCCGGTCGTCCAGGCGCTGCCGCCGGACGCGGCGCTGGCCGATCTGCGGGGTGCCGAGCGGTACTTCGGTCGCAGCGCGGTCGAGCTGGCGGCGGTGATCCGGGTGCGCGCCCTCGCCCTGTACGGCGTCGACTGCGCGATCGGCGCCGGGCCGGGTCCGATGCTGGCCCGGGTGGCACTGGGTGCGGCCGGGCCCGGGCTGACCTGCGAGGCCCCCGGCGATCCGGACGGCATCGCGGAGTTCCTCGCGGACCGCCCGGTCACCGCGCTCCCCGGTGTCGGCGCGGCCACCGCCCGCACCCTGGACGAGTACGGCCTGGACACGCTCGGCCGGGTCGCCGCCGCACCGCTCTCCACACTCCAGCGCCTGATCGGTGCGAGGGCGGCCCGCGAGCTGCACGAGAAGGCGAACGGCGTCGACCGCGGCCGGGTCGTCCCGAACGCCGTCTCCCGCTCGCTCGCCGCCGAACGCCCCTTCACCCGCGACGAGTTGTCCCCGGACCGGCACCGCCGCGCGCTGCTCTCCGCCGCCGAGGAACTGGGCGCCCGGCTGCGCGCCCTGGACAAGGTCTGCGGCACGCTCACCCTCACCGCGCGCTACGCCGACCGCACCGCGACGACCCGCACCCGCACCCTGAAGGAACCCACCGCCCACTCGGCCGCCCTGACCAGGACGGCGTACGACATGTACGAGTCGCTGGGCCTCCAGCGCGCCCGCGTCCGCACCCTCGCCCTCCGCGCCGAGTCCCTCGGCCCCGCCGAACAGGCCTCCTACCAGCTCACCTTCGACCCGGTGGACGAGAAGGCCCGCCGCATCGAGGAGGTCGCGGACCGGGTACGGGCGAAGTTCGGACCGGAGGCACTGCGGCCGGGGGCACTGGCGGCATAGCCCTCAGTTGGCCCACGGGGGAGTGATGCGGGTGCCGTCGGCGAGCACCGCCTCCAGGCCGATGGACGTGGTGACCCAGGAGATCGCCGTCTGATCGGTGGGGTTCTCGACGCCGAGGGTCGCGCCGGGGTTGACGATGACCGTGTCGCCCGCGGTGATGCGTTCGGTGCGGCCGTCGAGGGTGATCAGCAGTTCCCCGATGAGGAGATGGAAGATCTCCTCACGATTGACCGTGTGCACCGGCGCCTTGGCCCCGGCGGGGATCTCACCGCGCCAGGCGCACAGTTCCTTGCTGCCGCCCCGCTCCGCTCGGGTGGTGCCGGTGAGGGGCGTGTTGTGCAACTGGCGTGCAGCGCAGCCGGCACCCACAGAGGTGGGCAGGATCCAGGCGCCGGGAAACGGGGCACGACTGAGCCCTCGGGGCCCGGAGTGGTGCGATTGAGGGCACCGCACCGCGGTCTCGTGAGCCACCCCGCAATGCCCTTGATGTATCGGCCCAGCCGCGCAGCGCGGTCGTACGGAAGGGCTACGCCGAGCGTCGCGTGCACCCCGTGGACGCCCGCGCCAGGTTGGTCGTGCTGACCGAGCAGGGGTGGGCCTGTACGCGGGCGGCGGAGGAGGCTGCCGCGGAGGTGGTGCAGGGGTGGAGTGAGGTGCTTGGTGAGGCTGGAGTGCGGGCGTTGGGTGGGCAGTTGGGGCGTATTGCGCCCTATGGGCCCATCCGGCCCGCCTGGTGAGGGTTCGGTGGCGGCTACTGGCGAGTCAGTTACCACTGGAAGTTTTTACTGACGCGTAACTTCACACTTGCACTACTCGCCCGTAACTTGACGAGTGAACAGCATCCTTCGTGATCCGGATCACAGGGCGTAAGGCCATCGCAACTCCCTTGAGCCGCAAGGAGATCACCCGATGCTGCCCTGGAAACGAGTGCTCAGACCCCTGACCGCGCTGCTGCTGACCGCCGCGGTCGTCACCGTCCCCGCCGCCACCGCAGCCCACGCCGACACGGCCGCCACCTCGTCGAGCGGCTGGAACGACTACTCCTGCAAGCCCTCCGCCGCCCATCCCCGACCCGTGGTCCTGGTCCACGGCACCCTCGCCAACTCCGTCGACAACTGGCTCGCCCTCGCCCCGTATCTGGAGGACCGCGGCTACTGCGTCTTCTCCTTCGACTACGGCCAGCTGCAGGGCGTCTCCGTCTTCTACGGCCTCGGCCCCATCGACAAGTCGGCGGAGCAGCTGTCCGCCTACGTCGACAAGGTGCTCGCCGCGACGGGCGCCGCCAAGGTCGACCTCGTGGGCCACTCGCAGGGCGGCATGATGCCCCGCTACTACCTCAAGTTCCTCGGTGGAGCCGCCAAGGTGAACGCCCTCGTCGGCATCGCGCCCGACAACCACGGCACCGACCTCGACGGACTGACCAATCTGCTGCCGTACTTCCCCGGCGCCGCAGACCTGATCTCCGCCTCGACCCCCGGGCTCGCCGACCAGATCGTCGGATCCGCCTTCCTCACCAAGCTCAACGCCGGCGGAGACACCGTCCCCGGCGTCCACTACACGGTCATCGCCACCAAGTACGACGAGGTGGTCACCCCGTACAGCAGTCAGTTCCTGAGCGGTCCCGACGTGCACAACGTGCTGCTGCAGAACCTGTGCGCACTCGACCTCTCCGAGCACGCCCTGATCGGGCTGACCGACCGGATCGCCTTCCACGAGGTGGCGGGCGCCCTCGATCCGGCGCACGCCACCGCCACCACCTGTGCGTCGGCGCTGAGCTGACGCACCTCTCGGGGCCTGTCCGACCTGAGCCGCCGGACAGGCCCCGCGCTCTTCGGCCCGGTCAGCGGCCGTGCCGTCCACGGCGGATCGAGGAGACCGAGAGGAACAGCGCCGCCGCACCGAGCGCGAGGGTGGCCGCGCCGCCGATGGCGAGGTACGAGGTGCCGGCGTCGGCGCCCGTCTCGGCGAGGTTCTCCGACGTCCCGGCGACCCTGGGCCCGTTGACCGCGGCGGCGGTCGGCGAGTCCGCGGAGGTGCTCGCGCCGGCGTCACCGTGACCGTGGTGCTCGACTGTCGACTTGTCGGCACCCGCCTCGATCTGCCGGTCCGAGGGGGCGGAGGCGGTCGGAGCCGGGGACGAGCTGCTCGGCGTACCACTGCCGCCGGTGCGACCGCCGCCGAAGCTCACGTCCGAGCAGGAGTAGAACGCCTCCGGGCTGTCCGAGCGCTGCCAGATCGCATACAGGAGCTGCTTGCCGGAGCGCTCGGGGAGCGTGCCGGAGAAGGTGTAGAAGCCGCCCGAGGCGACCGGGTCGGTGGCCGTCGCCACCGGGTGGTCGAGGTCCAGGTCGGACCAGGCCAGGGGGTGCGCCGGGTCGTAGCCGGCCTTGGTGACGTACACCTTGAAGGTGCCCTTGTGCGGGGCGGTCACGCGGTACTTGAAGGTGTACGGACCCGCGCTCGCCCTCGTCGCCGGCCAGTCGGCGCGGGCCAGGTCGAGCCCCTTGAACTCCTCGTTGTCCCCGCTGCACAGCCTGCCGTCCGGGATCAGCGTCCGGTGCCGCCCGTTCGCGTCGCCTATCCGGATGCCGTTCCAGTCGTAGAGCGCCTGGGTGCCGCCGGCCGCGACCGCCGCCCTGCACGCATCCGACTTCGGGCTCTCCGGGCCCTCCGCGTAGCACTGCGCCACCCGGCTGACCGGGTCGCCCATGGTGCCGTGCGCCGAGGCCGGGGCCGCGGCGAGGGCGGTCAGGGCGAGCGGGGCGACGCCGAGCACGGTGAGAGCGGCGACCTTGCGACGGCGTGCGGGCATGCGGAATCTCCTCGGAACGGTCCGGGTGCGATCAGAAGCTAGCCCCAAGAAACCGTGAAATCGCCTGCTGGAGGCGGGTGACGGAGATCCTTATGGTGCCGTTAAGGGAGTCCTCAGCCTGGGATCAGGTAATACCGTGCCCGGCATGACCGACGAGGAGATCCGGGCGGCCGTCGCCGCCGACGTACCGGCCGTGAAGGCCGTGACCGACGCCGCCTACCACCACTACATCGAGCGCATCGGGGTGGTGCCGCAGCCCATGGAGGCCGACCACGCGGCGAACGTGGCCGCGGGCCGGGTGTTCGTGACGGGGGAGCCCGTGATCGGTCTGGTCGTGCTGGAGGAGCGCACGGACCATCTGCACCTCGACAACATCGCCGTCCACCCCGAGGCGCACGGCAGGGGCGTGGGGCGACGGCTGCTGCAGTTCGTGGACGCACGCGCGCGTGCGCTCGGACTGCCCGAGGTCAGGCTCTACACCAACGCGATGATGTGGGAGAACCAGAAGATCTATCCGAAGTTCGGCTATGAGGTCGTCGAGCGGCGGGTGGACGGCCCCTACGACCGCATCCACTACCGCAAGCGGCTGGATTGACTTGACTGATGGGCTGGACCGGCTGTTTCAGCCGTCCGGCCACCACGTTCGTGCGATGTCCTTGCGGACCTCCGGGCGCCCGGAGGGGCGCTCGTCGGCCTCCTCGCGGACCTTGCGGGAGTCCGTCTTCGTCAGGGGCTTGTGCACGGTGGTGCGGCGCATGGCTGCCTCCTTCAGCGCCTACCGGGTTCCGCGTTCTCACGGAGGTAGACCCTTTCGGGGAGAGTGACTCATCGGTCGGGGTCTGTCTGTGGTGGCTGTCACGAATCGACTGTCAGTGGCGGGTGTCACTCTTGGGCGCATGACCAACGACAACGATGCGCTGAGCTGGGCGGCTGTGGACTGGGACGCGGAGGCCGCCTCCTTCGACGACGAACCGGACCACGGTCTGCGCGACCCGCAGGTGCGCCGCGCCTGGGCGGAGCGGCTTCGCTCCTGGCTGCCGGAGCGGCCGAGCGACGTCCTCGACCTCGGCTGCGGCACCGGAAGCCTGTCGCTCCTCGCATCCGAGCAGGGACACCATGTGACCGGAGCGGACGGCTCCCCGGCCATGGTCGGCCTCGCGAGAGCGAAGCTCGCCGGACGTGACGCGGCGTTCCTGGTCGGTGACGCGGCGGCGCCCCCGGTGGGGGAGCAGCGCTTCGACGTCGTGCTCGTACGGCATGTGCTGTGGGCGCTGCCCGAGCCCGGCCGGGTCCTGCGGCACTGGCGGGAGCTGGTGCGCCCAGGCGGCCGGCTAGTGCTGGTCGAGGGCGTGTGGGGGACGGTCACGCCGGTCGGCATACCGGCCGGCGTGCTCACCGGCCTCCTGACACCGCTCGCCGCCGAGGTGCGGCTGGAACAGCTGTCGCAGGACGCGCAGCTGTGGGGGAAGGAGGTGACGGACGAGCGGTACGCGGTGGTGGCGCTGGTGTGAGCCCTCACGCCAGGAGCGCGTCGAAGCCGCCCTCGCGGGCCAGCGACTCCAGCTCGTCCAGGGCGGCGACGGCGGCGGCCGCGGCCTGAGGGTCCGTCGCCGCCAGGCCGCTCTCGGCGAACTCGTCCTCGTCCAGCCGGAGTACGTCCTTGCCGTCGGCGGAGTGCCACAGGTCCAGGTCGAGGTCCTCGACGACCAGTTCCGTGCCGGAGAGCGTGGCCGGGCGGGTGACGTCGCAGTACCAGCCCTTCAGGGTGCCCTCGGAGTTCCTGACCTCCTTCACGGCGTACCAGCGGTCGCGCCAGTAGTACTCCGTGAAGACGTCGCCCTTCTCGAAGCGGACGAACCCGAAGTCCCGGACGCCGTCGCCCGCCCAGGGCGCACGGACGACGACGCGCGTACCGTCGTCGCCCAGCAGCTCCGCGGCATAACGGATCTTCGTCCGGCCCGCCTTGACCAGGACGACGTCCAACTGCCGTGTCATGTCAGGCGAGTTCGCGGACATACCGCACCTCCGATGCGCAGATCTCGTAACCGAACCATTTGTTGATCCCGAGCATGGGCCCGTTCCCGGTGTCGTTGCCCGTGAGCGCCACCGTGTATCCGGCGGCGCGGGCGCGGTGCAGGGAGTCGTTCTTGGCGAGCTTGGCCAGGCCGCGGCCGCGGTAAGGGCGGGCGGTGCCCGTCATGGCGGTGGCGTAGCGGCCGGTGGCCGCGTCCGTCCAGGCCAGGCTGAACGCGGCCGGGTGGCCCTCGACGAGCGCGATCGTGGTCAGCTCCCGGTCGAGCAGCGGGTGCTTCCAGATCTCCTCGACCCAGGTCTCGTAGTCGGTGAGCTCGGCGTCGACATCGCTCGGTTCGTCCGAGGTGGTCGCCGCGTCCAGCTCGAACAGCGGGCGCGGATCGTCCGCGAAGTCGGCCGCGGAGCGCAGCTCGACGCCCGGCGCCGGCGACTGGAGCGGCGGGAGCGCCCCGCCGGTCAGATCGAGGCGGAGGAAGTGGGCGGAGCGGCTCGCGCGGTAGCCGCGCCGTTCGGCGAAGGCCCGGTTGGCGGGCTCGTCCAGGACCCAGGCGAACAGCTTGGTCGCGCCGTGCCCGGCCAGGTGCCGCTCGGCCGCGCGGACCAGGAGATCACCGGCGCCGCGGCGGATGCGGTCCGGGTGCACATAGATGTTGAGCATGCCCTGGCCCGGCTCCGGGCTGTCGTACGCCAGTTGCACCTGGGCGGTGCCGACGACCTCGCCGTCCTCCTCCGCGACCAGGGATCTGAAGCGGGCGTCGGGGTGGGTGTGGGCGAGGTTGTGGACGATGGCCTCGGGGGTCCACAGGATGTGTGGGAGGGCCAGATGGCGGACATGGGCGAAGGCCTCCACCTCGGCCCGGTCCTCGGAGCGGAGATCGCGCACGGTCACTGTCATTGGGCGCACGCTACGGGGAAGGGACACCCGGATGCCTCTCATTTTCGGGCCGGTGCGGGACAATCGGCAGCGTGACCTTGAAGATCCACATCGACGACAGTGCCGCGCCGTACGAGCAGGTGCGGGCGCAGATCTCCGAGCAGGCGCGGTCGGGGGTGCTGCCGGTGGGCTACCGGCTGCCGACCGTGCGGGGGCTGGCCGAGTCGCTCGGACTCGCGGCGAACACCGTCGCCAAGGCGTACCGGGCGCTGGAGAGCGACGGGGTGATCGAGACCCGGGGGCGCAACGGTACGTTCGTCGCTGCCGCGGGCTCGGCGGCGGAGCGGGAGTTGGCCCTGGCGGCCCAGGCTTACGTGGAGCGGGCTCGGCGGCTGGGGGTGGGGGAGGAGGCGGCGCTGGCCGCCGTGCGGGATGCCCTGCGGGCGGCTTACGGGGGGTGAGCGGTCCCCCCCGGGGGTATTCACTGCGGCCGGCCCGTCGGTCGTCTGCAGGCCCGCTGTGGCTTGTCGCGCCCACGCGGCGGAGCCGCAAATCGACACAGCCCCGCGCCCCTGTAGGGGCGCGTTGGTCAGCGCCGGGGCGCCAGTTCCGGTGTGCGCGTTACCGTCAGGCCCGCTCTGGTTGCCGCCCGGCCGAAGGTCACCGCGTCCTTCACCGCCGCCCCGCCCGGGTCGTTGTTGAAGTAGGCGTACACGTCCCGGGCGTCGGACCAGGTGGTGGCGATGCGGTCCACCCAGGTTTCCAGGGAGCGGCGGCCGTAGTGGGGCCATGGGTGGGCGCGGCCCTGGTGGAAGCGGACGTAGCCCCAGTCGGTCGTACGCCACAGCGGAGTGGCGGGGCGGGCCTGGACGTCGGCCCAGCACAGGGCCGCACCCCGGGACTCCATGACCTTCCGGACCTCCTTCGTCCACCAGGAGTCGTGACGCGGTTCGACCGCGATCCGGGTCGATGACGGGAAGCGGGCCAGACATGCGTCCAGCAGTCCCGCGTCGGCCTTCAGTGTCGGTGGGAGTTGGAGGAGCACCGGGCCCAGGCGGTCGCCCAGGCCCGTCGCGTGGCTCATCAGACGGTGGACCGGCTCCTCGGGGTCCTTGAGGCGCTTGATGTGGGTGAGGTAGCGGCTCGCCTTCACCGCCACCACGAAGTCCCGCGGCACACGCTCCCGCCACGCCTCGAAGTTCTCCCGCGTCGGCAGCCGGTAGAAAGCGTTGTTGATCTCCACCGTGGCGAAGTGCTCCGTGTACTGCTCCAGCCACAGCCGCATGGGCACGTCGGCGGGGTAGAAGACCTCCCGCCAGTCCTTGTACTGCCACCCCGACGTTCCGACGAACAGGGTCATACGTCCATCAAAACACCGGGCGCCTACAGATACAGCCCGGCGTCCGCCCCGTCCCGCGGTTCCGGCAGGGCGGTTGGCGAGGTGCCCCTGCGCAGTGCGTACAGCTCCGCCAGGGTCGCGCCCTCGCGGCCCACGCCCTCCTCGGTGCCCAGCCAGTTCACCGCCTCCGCGCGGGTCAGCTGCCCCACCTCGATGCGGGCCAGACAACGCCCCGGGCGGACCACGGCCGGGTGCAGACGCTCCAGGTCCTCGTTGGTCGTCACGCCCACCAGCACGTTGCGGCCCTGGCCGAGCAGGCCGTCGGTCAGGTTCAGCAGCCGCGACAGGGCCTGGCCCGCCGTGTGCTTGGCCTCGCCGCGGATCAGCTCGTCGCAGTCCTCCAGGAGCAGCAGCCGCCAGCGGCCCTTGCCCGTCCCGTCCTCCTCGCCGATCGCGATGTCCATCAGATAGCCGACGTCGGAGAACAGGCGCTCCGGGTCGAGCACGCAGTCCACCTGGCACCAGTCCCGCCAGGAACGGGCCAGCGTGCGCAGGGCGGAGGTCTTGCCGGTGCCCGGCGGCCCGTGCAGCAGGAGCAGACGGCCCGCGATGTCCTGCGGGGTCGTCCTCATCAGGCGGTCCATCGCGTCCGCCACCGGCGCCGTGTAGTTCTCCCGCACCTCGTCCCAGGTGCCCGCGGAGATCTGCCGGGTGGTGCGGTGCGGGCCGCGCCTCGGGGAGACGTACCAGAAGCCCATCGTCACGTTCTCCGGCTGGGGTTCGGGCTCGTCCGCAGCGCCCTCCGTCGCCTGGTCGAGGACCTTCTGCGCCAGCTCGGCACTGGTCGCCGTCACGGTGACGTCGGCGCCGCGGTTCCAGCGGGAGATCAACAGCGTCCAGCCGTCGCCCTCCGCCAGCGTGGCGCTGCGGTCGTCGTCACGGGCCATGCGCAGCACCCGGGCACCCGGCGGCAGGAGCGTCGCCCCGGAGCGGACGCGGTCGATGTTCGCCGCATGCGAGTACGGCTGCTCGCCCGTCGCGAAGCGGCCGAGGAACAGCGCGTCGACGACGTCGGACGGCGAGTCGCTGTCGTCGACGTTGAGCCGGATCGGCAGAGCGTCGTATGGGTTCGCAGACATGCCGCCCATGATCCGGCACGTGGGCGCTCCGTGCACTGGATTTCCCCCGCTCTGTCCCGGGTGTCTGTTTGCTACAACCTCTGCCATACCTGGCATTCCGACGGTTACTGTTGCCCTCGATGGGACGTCATGAGTGGAATTCGGGGGCACGACGGTGGCGGTTCACCGCGCTGCTCGGCGTGGGCGTGGCCGCACTGGCTCTGATCGTGACCCTGATCAACACGCTGCCGGGGAACGGCGCCGGCACCGCGGGCACCTCGCGCAACGGCGACACGGTGCACGGCACCCCGGTCACCCGGCCCGACCAGGACAGGCCCGAGGTCGGCTGGGGCTTCACGCACACCCAGTACAGCGCCGACGAGGGCAGCTCCGCCGCCACCGAGCGGGTCGAGGGGCTGATCTCGGACGCCGGGGGCATGCCGCAGGACCAGGCGGTCATGGGCTGGGGCGCGGACAACCCCGAGCCGGTGAAGGGGCGTTACGACTTCGGCGCGATGGACCGCCGGATCGACTTCATCCGCAAGTCCGGCGGCACCCCGGTGGTCACCCTGTGCTGCTCACCTGACTGGATGAAGGGCGGCAAGGCCGGCGTCGACAACACCGACTGGAGCCAGTCCGCACTGGAGACCGCCCCGCGGCCCGAGCACTACGCGGACTTCGCCGCGCTCGCCGCGACCGTCGCCAAGCGTTATCCGGACGTACGCCACTTCATCGTCTGGAACGAGTTCAAGGGCTTCTGGAACGACGCCAGGGGCCGCTGGGACTACGAGGGTTACACCAGGCTCTACAACCTGGTCTACCAGGCCCTGAAGAAGGTCGACAAGGACATCATGGTCGGCGGGCCGTACCTGGTCATGGACAGTGTCGACCCGCGCGCGGACGAGGCCTCCAAGACCTTCAAGGGCCCCTGGGGCGCCATGGACCAGCGGGTCCTCGACGCCTTCGACTACTGGAACAAGAACAAGGCGGGCGCCGACTTCGTCGTCGTCGACGGCTCCAGCTACACCAACGACGACGAGATGCTGCCGAACGAGTTCGCGGCGACCGACAAGTTCACCGCCGTCGGCACGTGGGTGCGGCAGCGGACCGGCAACCTCCCGCTGTGGTGGTCCGAGTACTACGTCGAGCCCGCCGACGGCAACGACGACCGCAAGGGCTGGTCCGAGACCCGCCGGGTCGCCGTCCAGGCCGCCGGAATGATCGCCATGGTCAGGGGCGGCGCCTCCTCCGGCTTCTACTGGAACCCGGAGGACGAGAAGGGCAGCGACTGCGCGGGCTGCCTGTGGACGCCGACCGACGGCGCCGACGGCGGCCGGAAGCTGCCCATGTTCGACCTGGTCTCCCGCTTCCACCAGGCCTTCCCGCCCGGCACGAAGTACACGACCGTCTCCGTCGCCGCGGACGACGTGCCCAACGTCCGCGTCCTGGCCACCGGCAGGACCGTCCTGGTGGTCAACACCCTCGACCGGTCGATCAGCGCGCAGGTCGACGGGAAGCGGTTCGAGATGCAGGCGTACGAGGTGCGGTGGCTCACGCGCTGAGCCACCGCACGGTCACTTCATCGTCAGGAACCGCTGCACCAGCGAGGCCAGCAGCACCGCCAGCAGCGGCAGCGAGAACCAGAAGCTGCTCTGCAGCCACCGCAGCTGCCGCACGCCCGGCCGCACCGCGACCCGCACCACCTCGCGCGCCGTCAGCAGCACGATCAGCGCAAGGGCGGCCAGGGCGCCGACGACCGACCACGGCGTCCAGGTGATCATCGGCCCGATCGGACCCGGATCCGGCTTCGGCACCTTGCCCTCGGGCTGCTTCCTGAGGGCGTAGACGGTGGCGTCGTCGTTGACGTACACCTTCTTCAGCTCGGGCCGCTGGTCCAGGTTCTGGATGAGCCGGGGCTCCCAGGTGTCCGAGTAGCCCACGTCCATCTCGAGATACGTCGTCTGGCTCTCGTTGACCATCAGATACGAGTTCGGCCCCGCGTCCTTGAGCGCCTTGACCAGGCCCGACACCAGCACCGGGTCGGCGGGCGCCAGCGTGGGCACGTAGTTGACCCGCTCCATGTCCTTCGCGCCCCACGGCATCGCCGGCGTCACGTCGTTGACCGTGTCGTTGCTCAGCCACAGCAGGCGGACGGTCGGCTTGTCGTGGGCGTACACGTAGTCCATGGCGGCGACCTCTCCGGGCCGGACCCGCTCGAAGGGCTCGTTGCCCCAACGGGCCACCAGGAAGCCGCCCATGAGGACCAGACCCGCCATCAGCGCGGCCAGCGGGGCGACGCTCACGCGGTCCTTCTCGCGTTCCTCGGCGGTGACGCCGGTGCGCGGGAACAGGGCGAGGCCGCCGAGGAGGGCCGCGCCCGGCACCGCGAACATGAAGACGCGCAGGGCCATCTCGCCGCCGTAGGACTGCATGCCGAAGCCCAGGAACGGCACGAAGGTCAGCACCAGCAGCGAGCGCTCCCGGTACTTGTGGTCGCGCCGCCGCCACCAGCCCCAGCAGGCGAAAGCCATCACACCGCCGGCCAGCAGCACCCGCGCGTACAGGACGAGCTTGTGGGTCGAGTCGCCGCCCTGGATGCGGCCGGAGACCGAGGTGGAGACATTGCTGCCGACGCCGCCGACCCCGCCGAACAGATCGTTGAAGTGGCCGGACCAGTACGGCTCGGCCATGAAGCCGATCCACACCGCCACCACCACGGCGAACAGGATGGGCAGGCCGCGCAGTTCGGACCTGCCGATCAGGACGAGCACCGCGAGCACGCCCAGCATCACGAACGGGGTGAGCTGGTGCGCCGGGACGCTCGCCATGAACAGGCCGATCAGCACCCCGAGCAGAACGGCCTTCTGGCGCCGGTTCGCCGGCTCGACCTCCGCCTCGCCCGGCCGCTTCCTCGTCCAGATCACCCGCGGCTCACGGAACCAGACCAGGAGGACCGCGACGAACGCCAGGTACAGGAGGTAGGTGAAGCCCTGCGGGGAGAAGTAGTCCTGGCCCACCCAACTGCTGAGCACGAAGATCCAGATGCCGGCCCACTTGGCGCGCCAGCTCGCCCGCAGGGAGCGCACCAGCAGGAACATCGGGGCCAGATACATCAGCTGGATGGTCAGCGGCCACCAGCGGATGAGCTCGCTGAGGTCGGTGACCCCGCAGGCCTTCGTGACGAACGCGGCCACCGCGAAGAAGCCCGGCCAGCTCCAGCGCGCGTCCAGGTCCGGTACGGCGGACCCGGTGCGGTCGATGTAGTCGAGGAACCCGAGGTGCTGCCAGGCCGTCGGGAACCGCGGCTCGGTCTCGATCACCGCGGGCAGCGCATGCAGCGACACCACGGTCGCCACCAGGGTGACCAGCAGCAGCGCCTTGTGCTCACGGCCCAGCCACAGCAGCGAGGCGAACACCGTGACCAGCAGCGCCGCCCCGACCAGCGTCGGCAGCGGCAGCACCGAGATCAGGCCGAGCCCGCCCATCCGGTCCAGGTCGGCCTCGCCCAGGCGCAGCGCGGGCACCCAGTACAGCAGCAGCGCTGCCACCAGCAGACAGCCGAGGACCACGCCGAGGCGGGTGGGCTGCAACCGCTCCCGCCAGGAGAGCGAGGGCGACCCGGACCCCGGTACGGGCGCCTCTTCCGGCACGAGCGACGCCTCCGCCTCACGTACGACCTTCTCGCCCGCGCCTGGGCCCCTGGCGAGGCTCCTGTCGAAGCCCACGGCGAAGCCGGGCTCGAACTCGGTCTCGAACGGTGCGTCCACCTCCGCCTCGGCCGGTCCCAGGGAGGCTTCGGAACCCGGTTCGCGCTCTTCGACGGGCAGCCCGACCTCCGGGTTCTTCGCCCAGGTGGGCCGGGGGTCGAAGCGTGCGACGGGCGTGCCGGTGGGCGGGGTGCCCGGGCCCGGCCGCACGTCGGGACGGCGTTCCAGGTGGTCGAAGTCGACGTGGATGCCGAGAGCGAGGGTGTCCGTGTCCAGCGCCCAGGCGGGCCCCCGCCGACGGGGCTTCTCGGCGGCCGAGGCCTCGCTCGCCCCCAGGTCGGCGAGGTCCCCGTCGGGCGCCGTGTCCTCGGGGACGGCATCGGCCGGTGCGGCCCTGACGGTCCGGTACAGCTTGGGCGCGGCGATGGTGACGATCACCGCGAGCGAGGAGATCTCGGCGACGCCCGCACCGGTCAACCCCATGCGGGGGAGCAGCAGCAGCGTCAGACCGAGCACCAGGACGCACAACAGGCCCTGCAGCCAGGCCAGTCCCGCGGTGCGGCTCTGCGCGCGCAGCACCGCGAAGTACGTCTCCATGACGACCCTGAGCAGCGCTCCGACCGCGAACCAGCGCAGCAGCGGCGTCGCCGCGTCCGCATAGCCCTGGCCGAACACGCCGAGGATCCAGGGCGCGCCGAGGAACAGCAGCCCGCAGATCGGCAGCATGATCCGCGCCATCCGCTTGAGCGCGGCGCGCGTGTTCGCGGACAGCCGGCCGGGGTCGTGGGAGCCCTCGACGGTCAGCGAGGCGCCCATGTTGATGGCCAGCAGATTGACCGTGCCGCCGATCGTCGTGGTGATGTAGAAGTACGCGTTGTCCTCGGAGCTGACCTGCGAGGCGATGATCACCGGGATCAGATAGACCACGGCGAGCGAGAACAGCGAGCCGGTGTAGTCGCCCGCCAGGAACCTGCCGATCTCCTTCAGTGTCGGCGGTTTCGCATGGTCCGCGGTGGCCTCGATGTGCCGGGGGACGAGCCGCCGGAACACCAGCAGGCCGAGCGGCACCACGGAGGTGGCGATCGCCAGCACCCAGGAGACGAAGACACCGGTCGTGGGCATGCTGGCGGCGAGTCCGACCAGCAGCGCCAGCTTCACCGCCGAGAACACCGTGTTGCCGACCGGCACCCACGGCGCACTCCGCAGCCCCGTCAGCACCCCGTCCTGCAGCGTCAGCAGGTTCCAGGAGGCCACAGCCATGATGAAACCGAGGCCCTTGATCGACCCGTGCAGGAAGTGGTACGACGGCCCCCAAGTGCTGAGGGTCAGCAGGAAGATGCCGGCCGCGAACGACACGACGACACAACTCGCCGCGTACGTACGGAAGATGAGGCGTCCGGTGGCGCGCCCGGCGACCGGGATGAAGCGGGCCAGAGCGCCCGTCAGCGTCACCGCCGTCAGCCCGGCCAGCAGCTTCATCGCGGCGATCGCGGCCGAACCCTGGCCCACCGCGGACTCGGAGTAGTAACGGGCGGCGATCAGCCAGTAGCCCAGGCCCAGCACCGCGGAGATACCGGTGTTGAGCATCAGGGCGTACGCGTTGCGGAACAGCGGGCTGCCGCCCTTGGAGCTGCCCATCCCGGGCAGCCGAAGACGGCGCCCCGACTGCTCGGGCGCCTGGGTCGCGGGCTGCTTCGCCTCGGTCGTCGTGGTCGTGTCAGACACGGGAACGGATGACCTTCCGGCGGACCTGTCGTGCTCTGCGGACCAGGGCGTACCCCTTGGTGAGGGCACGGTCCCCGGCGAAGGTGCGGGCGATCGAACGGCCCTCGACCAGCCGCTCGAACTCCTCGATGCCCGTGCTGCGGCGCACGGTCAGGCGCTGCAGGGCGTACGGCCCCTGCCGGCGGCGCGCGAGGCCGTTGCCGACGGCGAGCGCCTGGGCGTACCCCGTCTCGCGGACCGCCCGGCGCACCCGGCGGCTGGAGTAGCCGTACGGATAGGCGAAGGAGGCCGGGACGGTGCCCAGTTCGTCGGCGACGATCTCCTTGCAGTGGATCAGCTCGTGCCGCAGCGTGTCGTCGTCGAGCTGGTCGAGCTGCGGGTGGGTGTGGCTGTGCCCGCCGATCTCGACGTCCGAGGCGGCCAGTTCGCGCACCTGTTCCCAGTCCAGCATCGTGTCGAGACCGCCCCCGGTGTCGTGCGCGCCCTTGATCCAGCCGGTGGAGACGAACAGCGTGGCCGCGAAGCCGTGCTTGGCGAGCACCGGCAGCGCATGCCGGTGCACGCCCTCGTAGCCGTCGTCGAAGGTGATCAGCACCGGACGCGGCGGCAGCGAGCGACCGGAGCGCCAACTCGCTGCCAGATCAGCTGTGTTGACCGGGGTGAGCCCCAGGTCGCCGATCATCGCCATCTGCTCCGCGAACGCCTCGGGCGCCACCGACAGCGCGCGCGTGGCCTCGTTCGGCGCGGTCGCGACCGAGTGGTACATGAGAACCGGTACGGGCGCTTCGCTCATTGAGATCCCCCCTCGATCCCGACCACGGAGAAGGTGGCACCGCCCTTGCGGGCCCGGACGCTCCCCACCACGTACCCACCCGCCGCCGTCAGCACCCCGGCGACGATCGCACCCGCCCGCCCCGCGCCGCCCGGCCGGGCCAGCACGGCGTCGCGCAGACCCCGCACCACACCGGCCGGCAGCACCCGCGTGGTGTACCGGCGCTCCGACTCAAGTCCCTTGCCCGCCCCCACACTGCGCGCCACCAGCGCCTTGGACAGGCCCTCGGCGTACGCACGCGTACGGAAGTACCCGAAGTGCTCACGCGCCTCGGGCACCCGGTGATGGATCACCGCACGGTCGTCGATCAGCAGGATCGCGTCCGGCCTGGCACGGGTCAACCGGATGCACAGCTCCGTCTCCTCGCAGCCCAGCGGCCGCTTGTCGCCGTCCCGCCCGATACCGGTGGCGAAGCCGCCCGCGGCGTCGAAGGCCGTCCGGCGGAAAGAGGCGTTGCCGCCCAGGACGTTGCGCACCCGCACCAGACCCGGCGGCAGCCCCCTGTACGTACAGCCCACCACCCAGTCGAACTCCTCCGGGAACCAGGCAGGGCGGCGGCCCGAGGCCCAGATCGGCATCGTACGGCCGCCGACGGCCATCACCCGCGGGTCCGCATACGCCTCGGCGAAACGCCGCAGCCACTCCCGCTCGGCCACGGCGTCGTCGTCGAGGAACGCGATCACCTCGCCCCGCGCGGCCGCGATACCGGTGTTGCGGCCGGCGGACAGCCCGCGGGGACCCGCGTTGGCGAGCACGCGGACCTCACCCGTCTCCTTGTGGTCCTTGTACTCCTTGGCGAGCCGGTCCAGCAGGGCCGGATTGTGGTCGACGACCAGCAGGGTCTCCAGCGCGGGCCGGGACTGCGCGCGCACCGAGGAGACCGCCGCGAGGATGTCCTCCCAGCGGTCCTCGGTGTAGACGCAGATCACGACGGAGATGTCGAGATCGCTCAAGACACCTCTCCCCGCACCGAGTCGAGCATCGGCGAGTGGCGTTCCTGGCTGCGCAGCTCGCGCCGGTTCGACCGTTCCTTGAGGATCACCTTGAGCACCCGGAACCCGTCGCGCACGGCCCGCAGATTGCTCGCGCCATGAATGCGGAGGTACTCGTAACTCGGTATCTCCTGCACCTTGAGCCCCGCCTTGACCACCCGGATGTTGATCAGGGTCTCGATCTCGAAGCCCGTGCAGTCCAGGGAGATCTTGTCCAGGCAGTGCCGCCAGAACGCGTTGTAGCCGTAGCACAGATCGGTGTAGCGGGCGCCGAACTTGCGGTTGACGATGGTGCACAGCGCCCAGTTGCCGAGCTTGCGGATGAACGTCATGTCGTCGGTGCCGCCGCCGTTGGCGAAGCGCGAACCCTTGGCGAAGTCCGCGCCGGAGACCAGCGCGGACACGTACGACACGATCTCGTTGCCGTCGGCCGAGCCGTCCGCGTCGACCATCACGATGATGTCGCCGGTGCATGCCTCGAACCCCGTGATCAGGGCATCACCCTTGCCCTTGCCCTGCTGCTCGACGACCTTGACGTCCGGCCACAGGCCGCGGGCCACTTCGACGGTGTCGTCCGTGGAATTGCCGTCCACCAGAACGACTTCGTGTATCCAGTCCGGAAGTGTCTTGAACACGTACGGGAGATTCTCCGCCTCGTTCATGGCGGGAATCACCACACTCACCGGCGGCGCGATGGCCAGGTGAGAGGAGATCGGCCGGTATTGGCCGGCAAGTGACGGACCTTGGTCCGTGGCCGCCGACCGCAGAACAGAACTCATGAGTCTGGTCCCTCTCGTCCGGTGGACCGCCCGCCCCTGGGCGGCCCGGTTATGTGTCCGGTTCGAAAGGGGGGTTTCACGCCTGTGGCAATGACGAAATGGATCTCCGTGCACGCCGATGGCGAGCTGGCAAAGCTTTCCGTCTGCCGTGGAACGGCAGCCGGTCGCGCGGCACGACCCGGTCACCAGTGCGGTCACCGAGCACGGCACCCCCCTACCGCGCCCCACGCCGGGAACCATCGCGGTCCTGAGCCCTCCCCTGGGCCGCTCGATGATGGACCGATGCGGGTGAGATGTACGACGGTATTGACGATTGAACCCGTATGGCAAGACCTGGAACGAGGCCTCACGTTTTTGTTGGTTTGACCGTTACAGAACCCAGAAGAATCAGAAAACTGATCACGGTCACTGCGATGATTCCGCCGCGCACCGACCACCGGTGAACGGCCAACATGCCCTGTGCCACCAGCATGTTGAGAACGATTGCGCCCGCGACGGCGGCGAGTGTGCGGCCGAAGGGCTCCAGTCCGCGCAGCGCGGCCCCGATGGCCGTGGCGGGCGCGGCGAGCAGAAAAAACAGGGTGAGCGGCCCGCGCAGGGGCGAGCTCGAGTCGGCCAGCGCCAGCAGCGCGCCGAACCCTCCGATGGCCGTCGCGGCGCCCGCGAGCAGTGGCGACAGGTCCCTCCCCGGCCCTGGTCGCGCCCGCTCGGCGCCGTCAGTCGACGAACTGCCGTCGTGCGAAGGTCTCTTGCTGAGTCTCTTGATGCGGATCGTCTGCATTGGCGACTTTGCCCCCCAGCGCGCCGGATGCCGGGCTTCAATGTCGCGCAGCGCAAGAGGGGGCGTCAAGGGACGGAACCGTCCCACAACTGTTCTCATCCCTCTTCAAACCTGTGATCCCCGGAGGCGTCGACTGCCTCCGGGGATCCGTGGATCAGGCCGAACGTGTCCCTTGTGCCGGTGCTACGGCACGATCCTCAGGAGCTTGTTCGGCGAGCCGGAGCCCGCGCTGGTGACCACACCGGAGGTGGCGCCGTTCACCAGGGCCGTGGCGACCTGGGCCGGGGTGGCCGAGGTGTGGCCCGCTAGGTAGACCGCCGCGGCGCCCGCGACATGCGGGGTGGCCATCGACGTACCGGAGATGGTGTTGGTCGCGGTGTCGCTGGTGTTCCAGCCCGCCGTGATCGAAGAGCCAGGCGCGAAGATGTCCAGGACCGAGCCGTAGTTGGAGTAGCTGGCCCTGGCGTCCGAGCTGGTGGTCGCGCCGACCGTGATCGCGGTGGAGACCCGGGCCGGGGAGTACGAGGAGGCGTTGGCGGAGCTGTTGCCCGCCGCGACGGCGTACGTCACGCCGCTGGATATGGAGTTGGCGACCGCCGTGTCCAGCGAGGAGGAGGCGGAGCCGCCCAGCGACATGTTGGCGACGGCCGGCGTGGTGTGGTTCTCGGTGACCCACTCGATGCCGTCGATGACGCCCGCGGTGGTGCCGGAACCGCTGTTGTCGAGCACCCGCACGGCCACGATCTTCGCCTTCTTGGCGACGCCGTAGGTCGACCCGGCGATGGTCGTGGCCACATGGGTGCCGTGGCCGTTGCCGTCGGAGGCGGTGGTGTCGCCGTCGACCGCGTCGTAGCCGTAGGAGGCCCGGCCGCTGATCTGGGTGTGGGTGATGCGGACGCCCGTGTCGATGACGTACACGGTCACGCCGCTGCCCGCGCTGTCCGGGTAGGTGTAGGTGCCGGAGAGCGGGAGCGCGCCCTGGTCGATGCGGTCCAGCCCCCACGGGGCGCTGGACTGCGTGGTGTCGGTCAGCTGCACACGCTGGTTCTGCTCGACGGAGGCCACCGACGGGTCGGCCGCGAGTCTCTTCGCCTCGGTCGCCGAGAGAGTGGCGGTGTAGCCGTTGAGCACGGTGTCGAAGGTCTTCCTGACCGTGCCTCCGTACTCCTTGATCAGGCCCTTGCCCGCGCTGGAGGCCGCCTTGAGGCCGGCGCTCTTCTTCAGCGTGACGATGTAGCTGTCCTTGACCGCGGTGGGGGAACCGGCGGCCAGGACCCTGCCCTCGGCCGGGGCGGCCTGGGCGGGGAGGGTGGTGAGTCCGCCGACGAGGGCGGTGGTCGCCAGACCGGTGACGGCGGCGAACCGGAGCTTCCTGCTGCGCAGTTGTGCCATGACGAGGGAGTCCTCCTCCAGGCGGCGCGCGCCTGGGTCGGGCGCACGACTGTGGGGGGTGCGCGCGAGGTCGCACGCACAGCCCGGAACGTCGCGTTCCCGCCCCAAGCCGAAGTAAAGAATGGGTCATCTGCCGGTGTGGAACAAGGGGGTTGAGGAGTCGTCAACAAATCTGTCATGAGCACGTAATCAAACACGCTGTGAAGCCGCGGTGGCGACCCGTCAGGGGCGGAAAAGTCTTGACATGAACACTTCCCATCGACACGTGTCATTGGTACGACGGTTATGGCAGAGATCCTGCTAAAGGGAGGTTCCATGAGACGTTCCCGAATTGCCGTTTTCGTGAGCTCGATCCTCCTCGCCGCCGGCACGGCCCTCACCGGGGCCACGGCGGCGCAGGCGTCCGGACAGGCCGCAGCCACCGGCTATGTGGCCCTCGGCGACTCCTACTCCTCCGGGGTCGGCACCGGCAGCTACATCAGCGCCGGCGCCGACTGCAAGCGCAGCACCAAGGCCTACCCCTACCTCTGGGCCGCCGCCCACTCACCCTCGACGTTCGACTTCACCGCCTGCTCGGGCGCCCGTACGGGTGATGTTCTGTCAGGTCAGCTGAGCCCGCTCAGCGCCTCCACCGGCCTGGTCTCCATCACCATCGGCGGCAACGACGCAGGCTTCTCCGACGTCATGACGACGTGTGTGCTCCAGTCCGACAGCGCCTGTCTCTCCCGGATCAACACCGCGAAGGCGTACGTCGACTCGACGCTCCCCGGACAGCTGAACAACGTGTACTCGGCGATCACCGCCAAGGCCCCCAACGCCCACGTCGTCGTCCTCGGCTACCCCCGCTTCTACAAGCTCGGCACCACCTGTCTCGGCCTCTCCGAGACCAAGCGGAAGGCCATCAACGACGCGGCCGACTACCTCGACACCGCCACCGCCAAGGTCGCCGCCGACCACGGCTTCACCTTCGGCGACGTCCGCACCACCTTCACCGGCCACGAGATCTGCTCCGGCAGCTCCTGGCTGCACAGCGTCGAGTGGTTCAACATCGGCGAGTCCTACCACCCCACCGCGGCCGGCCAGTCGGGCGGCTATCTGCCCGTCCTGACCAGCGCGGCCTGATCACTCGGAAGGCGACGGCGAAGTACTGGAGGAGGCCCCGCCCGTCGGGGTCTCCGACACGCAGGTCACCGAGAACGGAACCGGGTCGGACGTCGCCTGCTTCGGCGAGCGCACCTCGACACTGATCGAGTTCCGGAAGGTCCCGGTGCTGTTGTACGTCGTCACGAACGCCCTGTCCTGCTTGGTCTTTCCGCCGCCCTCGGGGAAGGACAGGGTCTTCCATCCCGGATCCATGATCTGCCCGTCCTTCGACAGCCAACGGTAACTGACCTCCGCCGGCAGCTTCCCCACCGTGAAGGTCGCCGTGAACTCGGGCGCGTCGCTCCGGGCGGGCGGACAGGTGCCGGAGTAGTCGGTGTTCGAGCCGGACAGGGTGACGCTCACCGTCTGGGGCGCCGCCTTGGAGGCGCTGCTGCTCGGACTCGGCGTCGGACTCGCGCCTCCACCCGGATTGCTGTGCGTGGCGGTCGACGGAGTCCCGGTGTCCGAACGGGGGGTGTCGGCATTGTTGTCCCCGCCGCCGTGGCCGCGGTTCAGCAGCGCGTACGTCAGCCCTGCGATGGCCAGGGCGAGGACGAGCACCCCGACGAGCAGGACGACACCGGCCCGGCGGTTGCGCTCCGGCGGCGGTGCGGCCGTCGCCGTCGTCGAGGGGCCCGGCGCCGGCTGCGGGTATCCGGCCGGGTACGGCATCGGAGGCGTCGGCGACCGATGCTGCGGGAAGGCCGCGACGGTCGGGGCGAACGGAGACACCGGCGCGCCGTACGCATGGGGCGTGCCTCCCCCAGAGGGGGTACCCCCAGCCGAGATGATCCGCAGGTCCTGCTCCGCCCGGTCGGCCGGCAGCCGCTCGGCCGGGTCCTTGCGCAGCAGCCCCTCGATGACAGGGGTCAGCGGACCGGCCCGGTGCGGCGGCGGCAGCTCCTCGTCGACGATCGCGCGCAGGGTGCTGAGCGGGGTGTCCTGGCGGAACGGGGAGTTGCCCTCGACCGCCGCGTACAGCAGCACGCCGAGCGACCACAGGTCGGACTCCGGGCCGGGCGTGCGGCCCAGCGCCCGCTCCGGCGCCAGGAACTCCGGGGAGCCGATCACCTCCCCGGTCATCGTCAGCGCCGAACTGCCCTCGACCTGTGCGATACCGAAGTCGGTCAGCACCACCCGGTCGTCGTTCGACAGCAGCACATTGGCGGGCTTCACATCCCGGTGCAGCACCCCGGCCTCGTGCGCCGCCCGCAGCGCGGCGAGCACCTCGGCACCGATGTGCGCGGCGCGCCGCGCATCCAACGGGCCCTCGGCGTCCAGGAGTTCGGCAAGGGAGATACCGCGGACCAGCTCCATGACGATCCACGGCCGGCCGTCCTGCGTCGCCACGTCGTACACCGTGACGACATTGCGGTTGGCGACCCGCGCGGCCGCCCACGCCTCGCGCTCCAGCCGGGCGTACATCCGCTCCACGTCCGCGGCCGGCAGCCCGGCGGGCGCACGCACCTCCTTGACGGCGACCTCGCGGTGCAGCACCTCGTCCCGGGCGCGCCACACGGTTCCCATGCCGCCCTCGCCGAGGGGGGACAGGAGACGGTAGCGGCCCGCGATCAGACGTTCACTGCCCGATTCTTCGGACACGGGCGTCCCCCATTCGCATCCGCGTGTTTTCTCCACTCCGTGCGTTTTCATCACAAACGTAGCTCAGCCGAGGGCGGATGCGGCCCCCTTGAGCACCAGTCCCACCCCGAGAGCCACGACGAGGAACGCCGAGCCCAGGGGTGCGGTCCTGCGGACGAGGGCCGCCATGGGGTGGGTGGTCCAGCGGGGGCGCCTGTCCAGCACACGGTTCATGCCGGTACCCAGCTTGACGACGGCGAACCCCGCCGCGGTGAGGGTGAGGGCGAGCCCGACGCCGTACGCGACGACGAGCAGCAGCCCGAACCAGGCCTGACCGAGAGCCGCCGCGCCGACGAGCACGACGACCGCGGAGGGACTGGGGACGAGGCCCCCGGCGAAGCCCAGCAGGATCGTGCCGCGCAGGGTGGGGGCGACGGAGTGGGTGTGGGTGAAGCCGCCGTGGGTGTGCTCGACGGTGTGGGGGTGGGGGTGGGGGTGGGGGTGGGGGTGGTCGGAGTGGTGGGTGTGGCTGTGGTGGTGATCGTGGCTGTGGGAGTGCTCGTGGTCGTGATCGTGGCTGTGGGAGTGCTCGTGGTCGTGGTCGTGTTCGTGGGTGTGGCCGGGGGAGTGCGTGTGGGTGGGGGCTTCGGCTGTCGTCGAGGCAGCTTCGGCGTGGGCGGCGACCAGGACCAGGGCGCGTTCCTCGGGCTCGGCGGTTTCGTGCGGATGCGTGTGTCCGTCCGGGCTGTGCGGATGCGGGTGGTCGTGGTCGTTGGGGTGCCCGTGTTCGTGGGTGTGCCCCGGTCCGGGGCCGCGGTTGCGCCAAGCTCGGCGTACGAGGGTTGCACCCGCGCAGGTCACCATGACGCCGCTCGCGATGCCCAGCCAGACGATCACCGAGGGGGCCGCCGCCGAGCCGGCCGTGACCAGCAGGCCCAGGGCCACCACGCCCAGGGTGTGGGTGACCGTGACCGAGGCGGCCAGGGGCATGACGTCCTTGAGGCGGGCGCGGCCGCCGCGGGCGGCTGCCGTAGCGGCCATCAGGGTCTTGCCATGGCCCGGGGCGAGCGCGTGCATCGCGCCGAGGACGACCGCGATGAGCAGCGAGAGCGCGGCGAAGCCGAAGGTGAGGTGGTGTCGGGCGACCAGGTTGTTCAGGGCCTGTGTCCAGCGGTCGGCGCCGCGCGGCAGCACGGAGACGGCGGGGGCGTCCTGCCGCTCCTCCACCAGGGCCGGTCCGCCGGGGCGCACCCGCAGGGAGGCGGTCGAAGTGTCGGCGGGGGAGGAGAGCAACTCCTTCGGGTAGCTGGTGAGTTCATGGGAGACCGACGTCCTCGGCACGTCCGTCGCGGTGAGCGTCATACGGTCGCCGCGCGCGGTGATCTCCCGCCAGCCGGGCCCGGAGGTGGCGCCCTCGCTGTGGAAGCCGAGTGTCACCGTGTCGCCCTTGGGGAGCGGCGCGGTCAGCCGGCACTCCACCCGGAGGGTGTTCAGCCCGGCCTGCCCCGGCCGCAACTGCGCCTTGCTGCTGCCGACGGTCAGGCCGGCGGCCCGTCCGTCGACGGTGACCTTGCTGCCCTCGGCCGCCTTCGCGCACCGCTCCTTCGCCCACTCGGTCATGCCGAGCCGCCTGATGTCGGGCTTGGCCTGGGTGGCCGGGATCTCGGCGAGGTCCTCCACGTGGTCGACGCGGAGCTTGCCGGGAGCGGCGACCAGGCCGTCGTAGCGGTTGACGGTGAAGTTGCCGAGGGGGTGCGCGCTCGCGCCGGTGGAAGGTACCAGCGCGAGCGCGCAGGCCGCCGTGAGGACGGCCCCGGCGGAGGCGAGCAATCGACGGGGGTTCACTTCGCCGCCTCCAGGTCTGCGAGTGCCTTGCGTGCTTCGCGGGCGCCCAGCGGTGAGAAGCCGGAGTTCAGCTCCAGCGCCGCCTTGAGGGAGTCACGGGCGTTCTTGGTGTGGCCGGTGGCGCGTTCGATCATGCCGCGGTGGTAGAGGAACGAGGCGTTGCGGTAGCCGGTGGCCGTCGCCTGCCGGGCGTACGGGAGGGCCTCCGCGTCCTTGCCGTTGACATGCAGCGCCCAGGCCAGCGCGTCCGCGGTGTGCACGGTGTGGCGGCGGGCCCACTCGGCGCGGGCGGCGCGCAGAGCAGCCGACTTGTCGCCGTGGTCGGCCGCCGCGAGGGCGGTGTCGAGGTCGGCGTTGACGCCGTTGGCGCGGGCGAGCGCGATCCAGGCGTCGACCAGGGCGTACTGCTCGCGGGCCTTCGCCTCGTCGCCGGCGGCGCCGCGGTCCTCGTACATCTCGCCCAGTTCCACGAGCGGTTGGGGCAGCGGGTAGCGGGCGACGAGCTGCTCCATGTCCCTGAGCCCGGTCGCCTTGTCGCCGCTCGCGTACTCGGCGCGGGCGCGGCCCTCCAGCGCCGGCAGGTAGTTGTCGTCCGCGGCGAGGGCGCGGGCGTAGTAGTCGACCGCGGTCTTGTAGTCGCCCTGGTTCCAGGCGAGTTGGCCCAGCTGGAAGGCGACGTAGGAGATGTCGCCCTTGGTGCTCGCGGTGCCGAGGGCCTGCTCCAGGACCCGGCGAGCCGTCTTCACGTCCCCGCGCAGCTCGTGCACATACGCGTACCGGGTGAAGACGGGGATGCCCGGGCGCCGCGAGTCCGCGGTGTCGGCCGCCTTCGACGCGTCGGCGTAGCGGCCGAGTTCGACGAGGGCGTCGATACGGGAGGAGAGGGCGCTTTGACTGTAGGGGTTCTCCTTCAGCACCCGGTCGGCGTACGTCAGGGCGTCCTTGAAGTCGTGCCGGGCCGCCGCGAGAGCCGCCTGCCCCATGATGGCCTGCTCGTTGCCGGGCTTCACGGCGAGGGAGCGCTTCAGCGCCTTGTCGGCCTGCGGGTAACGAGAGGGGTCACCCTTGGTGCGGGCCTGCTCGACATACGCCAGCCCAAGACTCGCCCAGCTCCCGAAGTCCCTTGGCTGCGCCTTGAGATGGGCCTGCAGGGAGAGGATGCTCGCGTCGATGTCCCCGCTGTTCAGCAACGCCGGAGAGAGCGCGCTGGGCGCGTCGGCGACGGCCGCGGTACGACCGTCCCGCATGGCCCCGTAAGCGATGGACCCGCCGGTCAGCGCAACGGCCAACAGGGCGGCAACCCCGGCCAGTTGCCCCACGTGCCACCGCCGCCCAGCAGCAGCGACCCGCCGAACCGCGGCAACGCGTTCGTCGGCGGGCACGCCTTCTGCGGAGCCGACGGCTGTTTCCAACTCCGGCTCGGCAACCGTGGCGCTCTTTGCGAAGCCTTCGTTGTCGTCAGTGTCCGGGGCCATGCCCTCTCCTCGTCGGTGTATGGGCCGAAGCCCGCGGACCGGGCGGTGCCGCTCCGAAGAAGCCGCCCGGTCCGCCGGTACTGGTGCGGACTAGTACGCGCGGCTGCGCATCCGGCGCCACCACATGAGGCCCGCGCCGATCAGCGCGACACCGGCGGCCCCGCCACCGGCCGAGGCCGCGACCAGCGTGGTGTTGTCCATGCCGCCGACCGACGCGGGCTGCAGCGCGTCACCGAGCTGGCTCTTGACGTCGCTGCCGCTGGAGACGCCCTTGGCGGTCGCACCGCGCGAACCGGAGGTCGGGTTGGCCAGGTACGGGAAGTACTTGCCGAAGCCCTTGTCGTTCTTGTCGACCGCGTCGCCCAGGTCGTTCTTGGAGCCGACCAGTTCGCCCTCCACGACCTGGAGCGCCTCGTCGATCACGTCGTCGGTGAGCCGGCGCCCGTTCGGGAAGCCCGCGTTGTCACCGTCGAGGACGCCCAGCCGCTTCGGATAGGCGGTCGGCTTGATGGACGTGTTCAGGCGCAGCTCCTCCGCCGGACGTACGTACGGCGGCTGGTTGAGGCCCTTGACGCCCTTCAGGAACACGTCGACGAGGTCGTTGCGCGGCTCCGACGGCGCCTTGATCTTGTAGATCGACTCGATGAGCTTCGGCAGCTCCGGGTTGGTCACGTTCTTCAGGAACTGCGCGTCGTACGCGGGCGAGGACGCGTTGAACCTGTCCTTGTCCTTGATCGGGTTGACGACCTCGTTGACGAGCGGGTTGCCCAGACGGGAGACCTGCTCGTAGTAGCCCCGGGCGTTCCTGCGCTGCACGGTCGACCAGATGCCGACGACCGGCTGCTTCTTCGACTCGGTGATCATGTCCGTCGGAACCTGCAGGGCGATCGAGTTGACGTTGTAGCCCTTGAGGGTGTCCCGCCCGACCTCGGAGAGGTTCCCGCCGTACAGCAGGTCGAAGACGCGCAGGTCGGCGAAGAACGGGTCGTCCGCCTGTCCGGCGAAGGTCTGCGCGCCGTTGGGAAGCTTGTAGATCGCCTGCTCGCGCAGCTTGTTGTAGTCCGGCATCGACGCCTTGCCCACGTCCGAGGGCGCCACCGGAACGTCGTCGGCGAGCTTCGAGCGGTACACGGCCTTGCCGTGCCTCAGCTTGACGACCTCGATGTCGTACGTCTGCGTGATGTTCAGGTCCGGGTCGGCCAGGTTGCTGACCACGCCCGTGTTGTACAGGAACGACTTCTTGTTCTTCGTCTGCGTCTTGAACGTGTAGCGCAGCAGCAGATCGTCCTGCGCATCCCCGTTGTTGTCGATGTGGAGGTCGTACTGGGCGTCGTCCGCGAACTGGTAGAAGTTCGGGCCGCCCGCGGGCTCCTCGAAGGGGATGAAGTTGGCGATGAGCGTTGTCGTGTCCGGCTTGTCCGGGCTGACGAACGCGTACAGGTCCGTGTTGTCGTACTGGGGCTGCCCCGAGATCAACGGGGCCTCCCGGTGGCTGGAGGCGGAGGCCGCCCCCGGTTCCAGCGTGGCCACGCCTGCGGCCGTGAGCCCGCCGGCGGCCAGCGCACTGGCTATCAGGGTCGCGATGCTCCTGCGTCCCGAGCCGCTCCTGGAGATAGGTGTCATGCCGTCCGTCCTCAGTCCCAACTTGCCTGACGAACGCTGATTCGGAGCGCTCGCCGGAGTGGATTGGTGGAATCTCAAACGTCTTTACGGCGAAGCCCTGATCTTGTCTCAGTCGAGCAGCCAAACTTCTTTCATGGGGCGCCGACCCGCGTTTCGAGGGCGCTGATCCGTACCCCATCCGGAGGTGCGTTCGTTGCGAATGCCTGGTGTGACGGGACGGGGCCCTTGCGGCCGGCGAGAGGGGGACCGAGTGGAGGCGGACGAGCTTCTGGTACTCGTGGCGGGCGGCGACCAGAAGGCATTCGAGGAGCTGTACGGCCTGGTGTCCGGTCCGGTGTTCGGACTGGTCCGCCGGGTGGTACGCGACCCCGCGCAGTCGGAGGAGGTGGCGCAGGAGGTGCTGCTCGAACTCTGGCGGTCCGCCGCGCGGTTCGACCCCGGCCGCGGCAGTGCCCTGTCCTGGATCCTCACCCTCGCCCACCGCCGCGCCGTCGACCGGGTGCGCAGCGCCCGCGCGGCCGTCGACCGCGAACAGCGCGAGGCGCGCCGGGCCCACCACCCCGCCTTCGACCAGGTCACCGAGGAGGTCGAGGCGGGCCTCGAACGCGAGTGGGTACGCCGCTGCCTGGACCGCCTCACCACCCTGCAGCGCCAGTCGGTCACCCTCGCCTACTACGACGGCTACACGTACCGTGAGGTGGCCGAGCGGCTCTCGCTGCCGCTGGGCACGGTCAAGACCCGGATGCGCGACGGACTCACCCAGCTGCGCAAGTGCCTGGGAGGTGTCGCATGAGTCTGCTCCCCCGACTGCTCGGCCGCGGAGATCTGCACTCGCTCGCGGCCCCCTATGCCCTCGACGCGCTGGAGCCCGCTGAGCGGGTCCGCTTCGAGCGGCACCTGAAGAACTGCGAGCGCTGCGGTGCCGAGGTGCGCGCCCTGTCCGAGGACGCCGTCCGTCTCGCCTGGTCCACGGCCGCCCCACCGCCGGCCGCGCTGCGCGACCGGGTGCTGGCCGCCGTACGCACCACTCCGCAGGAGGCGGGGCCGGTCGCCAGGGAGCACACGCCTCAGCTGCCGCCGCATGTCTGGGGCACGCAACCGCCGCCGGGACGCTCCCGTGCGCCGCGCGAGCGCCGCCCCTTCTTCGTGCCGTTCGCCACGGCGACGGCGGCAGCGGCACTCGTCGTCGCCTCGCTGTTCGCCGTGCAGGCGAACCGGACCCAGGACAAGCTGGACGCCGAGCGCGCCCAGGCACGTGAGATCGCCCACGTTCTCGCAGCTCCTGACGCGCGTGCCACCACCCTCAAGGACCCCCAGGGCCGAAGTATCGGAGCGGTCGCCTCCGCATCGGAGGGACAGGCGATCGTCACGCTCAGCGGATACGACGCCCTGCCCAGCGGACGGGTGCACCAGCTCTGGCTCATGCGCCCCGGTGCGCAACCACGCTCCCTGGGGCTCTTCGGGGGCGGCGACACGCCCTTGGTCGCGACCGACCTGAGCAAGTCCGCCACGTCACTCGCAGTGACCGTCGAACCCGACGGAGGCTCACCACGGCCCACCAGCCAGCCCATTGTCCAACTCGCCCTGAAATCGGTTGGATTCGGAGAGTGACCATGGAGGAGTTGTCAACACCCTTATGGGGAAGGTGAATCCTGTGACCGCGATACACGAGTGCCCCGAGGGAGCGATAGGGTTACCCTGCCCGGGCCGGGTGGACTCGTACGGGTGGGGAGTGACATGGAACAGATAACAGTGCGCAGCAGGGCCAGGGTCCCTGCGATCACCTGCGGGAGCAGCGCGACCAGTTCGCGTCTCGACCGCCATCTCTCGGTGCTGGGCGGCCCGGCCGTACCGCAGCGCGAGACGGCCGAGGCGACCTCGCTGATGCGTGAGCTGACCGCGCGTGACACCCCACGTGAGCGCAGCGCCAGCGGCAACCGGATCAGCCGTGTGCTGCTCTTCGCACCGCTGCGCCGACTGCGTCGTTCGCTGTTCGGCGGGCGCTGAGCCCTACCGTCGTTCCTGCGTCCGGTGCAGTGCTGCGGCAGCCGTCCCTCATCCCCGCGGCATGCAGTGGTGCACCGGCTCGCAGCCCCTGCTCGGGCATGTCCCGCCATGGGCGGCGTCTTCGGTGTGTCCCACCCGCTCCGCACCGAAGACAGCGGCCCGTAGCAGCCTTTGAGATCACCGGCCCCCGTGCGTGTACCTCCGTACCGCGAGCGGCATGAAGACCGCGATCAGGGCCACGCACCACCCCAGTGACCCGGCGATCGGATGCGCCACCGGCCAGGCGGCATCCAGCGGCACCGGAGCGTTCCCGAACAGGCCTCGCAGTGCTGTGGTCACCGCGCTGATCGGATTCCACTCGGCGAGGGTCCGGAGCCAGCCCGCGAGCCCCTCGGTCGGGATGTACGCGTTCGACAGCAGCGGCAGAACGAAGGTCGAGGCGCCGAGCTGCCCGGCCGCGTCCTCGCTGCGGGTCAGCAGTCCGAGGAAGATCCCGACCGACGTGCAGGCGAAGCGGAACAGCAGCAACAGTGCCACGGCGGCCGCCACTTCCAGTGGGCTTCCCTCGACCCGCCACCCCACCGCGAGGCCGACCAGGAGCAGCGGCACCGTCCCGATCGCCGTGACCACGAGGTCGGCCGCCGCCTGTCCGAGCGGCACCGCGGCCCGGCTCACCGGCATCGTACGGAAGCGGTCCATCACGCCGCGGTGCGAGTCGGCGGCCGCCTGGAACATGCCGGTCATCAGCCCGCCCGCAGCCGTCGCGACCAGCAGCCCCGGCACCAGGAAGGACCGGTACTCGCGGCCGGGCATCGCGAGGGCGCTGCCGAAGACGTAGCCGAAGAACAGCAGCATGTTGATCGGCATCACCTGGGTGAGGATCGCCAGCCCGGGACTGTTGCGGACCCGCCGCAGCTGCCGGCCGACCATCGCGAGGCCGTCGTACGCCAACGTGCTCATGCTGCGGGCTCCTTGATGTCGGTCGTCAGTCGGATGAAGGCCTCGTCGAGCGTCGGCTGCCGCAGGCTCGCGTCGAGCAACGGCACGCCCGCCGCGTCGAGTTCGCGCACCAGGCGGGGCAGGGTGAGCGTCCGGTCCCTGGTGACCGCGCCGACGGCGTTGCGCTCTCGGTCGAACGACGGCTCGGCGCCCGCGAGTTGGTCGAGCACCCCGGCCGCCTTCACCAACAGGTCGGCGTCCGCGACGACGACCTCGACATGGGCCCCGATGAGCGCCTTGAACTGGGCCGGCGAGCCCGTGTGCGCCACCCGCCCGCGGTCCACCAGGGCGATGTCGTCGGCGAGTCGGTCGGCCTCCTCCAGGTACTGCGTGGTCAGCAGCACCGTCGTGCCGTCGTCGGTGAGCTCGCGCACGGCTGTCCAGATCAGATTGCGGCTGGCCGGGTCGAGCCCCGTCGTCGGCTCGTCCAGGAACAGCACCTCGGGCCGGCGGAGCAGGCTCACCGCCAGGTCCAGTCGGCGGCGCATCCCGCCGGAGTACGTCGACGCCGTCCGGCCGGCGGCCTCGGCCAGCCCGAACCGCTCGAGGAGCTCGTCGGCCCGCTGCCCCGGCGCCCGCACCCGGTGCAGCCGCGCGAACAGCCGCAGGTTCTCGCGGCCCGTGAGGTCGCCGTCGACCGACGCGTACTGCCCGGTGACGCCGATCCTGCGCCGGACGGCTGCGGGCTCCCTGACGAGGTCGTGCCCCGCGATCCGGGCCGAGCCCGCGTCCGGCCGCAGCAGCGTCGTCAAGAGCCGTACGGCCGTCGTCTTGCCCGCTCCGTTCGGCCCGAGGACACCGCAGACCGTGCCCCGGGCCACCGCGAGATCCAGCCCGCGCACCGCGTGCACCTCACCGAACCTCTTCTCCAGACCTTCACTAAGTACAGCGTACGTAGAAGTCATGGCTCGACCATAGCGCACTACGTACGGTGTACGTAACTAGGATGGGGGGCGAGGTGATGATCGATGGCGGGCCGAGCGGCGGTACCCGAAGTGATCTGGGCGCGTCCCGAGCGGGCGGGCCGGGGGCCGAGGCCGGCCCATACCCGTGCCGACATCGCGGCGGCGGCGGTGAAGATCGCCGACGAGGGCGGCCTGGACGCGGTGTCCATGCGGCACGTCGCGGCCGAGCTGGGCTGCGGGACCATGTCGCTGTACAACTACGTCCCCCGCAAGGAGGACCTGTACGAGCTGATGGTGGACGCGATCAGCGGCGAGCACGAGCTGTGGGAGCCGTCGGGGGACTGGCGGGGCGACATGCGCCGGGTCGCCCAGCAGACGCGGGCGTTGATGCACCGGCATCCGTGGCTGACGCGGCTGATGTCACCGGTGTACGGGTTCAGCCCGAACGCACTGCGGTATCTGGAGCACTGTCTGGCCTGCCTGGATCCGCTCGATGCGCGCTACGGCATGAAGATGCAGCTCGTCGGCATGTTGAACGGGTGTGTGACGTCGTATGTCGCCACGGAGTTGGCTGCCGCCGAGCGGACGAGGTCGTTGCCGTGGTCGGCGGAGGAGGAGAGCGCGGTGCGGATCGCTTATCTGGGGGGTGTTCTGGCAGGCGGGGAGTATCCGCGGATGGCTGCGGCGTTCACCGAGGACTCGGGGCCGATTGATCTTGAGGGGGCCTTTGAGCTCATGGTGGAGCGGCTGGTGGATGCGTTTGCGCCGCGGGGGTGAGCACCAGCTCTTACAGCAACGCGAACTGTCCTTCCGGGCCTTCCTCGTGGTGGTCGAAGACCGAGGCGGGTCTCCGTGCCGCCTCCGGGACCGGGAGCACCCCCGCCTTGTGCAGGTCGGATGCCGTGATAAGTGCCGTCACCGTCAACTCCTCCAGCTGTGGCCGCAGTTCGGCCAACAAGGCCAATACCGTGACCAGCTCCAGCAGTTCCGAGGTCCAGGTCTGCGGCCATGTCGGCGGACGGATCGCGGCCAGCGTCCCCGTCTCGGCCTCTGTCGTCCGGGTCGTGAACCACTGCTCCAGGACCCGGACTCCGGACGCCTCGAAGTCCCAGGCCTCCGGTGGCACCGGGGAGATGCGGCCCTCGTCGAGGAGCAGGGTCTCCTCGTCGCGGTCGTAGGCGATCGTGAGGGGGCGGGAGGGCAGTGGCGCGCGGACGTAGGGCCGGCGGCCTCCCGGCAGTCTGGGGCGGTCGCCGTTGCGGCGCATCAGCCAGAGGAGGCGGCGGCCCAACTCCACGCCGTGCGACCAGAGTTCGGCGTCCTCGGTGAGGGGGACCGTCAGGTCCGGGCGGACCGCCGCCAGGGTCCAGGCGAGGAGGTCCGGCGGGGTGGGGGAGTGGCCGAGGCGGGTGCTCAGGTGGTCCAGCAGGCCGGGGGTCAGGTTGGGTTCCGTGCCGCCGGGGCGGCGGTAGAGGGGGCGGATGCGGCCGGGGCGCAGAAGGGGGAGGTGGGAGGTGGCCATCAGGTGCGGACCGGTGCCGTCCGTGGGCGTCTCGGCGACGAAGACCTGGTGCTCGTCCGCCACCCGCCACAGCTCGGGGCGGGCCGTGTCGATCAGGCGGTGGTCGGGGATCAGCCACTGTTCGTCGAAGGGGGCGAGCAGGACGCGTACCGGTTCGGGACAGGGGCCCGACGCGTGGATCAGTTTCCCGGTGCCGCTCGACTGGCCCGGCAGCTGGCCGACCGCCGAGCGCAGGGTGCGTGAGCGGGTCGGCTCGAACAGGGCCTCGCGGTCCGGGCCCTCGGCCTTCATCAGGGCGTCCCAGCGGGCTTTGAGGGATGCGGCGTCGGGGCCCGTCGGCCACCCCCGGCCGAGCCGCGGCGGTGCGACGGACCACGGCATGAGGTCCGCGAGCAGCGGAGCGTCGTCGTGCGTCACGCTGGGCATCGTACGGCCTTCCACCGACAGGCATCGGGGGCCGGTGACGTCATGTGGCGTCCAGGGTGACCGTGAAGGAGAAGCGGTCGCCGCGGTAGTGGATGACGGCCACGTCCAGGACGCGTCCGTCCCTGTCGTACGTGACGCCCGTGTAGTGCAGGATCGGGCTGAGCAGCGGGACTTGGAGCAGACGGGCCGTCTCCGGGTCGGCCAGGCGGGCCTCCACGGTGTCCGTGATACGGCTGATGTCCGCCCGGACGATGTCCCGCAGCACCTTGGTCATCGGCCGGCGCACCAGGTCGGCGGGGTCGAAGCGGGCGGCCAGTTCGGGACGGACCCAGTTGCGGGCGTGGTTGGTCGGCTCGCCCGTCTTCTCGTCGCTGCGCAGCCGGTGGTACATGGCCACCTCGCCCCTCTCGGGGAAGTACTCGGCGAGTTCGGGCGGCACGGGCGCGCTGCCGTGGTCCAGCAGCTCCGTCACCATCCCGGACTGCTGGGCCACGATCGCGTCCACCGAGCCGAGCAGCCGCACCGGGGCACCCCTCAGGGCGTCGGGCTCGATGAACGTGCCCCGGCGGCGGTGGCGCGTGATCAGGCCCTCGTCCTCCAGCTCCTTCAGCGCCTGCCGCATGGTCAGCACGCTCACCCCGTAGTGCCCCGCCAGCTGCTCCTCGGTGGGCAGCCGCAGGGGGTCCTGGGGTGAGCGGCCCAGTATCGAGGCGCGCAGGGACTGCGACACCTGGTACCAGAGCGGCAGCTTGCGGTTCAGGACGATCGAGTCCGGAGCGAAGGAGGTCACGGGCCTATCCGTACCGGTCGTACGCGATCAGTGCAACGGGCGGAAATGCCGTTCGAGGCCCTGCCACACGTCGTCGTAGCGCTGCTGGAGGTGCTCCGCGCCCGCGGCCTGCGGGGTGAGCGTCACCGGCCAGCGGGTCTCGAACATGAACGCCAGCCCGTCGTCCACCTTCTGCGGCTTCAGCTCGGCCGCGCTCGCCCGGTCGAAGGTCTCCCGGTCCGGACCGTGCGCCGACATCATGGTGTGCAGCGAACCGCCGCCCGGCACAAAGCCCCCTGGACCGGCGGTCTTCGCGTCGTAGGCGCCCTCGATCAGGCCCATGTACTCGCTCATCACGTTGCGGTGGAAGTACGGCGGCCGGAAGGTGTCCTCGCCCACCAGCCAGCGCGGCGCGAAGACGACGAAGTCGACACCGGCCAGGCCCGGGGTGTCGGACGGGGACGTCAGCACCGTGAAGATCGACGGGTCGGGGTGGTCGTAGGAGATGCTGCCGATGACGTTGAAACGGCGCAGGTCGTAGACGTACGGGACATGGTTGCCGTGCCAGGCGACCACGTCGAGCGGCGAGTGGTCGTAGACGGCCGTCCAGAGGTTGCCGCAGAACTTGTTCACCACCTCCACCGGGCCCTCCACGTCCTCGTACGCGGCGACGGGGGCCCGGAAGTCGCGGGCGTTGGCGAGGCCGTTGGCGCCGATCGGGCCCAGGTCGGGGAGGTGGAAGGGTGCGCCGTAGTTCTCGCACACATAACCGCGGGCGGAGTCATCCAGCAGTTCCACACGGAAGCGCACCCCACGAGGAATCAGCGCCACATGTCCCGGCTCCACATGCAGCAGCCCGAACTCGGTGCGCAGCAGCAGCCCGCCGCGCTCCGGGACGACCAGCAGCTCGCCGTCCGCGTCGCTGAAGACGCGCTCCATCGAGGAGTTGGCGTGGTACAGGTGCACGGCCATGCCGGTGCGCTGGGTGGCGTCACCGTTGCCGCCGAGGGTCCACAGTCCGGCCAGGAAGTCCGTCCCGGCCGGGGGCTCGGGCAGCGGGTTCCAGCGCAGGCGGTTCGGGTCGGGCACCGACTCGGTGAACGGGGCGGTGCGGATCGCGCCGTTGCCCGTGCGCGTGAAGGCCGGGTGCGCGGCCGACGGGCGGATGCGGTAGAGCCAGGAGCGGCGGTTGTGGGCCCGCGGCTCGGTGAACGCCGTACCGCTGAGCTGTTCCGCGTACAGCCCGAGCGGCGCGCGCTGTGGCGCGTTGCGGCCCTCGGGCAGGGCACCGGGCACGGCCTCAGAGCTGTGCTCGTTGCCGAAACCGGAGAGATAGGCCAGCCCCTCGGCCGTCTTGCGCGCGTCCCCGCTCATCGTCGCTCCCTTGCGGACTGATGCAGACAGATGCAGATCGCTGCCTCTGATTCCTATGCATCACCGTAGGATTGCGGTTTCGCGGGCGCAAGGGGTACCCGGGCTCCTCATCAGGGACGAACGAGAACCAGACTCCAGGGGGATCCGAGTGTCAGAGGGGTGTTCTAGTCTCCCGGGCATGTCGTGGACGCGGGGTCTTCCAGCCGCGCTCGCGGTCTGTGTCCTGCTGTTGACCGGATCCGTGAGCTGCGGCTCCAGTGATGCGCACGAGGGGAAGAACGGCGATTCGATCTCGCCGGTCGGCAAGCTCCTGGACCACACGGACAAGCAGGGGCGGCACTACCGGGAAGTGAAGAAGAAGGGCGCGCCGGAGGTCGGGATCGAGGTGCAGCCGGACTCCGGCAACACCTGGGACGTGCATCTGACCGTCCACCACTTCCGCTTCTCGCCGCCCGGTGCGAAGTCGCGCGCGACCGCCGGCCGCGGTCTCGCGTACGTCTTCGTCGACGACCGGCTGGTCGCCCGGCTCCGCGGCCTCACCTGCCGCCTCCCGGCCAGGTTCGTGCCACGCGGCACGCACCACGTCACCGCCCGGCTGTACGCCGACGACGGCACCGTATGGGCCGTGCAGGGCCGCCCCGTGGAGAGCACGGCCGACATCACGGCCTCGGAGGCGGCGGGCGCACCCGGTGTCACTCCGGGGGCGACCGCACTCGGTGTATCCGGCACCTATGTGCGTGCCGGGGGGCGAGGTTCACCGGAGCGCTCCGGAACGGCATCATGAAGCCTGTGCCCCACGCGACATCGCTACGCCGAGCGCCTGTGCAGCGGCGCAGTGCCGAACGCCTCACCAGGATCCTCGACGCCTGCGCCGACCTCCTCGACGAGGTCGGCTACGACGACCTGAGCACCCGGGCGGTGGCCCTGCGCGCCGGGGTCCCCATCGGCTCGGTCTACCGCTTCTTCGGCAACAAGCGGCAGATGGCCGACGCCCTCGCCCAACGCAACCTCGAGCGCTTCACCGAGCAGGTCACCGAGCGGCTGAAGTCGGCCGAAGACGGCGGCTGGCGCTTGGCGATGGACGCCGTCCTCGACGAGTACCTGGCCATGAAGCGCACCGCGCCCGGCTTCTCCCTCGTCGACTTCGGCAACCAGATCCCGGTCGGCGCCCGCAGCGCGGAACCCAACACCCGAGTGGCCGACCGTCTCACCGATCTGCTCTCCGGCTACCTCGACCGGGAGCCGGACGACGATCTGCGCCGCACCTTCCTGATCGCCGTGGAGACCGCCGACACCCTGGTCCACCTGGCCTTCCGGGTGGCCCCCGAGGGCGACGAGAAGATCATCGAGGAGGCGCGGGAGCTGCTGCGGGCGTATCTGGCGCGCGTGCTGGACTGAGATCCCGCAGGGCGGCGGCCCGCGGATTCCCGACCTCACTCCCCAAGAGGTCTCCCCTGCGTGCATACCGGTCGGTATGCTCGGCGCACAGTACGAGCGTCACCGTCGCCGCCACCGGGAGGACCCGTGTCCCGCACCGCCCTGCGAATCTGCCCTCTGTGCGAGGCCACCTGCGGGCTGACCCTCACCATCGAGGGCACCCGTGTCACCGGCGCCCGCGGTGACCGCGAGGACGTGTTCAGCAAAGGGTTCATCTGTCCCAAGGGCGCCTCCTTCGGCGCCGTCGACGGCGACCCCGACCGGCTGCGCACGCCGCTCGTGCGCAAGGACGGCGAGCTGCGCGAGGCCACCTGGGAGGAGGCCTTCGACGCGGTCGCCGCCGGCATCCGGCCGCTCGTCGAGCGCTACGGCCCGAACTCCGTCGGAGTCGTCCTCGGCAACCCCAACGTGCACACCATGGCGGGCGCCCTCTACCCGCCGGTGCTGCTCGCCGGTCTCGGCACCCGCAGTGTCTTCACCGCGTCCACGGTCGACCAGATGCCCAAGCACGTCTCCAGCGGACTGCTCTACGGCGACGCCAACGCCATCCCGGTGCCGGACCTGGACCACACCGACCATCTGCTGCTGATCGGCGCCAACCCCCTGGAGTCCAACGGGAGTCTGTGCACCGCCGCCGACTTCCCCGGCAAGCTCAAGGCCCTCAAGGCGCGCGGCGGCCACCTCACCGTCATCGACCCGCGCCGCACCCGCACCGCAAAGCTCGCCGACCGCCACATCGCGATCCGCCCCGGCACCGACGCCCTGCTCCTCGCGGCGATGGCGTACGTCCTGTTCGAGGAAGGCCTCGTCGACACCGGGGAGTTGACCCCGCACCTGCAGGGCCTGGACGAACTGCGCGCGGCGATACAGGACTTCAGCCCCGAAGCCGTCGCCGGAGCCTGCGACGTGGACGCCCCCACCATCCGCACCCTCGCCCGCGAACTCGCCGTCGCCCCCACCGCCGCCGTGTACGGCCGCATCGGCAGCTGCACCGTCCCGCACGGCACCCTGGCCAGCTGGCTCGTCGACGTCCTCAATGCCCTCACCGGCAACCTCGACCGCCCCGGCGGCGCCCTCTTCCCGCAGGCGGCCACCGACCGCACACCCCGCCCGGCAGGACCGAGCCACGGCTTCACGCTCGCCCGCTGGCACTCACGGGTGAGCGGGCACCCGGAGGCGAAGGGCGAGTTGCCGCTCTCGGCGCTCGCCGAGGAGATCGACACCGCGACCGACGAGGGCGTGCCGATCCGCGCCCTCATCACCTCCGCCGCCAACCCCGTGCTCTCGGCGCCCGACGGCGACCGCCTCGACAAGGCCCTGGACTCCCTGGACTTCATGGTCAGCATCGACCCGTACCTGAACGAGACCACGCGCCACGCCACCGTCGTCCTGCCGCCGCCCCCGCCCTCGCAGAGCCCGCACCACGACTTCGCGTTCAACACCCTCGCCGTACGCAACCAGGTCCGCTACACCCGCCCCGCCGTCCCCCTGGAGCCCGGCCGCCTGCCCGAGACCGAGATCTTCGCCCGGCTGATCCTGGCCGTCACCGGCATGCACGGCGCCGACCCGTCCGCCGTCGACGAGCTGGTCATCGGGCAGACTCTCGGCAAGGCGGTCAAGGAGCCGTTCTCGCCCGTGCACGGCCGCGACCCCAAGGAACTCGCCGCCCAGCTCACGGGGGTGAGCGGCCCCGAGCGGCGGCTCGACATGATGCTGCGCCTCGGCCCCTACGGCGACGGCTTCGGCGTACGACCGGACGGACTGAGCCTGGAGCGGCTGCTCGCGCATCCGCACGGCATCGACCTCGGTCCGCTGCGGTCGCGGCTGCCGCAGCCGCTGAAGACCAGGAGCGGCAGGGTCGAGCTGCTGCCGCAGCCGATCGCGGACGATCTGCCGCGGCTGCGGGCGGCCCTGGACCGGCTCCCGGACGAACTCGTCCTCGTCGGCCGCCGGCATCTGCGCTCCAACAACAGCTGGATGCACAACGTCCCGGCCCTCACCGGCGGCACGAACCGCTGCACGCTGCACATCCACCCCGAGGACGCCGAGCGGCTCGGCGTGCGGGACGGGGCTGCCGTACGCGTGAAGGGTGCCGGGGGAGAGGTGACCGCCCCCGCCGAGGTCACGGACGCCGTGCGTCCCGGCGTGGTGAGCCTGCCGCACGGCTGGGGCCACGACCGGCCCGGCACCAGGTTGAGCCATGCCGCCACCGACCCCGGCGTCAACGTCAACCAGCTCCTTGACGGCAGCCTGCTCGATCCGCTGTCGGGCAACGCGGTCCTCAACGGAGTGCCGGTGGAAATCGCCGCCGTGACCGAAAAGCTCAGCCCTGTGACCTGAGCAAAGCCGTGACCTGCAGTTTCGCGCTTATTGCTCACACATCAACGTCTTGTTAACGCTGTTTGAACGGACCTAACGTTCCTCGCACCGCCTGCCCGGTGGGATGTTCAAGGGCGAACGTTAGGTATCCACTCATGCTGACCATCCTCGGCTTCGCCATGATCGCGACCTTCCTGGTCCTGATCATGCTGAAGAAGATGTCGCCGATCGCGGCGCTCGTGCTGATCCCGGCACTGTTCTGTGTCTTCGTCGGTAAGGGCGCCAAGCTCGGCGACTACGTCATCGACGGCGTCACCAGCCTCGCGCCCACCGCGGCGATGCTCATGTTCGCGATCGTCTACTTCGGTGTGATGATCGACGTCGGCCTCTTCGACCCGATCGTTCGGGGAATCCTGAAGTTCTGCAAGGCAGACCCGCTCAGGATCGTCGTCGGTACGGCCGTCCTCGCCGCGATCGTGTCGCTCGACGGCGACGGCTCGACCACCTTCATGATCACCGTCTCGGCGATGTACCCGCTGTACAAGCGCCTGAAGATGAGCCTGGTCGTGATGACCGGTGTCGCCGCCATGGCCAACGGCGTGATGAACACCCTGCCGTGGGGCGGCCCGACCGCCCGCGCCGCCACCGCGCTGAAGCTCGACGCGAGCGACATCTTCGTCCCGATGATCCCGGCGCTCGCCATGGGCCTGCTGTTCGTCTTCGGTCTCTCGTACGTGCTCGGGCGCCGCGAGCGCAAGCGGCTCGGAGTGCTGACGCTGGACGAGGTGCTGGTCGAGGAGAAGGAGACCGAGACGGTCCTGGTGGGCGCGGGCTCCGGCGCCGGTTCCGGCAAGGACGCCAAGCGTGCCACCGGCGGCTCCCGCACCGACGCGGACCTCCCCGCGGACGAGGACGACGGCCTCCAGGGCCTCGACCCCGACCGGCCCACCCTGCGCCCGAAGCTGTACTGGTTCAACGCGCTGCTCACGGTGGCCCTGCTCACCGCCATGATCATGGAGTGGCTGCCGATCCCGGTGCTGTTCCTGCTCGGCGCGGCCCTGGCGCTGACCGTCAACTTCCCCCACATGCCCGACCAGAAGGCCCGTCTCGGTGCCCACGCGGAGAACGTCCTCAACGTCTCCGGCATGGTCTTCGCCGCCGCCGTCTTCACCGGCGTCCTCCAGGGCACCGGGATGGTCAACAGCATGGCCAAGTGGCTGGTGGACAACATCCCCGACGGGATGGGCCCGCACATGGCCTTCGTCACCGGCATCCTCAGCATCCCGCTGACGTACTTCATGTCGAACGACGGCTTCTACTTCGGCATCCTCCCCGTACTCGCCGAGGCCGGTCAGGCCCACGGCGTCTCGAGCCTGGAGATCGCCCGCGCCTCCCTCATCGGCCAGCCGCTGCACATGTCCAGCCCGCTCGTCCCGGCCGTGTACGTCCTGGTCGGCATGGCCAAGGTGGAGTTCGGCGACCACACCAGGTTCGTGGTCAAGTGGGCCGCGCTCACATCACTCGTGGTCCTCGGGGCAGGGATCCTCTTCGGCATCATCTGACCGTCCGGACAACGGATTTCGGCTTCCCCGAGGGAATTCAGGAGGATCCGCACATGGGGCCCGGTAGGAACCGCGGCTGGCTGCTCCGTCTCGTCATCGCCTTCGGCTTCACGCAGGGGGCGGTGTCGATGGCCCGGCCCGCCGTCTCCTACCGGGCCCTCGCGCTGGGCGCCGACGAGCGGGCGGTCGGCGTCATCGCGGGCGTGTACGCCCTGTTGCCGCTCTTCGCCGCGGTACCGCTGGGCCGCCGTACCGACCGCGGCCGCTGCGCACCCCTGCTGCCGGTCGGCGTGGTCCTGACAGCGGGCGGCTGCGCGCTCAGCGGACTCGCGGGCTCCCTCTGGGCGATGGCGGTCTGGAGCGGGGTGATGGGCCTCGGCCACCTCTGCTTCGTGATCGGCGCCCAGTCGCTCGTCGCCCGCCAGTCCGCCCCGCACGAACAGGACCGCAACTTCGGCCACTTCACCATCGGTGTCTCGCTCGGCCAGCTGGTCGGCCCGATCGCGGCGGGCGCACTGATCGGCGGCCCGGACATGGCGGGCACCAGCGCGCTGGCCCTCGTGGCGGCCGGTGCGGGAGCCGCGGTCGCGTTCACCTCGCTGTGGCGCATCGAGGACCGTACGGCCGTCAAGTCCCGTACCGCACAGGGCGATCACGTCCCGGTCGGCAGCATCCTGCGCGCCCCGGGCGTACCGGCGGGCATGCTCATCAGCCTCTCCGTGCTGTCCGCCACCGACATCCTCACCGCCTATCTCCCGGTGGTCGGCGAGCACCGGGGCATCGCGCCCTCGGTGATCGGTGTCCTGCTCAGCCTGCGCGCGGGCGCCACCATCGCCTGCCGGCTCGCCCTCACCCCGCTGCTGCGGCTGCTCGGCCGCCCGCTGCTGCTCACCGTGACCTGCCTGCTGGCGGCCGTGCTGTGCGCCGGGATCGCGCTCCCGATGCCGGTGTGGGCGCTCGGCCTGGTGCTGGCCGCCCTCGGGTTCTGCCTGGGCGTCGGGCAGCCGCTGTCCATGACGACCGTCGTCCAGGCGGCCCCGGACGGCGCCCGCTCCACGGCCCTCGCCCTGCGGCTGACCGGCAACCGGCTCGGCCAGGTGGCCGCGCCGGCCGCCGCGGGTATGGTCGCGGGGGCCGCGGGCGTGGCGGCGCCCTTCGTGATGCTCGGGGCCCTGCTGCTGTTCTCGGCGGGCAGTGCCCTGCGTGCACCCACCGCTCCCGGCGGCGGTCAGGTGGCCGGGGGAGCTCCGGGCGGGCGCCCGGCCGACGCTCCTTTGCGCCGGTCGAGGGATATCTGACGGCGAGTCGGGTGGTGCTGCCGCAACACGCCGGGCGGATGTGAAAGAGAGTCAGATGAAAGAGCGATTTGTATGAAAATCGTCTGACTCGGAGGAACGTCCATGCCCACCTTGCTGCCCCCGTCCGCAGGCGCCCGTCTGGGAGCCGCGGCCCTCACCGTACTCATCGCGGCCGGGGCCTCCTGGTCCGCGACCTCCGCCGCTCTTGCCGCCCCGGGTGACGGTGCCGACATCAGGATCCACAGTGAGCGAGTGCCCTACGGCGTCTCCAAGGACGATCCCGTTGTCTGCCGGTTCTACCTCGACGCCGTGAACTTCGGCGACCTGACGTCCGTGTCCTACACCATCACGGCTCAGCCCCCGCTGCCCACCGCGGCCACCGTGAGCGGCACGATCTCCCTGGCCGGCGGCGCCGGGCACACCGACATCCTGGGGCTGGCCGACGGCAGATACACCCTCCAGTGGACCATTCCGCCGACCACGCCGCCCACACCGCCCGTCGCGCCGAAGGAGAAGGTCTTCTCCGTCGACTGCCACGGCAGGCACGACCGGGGGCAGGCGGGCCCGAGCCACACCATCGAGGACCACGGGCCGAAGGGCGGCGTCCACGCCGGTGGCGGCGGCCTCGTCGACACCATGCAGGCGTACACCCCGCTGAGCGCGGCCGGAGGCGTCGGACTGGTCGCCGTCGGCGGAGCCGTCTACGTCCGGACGCTGCTGCGCCGCCGCTCCCACGGTGCCGAGTAGGAGCTGTCCGGCGCCCCCCGCCGGGGGAACGCGTGCCAGACCCCACGGCGCCGGCACGGTTCGCCGGGCGGCTCCCGCGCGCAGACGACGCAGGCCCTGGCACCGGACCCGCGCCTACCGCCTCACCAGGACGGCCATGATCGTGGCCGCCCTGGTGACGGTCTTCCGGTGCGGGGGGCATCACCACCACCCGACCGAGTCCGTCCGGGCCGAGGCCCCGGCGCGCGTCGAGGCGCCCGCCGAACCGGCCCCCGGCCCCGTCGACGGGCGCCCCCGGGCCTCCGAGCCGCCCGCGCCCGCACCACCGGCCCCACCGCCGCCGCCACTGCCCCGGTCACCGGCGGCCGCCCTGCGCGTACCGTCCCTGGGCATCGACGCGCCGGTCATCGGGGTGCGGGTGGGAGCCGACCGGCAGCTGGAGACCCCGCCGCTCGACAGGCCGAGGCTCGTCGGCTGGTACCAGGACGGGCCCGCACCGGGTGAGACCGGCACCGCCATCGCCGTCGGCCACCGCGACACGAGGACCGGCGCCGCGGTCTTCGCCGCCCTCGCACAGGTGCACCGCGGGGCGCGGATCGAGGTCCGGCGCGCCGACGGCCGCATCGCCGTCTACACCGTGGACCGCGTACGGGTCTTCGACAAGGACCGCTTCCCCGACAAGGAGGTGTACGGCCCGAGTCCACGCCCCGAGCTGCGGGTGCTGACCTGCGGCGGCCTGTTCACCCGCAGGACCGGCTACAGCAGCAACGTCGTCGTGTTCGCGCATCTGACGGCGACCCGCTGACCCGGGGAGGCGCCATCGCACCTCCGCGTCCGCTTTCTCACTGGGCGGAACGCAGCACCGGATTGCGTCACGTGTCTTCCCTGGAGCGCGTACGGTCCGTTAACTTCCGTGACTCACAGCCCGTGCGACCCGTACGGGCCGTTCGACCGCGGAGCCTCAGGACTCGCTCAGTACGCCCCCGGGGGCAGTGCCATGACACGCGCCATCTCTCTGCAGGACGTGAGCAAGACCTATGCGCGAGGCGTTCGCGTGGTGGACCGGCTGTCGCTGGACATCCACCCCGGCGAATTCCTCGTGCTGCTCGGGCCGTCCGGCTGCGGCAAGTCCACCGTGCTCAGAATGATCGCCGGGCTGGAGGAGATCACGGAGGGCCGGCTGCTGCTGGACGGCGAGCACGCGAACGAACTGCTCCCGTCCGAGCGGAACATGGCGATGGTGTTCCAGAACTTCGCCCTGTACCCGAACATGACCAGCCGCGGCAACATCGGCTTCCCGCTGCGCGTGGAGAACCCCGGCGAGGACCCGCGACCGCGCGTGGACGCCACCGCCCGGATGCTCGGCATCGATGACCTCCTCGACCGCTTCCCCAGCCAGCTCTCCGGCGGCGAACGCCAGCGCGTCGCCATGGGCCGCGCCATCGCCCGCCACCCCTCGGTCTTCCTGATGGACGAGCCGCTGTCCAACCTGGACGCCAAGCTCCGCAACCATCTGCGCGCCGAAATCTCCAAGCTCACCCGGGAGTTGGGCGTCACCACCGTCTACGTCACCCACGACCAGGCCGAGGCCATGTCGCTCGGCGACCGGGTCGCCGTACTGCGCGGCGGGGTGCTGCAGCAACTGGACACCCCGCGCACGGTGTACGCCCTGCCCCGCAACGTCTTCGTCGCCGCCTTCATCGGCACCCCGCGCATCAACCTGCTGCGCGGCCTGGTCCGCGCCCCGCTCGACGGCGCGATGACCATCAGCCTCGGCAAGCAGTATCTGCGGCTGCCCGAACCGCTCTGTCTGGACCACCAGTTGCTGCGGGTGCAGCAGGGCCGGGAGGTGATCGTCGGGCTGCGCTCGGAGGCCGTACGCATCGCCAAGCACTCCTCCGCCCGGCCGGGCGAAGTGCCGCTCACCGGCCTGGTGGAGCATGTGGAGTTCCAGGGTCACGAGATCCTCGTGCACTTCAACACCGGCTCCCAGCCCGCCGTCGTGCCGGAGCTGGAGGCGCCGCGGCCGGGCTCGCGCCCGTCCCGGCGCCGTCGCCGGGAGGGCGGCCCGACCGTGCTGGAACGTCTGCGGGACCGGGCGGGGGCCCTCCGGGCCGGGCCTGTGGTGGTCATGGACGACCCCGGTGACGGCGACCCGGCCGGCGGCGCGTCGACCGGGGCCCGCCTGCCGGGCGATCTGGTGGTGCGGACCACGCCCGACATCGAGCTGCGGCATGGCATGCACGTGCCGCTGCTCGTCGACATCGCCCATCTGTTTGTCTTCGACCAGCGTGGGGAGCGGATCTGTCCGGCGCCTGCGCGGTTGCCGGATTTGGACGCCTGACGGGGTGCCGGGAGGGGGTGTCGGGCGTCTGCGGGTGCGCCCCTTTGGGCGGTGTCGGTCTGGCGGTTGAAAACTACCGGCGCTAGTTTGTGTGGCTGTCGGTAGGTTGTCACGCGGACGACGCACCCCGCCCCGGAGGAGCAGCATGAAGGCACACGACGGCCTGTACATCGACGGCGCCTGGCGGCCCGCCGCAGGTCAGGACGTGATCGATGTCGTGAATCCCGTCGACGAGCAGGTGATCGGCCAGGTCCCCGCGGGTACGGCGGCGGACGTGGACACCGCCGTACGGGCCGCTCGCGCCGCCTTCCCCGCCTGGGCCGCGACGCCGCCCGCCGAGCGGGCCGCCCGGCTGGCCGCGCTGAGGGACGTCCTCGTCGCCCGCAAGGACGAGATCGCCGAGACCGTCACCGCCGAGCTCGGCTCGCCGCTGCCGTTCTCGCAGAACGTGCACGCGGCCGTGCCCATCGCGGTCGCGGGCTCGTACGCCGAGCTGGCGGCGACGTACGCCTTCGAGGAGAAGGCCGGGAACTCGACCGTCTATCTGGAACCGGTCGGCGTGGTCGGCGCGATCACGCCCTGGAACTACCCCCTGCACCAGATCGTCGCCAAGGTCGCCCCGGCCCTCGCGGCGGGCTGCACGGTGGTCCTGAAGCCCGCCGAGGACACCCCGCTCACCGCCCAGCTCTTCGCCGAGGCGGTCCATGAGGCGGGCGTCCCCGCGGGTGTCTTCAACCTGGTCACCGGCCACGGCCCGGTCGCGGGCCAGGCTCTCGCCGAGCACCCGGGCGTCGACCTGGTCTCCTTCACCGGCTCCACCGCCGTCGGCCGGCACATCGGCGCGACGGCGGGCGCCGCGATCAAGAAGGTCGCCCTGGAGCTGGGCGGCAAGTCCGCCAACGTCATCCTGCCGAGCGCCGACCTCGCCAAGGCGGTCAACGTCGGTGTCGCCAACGTCATGTCCAACTCCGGCCAGACCTGCAGCGCCTGGACCCGCATGCTCGTCCACCGGGACCAGTACGAGGAGGCGGTCGGACTCGCCGCCGGCTCAGCCGCCAAGTACGGCGACCGTATCGGCCCGGTGGTCAACGCCAAGCAGCAGGCGCGGGTGCGCGGTTACATCGAGAAGGGCGTGGCGGAGGGCGCGCGGCTGGTGGCCGGAGGCGCCGAACCCCCGCGCGAGCAGGGCTACTTCGTCTCCCCGACGGTCTTCGCCGACGTCACCCCCGAGATGACCATCGCCCAGGAGGAGATCTTCGGCCCGGTCCTCGCCATCCTCCGCTACGAGGACGAGGAGGACGCCCTGCGCATCGCCAACGGCACGGTCTACGGCCTCGCGGGCGCCGTCTGGGCGGGCGACGAGAGCGAGGCGGTCGCCTTCGCGCGCCGGATGGACACCGGCCAGGTCGACATCAACGGCGGCCGCTTCAACCCGCTTGCCCCCTTCGGCGGTTACAAGCAGTCGGGCGTCGGCCGTGAACTCGGCACGCACGGCCTCGCCGAGTACCTCCAGACCAAGTCCCTGCAGTTCTGAGGAGCGCATCCATGGTTCGCGCAGCAGTCCTTCCCGCCGTGGGCGCCCCGCTGGAGATCACCGGCATCGACCTCCCGGACCCCGGCCCCGGCCAGGTCCGGGTCCGTCTCGCCGCCGCCGGCGTGTGCCACTCCGACCTGTCCCTGTCCAACGGCACCATGCGGGTGCCGGTCCCCGCCGTCCTCGGCCACGAGGGCGCCGGTACGGTCGTCGCCGTGGGCGAAGGCGTCACGCATGTCTCGCCCGGCGCCGAGGTCGTCCTCAACTGGGCGCCTTCCTGCGGTGGTTGCCACGCCTGCACGCTCGGCGAGGTGTGGCTGTGCGCCAACGCCCTGAACGGCGCCGCGGACGTCTACGCCCACCGTTCCTCCGACGGCTCCGACCTCCACCCCGGCCTGAACGTCGCCGCGTTCGCCGAGGAGACGGTCGTGTCGGCGGGCTGCGTCCTGCCCCTCCCGGAGGGCATCCCCCTCACGGACGCGGCCCTCCTGGGCTGTGCGGTGCTCACCGGCTACGGCGCCGTCCACCACTCGGCGCAGGTCCGGGAGGGCGAGACGGTGGCGGTGTACGGCGTCGGGGGAGTGGGCCTGGCCGCACTCCAGGCGGCCCGGATCGCGGGCGCCGCACGGATCGTCGCCGTCGACGTCTCCGCGGAGAAGGAGGAGCTGGCGCGCGGCGCCGGCGCCACCGACTACGTCATCGCCTCCGACACGACGGCCCGCGAGATCCGCGGGCTGACGGACAAGCAAGGCGTGGACGTGGCGATCGAATGCGTGGGCCGCGCGTCCACCATCCGCACGGCCTGGGACTCCACCCGCCGCGGCGGCCGCACGACGGTGGTCGGCATCGGCGGCAAGGACCAGCAGGTCACCTTCAACGCCCTGGAGATCTTCCACTGGGGCAGGACGCTGGCGGGCTGCGTGTACGGCAACTCGAACCCGGCGAAGGACGTTCCCCTACTGGCCGAACACGTACGGGCGGGCCGCCTGGAACTGGGCGCCCTGGTGACCGAACGGATCGGCCTGGACGGCATCCCGGCCGCCTTCGAGAACATGCTGGCGGGCAAGGGCGGCCGGGCGCTCGTGGTCTTCTAGCCGGCTGATTCCGAGGCGGCCTCGGGCTGCGGCTCCGGAGTGCTCTCCGGCGCCGCGGCCCGCACGGCCGTGGCCCGCGGCCGCGACCGCGAGACCGCCACACCCGCCAGGCACAGCGCGCCGCCGCCCAGCGTGAGCAGCCCCGGCACCTCGCCGAGCGCCAGCCACGACATCAGCACGACCAGCGCGGGCACCGCGTACGTGGTCGCCCCCATCCGGCTGGCGGTCGTACGAGCCAGGGCGTACGCCCAGGTGGTGAAGGCGAGCGCGGTCGGAAACACGCCCAGGTACACCATGTTGAGCGTCGAGGACACCGGCGCGTGGGCCGCCTCGCTCACCAGCTGCCAGGCGAACGGCAGACACCCCACCGCCCCGACGAGACACCCGAACGTCGTCACCTGCAGCGCACTGGCCTTCGCCAGAGCGGGCTTCTGCGCGACGACTCCCGCCGCATAGCCGACCGCCGCAAGCAGACACAGCACCACCCCGAGCACCGACGACCCGCCGCCCCCCGACATCGACAGCCCGACGGTCACCGCCCCCGCGAACGACACCGCCATCCCCGCCAGCAGCCGTGGCGGCATCGGATCCCCCAGCAGCCGCGCACCGAGCAGGGCGATGAGGATGGGCCCGATGTTCACCACCAGCGCGGCGGTACCGGCGTCGACCTGTTGCTCCCCCCAGTTCAGGACGACCATGTAGAACCCGAACCAGAGCACCCCGGATATCGCGATCCCCCGCCAGGCGCCTCGGGGCGGCAACCCTTCCCCGCGTACGACCAGCATCACCCCGAGCACCAGCGCCCCGGACAGCAACCGACCGAGTGCCAATGCCCCGGGCGAGTACGCGGCACCCGCACTACGGATCGCCACAAAGGCGGAGGCCCACAAAAAGACGGTGACCGCGGCCGCGGCGGGGGCGAGCAGGTCGGTACGACGGGAGGTCATCATGCTCCAGAGGCTAGGTAATGGCAGGGGGTGAGAGCTCGCGGATTTCGGACGCCGCGCCGCTTCGGGGCGCTCACCGCAACGCCGTTGTCTCGATCCCCAGAAGTTCGGCCAACGCCTGCTCGCCTGCCGCGGTCACCCTGACCGCCCGCTCGGAGCCGATGCGCACGCACCAGCCTTCCTCCAAGGCGTGGCGGCACAGGGCCGCGCCTGCGATCCCCGCGAGATGTGGCCGACGTTCCGTCCAGTCGAGGCAGGCCCGGGCCAACGGACGCCGCCCCTTGCGGTCGAGTGCGATGCCGACGGCACCGAACCACTCCACACCGGTGTCCGTGAGCGCGAACCCCGTGTCCTGCCGCAACAGCCCCCGCAGGGTCATCGCATCCGTCACCGCGATCCCAAGCCGTCCCGCCAGATGGTCGTAACAGGTCCGCCCCCGCGCCATCGCCGACCCGGCGCTCGACTCCCGCAGCCCGCGAGGCCGTACGGCATCCCCCGGCCCGACCTGCGCGGCCAGATCCTCCACCAGTTGCGCGACCCCCGCATCGGCGAGCCGCACATACCGATGCCGGCCCTGCCGTTCCTCCGCGAGCAGGCCGCCCGCGACGAGCTTGCCCAGATGTTCGCTCAGCGTCGACGCGGCGACCCCCGCATGCCGCGCCAGCTCACTCGCGGTCCAGGCCCGTCCGTCCAGCAGCGCCAGCAGACAGCTGGCCCGCGTCTCGTCGGCGATCAGCCCGGCGAGACGGGCCAGCCGTGCTGCCCGGGGTTCTCTGGTGGTCATGCACCCCAGCATGGGACACGGACACTTCGGCGGCCGCCGAACTGCTAGCCGGCCCGCTCCACCTGCTCGAACTGCCGCACAAGACCGTCGAGCAGCGCCGTGAGCCCCGTCTCGAAGGCCCGCTCGTCGATCTTCTCCTGCTGCTCGGCGAGCAGATGCGCCTGGCCGAGGTGCGGGTAGTCGGCGGGGTCGTAAGCGCTCTGGTCGTCCACGAAACCCCCGGCGAAGGAGCCGAGCGCGGAGCCCATGATGAAGTACCGCATCAGCGCGCCGATGGAGGTGGCCTGCGCCGGCGGCCAGCCCGCGCGCACCATCGCGCCGTAGACGGCGTCCGCGAGGCGCAGTCCGGCCGGACGGCGCCCCGGGCCCGTGGCGAGCACCGGGACGATGTTGGGGTGGTCGCGCAGCGCGGCCCGGTAGGAGACGGCCCAGTCGTGCAGCGCGGTGCGCCACTCGCGGCCGTCCTCGAACATCGACAGGTCGACCTGCGCGCTCACCGAGTCGGCGACCGCCTCCAGGATCTCGTCCTTGGTGCGGAAGTGGTTGTAGAGCGAGGGCCCGCTCACCCCCAGTTCCGCGGCGAGCCGACGCGTGGAGACGGCCGCGAGGCCCTCCGCGTCCACCAGCGCACGTGCCGTCTCGACGATGCGGTCGGTGCTGAGCAAGGGCTTGCGCGGTCGGGCCATGGCGCACATAGTAGGGCTGCGCAACCGAAACTAGCAGTGCTAATTTAAATGTGCAGGATCTCGAGTGGGGTGACCGGTCATGAATCTGGAGCTCAGTGACGAGCAGGAAGCCGTCCGGCGGCTCGCCAGGGACTTCGTGGACCGCGAGATCGCCCCGAACGCCATCGCCTGGGACCGCGCGGAGGAGGTCGACCGGTCGATCGTGAAGAAGCTCGGCGAGGTCGGCTTCCTCGGGCTGACCGTCGACGAGGGGTACGGCGGCTCGGGCGGCGACCACCTCGCGTACTGCCTGGTCACGGAGGAGCTCGGGCGCGGCGACTCCTCCGTGCGCGGCATCGTGTCCGTGTCGCTCGGGCTGGTCGCCAAGACGATCGCCGCCTGGGGGAGCGAGGACCAGAAGCGGCAGTGGCTGCCCGGGCTCACCTCCGGCGAGTACGTAGGCTGCTTCGGCCTCACCGAGCCGGGCACCGGCTCAGACGCCGGCAACCTGTCCACGCGCGCGGTGCGCGACGGAGACGAGTACGTCATCAACGGCGGCAAGATGTTCATCACGAACGGCACCTGGGCCGATGTGGTGCTGCTGTTCGCCCGCTCCACCGACGCCCCCGGCCACAAGGGCGTCTCCGCCTTCCTCGTGCCGGCCGACACTCCCGGTCTCACCCGCCGCACCATCCACGGCAAGCTCGGCCTGCGTGGCCAGGCGACCGCCGAACTGGTCCTGGAGGACGTCCGCGTGCCCGCCTCCGCGATGCTGGGTCCCGAGGGCAAGGGCTTCTCGGTCGCCATGTCGGCCCTCGCCAAGGGGCGGATGTCGGTCGCGGCGGGCTGTGTGGGCATAGCCCAGGCCGCGCTGGACGCGGCGGTGCGGTACGCGGGCGAGCGCGAGCAGTTCGGCAGGTCCATCGCCCATCACCAGCTCGTACAGGAGCTGATCAGCGACATCGCCGTCGACGTGGACGCGGCCCGGCTGCTGACCTGGCGGGTCGCCGACCTGATCGACCGCGGCCGGCCCTTCGCCGTCGAGTCCTCCAAGGCCAAGCTCTTCGCCTCGGAGGCCGCGGTCCGCGCCGCCAACAACGCCCTCCAGGTCTTCGGCGGCTACGGCTACATCGACGAGTACCCGGCGGGCAAGCTGCTGCGCGACGCCCGCGTGATGACCCTCTACGAGGGCACCAGCCAGATCCAGAAACTGCTCATCGGGCGTGCCCTGACGGGGGTTTCGGCGTTCTGAGTACCTGAGCTGAGTATCTCGGCGGATGTGGTACCGGCCACATCCGCCGACGCTTGTCCCCATGAGTGACACATCCGGCAAGCAGCAGAACACCGCCGCCTTCTACGGCCAGGCCGTCGCCTCCTTCGCGATCGCCATGGCCGCGACCGCCATCGGCATCTTCCGGCTGAACGCCGACGCCTGGGTGCGGGCTTTCCTCGCGATCGCGGTGCTGTACCTGGTCACCTCCGCCTTCACCCTCGCCAAGGTGATCCGCGACCGGCAGGAGGCGGCGGAGCGGGCGTACCACCCCTTCGAGAAGCTCTGAGCGGCCACTCTAAGCGCTCGCTCACCTTCGGCGGTATGGTGGGGCTCTGTCGGTGAGAGGGGTAATGAGCGATGAGTACGGCGGAGGAGACGACCGGTGGCGAGACGTCCGCGTGGGGCGAGGTCACGCCCGACGCGGCCCGACGGCTGCTGATCGCCGCGGTGGAGGCCTTCGCCGAGCGCGGGTACCACGCCACGACGACCCGTGACATCGCGGGCCGCGCCGGCATGAGCCCCGCCGCGCTCTACATCCACTACAAGACCAAGGAAGAGCTGCTCCACCGGATCAGCCGGATCGGGCACGAGAAGGCCCTGGAGATCCTGCGGACGGCGGCCCGGCGCGAGGGCACCGCGACCGAGCGGCTCGCCGACGCGGTGAGCTCCTTCGTCCGCTGGCACGCGGGCGGCCGTACCACCGCCCGGGTCGTGCAGTACGAGCTGGACTCGCTCGGCCCGGACGCCCGCGAGGAGATCCTCGCGCTGCGCCGGCAGTGCGACGCCGAGGTGCGCGGGATCATCGAGGACGGCATCGCGTCCGGCGAGTTCGACGTGCTGGACGTCAAGGGCACCACCCTCGCCGTCATGTCGCTCTGCATCGACGTCGCCCGCTGGTTCAACGTCGACGGACCCTGGACGCCCGACGAGGTCGGCGCGCTCGACGCCGACCTCGTGCTGCGCATGGTGGGGGTCAAGTAGCCCGCCGGGGCCACCGCTCAGACGTAGAAGCGGGCCACCGACTCGGCCACGCAGACCGGCTTGTCCCCGCCCTCGCGCTCCACGGTGTAGGCGACGGCCAGCTGGACCCCGCCCGGGACGTCCTCGACGCTGCTGATCCTGCCGGTGGCACGCAGGCGCGAGCCGACCGGTACGGGGGCCGGGAAACGGACCTTGTTGGTTCCGTAGTTGACGCCCATCTTCACGCCCTCGACGCTGATCAGCTGAGGGCCGAAGAGCGGCAGCAGCGACAGGGTGAGATAGCCGTGCGCGATCGTCGTCCCGAAGGGACCCGCCGCGGCCTTCTCCGGGTCGACGTGGATCCACTGGTGGTCGCCGGTGGCCTCCGCGAACAGATCGATCCGCTTCTGGTCGATCTCCAGCCAGTCGGTGTACCCCAGCTGCTCGCCCACCGCCGCCTTCAGCTCGTCGGCGGACGTGAAGATCCTCGGCTCTGCCATGTCCCGGCCTCCCATGCCTCGCTCATGTCCTGAACATCATGAACACTATGTCTAAGCAACTGCTTAGCATGGTCCTACGGGAAACCAATGTCAACGGACGGCGGCCCGGTACGGATGGGTAGGGTTCGAGGGGTGCCGCAGATTCCAGAGAAGATCCACGAGCTCACGGTCGGCCAGCTCGCCGCGCGCAGCGGCGCCGCCGTCTCCGCCCTGCACTTCTACGAGTCCAAGGGCCTGATCAGCAGTCGGCGGACCGCGGGCAACCAGCGCCGCTACCACCGCGACACACTGCGCCGGGTCGCCTTCGTACGCGCCGCGCAGCGTGTGGGCATCCCCCTGGCCACCATCCGCGAGGCGCTCGCCGAGCTCCCCGAGGAACGCACCCCGACCCGGGAGGACTGGGCCCGGCTCTCCGAGGCCTGGCGTTCCGAACTCGACGAACGCATCAGCCAGCTCAACCGCCTCCGCGACCACCTGACCGACTGCATCGGCTGCGGGTGCCTGTCGCTGGACGGCTGCGTCCTGTCCAACCCGGACGACGTGTTCGGCGAACGACTGACGGGGTCGCGACTGATGGTGGAACGCAGAGGGCAGCGCACCTAGCCTGCGGCGCGCTGCCCGCGTGGCGCGGGTCGCTTTGTGGCCCGCGTGGCTGCGGGCAGTCGTGCCGCCGGGGGCGGCTCCCGACCCAAAGAAAGCGGCACCCCGCAAGCGGGCGAGAGATCCCCCCTCGTACGCACCGGCACCGGGCCCAGCCAACTCACGCTCACTCGTACTCGGTCCCGCCCTTCCGCGTCAGATACTCCGGGCTCACCGCCTTCGCAATGGCCCGCCCACCGGTCACAGCGCTGTACCGCTCCACCACAGGCCGGATCACCACACCCTCCCGAAGATGCAGCCCGCGCCTCGACACGGTCTCCCGGCCGCTCGCCACCTCCAGCACTCGCTCGATGTCGTAGGCCCCCTCGTACAGCCGCGGCACCAACGGCAACTCCCCGCCCAGCAGTTCGGCCGCATCCAGCCACCGCACCGTCCCGTCGATCTCCGCGGAGACGTCGAACACGGCGTACCCCAGGCTCTCGCGCCGCCCGTCCGCGCCGTAGGTCAGATCCTGGACCCCCGCCCCGTACACCTCACCGAAGATCCCGACCCGGCGCGCCCCCAGCCGCTCGGCGAGCCGGACGGCCGCCTCGGCGGCACCGTGGCCGTGCACGGCGCGCCAGTACAGATTGCGCGGATCCTCCTTCAGGGCGAGGGACTTGGCGCCGAAGCCCTTGGAGGAGACGTGCACCCGGTCCTCGTCGGCGAGATAGGTGAGCAGGCAGGCCGAACCGTGCAGTTTCTCGGTCAGGACCACAGCCTCGCCCGGTGTGAAGAGGTCCGGAAACCGCTGGATGTTCTCGATGTCGACCCAGGGCAGCAGGTCCGGCGCGGACTCGACCTCGCCGTCCATCGTGGGCGGGATCGGCGGCACCCACTTGGTGATGCCGAGCCGCTGAGCGAAGTCCGTCCCGTCCAGCGCCGCCCGCGCCAGGTCGACACCGGCCAGCGCCTTCGGCCGGCACACGATGCCCTGCGACAGCTCACCGCGCAGCTGCACCGCCTTGACCCGGTCGGAGTTGCTCCCCGCCAGCCGCCCGGTCAGCCCCAGCTCCTCGATCAGCCCGGTGGGCAGGACGGACTGCTCGGGGATGTACACGGCGGCGTCACCGGTGCGGTACGCGCCCTTGGCGACGACGGCCCGGTACAGGCCCACCTGGGCCAGTTCGAGCGCATCGGCGTTCGGGTGCTCGTGGACGGTCAGCACTTCGGCGGTGACGCGGAGCGTCGACATACGGGACTCCTAGGTTTCCGGGGTCGCTCGGTTCGGTTTCATCGCCTCCCCACTGTCCGGACGGGAAAGGGGTGGAGCGAACGGATTAGCGGCTGGTAACGTCGCGATCTTCGGTCGGCCGAGACGCCGCGCACGGAGTCCTGACGGGATCAACTCCCATGCCTTCAGCAGCACTTGACGCCGCCCTCGCGGACATCGACACCGTCTTCAACGGCTTCGCCAGCTTCGACGAGACCGGTTGCGGCTTCTGCCACGTGCCCGAGGAGACCGCGTATCTGCGCACGCCGTATGTGCGGATACCGGTGGGCGTGGTGCAGTACTACCTCTTCGAGGTCCCCGACCACTTCGACGACCACCCGGCCGCCCTGCGGCGCCTGCTTCCGCAGGCCGCACGCGCGATGGCCGACGGCTCCCTCGACACAATCGGCTACGGCGCGCACGGGCTGAGCCGGGTGGACTGGCGCTCCTGGCCCGCCGAGCAGGTCGCCGCGATCGAGGCGTTCCTGCACGCCTGGTGGCAGGACGCCCTCACCAGGCCCGACCCGCCCTACGGAATCGACGAGATCTTCGACACCTGCGCCACGATCGCCAGGACCGTGACCCCGTTCCTGGCCGGCTGGGAGCGTAGCCCCGTCGCCGACGCGCACCTCGTCCACTGCACCAACGGCTGGCTCTACGACCTGCTGTCCGACGTCTCCCCGTTCTTCTGGTGGTACGACGACAGCGAGGACACCGGCCTCGCGGACCTGCGCAGCTGGTTGGCCGGCCCCGGCGCCGCCCGCCTCCGCGCTCAGGGCGAGTCCGACCTGGCGACCCGTGCGGAGCTCCTCGCGCTGCCCTATGACGAGCGCTGGGCGCACCCGTACTGGGCCAGCGCTTCGGCGACCAACTGAGCGTTGCACAGGGCCCGTTCCCCGTCCGGCAGGAACAGGGTGTCCTCCAGGCCGATCCGGGTCGCGAGCCCGAGCCGGCCCGCCAGCCGCAGCACCGGCCACGCCCCGCCGTCCTCGCCGTGCAGCAGTACGGGGGCGGCCGGGTGCGGGCCCAGGTCCGTGATCAGTGCGCGCCCTGTCACCTCCGCCGTGTCCGGCGAGGCGTCCGTCACCTCGGCGAGCACGCGGAGCACTCTCGGGCCGAGCGGTGAGGCCGCGAACCGTATCGCCGCGTCCGTCCCGGACCAGATACCGGCCTCCACCTCCACGCCCAGGTCGAGCAGCGCGGCGGCGGTCTCCTCGGCGCCCTCCTCGTGCCAGTTGACCGAGGCGTGGTCGGGGAGTTCGGAGAGCGCGGCCCAGCTCCGGACGCGCTCCAGCCGTGCCACGGGATCCGGTTCCGCCCAGGCGCCCGTGGTCACGCCCACCGGCACCGACACGCGCGCCCGTATGGCGTCGAGCACCGGGCCGATCACGCGGGGCGACAACGAGTCGCGTCCGCAGGGTGTCTTGGGGTGGACGTGGATGTCCGTGGCCCCGGCCGCGACGGCTTGCGCGGCGGACTCGGCCATCGCTTCCGGAGTCAGCGGCACCATCGCACCGTCGGCGGACCCGCGGGGCCCGTTGAGACACACCTGCATCATGTCTCGATGGTGCCAGCCGGCACTGACAACGAGGAGCCGGCACTGAGCACGAGGGCAAGCCGACAAAGAGGGACATACAGGGGGTGCGGCATCCCCGGCGCACCCCCGCCTTGCTAGGCCGACACCAGCAGCCTTCCGCGCCTTGCGTCCGCCAGGGCCTCGGGACTGAGCACGGGCCGTGGCACGAGAATTCCACAGTGAGTGCAGACCGGACCCGCAGAGGGTTCGTGGTCCAGGTCGTACTTCCAGATCAGGCGCTCCGCGCCGCACACCGGGCAGCCGGAGCCCGGCTCGCGCTCCAGGCCGGAGATCAGCCGGCGCAGCACCTCCGCAAGCGGCTCGCGGGGGTGCACCCGCGGGTCGTCGCACCAGGCGACACCGAAACCGCCCCAGGTGAGCCGGTGCCAGTCGTCCACCGTGCCCGGCCGGCGCAGCCCGTCGTGCTTCTCCTTCTTGCGCCGCTCGGCGAACTCGACCTCATAGGCCAGCCAGACCGAACGCGCTTCCTCCAACTCCTCCAGTGCGGCCACGAGCCGCGCTGGGTCGGGGGAGCGGTCCTCGGGACCGAACCCGGCCCTGGAGCACAAATGGTCCCAGGTCGCCCTGTGCCCGTAAGGGGCAAACCTCTCAAGGCACTTGCGCAGTGAGTAGCGCCGCAGTGCCAGATCGCACCGCGGGTCGCGGACCTGTCTCGCCAGACTCCGAAAACCGGCCATCGCCCTGCACCTCCGTCACACCTGCACCTGTACTTCGGTCACTTCGGCGTCGTCGTACGGACGTCGCCGAATAGACGTATCGACAAGCGATTCGGCTCCATCCGATTTCCGATGTCCTCCATAAGCCGTCCCGCCCACTCCAAAACTTGACGCATGTTCATCTTCACTCCCGGGGATACCGGCGGTAACGTCCCGGCTCACCCCCGTCGGTAGGAGCTGCCATGCCCTGGCGTACCTCTCGTAGCGCCCCCGTCAGACTGAGAACTCCCGGCAGACTCGCCGGGTTCCTGAAGACCGCATCCATATGCGTCCTGATTGCTGGTCTTTTGTCCCCGCTCACCCAGGCGACCGCCGCGGCCGCGGCCTCGAACGACTACTGCGGCGGCCAGTGTTCCGACATCCTGCCGCCGGGTGAGAACGGCAACGCGACCCTCGCGCAGATCCTCCTCAACCAGGCGTTCGGCAGCCAGCCCGACCATGCGGAGGACCAGCTCGGTCCGTACGCCAACCTGGCCAAGGGATACTCCTCACTCACCGACTCGACGATCAATACGTTCTTCAACGACGCGTCGTTCGGGGTCCCTTCCGATCAAGTCGCCTCCACCGAGAAGCCCGCGGGCCGCAGCGACGTGACGATCGTCCGCGACAAGAAGGCGGGCATTCCGCACATCACCGGTACCACCAGATACGGCACGGAGTTCGGCGCGGGGTATGCCGCGGCTGAGGACCGGCTGTGGCTGATGGACGTCTTCCGGCACGTCGGACGCGGCCAGCTGACGACGTTCGCGGGCGGCGCGGCCTCCAACCAGGGCCTTGAGCAGGAGTTCTACCGCAACGCCCCCTACAGCGAGGCCGATCTGCAGGCCCAGATCGACAACGCCGTCGCCAGCAACGGCGCCCGCGGCCGGCAGGCCCTCGCCGACGCCAACGCCTACCTGGCCGGCATCAACGCCTACATCGACGCCTCCGACTCGGGCCGCTACTTCCCCGGCGAGTACGTCCTGACCGGGCACAAGGACTCGATCACCAACGCCGGAACCATCGACCACTTCAAGATCACCGACCTGGTGGCGCTGGGCTCCGTCATCGGCGCCCTGTTCGGCGCCGGCGGTGGCGGAGAGGTCAACAACGCGCTCTCACTCCTGGCCGCCCAGTCCAAGTACGGCGTGACCGAGGGCACCAAGGTCTGGGAGTCCTTCCGTGAGCGCAACGACCCGGAGGCCGTGCTCACCGTCCACAACGGCGAGAGCTTCCCCTACGCCGGCAAGCCCGACACCGCCCAGGGTGAGGCGCTGCCGGACGCCGGCTCGGTGACGACCGAACCGCTGGTCTACGACGCCACCGGCACCGGGGCGAGCCAGAGCGCCACCGCCGCCTCCAAGACGGCGACCACGACCGCTCTCAGCTCGGCCAGGCGCGGCATGTCCAACGCCCTGGTGGTGAGCGGCAAGTACACCGCAAGCGGCCACCCGATCGCCGTCTTCGGTCCGCAGACCGGCTACTTCGCGCCCCAGCTGCTGATGCTCCAGGAGATCCAGGGCCCGGGCCTCAGCGCCCGCGGCGCCTCCTTCGCGGGCCTGAGCATGTACGTCGAACTCGGCCGCGGCCAGGACTACTCCTGGAGCGCGACCACCTCCGGCCAGGACATCATCGACACCTACGCCGTCGAGCTGTGCCAGGACGACTACCACTACCTGTACCACGGCACCTGCACGGCCATGGACAAGGTCGAGCAGACCAACTCCTGGAAGCCGACCACGGCCGACGGCACGGCGGCGGGGTCGTACACGATGAGGGTTTGGAAGACGAAGTACGGGCCGGTGGAGTACCGGGCGACCGTCGGCGGCAAGAAGGTCGCGTACACCACCCTGCGCTCCTCCTACATGCACGAGGCCGACTCGATCATCGGCTTCCAGATGCTGAACGACCCCGACTACGTCAAGGGTCCGCAGGACTTCCAGAGCGCGGCGCAGCACATCAACTACACCTTCAACTGGTTCTACGCCGACTCCCAGCACACCGCGTACTACAACAGCGGCAACAACCCGGTGCGGGCGAGCGGTGTCGACGCCGAGTTCCCGGTGTGGGGGCAGGCGGCGTACGAGTGGAAGAACTGGGACCCGACGACCAACACCGCCGACTACACACCGGCCTCCGCTCACCCCAACTCCATCGACCAGGACTACTACATCTCCTGGAACAACAAGCAGGCCAAGGACTACACGACCGCGCCCTGGGGCGACGGGTCCGTGCACCGCGGCAACCTGCTGGAGGACCGGGTGAAGAAGCTGGTCGCGGCCGGCGGGGTGACCCGTGCCAAGCTGGTGCAGGCCATGGCGGACGCGGCACTGGAGGACCTGCGGGCCGAGGACGTGCTGCCGAAGCTGCTCAAGGTCATCAACAGCAGCACGGTGACCGACTCCACGGCCGCGGACGCCGTGAGCAAGCTGCAGGCGTGGGTGACCGCGGGCGCCAAGCGGACCGAGACGTCGGCCGGTTCGAAGAAGTACGCCAACGCCGACGCGATCCGCATCCTGGACGCCTGGTGGCCACTGCTGGTGAAGGCCGAGTTCCAACCGGGCCTCGGCAGCGATCTGTACACCGCCTTCACCAACAACCTGCCCGTCGACGAGTCCCCGTCGGCCGCGCACGGGCCGACCGGCTCGCACGCCGGCAGCTCCTTCCAGTACGGCTGGTGGAGCTACGTCGACAAGGACATCCGGGCGGTGCTCGGTGAGCCGGTGCAGGGGCCGCTGGCGCAGAAGTACTGCGGCGGCGGCAGCCTCAGCTCCTGCCGGGACATCCTGATCAGCACCCTGAAGACGGCGGCCGGCACCTCCGCGTCGACCGTCTACCCCGGCGACTCCCTGTGCTCGGCGGGCGACCAGTGGTGCGCCGACTCGATCGTCCAGCGCACGCTCGGCGGCATCAAGCACTACAACATCAGCTGGCAGAACCGGCCCACCTTCCAGCAGGTGGTGGAGTACACCTCGCACCGGTGACGGACCAGCGGCGGCGGGTCAGCGGATGCGGCCCGCCGCCAGCACCACCTGGGCCAGCTCCCGGTGCACGATGTCGCTGTGCGCACCGGAGGGCGGCCCGCCGTTCCTCACCACGGCCGCCGCGTCGATGTTGACGCACCCCGAGGTCGGCAGGGTGCTCGTGAGGGCGTCCGCGAGCGTGTACGCGCGCGTGCCCGGCACCGCCTGCACACCGTCGTGCCCCATCGCGCCCCACTTGGCGCCCAGCAGTTCCCCGACGCCGAAACCCTCGCCGTCGTCCGCCATGCGTGAGGCCAGCGGGTAGATCGTGCCGAGCGCCGAGTCGAAGTGGGAGTAGCAGCACACCAGAGGGCCGTCGATACGGTTCTGCTGGCCCTGCAGCACACCCCCCGCACGCGCGTCGTACGGCAGCCGCGCCGCGAACGCGTAGTGCGAGAACGCCCCTTGCAGCAGCGTCACCGACTTCACCGTGTGCACGCCCTCGGGCAGCCCGCGCAGCGCGAACGACACCAGCCGGCCGCCGAAGCTGTGCCCGACGAGGTGCACGCGCACGGCGGGAGCGGAGGCGGCGAGCTGCCCGACCAGGCGGCCGAGCCCGCGCTCTCCGACCGTGCCCGCGCGCCGCTTCATCGCGTAGTACGTCGCCTGCCGCAGCAGTTCCTTCGCCCCGTCCCAGGGGTTCGGCAACGAGAAACCCTCCGCGCCGTCACCGGACCGGACGTCGGCCAGCGCCTGCGCGAACTCGTCGCAGAGCGTCGCCGTGTCCGCGGTGAACAGCACCGGCTCGCTCTGCGGGACACCCTCCGCGAGGGTGTCCGCCGCGAACAGCGGCTGCGGACCGCCCGGTACGAGCTCCACGAGCAGCCGGACCAGCCGCCCGAACTCCTCCAGTTCGTTCTCGGGCCGCTGGTCCAGCATCCGTGCGATCTGGTCGATCACGGTGGCCCGCCCGGGGAACGTCTCCAGCAGGGCGTGCCGGGTGTCCTTGTCGAGCGCGGGCGCCGGGGACTCCTCCGCCTCCATGGCCACCACGGACTTCGGGAAGTCGGGGATCGGCTCGTCGCAGAACCGCATCGACGGCCAGATCACGCCCACGTACCCGATCCTCGCCTGGGCCGCGAGGTCCGGGATCGGCGCGAAGAACCGTCTGTAGAGGGCGGTCGCCCCCGAGCGGTCGTTGTTCCAGCCGTGCGCGAAGACGATCAGGTCACGGACTCCGCCTTTCGTGACCTCGGCGAGCAGCCGGTCCCGCTCCCGCCCGTCGACGTCCCCGTCCGCGTCGAAGGTCAGCTCCCAGTAAGGAGTCACACTCATTGCCGGCTGTGCCATGACAGGCCCCCTCGCCCCCCGTAGCAGTGCGATGTGGGCGCATCGTCCTGCTACCGGCCGAGGATGGCCATACGTCCCGACTCACTTGTAGAGGAGGTAATTCTTTCGAATCCGCCGGAACGCGGCGAGTTCCTCCTGCCAGCCCGCCACCACCTCGTCGGTGCCCGCGCCCGCGTCGATCGCCGTACGCACGCTCGTGGAGCCCGTGAGCCTGTCGATCCAGTTGTCGGACCGCCAGCCGAAGCCGCTCCACACCTTCTTGGCGGTCACCAGCAGGGCGATGCCGGTACGGACGGGGTCGTAGGCGGCCCGGTCGTGCACGTGGATCTGCACGCCGCCGACGGTCCTGCCCTGGAACTTGGAGAAGGTCGGCGCGAAGTACGCCTCCCTGAAGTGGACACCGGGCAGGGCGAGTTCGTTCGCCGCGGCCGCCCATCTGCCGTCGATGCCCTCCGCGCCGAGCAGTTCGAAGGGGCGGGTGGTGCCGCGGCCCTCCGACAGGTTGGTGCCCTCGAACAGGCACGTCCCCGAGTACACGAGTGCCGTGTCGGGCGTCGGCATGTTCGGACTCGGCGGCACCCACGGCAGTGACCAGGCGTCGTAGAACTCCGAGCGTTTCCATCCCGTCATCAGGACGGTCTGCAGGGGCACGGGGGTGCTCAGGAACTCCCCGTTGAACAGCCGGGCCAGCTCTGCGACCGTCATGCCGTGCGCCTGGGAGATCGGCTGCCGTCCCACGAAGGTCGCGAACTCCTTGTGCAGGACCGGCCCTTGGGCCGCGCGGCCCGTCACCGGGTTCGGCCGGTCGAGGACGACGAAGCGCTTGCCGGCGAGCTGGGCGGCCTCCATGCAGTCGTACAGCGTCCAGATGTACGTGTAGAAACGGGCGCCGACGTCCTGGATGTCGAAGACGACGGTGTCGACGCCGGAGGCGGTGAAGACGTCGGCGAGGGCGCGGCCGCTCCTGAGGTAGGTGTCGTAGACGGGGAGGCCGGTGGCGGGGTCGTCGTAGCGGCCTTCGGAGCCGCCTGCCTGGGCGGTGCCGCGGAAGCCGTGTTCGGGGCCGAAGACGGCCCCCAGGTCTACTCGGTTGTCCGCGTGCATCACATCGACGATGTGGTGGACGTCTCGGGTCACCCCGGTGGGGTTGGTGACGATTCCGACGCGTTGCCCTTGCAGGGCGGCGTAGCCGGTTGCGGCGAGGTTTTCGAAGCCGGTTCGGAGTTGTCCGTGGCGTTCGGTCGCGGAGGCCGGGGATGCTGTGGGGAGTGCTGCTGCCGTTGTCGCTGCGAGTAAGGCTCGTCTGGATAGGCGCATGCGGTGCACGGTATTGCTCCCGCAGGTTCGTTTGTAAGGTGCGGGAAGTCGGTGGTTGCTCGCGCCCACGCGGCGGAGCCGCACACCGATACAGCCCCGCGCCCCTGTCGGGGCGCTGCAGGCGGCCCCTTTCCTCGCACATACCGACCGGTTAGTCTGACGGGCAGCAGAGCCGCAGTCGAAGGAGACCGATGGTGGAAGCCGTTCAGGGTGCTGGTGTCGTTGTCACGGGGGCCGGAGGTGGGATCGGGGCCGCGCTGGCCCGGCGGTTCGCCGCGGAAGGGGCCCGGGTGGTCGTCAATGACCTGGATGGCGAGCGGGCCAAGGCGGTCGCTGACGAGATCGGTGGTGTCGCCGTGCCCGGTGACGCCTCCGCGATCGTCGCCGACGCTCGGGACGCGCTCGGCGGATCCATCGACGTCTACTGCGCCAACGCCGGTGTCGCCTTCGAGGACGCGGGGCCGGGGCAGCCGCTGGACGAGAAGTCCTGGGCCGTGTCCTGGGACGTCAACCTGATGGCCCATGTCAGGGCCGCCCATGAACTGCTTCCCGAGTGGCTGGAGCGGGGCGGCGGTCGTTTCGTGTCCACCGTCTCCGCCGCCGGGCTGCTGACCATGATCGGGGCGCCCTCCTACAGCGTCACCAAGCACGGTGCGTACGCCTTCGCCGAGTGGCTGTCGCTCACGTACCGGCACCGGGGGCTCAAGGTGCACGCCATCTGTCCGCAGGGGGTGCGCACCGACATGCTGGCCGCCACCGGCACTGCGGGCGACCTGGTGCTGCAGCCGACCGCGATCGAGCCGGCGGACGTCGCCGACGCCCTGTTCAAGGGGATCGAGGAGGACCGGTTCCTGATCCTGCCGCACCCCGAGGTCGCCGGGTACTACCAGGCCAGGGCCACCGACCCCGACCGCTGGCTGACGAACATGAACCACCTCCAGCAGAAGTGGGAGGAGGCGCGGTGACCGGCTCCTCTTACGCCGCCCGGCCCTGGGTGGCCCTGCTGAACGAGGCCCAGCGCGGCCCCATAGAGCCCGCCGACTCCCTGGTGCACGCGCTGCGCCGGTCCGTCGCCGCGGCCCCGGACCGCACCTTCCTCGCCTACTTCGACGGGCGGCTGAGCTACCGCGAGGTCGACGAGCTGAGCGACTCGGTCGCCGGGCATCTGGCCGCCCGCGGCCTGGAGCGCGGCGACCGGGTGGCGATCCTGCTGCAGAACTCCCCGCTGTTCGTGCTGGCGCTGCTGGGCGCCTGGAAGGCGGGGGCGATCGTCGTGCCCGTCAACCCCATGTACAAGTCCGGGGAGGTCGGGCACGTCCTGCGGGACGGCGAGGTCACGGCGCTCATCTGCGCCGACCGGGCCTGGCAGTCGTATCTGCGGGACACGGCCGAAGGCACGCCCGTGCAGATCGTGCTGACCGCCTGCGAACTGGACTTCCAGACGCGCGGCGACACGCGGGTGCTCGGCTTCGAGCGGCTGCCGCAGGCCGCGGACGCCGCCGACCTGACGACGGTGGCCCGCGCCGGGTACGAGCCGCCCGAGGGCCGCCGGCTCAGGCCGTCCGACATCGCGCTGATCAGCTACACCTCGGGCACCAGCGGCACCCCCAAGGGCGCCACCAACACGCACGGCAACATCATGTACAACGCCGAGCGGCAGCGGACGGGGCTCGCCCTGCCGGACGCGCCCGTGTACTACGCGCTGGCGCCGCTGTTCCACATCACCGGGATGGTGTGCCAGCTCGGCGCCTGTCTCAACAGCGCGGGCACGCTGGTGCTGACGTACCGCTTCGAGGCGGGTGTCGTGCTGGAGGCGTTCGCCGAGCACCGGCCGCACTACACGGTCGGCCCGTCGACCGCCTTCATGGCGCTGGGCGCACACCCGGACGCCACCCGGGAGCACTTCTCCTCGTTCGTGAACATCTCCAGCGGCGGTGCGCCCGTGCCGCCCGCCCTGGTCGAGAAGTTCCGGGCGGGCTTCGGGCCGTACATCCGCAACGGCTACGGGCTGACCGAGTGCACCGCGCCCTGCGCCTCCGTCCCGCCGGGCCTCGAGGCGCCCGTCGACCCGGCCTCCGGCACGCTGGCCGTGGGGCTGCCCGGTCCCGACACCGTCGTACGCATCGTCGACGACCAGGGCAAGGAGGTGCCGTTCGGCGAGCAGGGCGAGATCGTCGTCCGCGGGCCGCAGGTGGTGCCCGGCTACTGGCGGCGGCCGGAGGCGACCGCCGAGACCTTCCCGGACGGTGAGCTGCGCACCGGCGACATCGGCTTCATGGACGAGCAGGGCTGGCTGTACGTCGTCGACCGCAAGAAGGACATGATCAACGCGTCCGGCTTCAAGGTGTGGCCGCGCGAGGTCGAGGACGTCCTGTACACGCATCCCGCGGTCCGTGAGGCGGCCGTCGTCGGGGTGCCCGACGGGTATCGCGGGGAGACCGTCAAGGCGTACATCAGTCTGCGTCCGGGCGCCGACACGGACCCCGGTGAACTTGCGATGTACTGCAAGGAGAGACTGGCCGCCTACAAGTACCCGCGGCAGGTGGAGATCCTGCCCGACTTGCCGAAGACGGCGAGTGGGAAGATCCTCCGTCGGGAGCTTCGTTCCCGGCCGCAGGACAGCGAATAACCAGCGGACAGACACAGGCAGAGAGCTTGGAAGGCAGGTGGCGGCACAGTGCCCAGAACGACGGACGGTGACGGTACTCCCGTCCCGCAGCGGCTGCTGGCCGCCGCCACCCGGCTCTTCGCCGAGCAGGGCTACGACCGCACCTCCGTGCAGGAGATCGTCGAGGCGGCCGGAGTCACCAAGGGGGCGCTGTACCACTACTTCGGCTCCAAGGACGACCTCCTGCACGAGGTGTACTCGCGCGTGCTGCGCCTCCAGCAGGAGCGCCTGGACGCGTTCGCGGACGCCGACGAGCCGATCGAGAAGCGCCTGCGGGGCGCGGCGGCCGATGTCGTCGTCACGACGATCGAGAACCTCGACGACGCGATGATCTTCTTCCGCTCCATGCACCACCTGAGCCCGGAGAAGAACAAGCAGGTGCGTGCCGAGCGGCGGCGCTACCACGAGCGCTTCCGTGCGCTGGTGGAGGAGGGGCAGCAGGCGGGTGTCTTCTCGAAGGCGACACCAGCCGACCTGGTGGTGGACTACCACTTCGGCTCCGTGCACCACCTGTCGACGTGGTACCGCCCGGACGGGCCGATGAGCCCGCAGGAGGTCGCCGACCATCTGGCGGACCTGCTGCTACGGGCGCTGCGGCCGTAGGACGTACAGGGGTGAGGGGCGGTCGACATGGCGACCGCCCCTCACCCCTGCCCTACAGGTACTTCTTCAGCTCCCGGCGCGCCAGCGACCGCTGGTGCACCTCGTCCGGGCCGTCCGCGATCATCAGCGTCCGGGCTCCGGCGTACAGCTCGGCCAGCGGGAAGTCCTGGCTGACGCCGCCCGCGCCGTGCAGCTGGATCGCCCGGTCGATGATGTCGACGACCGCGCGGGGCGTGGCGATCTTGATGGCCTGGATCTCCGCGTGGGCGCCCCTGTTGCCGACCGTGTCCATCAGCCAGGCCGTCTTCAGCACCAGCAGCCGCAGCTGCTCCACCGTCACCCGCGCGTCGGCGATCCAGTTGTGCACCACGCCCTGCTGGGCCAGCGCCTTGCCGAAGGCCGTGCGGGACACCGCCCGGCGGCACATCAGCTCGATCGCACGCTCCGCCATGCCGATCAGCCGCATGCAGTGGTGGATACGGCCCGGACCCAGGCGGGCCTGGGCGATGGCGAAGCCGCCGCCCTCCTCGCCGATCAGGTTGGTCACCGGCACGCGCGCGTGGTCGAAGATCACCTCGGCGTGGCCGCCGTGGGAGTGGTCCTCGTAGCCGAAGACCTGCATCGCCCGCTTGACGGTGACGCCCGGGGTGTCGCGGGGGACCAGGACCATGGACTGCTGGCGGCGGATGTCCGCGCCGTCCGGGTTCGTCTTGCCCATCACGATGAAGATCTTGCAGTCCGGGTTCATCGCCCCGGAGATGTACCACTTGCGGCCCGTGATGACGTACTCGTCTGTGCCGTCGGAGGCTCGCTCGATGTGCGTGGTGATGTTGGTGGCGTCGGACGAGGCCACCTCCGGCTCGGTCATCGCGAACGCCGAGCGGATCTCGCCCGCCAGCAGCGGCTCCAGCCACTGCTTCTTCTGCTGCTCGTCGCCGAACTGCGCGAGCACCTCCATGTTGCCGGTGTCGGGCGCCGCGCAGTTCGTGGCCGTCGGCGCCAACTGCGGGCTGCGGCCGGTGATCTCGGCCAGCGGCGCGTACTGGAGGTTGGTCAGACCGGCGCCGTGCTCGGCGTCCGGCAGGAAGAGGTTCCACAGGCCCTGCCGGCGCGCCTCGGCCTTCAGCTCCTCCACCACGGCAGGGGTGTCCCAGGGGGACGCGAGCGCGGCCCGCTGCTCCTCCGCCACCGCCTCGGCCGGGTAGACGTACTCGTCCATGAAGGCGAGCAGCTTGGCGCGCAGTTCCTCGGTGCGCGCGTCGAACGCGAAGTCCATGGTCGGTCAGCCTTCCTGAAGAGTGGTCAGGCCGTGCTCGATGAACACGGGCACCAGGTCGCCGATGCGGTCGAAGCCGCGGCCGACCGTCTGCCCCAGCGTGTAGCGGTAGTGGATGCCCTCGAGGATCACGGCGAGCTTGAACCAGGCGAACGCCGTGTACCAGGAGACGGCGGAGACGTCCCGTCCCGAGCGGGCCGCGTACCGCTCGATCAGCTCGGCGGGGGCGGGGTGGCCGGGGGCCTCGGCGGTCGTGGAGACCGGGGAGTCGGGCATGCCCAGCGGCATGCTGTACATCACCAGCAGGCCCAGGTCGGTGAGCGGATCGCCGAGCGTGGACATCTCCCAGTCGAGGATCGCCTTGATCCTGTCGACACCCTTTTCTGGCTCGTTCGCCTCCGGGGCGCTCTGTGCCGGTGTCGAGAGCGCGACCGTGCTCAGCCCTTCGGGCCTCCGCGCGCTCGACCTCTCGACACCGGCGCGCCCCTCCGGCTCACTCGCGGGGCCGATCAGGACGTTGTCCAGCCGGTAGTCGCCGTGCACCACGGCCGGAGCGGGGGAGACGGGCAGCCGGCGGCCCAGTGAGGCGTGCAGCTCGTCGACGCCGGCCAGGTCGCGGTTGCGGGAGGCGTCCAGCTGCTTGCCCCAGCGGCGCAGCTGCCGGTCCAGAAAGCCCTCGGGGCGGCCGAAGTCCGCGAGGCCCACCTCGGCGGGATCCACCGCGTGCAGCTCGACGAGCGTGTCCACCAGGGACAGCACCGCGCCCCGGGTGCGGTCCGGGCCGAGCGGGGCGAGCTGGTCGGCCGTGCGGTACGGCGTGCCCGCCACGAACTCCATGACGTAGAACGGCGCTCCCAGCACCTCCTCGTCCTCGCACAGGAGCACCGGACGGGGCACGGGCACGTTCGTCGGGTGCAGTGCGCTGATCACCCGGTGCTCGCGCTTCATGTCGTGCGCGGTGGCCAGGACATGGCCGAGCGGGGGCCGGCGCACGACCCACTTGGAGGTGCCGTCCGAGACCGCGTACGTGAGGTTCGACCGTCCGCCCTCGATCAGCCGGCCGGTCAGGGGGCCGTGCACCAGTCCGGGCCGCTCCTGGTCGAGCAGGCCGCGCAGCCGGTCGAGATCGAGACCTGGCGGGTGGTCGGGGCTCATCGGTGCTCCTTCAGGGGCGTCGGAAAGGTTCCCCACCATGATGCCGACCGGTCGGTATGTCGTCCAGTGTGTGTGCGGCGAACGTGATCTGAGCCACGATAAGCCGACAGCTCCCGGCGCGGTGGCGCGGGAGCTGTCGGCCGACCGGTTCCGGCCGGTTTCAGTGGTCGTCCCAGTGGCCTTCGTGCGGGGCGTGCCGGTGGCCGTCGTGCAGATAGTCGACGTGGTCGCCGTGCAGGACGCTCTCGTGTCCGCAGCCCTCGCCGTGCCGGTGCTCGTGGTCCTCGTGCGGTGCGTGCCCGTCCGGTTCGCACTCGTCCCAGTGGCCGCCGTGCTCGCGGTGCAGATGCCCGTCGTGCGCGTAGTCGACGTGATCCCCATGCGGCACCTGTGTGTGTCCGCAGTCGGGGCCGTGGGCGTGGGTGTGGGGGGCGTGTTCCAGGTGAAGGGTGGTCATGGGGGTTCGCCTTCGGGGGAGTGCTGGTGATGACGTCGGACAGGGTGCCACGCGAACGGCGCATATCGGACCATTCGGCTTGCGTGGCGTCCGCGTACACCGGAGGGTCGAGCCCATGAAGGCCATCAGCTACGCACGGTACGGCGGACCCGAGGTGCTCGAGTACGGCGAGCTGCCCGACCCGAAGATCGGCCCCGACGCGGTCCTGGTCAAGGTCCGCGCGGCCGCTGTCAATCCCGTCGACTGGAAGTGCCGCGAGGGCCACCTCGACGGGATGCTCGACGCCGTCTTCCCGGTGGTGCCCGGCTGGGACGTCTCCGGCGTCGTGGTCCAACCGGGCGTGGCCGTCACGGAGTTCACCGCCGGGGACGAGGTCATCGGGTACGTGCGGGAGGACTTCCTCTCGCGTGGCACCTTCGCCGAGTACGTCGCCGCTCCCGTGCGCACCCTCGCCCGCAAACCGCGCAACCTCTCCTTCGAGGAGGCGGCCGGGCTGCCTCTCGTGGGGCTCACCGCCTACCAGGTGCTCCTCAAGGCGCTCCAGCTCAAACGCGGCGAGACCGTCCTGGTGCACGCGGCGGCGGGTGGCGTCGGGTCCATCGCCGTGCAGCTCGCCCGGCATCTCGGCGCCCGCGTGATCGGTACGGCGAGCGAGCGCAACCACGACTTCGTCCGGGGGCTCGGCGGCGAGCCCGTGGAGTACGGCGACGGGCTGGGCGAGCGGGTGCGCGCGCTGGTCCCCGAGGGCGTGGACGCCGTGTTCGACACCGTCGGCGGCGAGACCCTCAAGGTTTCGGCCAATCTGCTGGCCCCCGAGGGGCGCCTCGCGTCGATCGCCGACGGCGACGTCGTCGACTACGGCGGCCGCCACTGCTGGGCGCGCCCGGACGCCGAGGACCTGCTGCGGCTGACCGAGCTGGTGGAGGAAGGGGCGGTGTCCGTGCATGTGTCGGAGGCTTTGCCGCTGGAGCGCGCGGCGGACGCGCACCGGCTCAACCAGGAGGGGCGGACGCGGGGGAAGATCGTGGTGACGGTGGACTGGGAGGTGGAACCGGCCGGTTAGCGGACTCCGGTGCGAAATCCCTGGTCAGAGGACCAGCGCCGCCCCGCAGGCCGCGAGGGCCACGGTGCACAGGACCGCGGCGGTGGCGTGCCGGGGGGCAAGGGCCAGGGGGCTGTCGGAGGACGCCAGGGCGCTTATGCGGCGGTGGGCGACGAGGAGGAAGCCCAGCCAGAGGACGCAGCACAGGGCGCAGGCGATGATGCCGGCCGCGGTGAGGCTGCCGTGCAGGGCGGTCTTCGTGGCGAGGACGGCGGCCACGGTGCTCGCCAGCGTGGTACGCCGCCATGCCAGCCGGGTCCGTTCCGGCTGCAGCCCGGGGTCGCGCTCCGGGCCCGCGACGGCGCTCACCCCTCCCACCCGACGAGTACGACGACGACCATCGCCACGGCCACGACGGCGACGACGATGCTCAGCAGCGCCGGGAACCGCGAGACCGGCAGATCCTCGCCGCGGCGCATGGCCCGCTCGCAGCGCATCCAGTGGTTGACCGCGCGCAGCGAGCACAGCACGCCCGCGCCGAGCAGCGCCAGCGCCAGGCCCACGCGCCAGGCCCAGCGCAGGTCCGGCAGGAACTGGTCCACCGCGAAGCCGCCGCCGATCAGGGCGAGGGCGGTGCGCAGCCAGGCCAGGAAGGTGCGTTCGTTCGCCAGCGAGAAGCGGTAGTCCGGCGTTCCGCCCTCGCTCCGGACCTGTTCCGGGGCGAACCAGAGCCGGACGTTCCGTCCGAATTCGATCACGCTTACGACTCTATCCAGCTTCAGTCGGCGCCGTCGGCTGGGGGCTGCGCCCCCAGAACCCTTTCGGCCTGATCGGGCTCGTCCTCAAACGCCGGCCGGGCTGAAACACACGGACCGGCACTCGTCACGAGCCGTCGTACCGCATCAGCCGCTGATACGCATCCAGCCCGTCCGGCACCCACTCCCACTCGCTCAGCCGCTGCCGCACCTCCGTCTCCGGCAGGAAGGCGTGCCAGGCCACCTCCTCCGCCTGAGGGTTCACCGGCAGTTCGCAGCGCACCTCGTAGACCGCCGACCACCAGGTCCGGCCGGCGCCGTCGTCGTACAGGAACTTGAAGAGGAAGCGCGGGCTCGGGAGGCCGGAGACGCCGAGTTCCTCCTCGGCCTCGCGCAGTGCGGCCTCGTCGTAGGACTCGCCCGCGCCGACCACTCCGCCGACCCACATGTCGTAGAGGGAGGGGAAGACCAGCTTGGTGGGGGTGCGGCGGTGGACGAAGAGGCGGCCTTCCGCGTCCCGGGCCTGGATGAAGACGCAACGGTGGCGCAGGCCCTTGGCGTAGGCCTCGCCGCGCGGGGACTGGCCGATGACGTGGTCGTTCTCGTCGACGATGTCGAGGATTTCGTCTGCGGGGCTCGTCATGCGGCCATCCAAGCAGGACGGCGTCAGCCGCGCTGCAGGGCCTGGACCCGCTCCGGCTTCGCCGTGCCGCTCGGCATGCAGGGGTGCAGGCCCAGCAGGACGATGCCTGAGACGATCGCCGCGAGGCCCGCCGCCTCCCAGGCGAGGGCGCCCGTGTCGGTGCGCAGCCGGTCGCCCAGGAAGCCCACTCCGCACAGGATGCCGGCCAGCGGCTGGGCGGCGGTGAGGGCGGGCAGCGACATCCGCAGGGGCGCGGTCTCGAAGGCGCTCTGGACCAGGATCAGGCCGGCGACCCCCAGCGCCGCCACGCCGTACGGCTGCCAGCCCGTCGCCAGCTCGGTGAGGCCGCCCTGGGTGAAACGCTCGCCGCTGACCCGGGTGAGGGCGTCCTGGACGCCGTAGAGGAGACCGGCGGCGAGGGCGAGGAGGACGGGGGCGGCGCTCAGCCGGGAGCGCTTCGCGTACGTCGTCAGCAGGAGGGCCAGGCCGATCATGGCGCCGATGATCAGCCAGTGCCGGAAGGGGTCGGTGACCGCGGTGCCACCGCGTGGCTCGCCCGCGACGATGAAGGCGGTGACGCCGCCCGCGAGCAGCGCGAGGCCGGTCCAGCCCTGGCGGCCCAGGGGCTGTCTGGTCTGTTTGCGGGAGAGGGCCAGGGCGAACAGGAGGTTGGTGGCGAGGAGCGGTTCGACCAGGGAGATCTCACCCTGGCTCAGGGCGATCGCACCGAGGACCATGCCGGCCACCATCAGCGCGATGCCGCCCAGCCAGCGCGGCACCTGCATCAGATCGAGGAGCAGACGCGGGGAGAGGAAGTCGTTGAGGGGTGCCCGCTGGGCCGCGTTCTGCTGGAGCACGAATCCGAAGCCCACGCAGCAGGCAGCGCTCACGGCGAGAATCAGAACCAGAACGGACACGCTGCGTACCTCGAGTCAGATGGGCCGGGCCACGGGGTGCGTAGTGGGTGACTGTAGCGTCCCAGAGCCCGGCTTGCCCCTGGGAGTGCCCGGATCGGGCCGTCGATTCGGTCACGTGTCCCGACGATCAAGAGCCCGGCCGTGGTCGTCCCGCCATGGTGAGGTCCAGGGGCGGGTGGCGCCATGGCGTGCGCCACACGCATGGCCCGTGCGGCGGAACGAACGTCCCTGCGCGATCACAATTGCCCCTCCGGTAAAGGAAGTTGACGCGTGTAACAACAGGCTTTCCCTTGACGCAAAGCGTTGGTGGGGGATTTGCTGTGCGTGACCAGTTGACGGCAAACCGATGTCAGGCCGGACCGATACCCAGACGTCGAGCCGCGTCGCGTGAGGAAGATCCCGCGGTGTCCCCACCCCCGCCCCCCTTCGGCCGGGGCCGCAAGCGCGCGGCCCAGACCCTCGACGCGGCCCTCGACGACGTCGAACTCGTCGCCGCCCGGGCCGCGTTGGCGCAGGGAAGATGGCAGGCCGCGCGGTCCTTGCTCGTTCAGACGGGGGACGACTGGGATCTGCGCGGGCATCGGGTCACCGTGCTCGCGCTGGAGCCCTACAGTGCCGCCTGGGCCCGGGACTGGCTGCTCGCCGAGCCCGACTCCGCCGACGCCGCCGTGCTGCTCGCGCTCGCCCTCGTCGAGCGTGCCTCACGGGGCAAGGAGAAACCGGAGCGCGCCCGCGAGGCCTGCCGTGCTGCCGCCGCGCTCGTGCCCGCCGATCCCACCCCCTGGCTCGGCCTGCTCATGCTCGAGCGCGACCCGGGCCCCGGCGTCGAGCGGCTCTTCGCCGAGGTCCGCGGCCGCCACCCCGACCACCACCACGCCCACCACCTGATGGTCGCCCGCCTCGCCGAGCGGCACGCCGAGGCCGGCCCGGACCCGCTGCACGAGGTCTACGACTTCGCCAACCGGTCCGCGCTGCACGCCCCCGCCGACTCCCCCCTCGCGATCCTCCCGGTCGTCGCGCACGCCGAGCGCTACCGCGTACTGGCCGCCGCCGGGCACGAGCCCGCCGACCCCGCCGCCTCCGGCCACTGGAGCGGACGCCGGGCCCGGCAGGTGATGAAGGCCGCCTTCGACTGGTGGCTGGAGTGGGAGCACGAGGGCCACCCGCGCCGCCTGGTCGACCTCAACTTCCTCGCCCACGCCAAGGTCTGCGAGGGCCGCGGCGCCGAGGCCGCCGCCCTGTTCCACCGCATCGGCGAGCACGCCACCGCCGCCCCGTGGTCGTACCCGGACCGCGATCCGCACCCCGCCTTCCGTGCCGCGCGTGCCACCGCGCTCGGCACGGCCTGACACTCCCGACCCCGACAGAAGGACGGTCCCTCCATGACCACGGGCAGTTCCAACGCGAGCAGAGCCGCCGCGGGCGGCATCAGTACCTATCTGGGACAGGAGCGCGCCCTGCGCGCCGACCGCCTGGGCGCGGGCGGCCTGCTGCTCTCCGTGCTCGCCGCGACCGCCCCTCTCATGGTGGTCGCGGGTGTCATGCCCACCACATTCGCGGTGATGGGCATCGTCGGACAGCCGCTGCTCTTCGTCGTCCTCGGCGTGGTCCTGGTCCTCTTCAGCGTCGGCTACGCCGAGATGAGCCGGCACGTCCACAACGCCGGCGCCTTCTACGCGTACATCTCCCGCGGCCTGGGCGGCACCGCCGGAGCGAGCGCGGCCCTCGTCGCCCTCGCCGCCTACAGCGCGCTCCAGGTCGGCATCTACGGCATCTTCGGCTTCGAGGTCTCCAACCTGTTCGCCACCTACGCCGAGGTCCAGGTGGCGTGGTGGATACCGGCGCTGGCGGCCACGGCCGTCGTCGGGCTGCTGGGCTGGCTGAAGATCGACGTCAACGCGCGCGTGCTCGGTGTCCTGCTGGTCGTCGAGGTGATCCTCGTCGTCATCTTCGACGCCGCCTCGATCGCCGACCCGGCCAAGCAGGGCCTGTCGCTGCACGCCTTCAACCCGGACACCCTCACCGGCGCCGGGGTCGGCACCGCCCTGTGCTTCTGCATCGCGGCCTTCACCGGCTTCGAGCAGGCACCGGTGTACGCGGAGGAGACCAGCAGGCCGCACCTCCTCGTCCCGCGCGTCATGCTGCTCGCGGTCGGCTTCGTCACCGTCTTCTTCGCGATCAGCTCCTGGGCGTACACCGTCGCCACCGGCCCCTCCGCGATCGTCGGCGCCGCGCAGAAGGAGAGCGCCGGACTGCTGTTCTCCCTCACCGAGTCCCGGCTCGGCTCCACCTTCACCGACGTCCTGCACGTCCTGTTCGTGACCGGCATGTTCGCGGCCCTGCTCAGCTTCCACAACGTCGTCGCCCGGTACGCCTTCGCCATGGGCCGCGAGGGGCTGCTGCCGCGCACCTTCGGCCGTACGACGGGCACCAGCGGCGCGCCCGGCACCGGCTCCCTGCTGCAGACCGTCGTGTCCGCCGTCGTCGTGATCGCCTTCGCGGTCGCCGACGACAAGCCGACCGGTGACCCGACCGCACCCGTGCTGCACCTGTTCACCTGGCTCGGCAACATCGGCGCGCTCGGTGTGATCCTGCTGATGGCGGCGGCCTCCGTATCGGTGATCGTCTTCTTCGCCCGGCGCGGCGCGGCGGGCGCCCAGGCCTGGCGCCTGGTCACCTCCGCCCTTGCGGCCGTCGCCCTGCTGGTGATCGCCGGCTACACGGTCAAGGACTTCGACGTCCTGGTCGGCGCCGGCCCGGACTCGGCCCTGAGCTGGGCGCTGCCCGGCATCATCGGCCTCGCCCTGGTCGTCGGCCTGGTCCAGGGCCTCCTCCTGCGCTCCCGCTCACCCGAGGCGCACGCCCGCATCGGGCTGGGCAACGAGGCGTTCCAGCTGGACAAGGCGGCGCAGGACGCGTCGTGACGCCTCCCGTAGGGGTGGCTTTCTGAGAAGTCCGTAAGAAGTGATTACGGAACCCTGACGAGCACCCGCGATTCCTGGTCCCGCCGGGGCCGCGGGTGTTCGAATGGATACGTGAACTCCGAACGACCCGAGGAGCCGGGCACCCCGCAGCCACCGCCGGAGCACGGCACCCCGGTCGGCCGCCGTGTCCTGCTCGGCACCATCGGCCTGGGCGCCCTCGGCGTGGTCGCCGCGCCCACCCTGCAGCGCGCCCTGGAGGGCTTCCTCGGCGCGGCCGCCGACAAGGACCCCACCGGCCTGACCGGCCTGCTCCCCAACGGCGGCGGCTTCCGCTACTACTCGGTCGCCTCCTCCGTACCGCACAAGAACGCCACGAACTACCGCCTCACCGTCGACGGCCTCGTCGACCGCCCGAAGACCTACACCCTCGACGACCTGCGCGCCCTGCCGCAGACCCGGCTGGTCAAGGACGTCCAGTGCGTCACCGGCTGGCGGGTTCCCGGCACGCCCTTCGAGGGGGTGCGGCTGTCCCGGCTGCTGGACGCCGCGGGAGTGCGCTCCACGGCCGGGGCGGTCCGCTTCACCTGCTTCGACGGCACGTACACCGAGAGCCTCACCCTCGACCAGGCCCGCCGCTCCGACGTCCTGGTCGCGCTGCGCATGCAGGACAAGAACATCGGCCACGACCACGGCGGCCCGGTCCGCCTCTACGTGGCGCCCATGTACTTCTACAAGTCCGCCAAGTGGCTGTCCGGCATCACCGTCACCGAGCACGTGAAGCCGGGCTACTGGGAGGACCGCGGCTACGACGTCGACGCCTGGGTCGGCCACTCGAACGGGCGGGACGATGAGCCTACGAGCTGAGGCGCACACACCGCCGGTCGCCGGGGTCCGCAGGTTCGGCCCCGTGCAGCGCTGGGTGCACCGTACGACGGCCGCACTGATGGGTGTGTGCGTGGTGACCGCGGCCTTCCTCTACATCCCGCAGTTCGCCGAACTCGTCGGCCGCCGGGAGCTGGTGGTCCGCGTTCACGAGTGCGCGGGACTGGCCCTGCCGGTACCGGTCCTGGTGGGCCTGGTGTCCCGCCACTTCCGCGCCGACCTCGGGCATCTGAACCGCTTCGGACCGCACGACAGGGTCTGGCTGCGGGCGGCTCTGCGCCGGGACAAGCGGCGCTCGTCACGTCCGGCGGCGAAGTTCAACGCCGGGCAGAAGATCTACGCGGCGTGGATCGCCGGGGCCACGCTGGTGATGCTCGGTACCGGGCTGATCATGTGGTTCACCCATCTCACCCCGCTGATGTGGCGCACCAGCGCGACGTTCGTCCATGACTGGCTGGCCCTGACGATCGGGATCGTGCTCGCCGGGCACATCGGGATGGCGATCGGGGATCCGGAGGCGCGCGGCGGGCTACGGACCGGCCGGGTGAGCCGGGAGTGGGCCGAGCGGGAGCATCCCTTGTGGCGGCCCTGAGGATGCCTCCGGCGAGGGGGAGGGGGATGCGGCGGGTGCCGCCACCGTGAAGGCGTTTTTCAGGCGTGCCTCGGTGTGTCCGTAGCGGACGATCACGTCTACGGCGAGTTCGTCTGCGGCGCCGTTGTGGCTGGTCGCGCAGTTCCCCGCGCCCCTTTGGGGCGCTGGTGCACCGCACAGGGATGGCACGACGGCGGATAGCACTAGCTCATCACCCGCTTGCGAGCGCAGTACGAGAGGCCCGGCGAGTTGCTGTCCGCCGATGAACACGTTTCCGAACCGCAGCAGTTCCGCGTGGTCGAAGAAGGTGCCCCGTAGCTCGATGGTGATCGTGTCGCCCGGTTGTGCCTTGCCGTCGTCGCCCGTGTCCACGGTCGCGATCCGGTAGGTGCAGGCGGGGCCCCCTGACGCCATCTTCAACTGCGCAGTTGCTTCCGGGCGTTGGCGATGGAAGTCCAACAAGCCGCCGAGCACCGCGTAGGCGGCGCGGCCCTTGCAGGTGTCTGTCTTGCCTGCGAGGGCCGCGTACTCCTTGGTCGCCGTGGCCCAGCTGCCGCCCTCGCCCCGGGCGGCCAGGCAGGCGGTCGCGAGGGCGTGCAGCAGGCGCCACTCCGGGTCCGTGGAGGCCGTGGGGATCAGCTTGAGGGCGGTCCGGCACTGGCCGGGGTCGCGGAGGTGGTCGTAGACGCTCGACGGGTCCGGTGTGGTGTCGGCATTGGGTGATGCGGGGCCCGGTGGGAGCCAAGTGGGGCTCAGGAGGGGCTTGTTGCTCGGGGAGGCCCCACTCGGCGAGGGAGTGGCGGTACTGGTGTGGCCCTGGCTGCTCGGCAGTGGGGTGCCGCTCGCTTCTCCGGCGGGTGACTGCCGTGGTGTGGGGGAGGACGGTGTGGCGCCGTTCGACGGCCCCGCGGTCACGATCGCGCTGCCCCCGTCACCACTGTCCGGCGTGCCACTCCCGTCACCGTTGAAAGCCGCGACGGCCACCGCCACCGCTCCGACCACGAGCAGCCCCGAGATACGCATCCCGAGGGAAACCGCCATGACACCCCCCGACCCCCGACCCCCAGCGCCCCTGGAGGCCGTGTCCAGGGGTCCCCTCATCATCGGGCCGACCCCGGCGGCGGGAAAGCCGCCTTGGGCTGATCCTTGGGGAAAATTCAGGATCGGAAGTCGAGCAGCACCTTGCAGGAACGGCTGCGGTCCGCGGCCAGCGCGAAGGCCGACTCCGCCTCCCGGACCGGGACCACCGCGCTGACCAGCCCGTCGAAGGCGGGCTCGGCGGCCAGCAGCCGCAGCGCGTCGTCGAACTCCGTGTCGAAGCGGAACGCTCCCCGCAGCTCGATCTCCCGGCTCACGACCAGGTTCCCGGCGAAGGGACTCGGCCCGGGCGGCAGCATCCCGAGCTGCACGACCACCCCGCCCCGCCGCACCAGACGCAGACAGCTGTCGAGACCTGCGGCCACCCCGGACGCCTCCACCGCCACGTCCACCTCGGACGGCCACCCGGCATCCTCCGGATCGTCGGCCCGTACGAGGGTGTCGGCACCCGCGATACGCCCGTACTCCAGGGCCGCCGGGAGGAGGTCGGTGACCGTCACCTGGTCGGCGCCCGCCGCCTTCGCCGCCGCGACCACGAGGCAGCCGATGGGCCCGGCTCCGGTGACCAGGACATGCCTGCCGCGCACGTCTCCGGCCCGGCGGACCGCGTGCAGGGCGACGGAGAGGGGCTCGGCGAGGGCCGCCCGGCGCAGTTCGAGACCCTCCGGCAGCGGCCTCAACTGCTCGGCCGGTACGACGACCTGGGCCGCGAACCCGCCCTGTACGTGTGGGAAGCGGGCGGCGCTGCCGAGGTAGCGGGTGTCCCGGCAGACGTTGCGCCGCCCCTCCACGCATTCCGGGCAGATGTCGCACGGTGTCGCCGGATGCACCGCGACCGCCGTGCCCACGGCCGGGCCCGACGCGTCCGGGGAGCCGTAACCGACGACCGTCCCGACGATCTCGTGGCCCAGCAGCATCGGCTCCTTCAGACGGAAGTCGCCGACCCCGCCGTGCTTCCAGTAGTGCAGGTCGGAGCCGCAGACGCCGCCGTAGCGGACGGCGACCAGCGCCTGGCCGGGACCGGGTTCGGGGACCGGCAGCTCGTCGACGCGCAGCTCGTCCTGGCCGTGGATCACACAACCGAGCATCCGAGCAGCTCCTTTCACAGCACACTCGTCATTCCGCCGTCGACGTACAGCACCTGCCCGCTGACGAAGTCCGCGGCGGGCGAGGCGAGGAACAGCACCCCGCCCACCAGGTCCTCGGTGCGGCCCCAGCGGCCGGCCGGGGTGCGGCGGCGCACCCAGGCGCTGAACTCCTCGTCCTCGACGAGGGGTTGGGTCAGCTCCGTCTCGATGTAGCCGGGCCCGAGGCCGTTGACCTGCACGCCGTAGGGCCCCCAGTCGGCGCACATGCCCTTGGTGAGCATCTTCAGGGCGCCCTTGGTGGCCGCGTATGGCGCGATGCCGGGGCGGACCACCTCGCTCTGCAGCGAGCAGATGTTCACGATCTTGCCGTGGCCGCGTTCCGTCATCCGGCGGGCCGCCTCGCGGCCGACCAGGAAGGCGCTGGTGAGGTTGGTGTTCAGGATGCGGTGCCAGTCGCCGTCCGTGAACTCCAGGAGCGGGGCGCGCAGTTGCATCCCGGCGTTGTTGACCAGGATGTCGAGCGGGCCGACCCGCTCCTCGACATCCGCCATGCCGGCGGCCACCGAGGGGCCGTCGGTCACGTCGAAGGCGGCCGTGTGGACGTCGCCGGGCAGCTCCGCGGCCGCCTTGGTGAGGCGGTCCGCGTCGCGGCCGTTGAGGACCACCGTGCAGCCGGCCTCCGCGAGGCCGCGGGCCAGGGCGAGCCCGATGCCGCGGCTGGAGCCGGTGACCAGGGCCGTGCGGCCGGTGACGTCGAAGAGCGGGTGACTCATTGCCGTACCCCTAGATGACCAGCGAGAGGAGGAGGACCAGACCGCCGGCGACCACCGAGATGATCGTCTCCATGACGGACCAGGTCTTGAGGGTCTGGCCGACGTTCAGGCCGAAGTACTCCTTGACCAGCCAGAACCCGGCGTCGTTGACATGGCTGAAGAAGAGCGAGCCGGCGCCGATGGCCAGGACCAGCAGGGCCGTGTGCGTGGTCGACATGTCGGCCGCGAGCGGGGCCACCAGCCCGGCCGCCGAGACCGTCGCCACGGTCGCCGAACCGGTCGCCAGGCGGATGCCCACCGCGATCAGCCAGGCCAGCAGCAGCGCCGGGATCGACCAGTCCTTGGAGATGTCCAGGATCATCTGGCCCACACCGGTGTCGATCAGCGTCTGCTTGAAGCCGCCGCCCGCGCCGACGATCAGCAGGATGCCGGCGATGGGCGCAAGACCCTTCTCGACCAGCGGGGTCAGCCGCTCCCTGCCGAAGCCGGCGGGCCGCAGCAGCGTGAAGATGCCGACCAGCACGGCGGCGAGCAGGGCGATCAGCGGGGAGCCGATGACGTCGAAGACGCGCTGGGTGAGGTTGGCCGGGTCGTCGATCACGATGTCGACCAGGGCCTTGGAGAGCATCAGGACGACCGGGAGGAGGATCGTGGCGAGGGTGGCGCCGAAGCCGGGGCGCTGCTCCAGTTCCTCCGAGGCGCGCTGCGGGAGCATCCGGTCGGGGGCCGGGACGTCCACCCAGCGGGCGGCGAACTTCGAGAACAGCGGACCGGCGATGATCACCGTCGGGACGGCTATGAGGACGCCGAGCGCGAGCGTTACGCCGAGGTTGGCCTTGACCGCGTCGATCGCGACCAGCGGGCCGGGGTGCGGCGGGACCAGACCGTGCATCACCGAGAGGCCCGCGAGGGCCGGGATGCCGATGCGGATCAGGGAGTAGTTGCCCCGCTTGGCGACCATCAGCACGACCGGGATCAGCAGCACGACGCCGACCTCGAAGAACAGCGGCAGCCCGATCACCGAGGCGATCAGCACCATCGCCCACGGCATCGCCCGGCCGCCCGCCTTGGCGAGGATCGTGTCGACGATCTGGTCCGCACCGCCGGAGTCGGCGAGCATCTTGCCGAGGATCGCACCGAGCGCGATCAGCACGCCCACGCCGGCGACCGTGGTGCCGAGCCCGGTGGTGAAGCTGGTGAGCACCTTGTCGAGCGGTGCCCCGGCGATCGCGCCGAGCGCCAGCGAGCCGATGGTCAGGGACAGAAAGGCATGCAGCTTGAACCGGGTGATGAGCAGGACGATGACGGCGATGCCCGCCAGTACGGCGATGCCCAGCTGAGCGTGGCCGGCCGAGGTGATCGGCGCGGGTGCGTCCGCTGCCAGCATCTCAACGCTGAGTCTGGTCACGGGAGTTCCCTTGCAGGTGCGGGGACGGGGGAGGGAGTGCGGGGGGCTATGCGGCCGGGTGGGGCAGGGCGTCCAGTGCCTTCACGGCCCGGGCGGTGATCTCCTCGGGGCTCCCGGTGACGTCCACCGCGACACCCGCCTCGTCCGACTGGAGCGGCTGGAGCGTGGCGAACTGGGAGTCGAGCAGCGCCGTGGGCATGAAGTGACCCTGCCGGTGCGCCATCCGGTCCTCGATGAGGGCCCGGTCGCCCGTCAGGTGCACGAAGACGACACCGGGGGCGGCGGCCCTGAGCCGGTCGCGGTACGACCGCTTCAGCGCCGAGCTGCTGACCACCCCGCCGAGCCCGGCCCGCCCGTGCGCCCAGGCGCCGATGGCGTCGAGCCAGGGCCACCGGTCCTCGTCGTCGAGCGGGACGCCGGCCGACATCTTGTCGATGTTGGCCTGCGGGTGGAAGTCGTCGCCCTCGGCGTACGGAACGCCGAGCCGGGCCGCGAGGAGGGGACCGACGGTGGTCTTGCCGGTGCCCGCCACGCCCATGACCACGACGACCTGGGGGGTGCGCAGCTGCTGCATGGTGCTCTCACTGTCTTCTTCGACATCTGGACGCCGGCCGTGCAACCGACGCCGACGACACTGAAACCGATTAGGTACGACGAATTCAAGACCCTGTGACATATAAGTCTGACTTTTTGTTCCCGTGACCTGCCCCGTACGCTGAGCGCATGACCACTCCGGGCCGGGGTCTGCACGGCCATGTACTGGACTCCCTCGGCCCCGCGATCACTGCGGGCGAGTACCCGCCGGGCAGCGTTCTGCGCACCGACGAGCTCGCCCAGCGCTTCGACGTGTCACGCTCGGTGATGCGCGAGGCGGTCCGGGTGCTGGAATCCATGCATCTGGTCGAGTCGCGCCGGCGGGTCGGCGTCACCGTGCGCCCGAAGTCCGAGTGGAACGTCTACGACCCGCAGGTCATCCGCTGGCGGCTGGCCGGCGCCGACCGCCCCCACCAGCTGCGCTCGCTGACCGTGCTGCGCTCGGCCGTCGAGCCGGTCGCCGCGGGCCTCGCCGCCAGGAACGCCTCCGCCGAGCAGTGCGCCGAACTCACCGAGTGCGCGCTCGGCATGGTCGCCAACTCCCGCGGCCACAAGCTGGAGGAGTACCTCGTCCACGACATGGCCTTCCACCGCGTGATCCTCGTGGCGTCCGGCAACGAGATGTTCGCCCGGCTCGGTGACGTCGTCGCCGAGGTCCTCGCGGGCCGCACCCATCACGAGGTCATGTTCGAGGACCCCGACCCGGCCGCCGTCACCCTGCACGTCCAGGTCGCCGAGGCGGTCCGCGAGGGCGACGCGGGCCGCGCGGAGAAGCTGACCCGGGAGATCACGGTGGGCGCGCTGCAGGAGCTGGACATCCTCGCGCCCTGATCCTGCGCGGCTACGCCTCGGGGAAGTCCCCGTCGACGTACACCCAGGCCCCCTCGACCCGCTCGAAGCGGCTGCGCTCGTGCAGCGAACCGCCCTTGAAGGAGGCGCGGAAGGTCACCGTGCCGGTGGTGTGGAAGGCCGTCCCGTCGGTCGTCTCCAGGATCTCCAGGCCCGTCCAGCGCATGCCCGGGTCGAAGTCGACCCGCGCGGGACGGGTTCTCGGATGCCAGGTCCGCAACAGGTATGCCTCGTCACGCTTCACGAAGGCGCTGTAGCGCGAACGCATCAGTGTCTCCGCGGTCGGCGCCGCGGCCTCACCCCGGTGGAATCGGCCGCAGCACGCTTCGTACGTCTCCGCGAGACCGCAAGGGCAGGAGGGCTTGTGGGCCGGGGCGGAGCCGTGCTGCCGCCGGGCTCGCGAGGTACGTCGTGACATGTGGTCCATTCTGCGGGCAAACACCCGGCCGCCTACGCCGACTCGGCGTTGGTGGGCGGGTGTGCCGGACGTGCCGGGATCTGCGTGGGCAGGGGCGGCAGCGCCGTGCCGTACACCCAGGCCTCGAACAGGTCGTCCAGCGGCTCGTCCGCGAACCGGCCGACGTGGGCCGTGAACGTCGTGGTCGTCACCGCCCCGCCCCGGTGCAGCCCCGCCCAGCCGCGCAGCATCCGGAAGAAGGCCTCGTCGCCCATCGCGCAGCGCACCGCGTGCACGGTCAGGCCGCCGCGCTCGTAGAGCCGGTCGTCGAACATCGACTTGCGGCCCGGGTCGGCCAGCCGGAGGTCCTGCGGCAACGAGGACAGCAACCGGTGTGCGGCGGCGGCCAGTTGCTGGGCGCTGCGTCCGCCCGAGCGCTCCGACCACAGCCACTCGGCGTACTTGGCGAACCCCTCGTTCAGCCATATGTGCCGCCAGTCGGCTATGGACACGCTGTTGCCGAACCACTGGTGCGCCAGCTCGTGAGCCACCAGCCGCTCCGAACCCCGCGCCCCGTCCACGTGGTTGGCGCCGAACAGCGACAACCCCTGCGCCTCGACGGGGACATCGAGCTCCTCGTCGGTCACGACGACCGCGTACTCGCCGAACGGGTAGGGCCCGAACAGCTCCTGGAACAGGTCCATCATCTGCGGCTGCCGCGCGAAGTCCCGTGAGAACTCCGGCAGCAGATGCGCCGGGATGTGCCCGGCCTGCGGCACTCCGCCCGGCCCCGGGTCGCCCAGGAGCACCGTCTGGTACTTGCCGATCGCGAGGCCCACCAGATAGCTCGACGTGGGCGCCGACTGCTCGTACACCCAGGTCGTCGTGGAGGCCTTCGTGGTACGGGTGAGCAGCCGGCCGCCCGCCACCACCGCGTACGCGGACGGCGTGGTGATCGAGATCTGGTAGGCGGCCTTGTCGGCGGGCCGGTCGTTGCACGGGTACCAGGACGGCGCCCCGATCGGCTGGCTCGCCACCAGCGCCCCGTCCTCCAGCTCCTCCCAGCCGAGCCCGCCCCAGGGGCTGGGGACCGGCTTGGGGTTGCCCGACCAGTGGACCTCGACGGTGAACGCGGCACCGGCCCGGACCGGCTTGGCGGGGCGGATGCGCAGGCGGCCGCCGCGGTGCGTGTAGTGCGGCTGGCGGCCGTCGACCCGGACCCGGCCGATCTTGAACTCGGAGAGGTTGAGGGTGAATTCGGTCAGCGGCGAGCGGCCCGCGATGGCGTTGATCCGGGCCGCGCCCGCCAGCCGGTTCGGGCCCGGGCGGTAGTCCAGCGTGAGCTCGTACCGGTGCACGCGGTAACGCGCGTCACCGTGCTCGGGGAAGTACGGGTCCGAACCCGCCGTCTGCTGAACTGCCACTGCCGCTTCTGCTCCCTGCGCCGTCGTGCCACTCCGGTCCGCCGGTACACCGCTCACCGACTCCGAGTGGCCCGCGCTCAGGGACGCCATGCCTCGATCGGGTTGCCGAGCCAGCGGGTGTCGTCCGGGACGGACTCCGCGGCCATGACGAGCGACGCGGGACCCAGCGTGGTGCGGGCCCCGATCGTGCTGCCGGGCAGCACGATCCCGCCAGGGCCCAGCGTGGCGCCCTCACGGAGTACAACAGTATCCGTCCGCAAGATCCGGTCGTGGAAGAGGTGCGTCTGCAGCACGCACCCGCGGTTCACGGTGGCCGCGTCCTCCAGCGTCACCAGGTCGGTCTCGGGCAGCCAGTAGCTCTCCACCCACACGCCCTTGCCGATCTTGGCGCCCAGACCGCGCAGCCACGCGGTCATCAGCGGCGTCCCGGGCACCGCACCGGCCAGCCAGGGCACGGCCACGACCTCGACGAAGGTGTCCGCCAGCTCGTTGCGCCACACGAAGCCGCTCCACAGCGGGTGCTCCCCGGTGCGGTGCCGCCCCACGAGCAGCCACTTGGCGACGAACGACACGACCGCGGCCGCGGCACCCGTGGTGAGCAGCACCAGACCGGACAGCAGCGGAGCCCAGGGCCCGAGCAGGCACAGCGCCGCCACCGTCAGCACGGCGAGGCCGGCCGAGCAGAACACCGGCACGATCCGGCACAGCTCCACCAGGCCGCGGGCCCACAGCAGCCGGGCCGGCGGGTCGTAGGTCCGGCTCTGGTCGCCCGTCTCGGCGCTGCGCGGCAGCTTCACCGGCGGCAGCCCCAGGTAGGAGCTGCCCTTCTTCGCCTTCTTCGGCGTCGCGGACAGCACGCCGACCAGCCCGCCGTCCGGCACGCTCCGGCCCGGTGCGGTCATCCCGGAGTTCCCCAGGAAGGCCCGCCGCCCGATCTCCGCGCGCCCGATGCGCATCCAGCCGCCACCGAGCTCGTACGGCGCGGTCAGCGTGTCGTCGGCCAGGAACGCGCCCTCGCCGACGGTCGTCAGGCTGGGCAGGGCCAGCACGGTGGACACCTCTGCGCCCCGCCCGATGCGCATCCCGAGCAGCCGCAGCCACACCGGCGTGACCAGCCCCGCGTACAGCGGGAACAGCGTCTCCCGGGAGCGGTCCATCAGCTGTGTGACCGTCCAGGCCTGCCAGCCGATCCTGCTGTGCGTGGGGTGCGTGCCCTCGCGCAGGCCCAGGCTCAGCAGCCGCACGGCGACCAGGATCAGCAGGGCGTACGCCAGCCCGAACGCCAGCGTGGCGGGGACCAGGGCGAGCGCGGCACCGCGCAGGGGCGCCTCCGCGTCGATGAAGGCGTACGCCACGAGGAACGCGGCCCCGCCCGCCAGCAGCGGCAGCGCGGACAGCACGAGGCCGGTCAGGCCGTACATCACGCGCCAGTACGTGCCGCGCTGCGGGCGCTCCTTGGGCCAGTTCCGCTTGGCCTTGCCGAGCTTGACCGCGGGTGCGCCCGCCCAGCGCTGGCCGGTGGGGATCTGGCCGGTGACGGCCGAGCCGGGGGCCACCTCGGCGCGCTTGCCGACGCGGGCGCCCGGGAAGAGCATGCTGCGGGTGCCGACGGTGGCGTGCGCGCCCACCTTGACCTGGCCGATCTCCAGGCGGTCGCCGTCCAGCCACCAGCCGGACAGGTCGACCTCGGACTCCACGGCCGCGCCCCGGCCCAGCTTGAGCAGGCCGGTGACCGGCGGCAGCGAGTGCAGGTCGACGTCCTGGCCGACCTTGGCGCCCAGCGCCCGCGCGTACCGCTCGAGCCAGGAGCCGGTGAGCGAGGTCGCCCCGCTGAACTCGGCCAGCCGCTCGGCGGTCCACAGGCGCAGATGGACGCTGCCGCCGCGCGCGTACCGGCCGGGCTCGACGCCCCGCAGCAGCAGTCGCGCGCCGCCCGCGGCGATCGCGAGCCTGCCGGGCGGGCTGAACAGCAGTACCGCGCCGGTGGCGATCAGCCACCAGGGGGCGGTCGGCAGCCAGGAGTAGCCGGGCAGCAGGTTCCCGGCCGCGGCCAGCGCCACCGTCCAGCGCAGGCCGAGCAGCGTGAACAGCGGCACCAGGAGCAGCAGCTGGAGCACCTTGGCGCGGGTCGGCACCGGGGCGATCGTGCGCCGGCCGCCGTCGTCCTGCGCCGACTTCTCCAGGTGGCGGGCCAGCTTGCGCAGGGTGGGCTGCTGGTAGATGTCGAGGACGGCGGCGCTCGGGTAGCGGGTGCGCAGCTTCGTCGTCAGCTGGGCGGCGGCCAGGCTGCTGCCGCCGATCGCGAAGAAGTCGTCGCGGGCGCTGGTGACCGGGATGCCGAGGACTTCCGTCCACTGCTCGGCCAGCCACGCCTCGGTGCCGTAGAGCTGCTCGGCCGGACCGCCGGTCTCCAGGCCCTCCAGGGGCCAGGGCAGCGCGTTGCGGTCGACCTTGCCGGACGTGCGGGTCGGCAGGACCTCGACGGGGGCGATCAACGGCACGAGCGCGGCGGGCAGCTCGGCGCGCAGCTTCTCGACGGCGGCCGCGTGGTCCCAGCCGTCCTGGGTGACGACATAGCCGACGAGGAGCTGGTTGCCGCTGCGTGCGGTGCGCACCGCGGCGGCGGCACCGGCGACACCGGGCAGCGCCTGCAGGGCGGCGTCCACCTCGCCCAGCTCGATGCGGCGCCCGCCGAGCTTGATCTGCTCGTCGGCCCGCCCGAGGAAGACCAGGCCCTCCGGCTCGGCCTTGACCAGGTCACCGCTGCGGTAGGCCCGCTGCCAGCCCAGGGACTCCAGCGGCGCGTACTTCTCCGCGTCCTTCTCGGCGTCGAGATAGCGTGCGAGTCCGACCCCGCCGATCACCAGCTGACCGCTGCCGCCCATCGCAACCGGCTCCCCGGCCTCGTCGACGACGGCCAGCTCCCAGCCGTCCAGCGGCAGCCCGATACGGATCGGCTCCTCGCCGGACATGAGCGAGGCGCAGGCGACGACGGTGGCCTCGGTCGGCCCGTAGGTGTTCCAGACCTCGCGCCCCTCCGTCACCAGCCGCTGCACCAGCTCGGGCGGGCAGGCCTCGCCGCCGAAGATCAGCAGGCGGACGTCGTTGAGGGTCTCGGGCTCCCAGAGCGCGGCGAGCGTCGGGACCGTGGAGACCACGGTGATCTCCTGCTCGACCAGCCAGGGGCCCAGGTCGGCGCCGCTCCTGACCTGCGAGCGGGGCACCGGCACCAGACAGGCGCCGTAGCGCCACGCCAGCCACATCTCCTCGCAGGACGCGTCGAAGGCCACCGACAGACCCGCCATGACCCTGTCACCAGGACCGATGGGGTCGTCGGTGAGGAACAGGGCTGCCTCGGCGTCCACGAACGCGGCGGCGCTGCGGTGACTGACCGCGACGCCCTTGGGCTTCCCGGTGGAACCGGACGTGAAGATGATCCACGCGTCGTGCTCGGCACCGGGCCGGGCGGCGGGGACGTCGCTGCGCCCGGTGACCGTCAGCTCGTGCCCGGCGCCGACGACCGCCCGGACGTCCGCCTCCCCGAACACCAACTCGGCGCGCTCGTCCGGGTCCTCGGCGTCCACGGGCACATAGGCGGCACCGGCGGCGAGCACGGCCAGGATCGCGACGTACAGGTCGTTGGTGCCGGACGGGACCCGCACACCCACGCGGTCCCCGAGCCCGACCCCGGCCGCCGCGAGACGCCGGCGCAGCTGCTCCACCTCGGCGGCCAGCACCCGGTAGCTGAGACGGGTGGTGCCGTCGTCCAGGGCGAGCTCGTCCGGGTAGGACCGCACGGAGGCGTCGAAGATGTCGACGAGCGTGCGCGGGGAGGCCGCCTGACCTCCGGAGAAACGTGCGGTGTCACCGAACTGCTGGTGGATCTCTGCGCTGAGCTCATCGTCGAGCAGGCCGAGAGCACCGCTCTCGTCAATGGCTGCCATCCGGTCCTCGCGTCTCGATCCCGGAAGCCTCCGGGGCGCTGGCGGGCCCGCAGGTCTGCCTGGGGTTGTCCGGGTCCAGCTCCGTAACAAGCCGGAAATTTTAGTACGACGCTAGGTTCGCGACGGCTGATCGGCCACTCGGGTGGGCCGTTCGGGGTGGTCGCGGCAGGGTGCTGTGTGCTGTGACCTGGTGTTCTTCACTGCGAGGAGAGATGGCCCACACAGTGCCTCGCGGATGCCACGCCCCGAAGTTCCGACAGCAGGTCGCCCGACTCGCGGAAGTAGGCGCCTGGTTGGCGCATGTGCGGCACTCCGGTCCCGATCCCGTGTCTCGATACAACGATGACCGACGCAACCGCGGCAACGACCGTCCCGGCCGTTCAGGTGCGCGACCGGGCCACCTGGGCGGAGCTCTTCTTCGACCTGGTCCTCGCGTTCGGCGTGGGCCAGATCGCACACCTGCTCGCCGGACACCCCACTTGGCCGGTACTGGGACAGTGTCTGCTCGTGCTCGTCCCGCTGTGGTGGGCCTGGGTGGACGTCGTCATGGCGATGAACGCCGTGCACGAGACCAATCTGCAACGCGTGTTCCTGCTGCTGACCGCGCTCGCCGTCTACGGCATGGCGGTCGCGGCCCCGCAAGCCCTCGACGACCGCGAACAGGCCCTGCTCTACACGGGCAGTTACCTCGCCCTGCGCCTGCTCATCGGCGAGGCCATCCGCAAGGAGTGCGCCCTGTACACCATCCACCCCTACCGGGCCGGACTCGCCTTCGCCCTGGCGCTGTTCGGCGCCGCCCTGCTCCCCGGCCCCTGGCGCGAGGTGTGCTGGGCGGTCGCGGTGCTCGCCGAGCTGTCCGCGCCCGTACTGCTCAGCGGCCATCTGCGGCGGCTGGCCTTCGGCGTCAACCATCTCCCGGAGCGGTTCGGGCTGTTCATCATCATCGCCCTCGGCGAGAACGTCTTCTCCGTGGGCGCCGGAGTCGCCAAGGGTCCGCTCGACCCGGTCAGGCTGGCCTCCCTCGTCCTCGCCTTCCTCATCGGCTGCGCCCTGTGGTGGCTCTACTTCCACCTCGTCGCCTCGGCCGTCGCCCATGCCCTGCGCACCCACCCCACCCCGGCCGTGGTCGTCCGCGACGTACTCAGCTACGGCCATCTGGTCCTGGTGACCGGGCTGTTGCTGGTCTCCGTCGGCGCCGTACGCACCGTGCGCGACCCCCTGCTGATCCCGCACGCCGCTGTCGCCGGACTGCTGCCCGCCGGCGCCGCCCTGTTCCTGCTGACCTTCTGCCACACCCGCCGCCGCATGTTCGGCGCCGCCTCCGCGACCCGGTTCTACGGCGGACTCGTGCTGCTCGCCGCCGCCGTGGCGGCACCGTTCCTGCCCGCCCTGGCGGTCCTGGCCCTCACCACCCTGCTGCTCCTCGGCGTCAACACAGTGGAGCACTGGCTGCTCAGCACCGGCCGCAGCGTGCCGCTGGTGTGGCGCGCGCGGTCCCTCGGCGCCGACCTGACGTAGTGCCCGCACGGACGTCCCGCAGTGCCGCCCACTCTCGCGCGCGCACGCGCGCCGTGCCGCGCGACGCTCCTACGTTCGCCGTATGCAACTTTTCGGCACGGAAGTGGAAGAGGAGGTCACGTGATGCCGTCCCGCAGCGCATTACCGGCCCTGCTGTCGTTGTCACTGGGCTACTTCAGCCTGGGGACGATCTCGCTGGCGGTCGTCGGCCTCAACGGTCCGATCGGGGACGACCTGCACGTCGAACCCGCCTCGGTGGGCATCCTGGTGACCGTCTTCGCGCTGACCTTCGCCGTCTTCGCACCCACGGCCCCGATCCTGCTGCGCCGGTGGAACCGCAAGCGCGTCCTGCTCGTGGGCATCGGACTGCTCACCGTCGGAGCGGCTCTCGGCGCCATCTCGCCCGACTACGGCTTCCTCACGGCCACCCGGGTCCTCGGCGCGATGGGCGCCGCCGTCTTCGGTCCCGGCGCCTCGGCGGCCGGTGCGCTCATCGTCCCGCCCGAGCGGCGGCACCGGGCCCTCGCCACCGTCTTCGGCGGCATGACGGCCGCGGCCGTCCTCGGGGTGCCGCTGGCGTCCTTCCTCGGCGGCAGTCTGGGCTGGCGGCCCGCCCTGCTCGGGGTGGCCGCGCTCTCCGCGGTCGGCTTCGTCGCGGTGCTGGTGTTCGTCCCTGAGATCCCGGCCGGTGATCCGCCCACCGTGCAGGCCTACCGCGGCGCGCTGCGCACCCCCGCCACCGTGGCCACGGTCTCCACGACGTTGCTGTTCATGGCGGCCCAGTTCACCGTCTACGGCATCGCGGGCGCCTATCTGAAGGACCGCTTCGACGCGTCGTCCGGACTGATCTCGATCACCCTGCTCGCCTTCGGCGTGATCGGTGTGGCGGGCAACGCCTCCGCGCCGAGGATCGCCGAACGGCTGGGCGGTGAGCGCACCGTGAGTGTGGCCGTGATCGGCCTCGCGCTGGGCTTCGGGCTGCTGCTCGTCGCCCCGCACTCGGCGTTCGGGCTCGTGTTCTTCGCTTTCTGGGCGTTCTTCAGCCAGCTCTACCAGGCGCCGCAGCAGGCCCGGCTGGTGGAGCTGGTGCCCCTGCAACCCGGCCTGATTCTCGCCCTGAACGCAGCCGCGCTCTACCTCGGGATGAGCCTCGGCAGCTTCATCGGCAGCTCCCTGCTGCCGGGCGTGGGCGCGGGTCCCGTCCCGGCCGCGGCCCTGGGCGTCCTCGTCCTCGCCGCGCTCGCCCACCTGTTCTCGGTCCGGCAGGCGTCGGCGACGACCGCCGAGCAGCCCGCCACACCCGCCGTACACATCAGTTAGTCAAGGAGAACGCATGAGCAGCCACCAGGTGCACCTGGCGCGCGAATACCTGGAGAACGTCTGGAACCAGGGGCACACCGACCTGGCCGACAAGTACCTGGCCGCGGACCTCATCCAGCACAACCCGAACCTGCCCGACGGCCGCGCGCCGCTGGTGGAGTTCATCGACGGCTTCCGCAAGCAGTTCCCCGAGGCACGGTTCGAGGTCAAGCGCGCGGCAGGCTCGGAGAACCTGGTCTTCCTGCACTCCCACTTCCGCGTCAACCCGGCGGACCGCGGCTCGGTCGTCATCGAGGTGTTCCGGTTCGAGGGCGGACTCATCGTCGAGCACTGGGACGCCCGTGACGAGATCCCGGAGACCACCGTCAGCGGACACGACGTCGTCTGACGTCCGCCCGCCGGGTCACCCTGCCGCCCGGGAGGCTCCGTGCCTCCTGGGCGGCAGCGTTTGTCCCGTCACGCCTGCTCACCAGCCGGGCCGGGCACCGGCCGCGCACGCCGACACCACCACCGCCTTCGCTGCCTCCTGTACGCGGACACCGGCGGCGTGCCGGTGCTGCCGCCGCAGACGACGAAGCCCCCGCCTCGCTGCCACGAGGCGGGGGCTTCGTCCGGTACGGGCCTCTCAGCCCAGGTCGGCCGGGAAGGTCACCCCGGTCAGTGACTCGCTCAGCTCGCGCAGCCGGGCGCGGGCCTGCTCGTCGTAGGCCTGGGCGCCCGCCCGGGACCGCTGGGTGCGGTTGAAGTAGACGCCCGAGACGTCGTCCAGCTTCGGGTCGGTGATCAGGCGCAGAGTGCTTCGCACACCCTCCTCGACCGTGCTCTGCGGGGTGAACAGGTTCACCACCATCTTCGTCGGCATGTACGACGCCGGGTGCAGGGCGTTGACCGTCACCCCGGTGCCGCGCAGCCGCTCGGCCAGGTCGAAGGTGAGGCTGATCTGGGCGAGCTTCGCCTGGCAGTAGGCCTGCACCCCGTCCCACTGCCGCTCCAGCATCACATCACGGAAGTCGATCGGCGCCTGGCCCGCGGAGCTGACGTTCACGATGCGGGCCGGTGCCGAGCGCACCAGCAGGGGGGCGAGCCGGCAACTGAGCATGTAAGCCGCCAAGTAGTCGACCTGGAAGGTGAGTTCCAGGCCGTCCTGACTCTCCTGGCGCGCCAGCTCGACCCCGATGCCCGCGTTGTTCACCAGCGCGTCCAGCCGCTCGTGCGTGGTGAGGATCCGGTCGGCGAGCTTGCGGATGTCCTCCAGTGAGGAGAAGTCGGCCAGTTCGTAGCTCAGCCGCTGATTGCCGGTGGACGCGCGCAGTTCCGTCAGCAGGTCCTCGCCCTTGGCCGCACTACGGCCGTGCAGGATCAACGACGCGCCCTGCGCGGCGAGTTCATGGGCCAGCTGACGGCCCATGCCGTCGGTGGCACCGGTGAGGAGGATGGTCTGGTCGGACACAGGCCTCATGGTCGGGAACTCTCCTGTCAGGGGTACGTGGCCAGTTCGTCGGTGGACTGATCGGTGAATCCCTGACTGACCTCCACCACGATGCCGTCCGGGTCGGACACCCACACCGTCTTCCAGCCAGGGATGAACTCGTCGAAGGCCAGCGGGCCGAGCGTCGGCTCAAGCTCGCCGCCGGCCGCGGCGAGGAACGCGTCCACGTCGTCGACCTGGAAGGCGAGGTGGCGTGCCGTGCCGGGGTGGGGCGGGCCGTCCTTCTGCGTGGTGAACAAGGCGTCCGCGTCGGTGGCGAACAGCTCCAGGTAGACGGGGCCGTTGCGCAGGAACACCACGCGGACCCCGTCGGCCTCCACCACCCTGGCCCGGGCGAACCCGAAGTGCCGGGTGTAGAAGTCCTCGGTGGCCTTCTGGTCACGGCAGTTGAGGCCGACGTGCGACCAGCGCAGGCCGGTGGGAGGGGCGGCTGTCATCGCCCTCACTTCCCGGTGACCGGGGCGAACGGCACGGTGTCGTGGACGTTCGTCATATAGGTGATCAGACCGCCGGTGACACGGAAGTAGTTGCACACCGCAGCCTCGACCGTGATGCCGTCCGGGGTGCGGGCGGTGATGTCGGAGACCACCGCGGCCTGCTCGCCGTCCACGACCACGTGCCGGGGCACGTTGGCGAAGGAGGCGTACATGTCCGGGAAGCCCTTCATCATCTCCCGGAGGGTCTCGCGGCCCTCGACATGTCCGGCCAGCTGCTCGTCCATGGTCTGGTCGGCCGCGAACAGGTCGCACCAGGCGTCCCACTCGCCCGCGTTGGCCAGCTGGTAGTACGTGTCGACCACTTCTCGGGTGTCCATGCGCCCGTCCTTTCTGTGGCTTTCTGAGGTGTGGCTGTCCGGGGTGCGGGAGCGGTCAGGGGAGGGGGACGCCGACCTGGCGCATCAGGCCCGCCGTGTCGGCCTGCACCCAGCGCTCGACGACCTTGCCGTCCTCCAGCCGGTAGACCTCCAGGCTGGTCCAGGAGACCTCCTTGCCGGTCGGCTCCTGGCCGAAGAACGGCGCGATGTGCCGGCCATGGAAGGTGATGTGCATGATCACCTTGTCGGGCGAGGCCGGGTACAGCGCGTCGAGGTGCACGGTGAAGTCGAGGGCTTCGTGCGCGCCCTTGATGATGCCCTTGAGCTCTTCGAGGCTCTCGACGCTCCACGCCGGGTTGTTGTCGTGGAACGTGGGCCCGAACAGGTCGTCGAGGTCGTCGTAGCGGCGCTCGTTGACGGCGTCGCTGACCTGTTGGACGACGGCCAGGTTCGAGGCGTCCGTGGACACCTGCTCCCGCAGCCCGAACATGTCGTCCTGCGCCCACCGCTCCACGAACCTGCCGTCCTCGGCCCGCCAGATCTCGGTGGTGCTCCACTCCACCTTGCGGCCCGTGGCCGGGAAACCGAACAGGGGGCCGAGATGCGTGCCGGTGAGCCTGACCCGGGTGAGGACCCGGTCGTCGCCGAGCGGCGACAGCTCCTCCAGCTCCCCCTTGATGCCCAGAGCGTCGTATGCCGCGCGCAGCGCCTCCAGGTAGGAGTCGATGCCGGTGATGTCGAAGCCGGGGTGGTGGTCGGTGAAGCCGGGGGCGATGACCCGGGGCATCTCCTCCAGGTCGCCGGCGTTGAACGCGTCGAGGAAGCGCCGGTACAGCTTCAGGTTCTCCTGGGACCGGTCAAGGTCGGACATGCTGCATCCTCTCGTTCGGGTGGACGTCGGACAGGGACGGCACGGAGGTTCCGCGGACGAACGCGGCGGCACGCTCGCCGATCATGACGCTGGGCGCGTGCGTGTTGCCGGCGACGATGGACGGCATCACCGACGCGTCCGCGACCCTGAGACCCGCGATGCCGTGCACGCGCAGCTCCGGGTCGGTGACGGCCTCCGCTCCCGTACCCATCCGGCAGGTGCCGACCGGGTGCCACAGGGTCGTCGCGTTCGTGGCGACGTACCTCCGCAGCTCGGCGGCGGAGACGATGTCCTTGCCGGGACCCAGCTCGTCGCCGCGGAACGGGTCGAAGGCGCGGGCGCCGGCCAGTTCGCGGGCCAGCTGCACACCGTGCACCAGGACGTCGACGTCGGCCACGGAGGTGAGGTAGCCGCCGCTGACGACGGCGTTGGACTCCGGGTTGCCGTCGCGCAGCCGCACCTGGCCCCGGCTGTGCGGCCGCAGCGCGATCGGCGCGAAGGTGAAGCCGGGCCCCTCCCACTGGTCGGCGGGAGCGTCGGCCGGCAGGAACTTGATGGGGCCGAAGGTGAACTGCAGGTCGGGGGAGTCGGCCGGGCTCGCCGCGCCGGTGTGGGTGAACAGCCCCGCCTCCGACAGCAGCGCCCCGGCCGGGTGCTCCTGCAGTGACTGGTAGCAGACGGGTATGAACAGGTGGTCCTGCAGACCGGCGCCGACCCCCGGCACGTCCTGGACACAGCGGATGCCGTGCGCCCGCAGCTCGGCGGCGGGGCCGATGCCGGAGAGCATGAGCAGCTTCGGCGACTCGAACGCTCCGGCGCATACGACGACTTCGCCCTCGGCGCGCAGCTCGTGCCGCGTGCCGTCCTGGACGTACTCGACTCCCGTGACCCGGGTTCCGGCCAGCAGCAGCCGGGTGGCACGGGTGTCCGTCAGCACGGTCAGGTTGGGGCGGTCCAGGGCCGGACGGAGATAGGCGTCGGCCGTGCTGCACCGCCGGCCCGCGTCGTCGCGGATGGTCTGGTACAGGAAGCCGAACCCGTCCTGCCGGGCCCCGTTGTAGTCGCCGTCGCTGTCCGCGGCGATACCTGCCTCACCGGCGGCCGCCACGAACGCGCGTGCGATCGGTGAGGGGTCGGTGAGCTGCCGGACGCTGACGGGACCGTCCGCCCCGCGCAGCTCGCCGGCGCCGCCCGAGTAGTTCTCGGCACGGCGGAAGAACGGCAGGACCTCGTCGTACGACCAGCCGGTCGCGCCCTCGGCGACCCAGCGGGTGTAGTCGTGGCGGCTGCCGCGCACCCACATCAGGGCGTTGACGGAACTGCATCCGCCGACGACCCGGCCGCGGGCCACGGGGATGCGGCGGCCCTCCATGCCCGCCTCGGGTTCGGTGGTGTAGCCCCAGTCGATCTCCTGGCGCCACTCGGCGGTGAGCAGCGAGAGGACCGCGGCCGCATCGGTGCGGTGGATCTCGGGGCGCTCGTCCCAGCCGCCGGCCTCCAGCAGGACCACGGTTGCTGACGGGTCCTCGCTCAGCCGGGCCGCGACCGCGCAGCCGGCCGAGCCGGCGCCGACGACGATGTAATCGGCCCCGAGGGGCGCCGACTTCGACGGCATGACAGCCTCCAAAGGGTGTCGGGAATCAGATCGCGGCCGGCTCGCCGACCCGGTAGTCGACGATCACCGGGCGGGCGCCCGGCTCGGGCCGCTCCAGCTGCCACCTCTGGTTGATGCGGAAGGACGACACGGCGCCGTCGACAGTCGACTTGGCGGTCCACACCACCGTGACGTCGACGTCGACGCGGGTGCCGTCCTCGCTGCTGGTGAGCTGCTCGACGGTGTGACTCTGGTCGCTGTAGGCCACGCCGACGGCCGCGTACCAGTCGACGAAGTCCGCGTGGCTGTGCAGGGTCCGCTCCGGGAAGGCCATCACCAGGCCCGCGTCGGCGACGAAGGGCAGCAGCTCCTCGACCGGGGCGTGTTCGCTCAGCAGGTCGTACCAGCGCTGCACGAACCCGGTGATCTCCTGGTCGGAGCCGGTCTGTTCGCTCGGCATGAATGTCTCCGCTCATCGGGGTTCCGCTCCCGGGGTCCGGAAGCGACACACGTCCGATGACCCCATATCCGCGCCCGCCCGGCCCGCTCGGGCGCAGACACGGGCCGCACTGTGCGAAGTCGAGGTCCGAGCTGCGGCAACTCCCGTCGGATACCGGTGTGTTCGTAGGAAAAGAAGATCGATGGCCACAACATGCCGTAGTGCATTCGGCCACTTGGGGATGTGCCGCCTGCCGGGCGGCGCCGACGACCGGGGCGAAGGGACTCGGCGTAGACAGGAATCCGCCAGTTGGCACCGTCCCGCCGAACGGGAGGAACCCCCATGAGCAGGCGCATTCTGGTCGTCCTGTCCGAACACGGTTACTGGGGCGAGGAGTTGATCGGCCCCCTGGAGACCTTCGACAAGGCCGGCTACCACCTCACCTTCGTCACCCCCACCGGCAAGCGCCCGCAGGCGCTGCCGCCGAGCATGGACCCCGAGTACATCGACCCGCCGCTCGGCCGGTCCGTCACCACGCATGAGATGGCCGAGAAGGTGCGGAACGTCGAGGCCTCGGACCGGCTCGACAACCCGCTCGACCTGTCGTCCTGGCTGCCCGACCGGCCCTACCGGTCCAAGCCGTACTTCCTGCGCGACTGGGAGGCCTACAACACCCGCCTGGGGCAGGTGCGTTCACAGATCGCGGACCGCTACGACGCACTGCTGATCGTCGGCGGCAGCGGACCGATCGTCGACCTCGCCAACAACTGGCGGGTCCACGACCTGATCCTCGCCTTCCACGAACTGGACCGCCCGATCGCCGCCGAGTGCTACGGCGTCGCCTGCCTCGCCTTCGCCCGCGACCAGGAGACCCGCGAGTCGATCATCCGCGGCAAGCACGTCACCGGGCACTGCATCGAGTACGACTACAAGGACGGCACCGGCTTCCTCGGCACCGACTTCGTGATGGGGCCGCCGCCGTACCCGCTGGAGTACATCCTGCGCGACGCCACCGCACCCGGCGGCGCCTACCACGGGAACTTCGGCAAGGAGACATCCGTCATCGTCGACTTCCCGTTCATCACGGGCCGTTCGACTCCCGACTCCTACCTGACCGGACAGAAGACCGTCGAGGTCCTCGAACAGGGCCTGCGGCAGTGGGGGTTCAAGGCAACCGCCTGACGCCCTTTGTTCCGACGAGAGGTGTGCACACGATGGACAGCAGGCCGGCGCGGATCGCGCTGCTGGAACAACTGCAGGCCGAAGGGGTCCGGTTCATGTTCGGCAACCCCGGCACGGTCGAGCAGGGGTTCCTCGACGAACTGCGCTCGTTCCCCTCGATCCAGTACATCCTGGCCCTGCAGGAGTGCACGGCCGTCGGCATGGCCGACGGCTACGCCCGCGCCACCCGCACCCCGGCGGTCCTGCAGCTCCACTCCGGAGTCGGGCTCGGCAACGGCATCGGCATGCTCTACCAGGCGATGCGCGGCCACGCCCCGATCGTCACCCTGGTCGGCGAGGCCGGCCTGCGCTACGACAGCATGGACGCGCAGATGGCCGCCGACCTGGTCGGCATGGCCAAACCGGTGACCAAGTGGGCGACCCGGGTCGTGGACCCCGACTCCACGCTGCGCGTGCTGCGCCGCGCCTTCAAGGTCGCCGCGACCCCGCCGTACGGCCCGGTGCTGGTCGTGCTGCCCGCCGACGTGATGGACAGCGACACCGCCGAACCGGTGGTGCCCGTCTCCTACCCGGACACCCGCAGCCTGCCACGACCCGACACCGTGGCGCGGGCCGCGGCCCTGCTCGCCGACGCCCGCAACCCGATCGTCGTCGCCGGTGACGGCGTCCACTTCGCGGGCGCCCAGGCCGAGTTGGCGCGGCTGGCCGAGGTCTGGGGCGCCGACGTGTACGGCGCGGACTGGGCCGAGGTGAACCTCTCCGTCGAACACCCCGCCTACGCGGGCCAGTTGGGCCACATGTTCGGCGAGCAGAGCCGCCGGATCACCGGCGCCGCCGACGGCGTCCTCGTCGTCGGCACCTATGCGCTGCCCGAGGTCTACCCGGCCCTCGACGGAGTCTTCGGGCGGGGCGTCCCGGTCGTGCACATCGACCTCGACTCCGGTGCGATCGCCAAGAACCACCCTGTCGACCTCGGCATCGTCGCCGACCCGAAGGCCACCCTGGGCCTGCTGGCCGACGCGCTGGGCCGGGAGATGGGCCTGGGACGGCGGACCGCGGCGGTCGAGCGGCTGCGCCGGCGCGCAGCGCAGCGGTCCGCCGCGCTGGCCGACTCCGACGAGCGGGCCGAGGCCGCGGCGGCCGCACTGGAGCTGCCCACCATCGCCCTGGCACGGGAGTTCGCCCGACGCCTGCCCCCGGACGCCGTCCTGTTCGACGAGGCACTGACGGCGTCCCCGGAGATCTTCCGCCAGCTCCCGCCGACCGTGCCGGGCCAGTGGATGCAGACCCGCGGCGGCTCCCTCGGCGTCGGCATCCCCGGCGCGCTGGGCGCCCAACTCGCCCACCCCGACCGCACGGTGGTCGGCTTCACGGGCGACGGCGGCAGCATGTACACCTTCCAGGCGCTGTGGACGGCGGCCCGCTACGACCTCCCCACCAAGTTCGTGATCTGCAACAACGGCAGCTACAGGCTCCTCGAGGTGAACATCGAGGAGTACTGGCGTGAGCAGCACATCCCCGCCCACGAGCAGCCCGAGATCTTCGACCTGTCCAGGCCCACCGTGGACTTCGTCTCCCTGGCCGGCTCCATGGGTGTGGCCGCCGTACGCGTGGAGAAGCCCGGACAGGCCGAGGAGGCGGTGGCGCAGGCACTCGCGCACCGCGGACCGTTCCTCATCGACCTGGTCACGGCCAAGGGGAAGGAGTAGCCACCGTGCGACTGTCCGGTCACAAGATCGCCGTCCTGATCGAGAGCGACTTCTACGAGCCCGAGATCCTCTACTACCGGTACCGCTTCCCCGAGGAGGGCGCCGAGCTGCACTTCCTGTCCCGGCTGTGGGGCAACCAGGAGATGACCTTCCAGGGGCACGAGCACCGCATGCCCTTCGAGGTCACCGAGTCCTTCGAGGACCTCGACGAGTTCGCCCTCAAGGAGTATTCCGCGGTGATCGTCCCCTCCGGGATGGTCGCGGACCGGCTGCGCTACACCGAGGACCCCCAACTGCTGCCGCCCGCCTCGCAGTTCCTGCGCCGCGCGTTCGCCGACCCGGCGATCGTCAAGGGCATCATCTGCCACGGCATGTGGCTCGCCGCACCCGTGCCGGGCCTGATGCGCGGCCGGCGCGCGGTGGTGCACAACAACCTGCTCGGTGATCTGCGCAACATGGGCGGCGAGTATGTCGACCAGGACGTCGTCGTCCACGACGACCTGGTCACCGCCCGCACCGGAAACCACTGCCACCTCTTCGCACGCACCATCATCGACCTGCTGGCACCCCGTCCGCGGCCCGCCCCGACCGGGCGCGGCTGACGGGGTCCCGGCCAGGGAGGAGCGAACCATGACACCGGTGACCGGGCGCATCCCCGTCCTCGACGTCCGCCCACGGGTGCGGGACGGGGAACTGCCCGCCAAGGCCGTGACCGGCGAGCACCTCGACATCACGGCCACCGTCTTCCGCGAGGGCCACGGCGTCGTCGCCGCGGACGTCGTCCTGCACGACCCCGCGGGGCGCCCGGCCCATCGCGTCCCGATGACCCTCGTCGACGAGGACGCCGACCGCTGGCACGCCACCGTCGTACCCGACACCGAGGGCCTGTGGACCTTCCGGGTCGAGGCCTGGGCCGACCCTCTGGCGACCTGGCAACAGGACGCCCTGCTGAAGACGGAGGCCGGCGTCGACACCGAACTCACCCTGACGGAGGGTGCGTTGCTGCACGAGCGGGCGGCACTCGGCCTCACCTCGACAGACCGCCGGGAGGCGGTCCTGGCGGCCGCGGCCGCGCTCCGCGACACCCTGGGCCCGCCTCCGGCCCGGCTGTCCGCCGCCACCTCCCCCCGGGTGACGGCCGCCCTGGGGCGCTACGCGCTGCGTGATCTCGTCACCGCCTCCCGGCCCCTGCCGCTGCACGTCGAACGGCGGCGCGCCCTCGTCGGCTCCTGGTACGAGCTGTTCCCGCGTTCGGAGGGAGCGGTGGTTCAGGCGGGCAGGCGCCCCGTCAGCGGCACACTGCGGACTGCCGCCGAGCGCCTGCCCGCCGTCGCGGCGATGGGCTTCGACGTGGTCTACCTGCCGCCGGTCCACCCGATCGGCACCACCCACCGCAAGGGCGCGGACAACGTGCTCGCTGCCGGACCGGACGACGTCGGCTCACCCTGGGCGATCGGCTCCCGGCACGGGGGGCACGACGCGATCCATCCCGATCTCGGCACCCTGGACGACTTCCGCCACTTCGTGGCCACCGCCCGCGATCTGGGCCTCGAAGTAGCCTTGGACCTCGCCCTCCAGTGCTCACCGGACCACCCCTGGCTCACTGAGCATCCCGAGTGGTTCCACCACCGCGCCGACGGCTCGGTCGCCTACGCCGAGAACCCGCCGAAGACGTACGAGGACATCCATCCCCTCGACTTCGACGCCGACCCCGAGGGCCTGTACGCCGAGGCGCTGCGGATCGTGCGGCACTGGATGGACCTGGGCGTGCGCATCTTCCGCGTGGACAACCCGCACACCAAACCGGTGCCCTTCTGGGAGCGGCTGATCGCGGAGGTCGACGCCACCGACCCCGATGTGGTGTTCCTGGCCGAGGCGTTCACCCGGCGGGCCATGGTGCACGCCCTGGCGCAGGCCGGCTTCCAGCAGTCGTACACCTACTTCACGTGGAAGAACACCAAGGAGGAACTGACCGAGTACCTCCCCGAACTCGCCCGGGGCAGTGCCGACTTCCTGCGGCCCAACCTGTTCGTGAACACCCCCGACATCCTGCACGCCTACCTTCAGCACGGCGGCCGGCCCGCGTTCGAGGTCCGGGCCGTGCTCGCCGCGACCGCGGCGCCGAGCTGGGGTGTCTACGCCGGGTACGAGCTGTGCGAGAACACTGCGCTCGCGGAGGGCACCGAGGACTACGCCGGCTCGGAGAAGTACCAACTCCGGCCCCGCGACTGGGCGTCCGCGGAGGCCGAGGGCCGTACGATCACCCCGCTGATCACCCGTCTCAACCGGCTCCGCCGCCTGCACCCGGCCCTCCAGGAGCTGCGCAACCTGTGCCTCGAGACCACGGACAGCGAGCAGATCCTGGCCTACTCCAAACGCGTGGAGCTACGGGGCGGTGGCACCGACCTGGTGCTGGTGATCGTCAACCTCGACCCGCACCACGCCCGCGAGGCCACCGTCACCTGCGATCCCGCCGTCCTCGGCCTGCCCGCCGACGGCACGCTGAAGCTGCGCGACGAACTCACCGGCGAGACCTACGCCTGGGGCGAGTCCACGTACGTACGCCTCGACCCGGCCCACCAGGTCGCGCACGTGCTCACACCGGCGGAGGGATCATGAGCACCGGCATCCTCGAACCGCTGCTGCCGGCCCTCGGGCCCTGGCTGGAGGGGCGCCGCTGGTTCGACGCGCGCTACGCCGGAGCACGCGTCGAGGCGGACGCGGAATCCGTGCTCGGCGACGAACCGCCCCTGCTGGTGCACGCGGTGGTCTCGGCCCACCGCGACGACTTGCCGGTCCTGCGCTACCAACTCCTGCTGGGCCTGCGCCCGCACCTGCCCGCCCGACTCGAACCCGCGGCCATCACCACGGTGCCGGCCGGTCCCTGGCAGGGGTGGCGGGTGTACGACGCCCTCGCGGACGTCGCGCTGCTGGGGCTGCTGCTGCGCACGCTGGCGGGCGGGGCCGCCGGTCCCGGGCTGCGCCTGGAGCGAACGAGCCGCTATCCGCTGCCCGTCGGTCTGGTGCCCCGACCGCTCGACGCCGAAATGAGCAACACGGCCGTGGCGTACGGCGGCCGGATCCTGCTGAAGATCTTCCGTCGGCCCGAGCCGGGCCCGCACACCGAGGTCGAGGCCCTGCACGCGCTCACCCGGCAGCGCTGCGAGCGCACGCCCCGCCTCTACGGCGCGCTGCACAGTGACGCCCCGGGCGCGCGGGGCCTGGTCCTGGGTCTGATCGAGGAGTTCCTGCCCGACGCGCGGGACGGCTGGGAGGAGGCGGTGCGGCACGCGAGCGACTGCATGGACGAGGCGTGTCGTGGCGTGCCCGCCGGCGGCGGATTCACCGTGCACGCGGGCGGTCTGGGCCGTGCCGTCGCGGACGTGCACGGCGCGCTGGGCCAGGCCTTCGGGCGCAGCCGGCTGACGGCAGCGGACGTGGCCGAGGAGGCGGCGCGGATGAACATGCGGCTCAAGGAGGCCACCGAGGAGGTCCCGGCGCTCGCCCGTTACACCACACGGCTCGGCGCCCTCTTCGAGGACTACGCCCGCATCGCCGCAAGCGGCTGCCCCGTCTTCGCCCAGCGCACCCACGGTGATCTGCACCTGGGGCAGGCACTGCGCACCGCGGACGGCTGGCGGATCGTCGACTTCGAGGGCGAACCGGCCCGGTCCGCCGCCGAACGCGCCCGTCCGCAGCCGGCGTTGCGGGATGTCGCCGGCATGCTGCGCTCCTTCGACTACGCGGCCCGCGCCGCTCTGGCCTTACGGGAGCCCGCCGACCTCGAGGCCGACTCGCCTGCGCAGCGGCTGCGCCGGCGTCGGCGGGCGTCCGCGTGGGCGGTGCGCCACCGGCGGGCGTTCCTCGCGGGGTACGCGTCGGCCGGGCGGGAGGATCCGCAGTGTCACCCTGTGCTGCTGCGCGCGTTCGAGGCGGACAAGGCCGTCTACGAGGCCGTGTACGAGTCCCGCCACCGCCCCGACCGGGTGGCGGTCCCGCTCGCCGCGGTGCACCGGCTGGCGAGCACCTCCCGCTGATCGGGTATTGACCAGGGAACGCAGGAAATGGAGACGCCGACCGGTAATCCGGAAATTCCGGCGACGGTAGGCGGTGAGAATTCGGTCGACGGATACCAGGCCCGAGGACGGAAAAGAGAGTGGTATCCGGACGAAAATTGACCGAGGCCTGTGCGGGAAATCCGGGCGGGCCGGTCGCGTCGGCGCGCGGTCCGCGGCGCGGGCCGACTGGAACGCGACGAACCCCCCGATCCGGACACTCGCTCCAGGCGGGGGGTTCGACGGGGCCGGGTCCGGCCGGAAACGGAACCCGGGCCGACTGCTCCTCGGTCTGTTCGACGAGCAGAGATGCACGCCTTGCGGGGGCTGCCGGGCGAATGGCCCTTGCCATCGCGGGGGTCCGCCCGCGCGGGCAACTCCCCCTCGAAGGTGGAGAAATCGGCTGGATTCGGCTATTCGGTCGGGGACTCAGAAACGGTGCTGCTCGCTGAGGATATGACTGGGGTCCCGGTGCGGCGCCAGGCCGGCGGCCGACAGCGCCCGGTCGTACGCCTTGAGGGCCTCGGAGGTGTTCCCCTGCCGCTTCCACAGGTCACCCAGGTAGCGCCAGTTGAGGGCCACCTGGTGGGACGGCCGGAACTGGCGCAGCTGCCGGGTCGCGGCTTGCAGATACTGCGTGGCCTGCTCGCGGTCGCCGCGCAGCAGGTGGATCTCGGCAAGCGTGCCCCGAGCGCCGACGGCCTGGATACGGGACTCGGTCCCGGCCAGCCCCAGGGCACGCTCGGCGTGGGCCGCGGCCTCGTCCCAGTGCCCGAGCATCGCGTCCGCGTCGGCGAGACCGATCTCGCACTGGGCGAGCTCCGGCGCGTTGCCCACTTCGGCCAGCAACTGCTGTGCCTCCTCCAACAGCTGCTTGCCGCGCGCCGGTTCGGGCTCCTCGACCTGGAGCAGCAGCGAGCCGTAGTTCATCTTGAGCATGGCGAGGTGGCGGAGGTTGTCGTCCTCGGACATCAGCGCGAGTGCCCGCTCCACCAGGGCCATGGCCTCGTTGAGCTGGCCGCGGGAGCGGGCCACCAGACCGGCGTTCCAGTACACGGCGCCCCGCGCGGCCCGTGCGCCCTGCCTCTCGGCGGCGTCCAGGAGCCTGCTGCCCATCAGCTGGGCGCGGGTGAGGTCACCGCGCATGTGGTACGACGCCATGAGCGTGGCACCGAGCTGGACATGATCGACCGTCACGTCCAGGCCGAGGGCGTCGAGCCGGGCCATGGCCCGCTCGCCGATCTCGATGCTCAGCGTGATGTCACCGGCGTTGCGATAGCAGCGGCACAGAGCAACGTTGATCTGGCACCACTCGGCTGAGCCCGGGGCCAGGTCGGGGTCCCGGTGGAGCTCCTCCAGGACCGCGATGGCGGCCTCGGTGCGGTCGAGTTTCTCCAGGGCGGAGGCCTGGCCCAGGCGGGCGCGCCGGATCATCGAGGCGTCCAGCAGCGAGGGATTCGTCAGGAGTTCGCTGAGGGCCTGCAGGGCCTCGCCGTTGCTGCCGTTGCGCAGGGCCATCTCACCGAAGGCCAGCCGCAGGCGCGCCTCCTCGAGCTGGCGGTCGTCCCGGCCGCTTCTCAGGTACTCCGCGGAGCAGCCGAGTCGCTCCGCGAGCGCGGCGAGCACCGCGTCCGACGGCGCGCGCTTGCCGGATTCGATCAAGGAGATGTAGCTCGCCGATATGTCGCCGGACGCCAGATCCTGCTGCTTGAGGCCACGTTTGCCGCGCAGCAGCCGGATGCGCTCGCCCAGCCCTGCGGTCGTGATGTTCTCCTGAGGGTCCATGCGGGCTCCTAGAGGGTGGCGGCCATGACCGCCAAGATGACAGATCAACTCTACCAGTTAGTCACTGTCGATCCAATGGAGTCGACGTGATCGATTCGCTGGCGCGAAGTGGCTCATGCAGGGACTTTATCAATTGACGCTAATTCAAATTCCATTTGCCGGTATGCATTCCGTTTATCTAGATCATCCTTTACGAATTTAGTACTTGACTCAACTAGTCATTCCTTGTTGACTTCATCTGTCAATGCACACCCCGTACGCTCGGAGAGGGGAATTTCATGAGCCTCAAAGCAATAGCGCTCATTGCAATCGTTGTCTTCGTCGGTGGGTTGGTGACGAGCGGACTCTGGATAGGCGGTGCGGGTGCCTCGGAACATCCGCTGCGGGAGGGCCTCTCTCAGTCCAGTGGCGCGAGCGGTGCCTGCTGCTGAAGCGGGCCATGGATCAGTGAAGGGGCGCTGAAACGTTTCTTGGCGCGACAACCGCACGGCAGTGGCAAGCAGGCTCACGGGACCGGTGGACGGCCCGGCGGCGGGTTCCCCGGCCGGCCGGGCGTCCAGCGGTCCTTCCGCGTGTGCGACCAGGCCGGTCCGTCGTGCGGGAAGTGACAGGCCACCGTATGGGTGTCGGCCCCAGTGACCTTGGTCTGCCGTGGTATCTCGGTCTCGCAGCGCAGTCGCCGGCCGGGCGGGAGGGCTAAGGCGACGGGGCAGCGGGCCCGGAAACGGCACCCTGTGACGACCGGGACGCCGGCCGGGGGTTCGCCGGGCAGCACGACCCGGCGCCGTGCGCGTTCGGCGACCGGGTCCGGCAGCGGCACGGCCGACAGGAGGGCACGTGCGTAGGGGTGGCGCGGCGCGTCGAAGACCTCGGCCACGAGCCCCGTCTCCACCGTCCGCCCGGCGTACATCACGGACACCCGGTCGGCGATCTGCCGGACCACGGCCAGGTCGTGCGACACCAGCAGATACGCCGGCCCCAACTCCCTCTTGAGCCGCAGCAACAGGTCCAGGATCTGGGCCTGCACGGACACGTCCAGCGCGGACACGGGCTCGTCGAGCAGCACCAGCGCGGGCTCGACGGCCAGAGCGCGGGCGATCGCGATGCGCTGCCGTTGGCCCCCGGAGAACTGGTGCGGGTAACGCTCCGCGTCCGCCGGGGTCAGGCCCACCTGAGCGAGCAGCCAGGGGATCCGCGCTGCCACGACGGCCCGTGGCACGCGCCGGGCGTGCAACGGCTCGGCGACGATGTCACCCACCGGCATCCGCGGATCGAGGCTCGACATGGGGTCCTGCGGCACGATCTGCACTGCGCCGCGCAGCAGACGTGCCGTCCGCCGGGACAGCCCTGCGACGTCCTGCCCGAGAATCTCGACGACCCCCGCCTCCGGGGCGGTGAACGACGCGATCTCCAGCAGGACCGTGGACTTACCGGCCCCGGACTCCCCGACGAGAGCGAGGGTCTCCCCGCGACGCACCTCCACGTCGACCTCCTCGACGGCACGGACGGCCCGGTCGCGGCGGTGCCGGCCACCGGGAGGAACGTAGGTCCTGGCCAGTCCGGAGACCCGGAGCACCACGTCGGACTCGGGCGCCGCCCCGTCATGCTCGGGGAGGCGGAGCGCCGGACGCGATCTCCTGGGGAGGAACAGAGCGAAGCACCCCCCAGACCCCCGTTGCCCCTCGCCGGGCGGGTGTGTGTCTGCGCCCCCGCCGGGCGCGGGCGTGGCTGCTGTCATGCCCGGCGTCGGTGTGACTGCGACCTCGCCCGATGGGGTATCGGCAGTCCCACGCGGTGCCGGTACGGCTCCCGTCCCGCCTGGGGCGTGCGCAGCCGCAGCCCCGCCCTGCGCGGGTGTGCTCGCTGTCCCGCCCTGGGCGGGTGTGCTCGCTGTCCCGCCCTGGGCGGGTGTGCTTGCTGTCCCGCCCTGGGCGGGTGTGCTTGCTGTCCCGTCGTGGGCGGGTGTGTTTGCTGTCCCGTCGTGGGCGGGTGTGTTTGCTGTCCCGTCGTGGGCGGGTGTGTTTGCTGTCCCGTCGTGGGCGGGTGTGCTTGCTGTCCCGTCGGGCGCGGGTGTGCTCGCCGCCCTGTCCCGTGCGGGTGTGCTCGCCACTCCGTCCGGCGCGGGTGTGCTCGCCGCCCCGCCTCCCGCCGCTGCTATCGCCGCACCGCTCGGCGGGAAGAGCTCCGCCGCCGTCCGATGTGCGACCACCGGCACGCGTCGACAGGCTGCCTCGTGAGCCTCCGCTTCAGCCGGGTCGGGCCGGGTCGGGCTGTTCACTTCAAGGAGCCGGATGTCGGAGGCCACGCACTCCGGTTCCGCCAGGGGGCAGCGCGGGGCGAAGGCGCAGCCGGGGCCCGCTGCGCCCGGGGCCGGGGCCGTGCCCGGTATCGGCGTGAGGGCGGTGCGGGCGTCGAGCCGTGGGACCGAGCCGACGAGGCCGACCGTGTAAGGCATCCGGGGCCGGGTGAGTACGGCCTCGGCGGTACCCGTCTCCACGATCCGGCCCGCGTACAGCACGGCGACCCGGTCCGCCGAACCCGCGACGACCCCGAGGTCGTGGGTGACCAGCAGCAGCGCCGCCCCGGTCTCCCGCCTGGCGGCGGCCAGGGCCTCCAGCACCTGCGCCTGCACGGTCGCGTCGAGCGCGCTGGTGGGCTCGTCCGCGAGCAGGACGTCGGGGCCGTTCGACATGGCCATCGCGATCATGGCCCGTTGACGCATCCCGCCGGACAACTCGTGGGGATAGGCGCGTGCGGCCCGCGACGGCTGCGGCACCCCCACGAAGTCCAGCAGCTCCACCGCCCTGCGCAGCGCTGACTCGCGCCGCGGACGCGGCCGTTGGTGGATGCGCAGGGCCTCCGCGATCTGGTCGCCGACCCGCAGCACCGGGGTGAAGGCGTGCAACGGGTCCTGGAAGACCATGGCGATCCGCCGCCCGCGGATCCGCGCCAACTCCCGCTCGGGCAGCCCCGACACCTCCTCGCCCAGCAGCCGCACCGAGCCGCCCACCCGGGCGCCGGGCGGCGCGAGCCCCATCAGGGAGAGCGCGGTGAGCGTCTTGCCGGTCCCAGACTCGCCCACCAGGCCCAGCACTTCTCCGCGCTGCAGCGTGAGATCGACGCCGCGCACCACGGGCACCGCCGGGCGGCGCTCCGCGCCGACGGAGAAGGAGAAGGAGACCGTCAGGTCACGGACCTGCAGTACGGCGTTCATCCGGACAGTCCCGGCACAGTCGTACGGGACGGCCCCGCACGGCCCACTGTCGTCGGATCGAGCGCGTCCCGCAGTGCGCCCCCGATCAGGTTGACGGCCAGCACGAACGCGATCAGCAGCCCCGTGGGGAAGAAGAACATCCACGGATACACCAGTGCCACGTCCGTCGCGTCCGCGATCAGCGTGCCGAGGGAGACGTCGGGTGGCTGGACCCCCAGACCGAAGTACGACAGTCCGGTCTCACTGATCACCGCCCCGCCCACAGCGATGGTCGCGTCCGTGATCAGGAACGATGCCGTGTGCGGCAGCACATGCCGCCAGATGATCCGCGCCGGGGAGACACCCATCAGCCTTGCCGCCACCACGAACTGACGTTCCTTCAGGGAAAGGGTCATACCGCGCACGACCCGCGCGGTGACCATCCAGCCCAGCAGGGCCAGCAGCGCGACCAGCGTGAGCCAGCCCCACTTCCGCAGCCGTGGAGTGACCACCACCAGCACGAGGAGGGTGGGGAGGGCCAGCATGAGGTCGACGACGAACATCAGCACCCGGTCCGTCCAGCCGCCGAAGTAGCCGGCGCCCGCGCCCACCGCCGCGGCCAGCACGGTCGAGAACAGGGCGACCAGCAGCCCGATCAGCAGCGACTTCTGCAGCCCCCGCACGACCTGGGCGAACACGTCCTGCCCGATCCGGTTCGTGCCCATCCAGTGCTGTGCGTCCGGCGGGTGGCTGAGCGCCGTGTAATCGACGTCCGTGTACGTCCACGGGGATACGTACGGTCCCAGGAAGGCGAGGGCGAGCAGGAGCAGCAGCACCGCGAGCCCGCCGAGCGCCCCCGGACGCCGCAGCACCCGCCGCAGGACCGCGCGCCCGCGCCCCCCGGCCCTCACGGCCGCCGTACCCGGGGGTCGAGGAGGGCGTGCAGAACCTCGGCCAGCAGCCCGGCGAGCAGAACGACGGCCGCGGCGAAGATGTTGACGGCGACGACCGAGTTCACGTCTCCCTTCTGCACCGAGTCGATGAGCCAGCTGCCCATGCCGGGCCAGCCGAAGATCTTCTCGGTGAACACGGCCCCGGTGAACAGGGCCAGCACACCGTACGAGAAGAAGACCGACACGGGGATGAGCGAGATCCGCAACCCGTGCCGCAGCAGGGCGCGGCCCGGGGTGAGCCCCCTCGCCCGGGCGGTGCGCAGATGGTCGGCGCCGAGCACGTCGAGGGTGGCGGCCCGCTGGTAGCGGCTGTAGGAGGCGATCGCGGGCAGCGCCACGCAGATCGCAGGGAGCAGCAAGTGGGCGGCCGTGTCGGACAGTTGGACGGCCCAGTCACCCTGCAGGCCCGGTGTGTGCTCGCCCGTGTAGCGGATGACCGTGCTGCCGACGGCCTGGTTGACGGCCAGCGCCCCGGTCTTGAGCAGCAGCGCCAGGACGAAGGTGGGGACGCACAGCACCGCGAACGAGAAGACGGTCAGTACCCGGTCGCCCACCCGGCCCCGCCGTACCGCCGCCCACACCCCGGCCAGCACGCCCACGGCCGTTCCTGCCACGGTGCCCACCAGCAGCAGCCGTACGGACACCCCGACCCGGCGTCCGAACTCGGCGTTCACGGAGCCGCCGTCGATGGTCAGACCCAGGTCGCCGCGGACGGCCCGGCCCGCCCAGTGCGCGAAGCGCTCGGGCAGCGGGACGCGGTCGTCCATGCCGAGGCGGGACAGCTCGCGGTCGAGGACCCGGCTGGGCGGGGGTGGCTGCCGGTCCTCGAAGTAGGCGCGCGGGTCGAGCGCGACCGAGGCGAGGGCGTAGGTGAGGACGACGCAGGCGAGGAACAGGATCACGCAGTGGGCGAGGCGCCGGATGATCAGGGAGAGCATGCGACTTGTTCCGCTTCATGTGGGCGACACTTCGTGATGTTAAGCTCCGGCTCCTCAATTCGAGAAAATATCCGGGCAGTTGACGGTTCGTCCGAACTGAGAGGGCCGTGGCGTGTGGCGGATACGAGGATGGCTCGCGTGGCTGGTGGTGTGCTCTCTCACTGCCCTGACCGTGGTGGGCTGTTCCGGTTCCTCGCATTCCGACACCTCGCGCCGGGCGCTGCCGACATACGGCACGTATGACATCAACGCCCGGCCGCCGAGCTCGCTGCGCTCCGGCGGGACGCTGACCCTGCCGCTCGCGCAGATGATCACGCAGTTCAACTTCGACCACGTCGACGGCGCCCTCGACGACGTGTGGCGCGTCGACAGCATGACCGAGCCGCGGCTCTTCGCCCGGGACGTCAAGGGCGTCCCGCACGCCGTGCCGGCGTACCTGGTCTCCGCGTCCGTCACCAGTGACTCGCCGCAGGTCGTCACCTACCGGCTCAATCCGAAGGCCCGCTGGTCCGACGGCAGAGCGCTCGGCTGGCGGGACTTCGCCGCGCAGTGGCACGCGCTCGGCGGCGGCGACGCGCGCTACCTGGTCGCCGACACCAGCGGTTACGACCGCATCGGGGACGTGCGCCAGGGCGCGGGAGCGCACGAGGTACGCGTCACCTTCAAGCAGCCGTACGCCGACTGGCGCAGGCTGTTCACCCCTCTCTTCCCGGCCGCCGCCTACGACACCCCCGGGCGCTTCAACTCGGGATGGCAGGGCCGACTGCCCATCACAGCGGGCCCCTTCAGGCTCGACTCCGTCGACCAGACCGCGCAGACCCTCACCTTCGTACCCGACAGCCGGTGGTGGGGCAGCCGGCCCCGCCTCGACCGGATCGTCTTCCGGGTGCTCGACGCCGACGCCGCCCTCCAGGCCTTCCAGAACGGCGAGGTCGACGCGGTCAACGCCGCCACCAGCGAGGCCTATACGCAGTTGAAGAACGCGCGTGACAGCGAGATCCGCATCGGCTCCGCCTGGGACGAGGTGCACATCACCCTCAACGGCGCGGGCGGTCCGCTGGTCGACCGCTCGGTGCGCAACGCCCTCCAACGGGCTGTCGACCGCGCGTCGTTGGCCGACGTCGCGGCCCAGGGCCTGCCGGTGAAGGTGCCGCTGCTCGGCAACCACTTCTTCATGACCAACCAGCCGGGATACACCGACAACTCCCGCCCCTACGGCACCTACGACCCGAAGGCGGCCGAACGCGCCCTCGACGCTGCGGGCTGGAAGAGCCCGGGCCCCGGAAGGACACGGGTCAGGAACGGCCGCAGCCTCACCCTCCGCTTCGTACTGAGCGAGGGCACCAACCGGCTGGGCGAGGACCTCGCCCAGCTCGTCCAGCACATGCTCGCCCAGGTCGGAGTCCGGGTCGACATCCAGCAGGTGCCCGCCTCCGCCTACGGACCGCAGTACCTGGAGAAGGGCAACTTCGATCTCGTCATCTTCCGGTTCACAGGCCTGACCTACCCGAGCTCCGCGTACGCCATCTACCGCCGCCCCGAGGCGGGACAGACGTACCAGAACTACGGCAGGGTGGGATCGGCGGTGGTGGACAGGCTCCTCGGCCAGGCCTCCGGCACCCTCGACGAGCGGACCGCGCAGCGGCTCTACGACCGGGCCGACGCCGAGATCTGGCGGCTCGGCCACGACATCGAGCTCTACCAGCGCCCTCAGATCATCGCCGTCCGCAAGGGCCTGGCGAACTACGGGGTGCCAGGTCTCGGCGACGTCGACTTCAGCCTGGTCGGCTGGGAGAAGTGAGCGTACGGCGGCCCCGTACGGAGGTGTCCGTACGGGGCCGCCGCGGTGTGGGTGTTCAGGCACGCGGATGGCTCAGCGCTCTCTCGTCGGCCTGCTGGCGCACCATGTCGTAGCCGAGCGCGGCCGAGGCCAGCGTCACATGGTGGTGCCAGCCCCGGAAGGACCGCCCCTCGAAGTCGCCGAGCCCGAACTCCTCGTGCATCCGGCCCAGCGCCTCCTCGGCGAACCGCCGCAACTGCACCAGCGGTACGGTCTCCGTGAGGCGGCGGGTGGGGAGGTTCGTCAGCCAGTAGGCGCGCGGGCGGGGCCGGCCGTAGGGCCAGTCCGCGAGGAGCAGGCGCGGCCGGGACGCCGGGCCGGTCCCCGTAGCCGGGTCGGCCCGCAGGAGCACCGGGAGCGTGACGAACTCCGAGTGCCGCATGCGCTCGGTGACCGGGTCGTGCCAGGTCACCGAGGTCCGCTCGGCGTGGCGGGCGGCGCGCCCGGCGAGTTCGGCCAGGTTGCTGCGCACCCCGGAGGCGGTGGCCCGCCGTCGGGGCAGCAGGACCGGAGTGTGCGGCGCCGCCTGGACGACGTAGCCGAGGCCGCGTGCCTCCAGACCGCGCAGCAGCGGGTCGGGGTCGCTCTGGCTGCGCCAGTCGGCCAGCACCGGAAGCGGTTCGAGGGACCACTCGTCGAGCATCTCGTCGAGCGCCTCCAGAACGTAGCTCCAGCGCGGACGGCAGCGTTCCTGCACCGGCACGTGCGCCTGCCGGCGCAGCCGCTCGTCCTGGTCCCAGCGGGCCGGCAGCAGCAGCCGCCAGTTCACCGGGACCCCGCCGGCGTGCCCCACCAGCGAGGCGGCCAGGCCCAGTTGGCAGTTGATGGTGCGTTCCTGGGAGGCCGCGTACTGCCGGGCCACGCCCACGGAGCGGTCGCCGTTCTTGGCGAAGACGACCTCGTCGATGGACCAGGCCTCGGCACGGAAGGACCGCACCATCTGCCGGGCGAGCCGTCCGCGCACCGGAGCGCAGGCCCACGGGCTCTGGTTCACGAACTGCTGGATCTGCTGCACGGCCCGCTTCCCGAGCACGTGCTCGGAGATTCGGGCAGGCGTCTTGCGCCCGGGCACGTCCAGCAGCCCGCGCACGTACACCTCGCCCCAGCGCCGCTGGTCGGCCCGGGTGAAGTCGCCGAACAGCTCGCCGCAGTAGTCGGGGAGCCCGGCGGCGGTGCCCGGCGGCGCGCTCGGGGCACGCACGGACGACATCGGGACGGCGAAGGTCGCGAGTTCACTCATGGTTGCAGTCGTCACCGCCCTCCAGCAGGAAGGCGTCCGTCGCGAGCAGCGCGTCCGCCACGTCCGGCAGCGCACAGCCGACGATCACGAAGTCGACGTCCAGACCGGCCTTGGTGCGCTGGAACAGCAGCTCGTTGATGGCGGGCCGGCACATGCCGCCCACCTCGCAGAGATGGAACTCCACGCGCTGCGGAGCCGCGGCCATCACCTCGGCCAGGATCCGGCGGAACTTGCCCAGTTCGGCCGCGTCGATCACACCGTGGCAGCTGACGTGCGCGGTGCCGCCGTCGAACGAGGTGCGCATCCTCAGGCGCATCGCGGCCGGCTCCAGCTCGACGCGGACCCGGACCGGATCCTCGCCGCGCGGCAGCCGGACGGTCAGCTCCTTGCCGTCGAAGTCGCGGTACGGCTGGTCGTCGACCCACACCCGGGTCAGCTCCACCGAGCCGGCCGGCAGCAGATCGGGCGCCACCCGCAGCACCCGGTCCGGGAGGTCGTCCGGGCGGGGCTTGAAGTGCAGTACGACGGGGTCGTGGCTGAGCAGCAGCCCGGTGTACGTGGCCGAGAGGTAGCACAGCTCCAGCGCGTGGTAACCGGCCATCGCGTGGCTGCCCTTGAACCGCTCGGTGCCCAGCAGGTACGGGATGCCGCTGGCCAGTACGTTGAAATAGACGCCGCCGTCCTGGTAGTCGAGGAAGAAGGCGTTGTAGAACGCCGCCGCCTCGCGCGCCAGCCGCAGCTGCTCCGGGTCGCCGGTGGTGCCGGCCAGGATCAGATAGGCGAGGATCGCCTGCTCCTGCTGCCACCAGGCCTTGCGGTCGTGCCAGACCATGCGGTGGATGCCGCTGTCCGGATCGGGCTGCCGCTCGACCACGTCGTACCAGCCGCCGCGCAGCCCGTCGCTGCCCACCGCCGGCATGGTCTCGGCGAGGCGCTCGGCGGTCGTGGCGTACTCCGGTTTGTGGTGCAGGGACTTGATGCGGGTCAGGTTCCAGGCGATCTTGAGGTTGTGGCCGACCACCGCCCGGTCCTGCTGCCAGCCCCAGGTCCGGTCCGGACTCCAGTCGGCGTGGAATCGTTCCTGCACGAAGGGGCTGTTGGGTTCGTCGGGGAACCGCGCCACGATGGTGTCCGCGGTCTCCTCCAGGAGCGCGGCGAAGTCCGGGCGGCCCGTGGCGAGATAGGCGTTGATCAGGTATGCCGGCGCGTGGTCGCCGACGGAGTTCCAGTTCTTGCGGGACCGGTTGCGGCCGAGCGCGTCGGCGTTCGGATCCAGCGTGATCGGGTCCAGGTGCGAGTAGAACCCGCCCCAGACGGGATCACGGAAGTACTTCTGGAACAGCGCCACCGTCCGGTCGATGTCCTCCAGGATCCGTGGGTCGCCGGTGATGCGGAACGTCTGCGTGGGACCGGCGAGCGCGTAGATCTGCTCGTACATCGGGATCGCGTCGAAGTCGTCGCCGAACTCGGAGGCGAACACGGGGCGATGGCCGGCGGGCGTGATGTCGATGCCGTGGTACCAGTAGGTGATGCCCTCGGCCTTGTCGTTCACCCGCATGTGCTCGCGCAGGTACACGGTGCCGGCCTCGGCCGCCTCCAGGAAGCGGTCCTCGCCGGTGAGCAGGTACGCCGTGGACAGGCCGTAGACCAGCCGGGAGATGGTGTCCGTCTCCTGGCGTACGTCCACGCCGTCGAAGTCCGGCAGATGGGTGCCGCTGAGCGTGAGCTGGGTGCGGAAGTTGCGCCAGTCGTAGTTCCCGTCGGGGAAGTGCCCGCGCAGATAGAAGTCGGCCACGGCGGCGGCCTGTCGCACCCACCAGTTGGGGTGCTCGAAGACGTACTGGCCGCGGGTCTCCTCCGGGAAGGTGATCTCCTTGGCGTCGAAGCGGGAGCCGCCCTCCCACTCGTAGAAGATGCCGTACGCGAAGACGAACCGGCCCTCGGCCAGCATGTCGACGGTGTCGGACGTGGTGTCGCGGTAGGGCTCGCCGAGGTTGCGGACGATGCGCGAGACGGCGTTCGAGGAGAGGTGGACCGTGAACTCGCGCTCGTCCGAGGTGCGCAGGCCGAAGCGGCGTCCGGTCGGGCTGTAGTACGTGACGTAGCCGGCGAGCGTGTCGGAGTGGATGTGTCGTCGGGCAGGTGCGCTCATGGTCAGGTGCCCTTCGGGTCGGGCAGGGCCGCGAGCAGGACGACGCTGCGGCCCTGGGCGTGGTGGGTCGTACCGTCGACCAGCTCCTCTTGTCCGGGCGGCAGGATGTCGTCGGGGCCGGGGCGGGCCGTGTCGAGAACTCGGTGCCAGCGGTGACCGGGGATGTCGGGCAGCTCGAAGTCGAGCCCCAGGTGGTACATGTTGAGGATCAGGTGCAGATCCGGGTCACCGTCGAAACCGCCGTACGTGCAGGCCAGCACCCGGGCGTTGGGGTCCTCCCAGCCGGGTTGGTGGAGCCGGGTGCCGTGCCAGGTGATGTCGGGCAGGGAGCGGGAGTTGAGGCGTTCGGAGAAGAACTGCGGTTCGCGCAGGGTGCGGTAGCGCTTGCGGAGCTGGATGACGCCCCGGGTGAAGCTCGTCGTCTCCTTCTCCCTCGCGGCCTGGTTCCAGTCGAGCCAGGAGACCGGGCCGTCCTGGCAGTAGCCGTTGTTGTTGCCGTCCTGGCTGTTGCGGAACTCGTCGCCGGCCAGCAGCATCGGCACACCGCGGCTGAGCATCAGGAGGGAGAGCAGGTTCTTGATCTGCCGCGTCCTCAGGCATTCGATCTCCGGGTCCTCGCTGGGCCCCTCGACGCCGCAGTTCCAGCTGTAGTTCTCGTCCGCTCCGTCGGCGTTCGCCTCGCCGTTGGCGTGGTTGTGCTTCGCGTTGTAGCTGACCAGGTCGTTGAGCGTGAAGCCGTCGTGGCAGGTGATGAAGTTGATGCTGTTGGTGGGCAGTTCGCCCTGCGGCGCGAACAGGTCGGCGGAGCCGCCGATCCGCGAGGCCACCTCGCCGACGATGCCCGCGTCGCCGCGCACGAACCGCCGTACGTCGTCACGGAACGGGCCGTTCCACTGCGCCCAGCGCTTCCCGGGGAACCGGCCGACCTGATAAAGGCCGCCGCCGTCCCACGGTTCCGCGATGATCTTCGTCTCGGCGAGCACCTGCGACAGCTCCACCGCCCACAGGACCGGCGGCACGGCCATCTCGTAGCCGAGCGGACCGCGGGAGAGTTCGGAGGCGAGGTCGAAGCGGAAGCCGTCGACGTGATGCTCGGTCACCCAGTACTCCAGGCACTCCAGGATGAACTTGGTGACCATCGGATGATTGGCGTTGACGGCGTTGCCGCACCCGGTGAAGTCCATGTAGTGGGAGCGGTCCTGCGGCCACAGGTGGTAGTAGGCCTCGTTGGCCGCACCCCGGAAACTGATCGTCGGGCCGAACTCGTTGCCCTCGCTCGTGTGGTTGAAGACGACGTCGAGGATGACCTCGATGCCCGCCCTGTGGAAGGCCTTCACCATGTCGCGGAACTCGGTGATGTGCGTGGCGAGATGGGGGCTTGAGCAGTAGCCGGTGTGCGGGGCGAAGAAGCCGTAGGGGTCGTAGCCCCAGTAGTTGCGCAGGGGGGTGCCGTCAGGCCCCGACCGCAGTATCTGGGTCTCGTCGAAGTCGAAGACCGGCAACAACTCCACGGCGGTGACGCCGAGTTCGCGCAGGTGCGGGATCTTGTCGAGGACGGCGGAGAAGGTCCCGGGGTGTTCGGTGTTCGAGGTCGGGGAGGCGGTCAGGCCGCGCACGTGCATCTCGTAGATGACGGTGTCTGCCATCGGTGTGCGCAGCGGTGTGTCGCCCTCCCAGTCGTAGGCGTCCAGGTCGACGACCAGGCTTCGCATGCAGTGCTCGACGTTGTCACCGGGGCCGATGGCGTGCGTCCGCTCCCAGCGGCTGTTGACGTTGGCCCGCGCGTACGGGTCGATCAGCACCTTGCGGTGGTCGAACCGGGTGCCCAGGTTGCTGAGGTCGCGCGGTCCGTCGATGCGGAAGGCGTAGACCTGGCCGGCGCCGATCCCGCGGACGTGGCAGTGCCAGAAGTGGAAACTGCGGTGCCGGTCGGGCAGCAGGGTGATGGTGCGGTACGGGCGCGGGCTGTCGCAGTGCTCGAACAGCAGCAGGTCGACCCGGGTGGCGTGCTCCGAGAAGAGCGAGAAGTTGACACCGTCGGCATCGACGGTGGTGCCCAGCGGTTGGGGCCGCCCGGGGGTGACGTCGGAGGGCGGCCGGCCGTAGGAGCCGGCCTCCTGGTCGGGACTCAGTGTCAGCTGTTCCGTCATGGCATCTGTCCCAGGGTCGGTCGGAGCGTCGATCGGAATGTCATGCACATGGTGATCACCCTCGGGAGAGTGCGGCGCGAGCCGCGGCCGGGTCGTCGGCACGGAGTCCGGCGAACAGTTCCTCCCAGGGCACGGGACCGGTGGCCGGCCCCACCTCGCTGCGCATCTCGAAGGTCACGCCACGGGCCGCGGGGGAGTACAGCGCACGGACGCAGGCGTCGGCGACGTAGGGGCGGGTCACGCGTCCGTCGCCGATGTCGCCCTGCTCCAGGTGCAGATGACCGTGGCCGGGCTCGTCGGTCAGCCAGCCCGGGCGGATCACGGTGTACGGCAGACCCGAGGCGCGGACCGTGTTCTCCCCGGCCAGGCGCCAGTCCAACATCCGGCCGTAGACGTTCATCGGATGGTCGCGGTGGGTCACATGGCGCTGGCTGACCAGCACGAAGTGCGGGGTGCCCGAGGCGGAGCGCAGGGCGTCGAGGACATGGCGGACCCCGGTGTGCATGGTGGTCTCGGGGCTGTCGGGACCGGCGTCGTCGGTGCCCGGTTCCACGGTGTAGACGACCGCGGAACAGCCGTGCAGGGGGGTGCGGACGGTGGCGGGGGCGCGCACGTCGGCCGCGAAGAACTGGGCCTGCGGCGGTATGTGCCGCCGGGCCCGCTGGGTGCTGCGGCCGATGACCCGGACTCTCTCGCCTCTGTCGAGCAGTTGACGGGCGACGAGCCGGCCGACCCGGCCGGTTCCTCCTATGACTGCGATCGGGCTGTCCATCGAGATCTCCACGGGGGGCTGCGGAAGAGCCGGATAGGGGGGCACTCAGATCCACTGCAGGATGTCGTCGGCGCTGGTCAGATGGGTGCCGGTGGGCAGGCCGGTGACGGCGGGCACCCGCAGCCGCGGATACACGCTCACCCCGGTCAGCCGGGTACCGGGCCGCAGGTCGGCGGCCTCGCCGACGGCGGAGTGCAGGAGCCGGACCGGGCTGTCGCGCTCGGAGTGCACACGCGCCAGCGGGCCGACGTACGAGTCCGTGACACGGGCGTACGGCCCGACGACGGCGCCGTCGCCGATCGCCGCCCGGCTGAGCCGGGCGCCCTCGTCCACGTCGACGCCGTCACCGATGTCGGTGAACCGCAGCTGCACGCCCGGGCCGATCTCGGCGTTGCGCCCGATGCGCACGGCGGGGCCGATGACGACACTGCCCTCGGAGATCTTCTGGGCGAGGGTGGTGCCGGTGACGCTGTCCTTGGTGCGCAGGCTGGACTCGTGGATCCAGTACGGCGGGTCGGTGCTCTGCGGGGGGCCCATGGCCTTGTTCATCCACGGGTAGCGGCCGTCGAGGACGTCGCCGACGGTGGTCAGGTAGTCGGCGATGCTGCCGAGGTCGCCGAGCCGGTCGATGGGCGAGACCGCGACCGGCAGCCCGCGCCCGACCAGCCAGGGCAGCAGGTCGCCGCCCCAGTCGAGGCGCTGCTGGGCGAGCCGGATCATCTCGGGGTTGCGCACGGCCAGCCGTAGGCGGCCGCAGTCGACCAGGTACATGCCCGCGTTGGTGGGCAGGGTGCGGCCGGCGGTGGGCGGCGAGGTCTCGGCGAAGAGGCGGTGGACCCGGTCGAGGGCGGGCTTCTCCAGGAAGCCCGAGACCAGCCCGTCCGGGGAGGTCTGCATCACGCCGTACTTGCCGGCGACCTCCTCAGGGGTGCGGCCGACCGAGGCGACGGTCACGACGGCGTCGGCGGCGTCGTGCGTGTCGGTCAGCCGGCCGAGTTCGAACTGGAAGACCGAGTCCACGGGCAGCACCAGCGCACGGCCCGTCAGGTCCCACTGTTCGAGGTTGTGCAGGGTCGCGGCGCCCGATCCGACGTTGTACCGGTCGAGCCGGGCGCGGGAGTAGTGGATCTCCACGCCGAACCGTTCGCCGTGGCCGAGCACGAGCTTGATCTGGCTGTGGTTCTCGGCTCCCTGCGCGATCACGTAGAAGCGGCGGATGCCCTGGGCGCGGCAGGACTCGACGAGCCATTCGACGACGGGGCGGCCGACGACCGGGATGAGGGCCTTGCTGCGGATGTAGTCGCAGGAGGCGAGGGTGAGCGGCTTGGCGCGTTCGCCCCGGCCTCCCGCCAGGATGATTCCGAACGTCTCGTCCCCCATGACAGTCCTGCCTCCTCGGCCGACAAATCAACAACGTCAGTCAACTGGCATTGTCATGTAGAGTCAAGTAAAAAAGTAAACTAAGCGGGTTGGGGCGGGCTTGTGTCAGCCCTGTCTAGCAGACTGAACAGGGATTATGTCGCTTTACAGGACTCTACGAGTGGGGTAGTGGAGGAGATGACTTTCAAGCCCGTGGAAACCATGCCTGCAGCAGCACATCCCCCGCAGGCGATCACCGGACAGGTACTGCTCGCCCTCGCCGTCATCATCACTGTCGCCGTCCTCGGTGCCCGGCTGGCCGCGAAAGCGCGGCAGCCGGGCGTCATCGGCGAGATCGTGGCCGGGATCGCCCTCGGCCCGAGCCTGCTCGGACTCCTGCCCGGACATCTCACCGACCACCTGATACCCGAAGCCACCAGACCCCATCTGCAGGTCCTCGCCCAACTCGGCCTGGCTCTGTTCATGTTCGGCGTCGGCCACCGCCTCGACTTCACCCAGCTGCGGGGCGCCGGGCGGCTGGTCACCTCGGTCTCCCTGGCCTCCGTCGCCGTCCCCTTCGGCTTGGGCGCCGGCCTGGCCGCCGTGCTGTTCCCCTGGACGAACCACCCGCAGATCACCACCGACGGCCGCCTCGGACAGGCACTCTTCCTGGGGGCCGCGATGTCGATCACTGCCTTCCCCGTCCTGGCGCGCATCGTCTACGAGAAGAAACTGCACCACGACCGCATCGGAACCGTGGCCCTGGCCAGCGCAGCCCTCCAGGACGTCCTCGCCTGGTGCCTCCTGGCCGCGATCACGGTCAGCGTCCACACCGGCACCGTGTGGACCCTGGCGCGCATGCTGATCGCCTTCACCGCCATGGTCCTGGCCCTGGTCCACTTGGTGCGGCCGGCCCTGGCGCGGCTGCTCGCTTCCGACCGCCAGTGGCTCACCCAACCCCCCGTGGCCGTGGCCCTGCTGATCGCCGGCACACTGCTGTGCGCGTGGCTCTCCGACGACATCGGCCTGCACCCGGTCTTCGGTGCCTTCGCCTTCGGCGCCGCCACACCCCGAAAGCAGTGGGAAGCCGCAGCCCCTGACGCCGCCCGGCAAATCGAACAGATCAGCCGCGTCCTGCTGCCGGTGTTCTTCACCGTCACGGGCCTGTCCGTACGGTTCGACGAGCTGGACAGCCATGGAGTCGTGATGGTCGCAGCCGTGCTCATCGCGGCCTGTGTGGGCAAGTTCGTCGGGGGAGCGGGAGCGGCACGACTGGCCGGCGCCCCGGCACGACAGGCACTGACCCTGGGCGTCCTCCTCAACGCGCGAGGACTCACCGAGCTGATCATTCTCGGCGTCGGGCTCGACCTCCGGCTCATCGACACCCAGATGTTCACGGCGATGGTCCTGATGGCGCTCGTCACCACTCTGATGACGGGCCCGCTTCTGGACCGTCTCCACCCTGCCCGACTCCACGACACCACGACCGCGGAGGGCGCTGAAACGGAGACGGCCACCTCACCGTCCGGCGTCGGGATGAGCGCTCCACGCGAGTGATCACGACGCCGCTCTGCCCCTCGGGCTCCGGCCCACCCGCGAGCCCGGAAAACACCTTGTGCGGGCCGAGCTCCAGCTCGACCCGCACAAGGTGGTCATACGTCTTCAGTGTCCGAGGGGGGACTTGAACCCCCACGCCCGATAAAGGGCACTAGCACCTCAAGCTAGCGCGTCTGCCATTCCGCCACCCGGACAAGGTGTCTGTCGTGCGGGGTTTCCCCCGCGGCGACGAAGGAAACATTACCAGGCTTTCGAGAGGTCCCCGGTCACCCCCCGTCCGGCGTGAACGGCGTGTGACGGGCGGGGTCCGGTCTTGGGGGCGGCCGGGCGGGGAGGGAGGATGAGGGGAACCACCAGCAGTGACAGCGGGAGGAAGCAGCGTGAGCGAGACGGACACGGCCAGGGGCGTCACCGGCGAGGACGAGGTCGTGGACCTCTGCCGCGAGCTGATCCAGATCGACACCAGCAACTACGGCGACCACTCGGGTCCCGGTGAGCGGGAGGCGGCCGAGTACGTCGCGGAGAAGCTCGCCGAGGTGGGTCTCGACTCGAAGATCTTCGAGTCGCACCCGGGCCGGGCCTCCACGGTCGCCCGGATCGAGGGCGAGGACCCCTCACGGCCCGCGCTCCTCATCCACGGCCACCTCGACGTCGTACCGGCCAACGCCGACGACTGGACCCACCACCCCTTCTCCGGCGAGGTCACCGACGGCTGCGTGTGGGGCCGCGGGGCCGTCGACATGAAGGACATGGATGCGATGACCCTGGCGGTCGTGCGCGACCGGCTGCGCAGCGGGCGACGGCCCCCGCGCGACATCGTCCTCGCCTTCCTCGCCGACGAGGAGGCGGGCGGCACATACGGCGCCCGGCACCTGGTCGACAAGCACCCCGACCTCTTCGAAGGCGTCACCGAGGCGATCAGCGAGGTCGGCGGCTTCTCGTTCACGGTCAACGAGCAGCGGCGGCTCTATCTGATCCAGACGGCCGAGAAGGGCATGCACTGGATGAAGCTGACCGTGGCCGGCACCGCCGGGCACGGGTCGATGATCCACCGGGACAACGCCATCACCGAGCTGTCGGAGGCCGTCGCGCGGCTCGGACGGCACAAGTTCCCGGTGCGGGTGACGAAGACCACCCGGGCCTTCCTCGACGAACTCGGCGACGCGCTCGGCACCGAGCTGGACCCGGAGGACATGGAGGGGACCCTGGCCCGCCTCGGCGGCATCGCCAAGCTCATCGGCGCGACCCTCAGCAACACCGCCAACCCCACGCAGCTGGGCGCCGGTTACAAGGTCAACGTCATCCCGGGGGAGGCCACGGCGCACGTCGACGGGCGTTTCCTGCCCGGGTTCGAGGAGGAGTTCCTCGCCGACCTGGACAAGATCCTCGGGCCGAAGGTGCGGCGCGAGGACGTGCACGCCGACAAGGCCGTCGAGACCACCTTCGACGGGGCGCTGGTGGACGCCATGCAGTCCGCGCTGGTGGCCGAGGACCCGGCCGCCAAGGCGATCCCCTACATGCTCTCCGGCGGCACGGACGCCAAGTCCTTCGACGAGCTGGGCATCCGCGGCTTCGGCTTCGCGCCGCTCAAGCTGCCCCCGGAGCTGGACTTCGCCGGCATGTTCCACGGGGTGGACGAGCGGGTGCCGGTCGACGGCCTGAAGTTCGGCGTGCGCGTGCTGGACCGCTTCATCGACGCCTCGTGACCTTCGTAATCGGCCGCACGTACGGAACGGGCCCGGGAAGGGTGAATGCGACCATCAGCTCGTAGCTCCATTACTTCCTCCTCGTTACAGGTAATGCGATCAGCAACACGAGATCGCTTTTGCCAACAAGGAGGAATAATGCTCAAGAAGGTCGTCGCTGCTGCGGCTGCCACTGGTGGTCTGGTTCTCGCGGGTGCGGGCCTGGCCGTCGCCGACGCCGGTGCTCAGGGTGCCGCGGTGCACTCCCCGGGTATCGCTTCCGGCAACGTCGTTCAGGTGCCCGTGCACGTCCCCGTGAACGTCTGCGGCAACACGATCTCCGTGATCGGGCTGCTGAACCCCGCCTTCGGCAACACCTGCATCAACAAGTGATGTCGACCCGCTGAGGGTCGTTCACGCCCGTGGGGGGGGGGGGGGGGGCGCGGGGGGGGCGGGGCGCGCCGGCGGGGGCGGTAAATTTAAAAGTAATTT
>NZ_JBITLY010000008.1:88453-182835 GCF_044465725.1 Streptomyces sp. NPDC049541 | reverse complement strand
CGCGCCCCCGCCCCCCCCCCCCCCCCCCCCCCCCCCCCCCCCCCCCCCCGCCCCGCCCGCCCCCCGCCCCGCCGCCCCCCCCCCCCCCCCCCCCCCCCCCCCCCCCCCCCCCGGCCGTTTCGCGAATTTCCACTCGGAATTTCGCGGATTCCAGGTCAGGAATGAAGGCAGGGAGAATTCAGTAATGCGACAGGTCACCCGCAAGGGCCTGATGACCGTGATGGCGGCGACCGGCGTGCTCGCCGCTGCGGGCGGTTACGCCCACGCCGACTCGGGCGCGAACGGCTCCGCTTCGGACTCGCCCGGCGTACTGTCCGGCAACACGGTGCAGGCGCCCGTGCATGTGCCGGTGAACGTCTGCGGCAACACCGTCAACGTCGTCGGACTGCACAACCCGGCGCGGGGCAACGAGTGCAGCAACGAGGGCGGGCACGGCGGTTCCGGCGGGGCCCACGCCGGCGGACACTCCAGTCACTCGCCCGGCATCGGCTCCGGCAACACCGTCCAGGCGCCGGTCGACGTGCCGGTCAATGTCTGCGGCAACAGCGTCAACGTCGTCGGCATCGGCAACGCCGCCGAGGACAACGAGTGCACCAACGGCGGTTCGGGTGGGCACACGACGCCTCCCGGGAACCCGGGACACCCCGGCAACCCCGGACACCCGGGTAATCCGGGACACCCGGGCAATCCCGGTCATCCCGGCACCCCCGGTCACCCTGGCACCCCCGGCCACCCGGGCCACCCGGGTAACCCGAACCACCCCGGCAACCCGAGCACGCCGGGCGGCTCCTCGCACACCAACCACCCCGGCACCCAGACCGTGACCCAGCCGCTGGGCGGGGCACAGCTCGCGCACACCGGCAGTGACCTGCCGATCGGGGTCGTGCTCCCGGTGGGCGCAGGAGCGCTGCTGGCGGGGGCGGTCATGTACCGCAAGGCGCGCGCCTCGGTCTGAACCGGCGCATCTCCACCCCGAGCACCGCAAACTTCCCCTACGGTGCGCAGAACGGAGCGGGCCCCGTGCTGGCGGGGCCCGCTCCGTTTCGGTCGTCTCCGTCCTCGCCTCAGCTCACCACGTGGCCCGCACCTGGCGGATGATCCGCCGGCGCAACCGCACCCTGCGGCTGCCGTCGCGCAGCAGGCTCAGACGGTCCAACTCCCAGTGTCCGTACTCGGCATGGTCCGTCAGCAGGCGTGTCGCGTCCTTGCGGGACACCCCGCGCGGTACGTACACGTCGACAAATTCGTATTCCGGCATCGCATCTATTGTGCGGGCTGGGGCCCGGTACGGATAGCGTCTGCACTATGTCTGATGCTGCGCAGCCCACCGCTGCCGAGGTACGAGCCGCCGCCGAGGCGGTCAAGACCGCGCTCGACCGTCACCTGGCCGCGGTCGAACGCAGGTCCGGGGAGGACGACCAGGCCGTCTACGAGGCGTTCAACGAGCTGGCCGCGGCCGCCGAGACGTACGACGAAATGCTCTACGACCGCTACGACGAGGTCACGCCCTTCGAGATCCCCGGTGCGGAGGACACGCTGCCGCCGTACACGGGTCCCGAGGAGCCGAACGCGCTGAGTGTGCTCATCCGCCGCGACTACGCCGTGGCGGATCAGCATCGGCTGCTGGCGCAGGCGCAGCGGGTGGAGGCGGCGGACGACGACGGGCGGGGGGCGGAGACCTCCGCGACCGTGCACGGGGCGCTGGGCGTGCTGTTCGGCGAGTTCGAACCGGACGAGATCGCCTCACGGCACAAGGAGTTCGGCCTCGAGGAGGGCGACTCCACGCTGTGGGTGACGGCCACGGACGAACCGGCCGAGCCGGGCGACTGGCTGGAGGCGCCGTTCGAGCAGATCGATCCGCAGCGGGTGGTCTGCCGCTTCGACGTCAGCGCTGTCTTTGACGACGAGATCGACGACGGACGCCTCGCCGGCGTGACCGACGACGACCTCGAGGACGAACTGGACACGGATCTGGACGGCGACGAGGACCTGGAGCCACTGGACGCGGACCGCTAGCGCGGGGACGGACCGTTTTGCGGCGGCGGCGTTCACGGAGATCATCCGTGAACGCCGCCGGCGTTCTGTCGGGCCCCTCGGTCAGCCGGTGGCCGGTACCTGGGTGCTCAGCAGGAGCGGCAGACGGGTCGTACGCGGCTTCGCCGGGATCTCGGCCACGGCACGGGGGAGTGCCTGGTCCACGCCGTGGACCACGGAGAGGTGGCGGTCCGCCCTGCCGAACGCCGTGTAGACCCAGGGGCGGCTGAGGGACTGCGCCGCATCCCCGGGCAGTACCACGACCACCGCGGGCCACCTGTTGCCCACCGCCTGGTGCGCGGTCAGCGCCCACCCGTGCCGCACGGACTGCTCGACCCGCTCCTTCGGTACGGCGACGGAGGCGCCCGCACACGACAGATGCAGCCCGGCGGCGTCGGCCGTGACGACCTTGCCCGTTGTCGTACGGCCCGGTGCGGGGGAGTAGGCGATCCGGTCGCCGGGGTCGAAGCCGCCGAAGCGGCCCGGGCCCGGGTTGAGGCGCTCCTTCAGCGCCGCGTTGAGGGCGCGGGTGCCGGCCGCGCCGCCGTGGCCGGGGGTGATCACCACGGTCTCCTCGGGCGGCACGCCGAACGCCCGGGGCACCGAGTCGGCGACGAGCTGCACCGTCCGGTGGACCGCCTCGCCCGCGTCCCGCACCGGGACGATCACGACCTCCTTGCCGGGGGCCTCGACCTGACCCAGCTCACCGATGCCGATCCCGGAGACCAGCTCGCCCAGCGGGCCGAGGTCCGGCCGCCGCGAGGCGATCCGGGGGCAGACCCGCGCCGCCAGCAGATCGGCGAACACCCGCCCGGGCCCGGCCGACCACAGCACCCCGGGATCCCCGGCCAGCACCAGCCGGGCACCGTCGGGCAACGACTCGACGAGCAGGGCCCCCGTCTCGACGTCCAGTTGGGGCGCGTCGAGCACCACGAGAAGACCCAGATCCAGCGCCCCGTCCACGTCCCGCCCGGGCCCCTCGTCACCGGAGAGCAGCCCGGCGACGGTGGCGACGCCGGGGGCGCCTGGCACCGGCTCGTTCTCCCCGTCGCGGCCCTGCACGGCCCCGGCGCGCCCCGCGCACAGTGCTGCGAAGCGGTCGCGGCCGGTCGGGGTGTGTGTGGCCGCCCAGGCGCGCAGGCCGAGAGCGGTGGCCGCCTGCAGCAGGGCTGCCGGTTCGGTCAGGGAGGCCTCGCCGCCGGTGTGCAGGACCAGGCCGTGGCCCGAGACCGCGCGGACCAGCTCGGCGGCGGTGTCCGGGGCGGAGGCGGCGGCGCCCTCCCAGGCCTCCGCCGAACCCTCCTCCTTCGGCACCGAGTTGATCAGACGGGCCAGTCCGTCGGCGAGGCTCTCCTCCGCGAGCGCGTACCGCTCCAGGCCGACCAGGATCCGTACCGGACGCTCCTCGGCCTCCTCGGCCGTCTCCGGCGCCGGAGCGGTCGGTTCGAGGGCGTCCTGGAAGACCAGGGCCTCGCCCTCCGCGACAGCGCTCTGCACGGCCGCGTCGGCGTCGGGCACGCCCCGCTGGGTCAGCGCCGCGGTGAGCGCAGGCATCTCCAGCGCCGTGTGCCCGGCCAGGGCCGCCTGCTCCAGCAGCCATCCCGTCAGCGCGCGGCCCCGCCGCTCGTCGTCCGGACCGCACTCCGCGCCGAGCAGCGCCCGCGCGAAGCCGTCGGCCTGCTCGGGCCGCACACCGCCGACGCGCAACAGCAGCCAGGGGTCCTCCCGCAGAACGTCCTCGGCGCCCTCGCCGAGAGTGGCGGCGACCTGCGGTGCGAGCGCCTCCGGTGCGCCGCCGTCGCTCAGCACGCGCCGTACCGCGTCGACGGTCTCCGGTGCGGGCGCGGCGGGCGCGGCCGCGGGCGTCGGCTGCGGGCGCCGTACCGGCTCGGGGGCGGGACGGCGCGGGGCGGACTCGCTGAACACGGTGGCCACGGGCTTCGCCCCGCTCTCCACGGCACGGACGGCGGCCAGCAGATCGGCGGCCTTCCCGCTGAGCTTCGCGCCGCTCTCGACCGGCCCCGCCTTCTCGGCCTTGCGCCGCTCGATCCGCTCCCGCTCCAGCCGCTGGGCAGCCAGCTCGGCCTCGGCTTCGGACAGTTGGGCGGCGGACCCGCCGTCACCGTCCGCCGCGGTCGCGCCCTCGCCGCTCTGCTCCGCGGCGCCCGGCGTCCCCGGCTCGGCGTTCTCTGCGTCCTCGGTGGGTTCGGGCTCCGTGCTCACAGCGTGCTCCAGTCGTGATCGGGATAGCGGTGCACGGGCGCCGACACGTCGTCGAGCGCCCGGCAGATCTCGTCAGGAAGACTAAGGGCCTCCACTGACAATGCCGCCGTGAGCTGCGAAGAGTTGCGTGCGCCGACGATGGGCGCGGCCACGCCCGGCCGGTCGCGGATCCATGCGAGGGCGACCTGCAGGGGAGTCACCGCGAGCCCGTCCGCCGCGGTCTGCACGGCGTCCACGATGCGGCTCGCGGTGTCGTCCAGGTACGGCGCGACGAAGGGCGCCAGGTGCTCGGAGGCGCCGCGCGAGTCGGACGGCAGAGCCTCGCCCCGGTACTTGCCCGTCAGGACCCCGCGGCCCAGCGGCGAGGACGGCAGCAGACCGATGCCCAGGTCCAGCGCGGCCGGCAGCACCTCGCGCTCCACGCCGCGCTGCAGCAGCGAGTACTCCATCTGCGTGCCCGCCAGCCGGGTCCGCAGTCCGGGAGCCGCCAGCTGCCACGTCGCCGCCTTGGCGAGCTGCCAGCCGCAGAAGTTGGAGACGCCGGCATACCTCGCCCGCCCGCTGCTGACCGCAAGGTCGAGGGCCTGCAGGGTCTCCTCCAGCGGGGTGTGCGGGTCGTAGGCGTGGATGTGCCAGATGTCGACGTAGTCGGTGCCGAGCCGGGCCAGCGAGGCGTCCAGCGCGGAGAGCAGATGCCCGCGCGAGCAGTCGACCCGGCGGTCCGGGTCCGGCACACTGCCCGCTTTGGTGGAGATCACCAGGTCCCGGCGCGGGACCAGGCCTTCTATGAGGCGTCCGAGCAGATACTCGGCCTCCCCGTCGCCGTACACGTCCGCCGTGTCGACAAGGCTCCCGCCGGCCTCCCAGAACGTCTTCAAGAGGTCCGCGGCGTCGTGCTCGTCGGTGTCCCTGCCCCAGGTGAGCGTGCCGAGTCCGATGCGGGACACGCGAAGGCCGGTCCGGCCGAGATACCTCTGCTCCATGAACGCCGAGATTACTGGCCCGGCCCTTCGGCGTGGGGGCCTGTGGACAACCAGTTTCCGCACGCTAGGGTCTGGCGAACAGGGACGTTACTGATCGGTAAGGGGTATCGGCATGCAGCTCGGGATCAACCTCGGCTACTGGGGTGCCGGAATGGACGCGGACAACCTGGAGGTCGCGAAGGAGGCCGACCGGCTCGGGTACGCCGTGTGCTGGGCCGCCGAGGCCTACGGATCGGACGCGGCCACCGTGCTCAGCTGGGTCGCCGCCCAGACCGAGCGCATCGACGTCGGCTCGGCCATCTTCCAGATCCCGGCCCGCCAGCCCGCGATGACCGCGATGACCGCCGCCACCCTCGACTCGCTCTCCGGCGGCCGCTTCCGCCTCGGCCTCGGGGTCTCAGGACCGCAGGTCTCCGAGGGCTGGTACGGCGTCAAGTTCGACAAGCCGCTGGCCCGCACGCGTGAGTACGTCGAGATCGTGCGCAAGGCGATGACCCGCGAGCGGCTGTCGTTCGAGGGCGAGCACTGGACGCTGCCGCTGCCCGGCGGCCCGGGCAAGCCGCTCAAGCTGACCGTGCACCCCGAGCGCGAGCACATCCCGCTGTACATCGCGGCGATCGGCCCGAAGAACCTCGAGCAGACCGGTGAGATCGCCGACGGCGCCCTGCTGATCTTCCCCTCGGCCGAGCACCTCGAGGAGACCACGATCAAGTACCTGCGCGCCGGGCGGGAGAAGGCGGGCAAGACCCTCGACGGCTTCGACGTCTGTCCGACGCTCCCGCTCTCCGTTGGCGAGGACAAGGACGTGGCCACCCTCGCCGACGCGTTCCGGCCCTACACCGCCCTGTACGTCGGCGGCATGGGCAGCGCCAAGCAGAACTTCTACAACCAACTCGCCCAGCGCATGGGGTTCGAGGCGGCGGCCGCCGAGGTCCAGGAGAAGTACCTGTCCGGCGACAAGCAGGGCGCCGCGGCCGCGATCCCGCACGACCTGATCGACAAGACGGCGCTGCTCGGTTCCGTGGACCGCATCGCGGACCGGATGAAGGAGTACGCGGCGGCCGGGGTCACCACCCTGAGCCTCAACCCGGCCGGCTTCACGCTTCAGGAGCGGGTCGCCTCGCTCCGCGCCGGCACCGAGGCCCTGGAGCGCGCCGGACTGGCGTAACGCACGCTCCGGGGCGGTGGCGAAAAGTTTCTGCGGCCGTGGTGGGGGCTCGGGGGTCTTCCCCGCCACGGCCGTCACGGGGAACAACGCGCCCGGCCGCGCGCGGTTACGCCTCCGCTGTGCCCCCTTGGGTCCTCCTTTCGGCCGAGTCGTCCGACACACCTGTTGCAGCACCTCCGTCGCCGCATTTGACTCGTTCGAGACCGGCAGAGAGGTGCCCACCATGCTTTCGGCCAGGAGTCTTTTCCAGGAGATCCTCGACGACGACGAGTCGTTCGCCCTGTTCTGCTCCATCGCGGCCAGCGGCGAGTCCCAGGGCGGCTGGGAGAACGGGCGGATCGCCGCACTGGTCCCAGAGGGCCAACGCGACCTCGCCCCCAAGATCGCCCGGCACGGCGCCGACGAGGACAAGCACGGGCGGATCTTCAACGCCCTGATGAAGAAGCGCGGGCTCGAACCCGTCCCCGTACCGCCCGAGACCGACTACACGATGCTGCTCGAGAAGCACGGCATCGGTCTTCCCCACGACAAGCTCAGGAACGACGAACCGCTCACCGTGCAGGACATCGTCACCTACCTCTCCCACAGCAGGGTCACCGAGCAGCGTGCCTCCGAGCAGATGGAACTGCTGCGCCGGCACTTCGCCGACCACCCCGGCATCGGCCGCGCGGTGCGGATGATCTCCGACGACGAGGACAACCACCTGGCCTACTGCCACGAGGAGTTGCTGCGCCTCGCCTACGCCGGACACGGCCGCGCCATCCAGCGCGCGCTGCGGGAGTGCGCGCTCGCGGAGATCCGCATCTACCGGGACGTCAGCCTCGCCGTCATGGACCACATGGGGCGCATCCTCGGCTGGCCGCGGGCCAAGTCGGCGCTGCTCGCGGCCGGCATCCACGCCGTCTACGCCTACGAGCGGTTCGCCGGCTGGCGGCGCATGGTGAGCCTGCGGATGCCCGAGCGGCGCGACGCACTGGGCGGACCCGCCCGGACGGCACCCGAGTTCGCCTGAGCTACAGCCAGCCCCGGTGCTTGAAGAGGCGGTACAGCAGCACTTCCAGGCCGGCCATCGCCAGGATCACCGCCGGGTACGACACACGCCAGTGCAGCTCCGGCATGTGGTCGAAGTTCATGCCGTAGATCCCCGCGATCATCGTGGGGATCGCCGCCATGGCCGCCCACGCGGAGATCTTCCGCATGTCGTCGTTCTGCCGCACGCTCATCTGCGCGAGATGGGCCGACAGTACGTCCGAGACCAGCCGGTCCAGGCCCTCCACCGACTCGTTCACACGTGTGAGGTGGTCGCTGACGTCCCGGAAGAAGGGCTGTGCCTTCTCGTGCACGAAGGGCACCCGGGTGCTGAAGACGCCGCCGCCCGCCAGCCGGGCCAGCGGCTGCGCCAGCGGGCCCGTGGCCCTGCGGAACTCCAGGATCTGCCGCTTGAAGGCGTAGATGCGGGACGCCGTGTGCCGCGAGCCCCCGGTGCTCGGCGAGAACACCTCCGCCTCCAGCTCCTCCAGGTCGGTGCCCAGTTCGCCGGCCACCTCCACGTAGTGGTCGACCACGGCGTCGGCGATCGAGTACAGCACTGCTGTGGGGCCGTGCCGGAGCATGTCGGGCTCCTCCTCCAGCCGGTGCCGCACGGCCGCGAGCGGTGCCTCCTCGCCGTGCCGCACCGTCACCACGAACGAGTCGCCGATGAAGACCATGACCTCCCCGGAGGTGACGATGTCGCTCTGCGCCTCGTACCCGACCGGTTTGAGGACCATGAACAGCGAGTCGTCGTACACCTCCAGCTTGGGCCGCTGATGGGCGTTCAGGGCGTCCTCGACGGCCAGCGGATGCAGCCCGAACTCCTCCGTGACCCGGTCGAACTCGTTCTCCGTCGGCTCGTACAGGCCGATCCAGACGAAGGCGTCGCGTCCGCGACGGCACTGCGCCAGGGCGTGCGAGAAGTCGGCGGGCCCCTCCGTCCGGCGCCCGTCCCGGTAGATGGCGCAGTCGACGATCACGGAGCGTATTCTCCCGCCCCGGGCCCGCCGCCGCACCCCGGCGTATGCCTACCCTTGGCCGCATGCCCACGCTGATCCTGGTCCGGCACGGACGTTCCACCGCCAACACCGAGGGGGTGCTCGCCGGCTGGACGCCCGGCATCGCTCTCGACGACCGCGGCGCCGCGCAGGCCGCCGCCCTGCCCGGGCGGCTCGCCGGGCTGCCGATCTCCGAGGTCGTCAGCAGCCCGCTGCAGCGCTGCCAGGAGACGATCCGGCCGCTCCTCGACGCCCGCCCCGAGCTGACCGCGCACACCGACGAGCGCATCGGGGAGGCCCACTACGGCGACTGGTCCGGCCGCAAGCTCGCCGAGCTCAAGGACGAGCCGCTGATGGAGGTCGTCCAGGCGCACCCGTCGGCCGCCGCGTTCCCCGGCGGCGAATCGATGCGCGCGATGCAGACCCGCGCCGCCGAAGCGGTACGAGAATGGAACGCGCGCGTGGAGCGTGACCACGGCGCCGACGCCGTCTATCTGATGTGTTCGCACGGCGACATCATCAAGTCGCTCGTCGCGGAGGCACTCGGACTTCATCTCGACCTTTTCCAGAGGATTTCCGTTGAACCGTGTTCCATCACCGCGATCCGTTACACACGTCTGAGGCCGTTTCTCGTACGGCTCGGTGACACCGGCGATTTCGCGTCGCTGGCGCCGCGCGAGGAACCCCCGGCCGACGACGCCACGGTCGGGGGCGGTGCGGGCGCACCGTGATCGTCGGGCGCAGTAGGGTGAAGCGGTCGCAGTAGCGCCGCACCAGCAGGCCGTGCGGCCATCCGGTCCGATGTCGATCCACGAATTCCAGGAGACAGGACGTGTCCCGTCAGGTGTTCCTCTACGACCCCCCGGACCGCTTCGTGGCCGGTACGGTCGGTATGCCCGGACGCCGTACGTTCTTCCTCCAGGCCACCGCCGGCCCCCGCGTGACCAGCGTGGCCCTGGAGAAGACCCAGGTCGCCGCCCTTGCCGAGCGCATGGACGAACTCCTCGACGAGGTCGTACGGCGCAGTGGCGGCAGCGCCGCCGTCCCGGCCGTGGCCTCCGCCGAGATCTCCGACACCGATCCGCTGGACACCCCCGTCGAGGAGGAGTTCCGCGTCGGCACCATGGCCCTGGCCTGGGACGGCGAGGAACAGCGCATGATCGTCGAGGCGCAGGCCCTCGTGGAGCTCGACGCCGACTCCGAGGAGGACCTCGCCGAGGCGGAGGAGCGCCTGCTCCAGGACGAGGAGAACGGGCCCCCGATGCTGCGGGTCCGGCTGACCGGCGCGCAGGCGAGAGCCTTCGCCAAGCGCGCCCTCGACGTCGTCAACGCCGGGCGGCCGCCGTGCCCGCTGTGCAGCCTCCCGCTCGACCCGGAAGGACACGTATGTCCGCGCCAGAACGGATACCGCCGCGGAGCGTGACGACCGACGAGCCGCTCGCCGATCTGCTCACCCAGGGCGAGCTCACCGTGCGCGGCCGGATCCGCGAGGCGTCCAACGCGGCGCTGTACTGCACGATCTCCCACGACGGCCGGGAAGCTGCCTGCATCTACAAGCCGGTGGCCGGCGAGCGACCCCTGTGGGACTTCCCCGACGGCAACCTCGCCCGCCGCGAGGTGGCCGCCTACGAGGTCTCCGAGGCGACCGGCTGGGGCCTCGTGCCGCCCACCGTGCTGCGGGAGGGGCCGTACGGCGAGGGGATGGTCCAGCTGTGGATCGAGGTGAGCCCCGAGGCCGAGCTGCTCGCCCTGGTCGACGGTGAGGAGCCGGAGCCGGGCTGGAAGGCGATCGGCCTCGCCGAGGTCGGCGACGGGAAGACGGCGCTGCTGGTGCACGCCGACGACGAACGGCTGCGCCGGCTCGCCGTGCTCGACGCCGTGATCAACAACGCGGACCGCAAGGGCGGCCATCTGCTGCCCACGGCCGACGGCCGGTTGTACGCGATCGACCACGGGGTGACCTTCAACACCGAGAACAAGCTCAGGACGCTGCTGTGGGGGTGGGCGGGGGAGCCGCTGGCCCCGGAGGCGGTCGACGTCCTCAAGTCCCTCCAGGAGGCCCTGGCCGCGCAAGGAGCGCTGGCCACCCGGCTGACGGGCCTGATCACGGAGGCCGAACTCGACGCCACGCGCGCGCGTGTCGCCGTACTCCTGGAGACGGGCAGGCATCCCGAGCCGAGCGGCGAGTGGCCTGCGATTCCCTGGCCGCCCGTGTAGAAGCAGACTGGCGGGTATCACGCAAGAGGGCCTTACCGGCCATCCGGCCCGGTCCGGTTCGTATACGGAACTTCCGTCCGGTTAGGCTCATGACATGCATGCCTGGCCCGCTTCCGAGGTCCCCGCCCTGCCTGGTCAGGGCCGCGACCTGAGGATCCACGACACCGCGACCGGCGGTCTGGTCTCCCTCGCCCCCGGTCCCGTCGCCCGTCTCTACGTCTGCGGCATCACGCCGTACGACGCGACCCACATGGGTCACGCGGCGACCTACAACGCGTTCGACCTCGTTCAGCGCGTGTGGCTCGACACCAAGCGGCAGGTTCAGTACGTCCAGAACGTCACGGACGTGGACGATCCGCTGCTGGAGCGGGCGCACCGTGACGGCATCGACTGGGTCGCCCTCGCCGAGCAGGAGACGGCCCTGTTCCGCGAGGACATGACCGCGCTGCGGATGCTGCCGCCGCAGCACTACGTAGGCGCGGTCGAGGCGATACCCGGCATCGTGCCGCTCGTCGAGCGGCTGCGGGACGCGGGCGCCGCCTATGAACTCGACGGAGACATCTACTTCTCCGTGGAGTCCGACCCCAACTTCGGCAAGGTCTCGGGTCTCGACGCGGCGGCCATGCGGCTGCTGTCCGCCGAGCGCGGCGGCGACCCGGACCGTCCCGGCAAGAAGAACCCCCTCGACCCGATGCTGTGGATGGCCGCCCGCGAGGGCGAGCCCAGCTGGGACGGCGCCTCGCTCGGACGCGGCCGCCCCGGCTGGCACATCGAGTGCGTCGCCATCGCCCTGGACCACCTCGGCATGGGCTTCGACGTGCAGGGCGGCGGCTCCGACCTCGCCTTCCCGCACCACGAGATGGGCGCCTCGCACGCCCAGGTGCTGACCGGCGAGTTCCCCATGGCCAAGGCGTACGTCCACGCCGGCATGGTCGCGCTGGACGGCGAGAAGATGTCCAAGTCCAAGGGCAACCTGGTCTTCGTGTCCAAGCTGCGGCGCGACGGGGTGGACCCGGCCGCGATCCGGCTGGCGCTGCTCGCCCACCACTACCGCTCCGACTGGGAGTGGACCGACCAGGTCCTCGAGGACGCCGTGGCGCGGCTCGGGCGCTGGCGCGCCGCCGTCTCCCGGCCCGACGGGCCGCCCGCCGAGGCCCTGGTCGAGGAGCTCCGCGAGGCCCTCGCGAACGACCTGGACGCCCCGGCCGCGCTCGCCGCGGTCGACCGCTGGGCCGCCCTGCAGGACGCCGACGGCGGTACGGACATCGGCGCACCCGGGGTCGTGTCGCGGGCGGTGGACGCGCTGCTGGGCGTGGCTCTGTAGTCAGCCTTGTAGTCACCGAGGCATGGAAAGGGGCGCTTCCTCCATGGAGGAAGCGCCCCTCGTGTCGTCCGGCCCGGTCAGATCCTGCGCACCTGGATGCTGCGCAGGACGTTCGGAGAGCCCGTGTCCCAGATGCCGACCACCTGGTGCCCGAAGGCGAATGCCTCCTGGACCTGGTCATGGGTCTGCGGGTTCGGGTTGGCGAGGATCCTGAACTGGCCCTGGATGCGCAGTGCGATCAGGCTGGGCTGGCCCGGCAGCGGCTGCACGACGTCGATGTAGCCGTCCGCGATGCCGGCCTGCAGCACCTGCTGCTGGACCTGCTGCTGAACGTGCTGCACGGCCATCTGCGCGATCTGGTGGAGCTGCTGCTGCACCTGCTGCTCGTGCTGCTGCTGTTGTTGCTGCTGACCGTAGCCCTGCTGCTGGCCGAGCTGCTGCAGCAACTGCTGGAAGGGCTGCTGCTGGCCGAGCTGCTGGAGCTGCTCCAGGGAGCCCGTGCCCATGCCCATGGGCTGCTGCTGCCCGAACGGCTGCTGCTGGCCGTAGCCCTGCTGCTGCCCGAACGGCTGCTGCTGGTACTGCTGGTAGGGCGACGTGCTCGGGAACTGCTGGCCCTGCTGTTGTCCCAGTTGGCTCATCTGCGGGGTGGTGCTCATACGGGTGTCACCTTCCCTTGATGGTTGGGATTCGTCAGCCCGTGACGACCAGGCCGACGATCTCGTCGTCCGAGAACCACACTCGGACGTCGGGCCGTCCCCCCGCGAAGGCGGAGTGCACCGCCTGGCGGATCTCCGGGGACGGATGGTTCAGGTTCCGCCAGGCACCGGCCACGAACAGCCTGAGCCTGGGCGGGAGTTCACGGGGGTAGGGCAGCAGCTCGTCCCAGTACCGTTCGGCCTGGCCCGAGCCGACCGCCTCCGGCAGCAGATGGGTGACCGCCGCCTTGATGTCGGGCCGGTTGCCGATCCGCTGCGAGGCGGGCCGGCCCGGCGCGTCCTGCTGCGGGGAGCCCGTGGCCCGCAGCACGGCCCGCGCACGCTCCGGGGACATCGGCGGCTGGGCGGCCGCCTTGAGCATGCCCTGCAGTGCGGCCAGGGCGCCGACCACCACCGGACAGGCGGCGGAGGTCCCGGAGAACGTGTCCGTGTACCAGGCGATCTCCTCGGGCCCGCCCTGCAGATCGCCGGGCTTGTCCCAGAAGCCGCCGGTGGTCGTCACCTCGCGGCCCCAGCCCTGGGCGTCGAGGCGGGCGCCGTAGTTGGAGAACGCGAGCCGGGAGCGGTCCGGGCCGTGGTCGCGGCCGTGCGTGCCGGGCGGCGGTGCGCCCGCGCCGACCAGGACGGCACCGGAGGACTGGTTGGAGGGATTGAACGGGTTGCGCCACCACTCGGGGAAGTCGTCCGGGCGGCGCTCGTAGACCGCGTCGTCCAGCGACTCACCGCCGTTGCCGGCCGCTTCGACGACGAGGACGCCCTTGGCGGCGGCGTACCGGATGGCCGCGTAGTCGTCCGGCCACCACTCCAGAGCGACATAGCCGCGCTGGTCGTCGCGCTCGGCGTACTCGAACCGCGGTCCGGGGCGGTGCAGTTCGACCAGCACGATGTCGCCGGGGCCGAGCCGGTCGGCCGCCGCGTGGATCGCGGCCGCCGTGCCGATGCCCTGGAAGGACGCGGCCGCGGTCACGGCCTCGGGCACGATGCCGTTGACGCCGTACTCGCCCGGGTCGCCGCCGATCACGCCGATCACGGCGGTGCCGTGGTTGCGCCAGGCGAGGTCGGTCAGCGGGGTGCCGACCACGACGCCGGCCAGCTTGGCGGCCAGGTCCTCATGGCCCAACTGCCAGGCGCCCTCGACGTCGATGACCGTCACCCCCTGACCCGAGCCACCGGGGCGCTGCCAGGCCCAGTGGGCGTCTATCCCCTCCGGCGCGGGGCGCAGATAGCCCTGCCGGCCACTGAAGTCGGGGGTGACGGGCGCACCCTCCTTCAGCCGGCCGCTCTCCTCCGCCAGGGACGCCGGTACGGCACCGGGCTTGATGTACGCCGTCTCGACGCCCGGCAGCGCGGCGATCCGCGAGCGCAGCTCCTCCGCCCGGCTCTCGCCGCCGCGCAGCCGGTAGAACATCGCGAGGTCGGGCACATGGCCGTCGCCCGGGGCCGCGGACTGCTGCAGCCGCTCCTCGCTGCCGAACAGCGGCTCCAGGACCAGCTGTTCATCGCTGAGGAACATGTTGAGAGCGGAGACGTCGGCTCCCGCCGCCGAGCGGACGCCCTCGGCCTGGGCGCGCAGCCGGGCCTCGGGACGGGCGACGACGATCAGTTCCCGCTCGGCTCCTCGATAGGTGAATCCCGCGCCGTCGGGCCCCGGCCCGGACGTTCCCGGCCCTTGCGCCGGCTGTACCTGGTCGCTCATCGGTACCGCTCCCTTCGGTCCGTGCGGGTGCGCCATCGGTGCACAACCAAGCACGGTCTCGGCGAGGCGTCCAGACCGTCTTCACCAACTTGGTTTGAAACAAGTTGAATTGGGTAGCGCGTGCAATCCGTCCTGAAACAGAGGTCACGTAGCAAACCGGCCAAAGACTGCTGAGTCGTCAGCCATGGCACGGGGCGACAGTCATGGCACGGGGCGACAAGAACGCAAAGAGGGCGATGCGCAGGCTGCGCATCGCCCTCCACCCGGTCGACCCGGCTAGTCCTCCGACGACTCCTCGTCGTCCGGACCCGGCTTCGGTGGCTTCGGCGGCTTCGTACGACCGCTGGGGTTGTCCCGCAGATAGGACGTGCTGTCGCTGCCGTCCGCGGTCGCGTGTCCGCCACTCGACGGACCTCCGCCGTCCCGGCGCCGCAGATACCGCTCGAACTCGCGGGCGATCGCCTCGCCCGACGCCTCCGGCAGCTCCGCGGTGTCCCGGGCCTCCTCCAGCGTCTGGACGTACTCGGCGACCTCGCTGTCCTCGGCGGCCAGCTGGTCCACGCCGACCTGCCAGGCGCGCGCGTCCTCAGGCAGTTCGCCCAGCGGGATGCGCACGTCGATCAGGTCCTCCAGGCGGTTGAGCAGGGCCAGCGTCGCCTTCGGGTTCGGCGGCTGCGACACGTAGTGCGGTACGGCCGCCCACAGCGACACCGCCGGCACACCGGCGTGCGTACAGGCCTCCTGGAGGACGCCGACGATGCCCGTCGGGCCCTCGTACTTCGTCTCCTCCAGGTCCATGCGCTGCGCCAGGTCCGCGTCGGACGTGGTGCCGCTGATGGGGACCGGCCGGGTGTGCGGGGTGTCGCCCAGCAGGGCGCCGAGCACCACCACCAGCTCCACACCCAGTTCGTGCGCGAAGCCCAGCAGCTCGTTGCAGAACGAGCGCCACCGCATCGACGGTTCGATACCTCGGACGAGTACGAGATCGCGCGGCTTCTCGCCGCCGACGCGGACCACCGACAACCTTGTCGTGGGCCACGTGATCTTGCGCACGCCCGCATCCATCCACACCGTGGGGCGGTTCACCTGGAAGTCGTAGTAGTCCTCGGCGTCCAGCGCCGCGAAAACCTCGCCCTTCCACTCCCTGTCCAGATGCGCGACCGCGGTGGAGGCGGCGTCGCCGGCATCGTTCCAGCCCTCGAACGCGGCCACCATGACCGGGTCGATCAGCTCGGGAACCCCCTCGAGCTCGATCACCCAGGCCTCCTTCCGACGTGCCCTCGCTTGACCACCCAACCTTACGGCGTGCGGCGGGGGCGCTCGCAGCCCCCTTGCACGGGGGAGTGAACGGATCACTGCCCCGTCCGGGGCCCTCGAACACCCATGATCGCCGTCGCGGACCCCCGTGCGGCAAGCCGCTCAGAGCGTCGAGCGAAGCCACTGCTCCACGCTCGCGATGTGCACCGTCGCCCAGGACCGCGCGGCCTCCGCGTCCCGGTCGCGCAGGGCGGCCAGGATGGCCCGGTGCTCGTGCAGGGTGCGGCTGACCGCGTCCTCCTGGGTCAGGCCGCGCCAGATGCGGGCCCGTGTGGTCGGCCCCGACAGGCCGTCCAGCAGCGAGCAGAGCACCGAGTTGCCGGAACTCTGCACGATTCCCCGGTGGAAGTCGAGGTCACAGGCGACCAGCTCCTCCACGGACGGGGTGTCCCCGAGCTTCTCCAACTGGGCCGACAGCGCGTCCAGTTGCTGCTCGCTGATCCTGGACGCGGCCAGCGCCGTGGCGGCCGGCTCCAGGATGCGGCGCACCGCCAGGAACTCCAGCACCGTGTCGTCGCGGTGGAAGTCGACGACGAAGCTCAGCGCCTCCAGCAGCAGCTGCGGATCGAGGCTGGTCACATAGGTGCCGTCACCCTGCCGCACGTCCAGGATCCGGATCAGCGACAGGGCCCGCACGGCCTCCCGCAGGGAGTTGCGGGACAGCCCCAGCTCGGCGGCCAGTTCGCTCTCCTTGGGCAGCCGGTCGCCGGGGCGCAGCGCGCCGGAGACGATCATTCCCTTGATCTTCTCGATCGCCTCGTCGGTGACTGCCATGGGCGGCCTCCCTGTCGTTCAGACCTGTCGTTCAGACATCCGATGTATCAGTCCATTATGAGGGTTCAGCAGGCTGAACGGGGCGCCGAGCGCTCAGCTCAGGGCGAGAATCTCCAGGTCGGCGAGGGCGGCGCCCTCGTCGAGAGTCCTCAGGCCACGGTCCCGCATCAGCACCCGCCCGTCCACGACGGTGTCCCGTACGTCCGCCGAGTGTGCCGCATACGCGAGCGTCGACCAGGGGTCGTGCAGCGGCCGCAGATGCGGGGCGCCCAGGTCGAGGACGATCAGGTCGGCCCGCTTGCCCCTCTCAAGGGAGCCCAGCTGGTCGGCGAGCCCCAGCGCCCGCGCCCCTTCGATCGTCGCCATGCGTACGGCCTGCTCGGCGCCGACCGCCGTGGCGTCGCCGCCCGCCTTGTGGACCAGGGCCGCCTGGCGCACCGCCCCCAGCACGTCCAGCGAGTTGGAGCTGACCGCGCCGTCGGTGCCGAGCGCGACGGTCACCCCGGCACCGAGCAGCCGGGGCACCGGCGCGATCCCGCACCCGAGTTTCAGGTTGGACACCGGGCAGTGCGCGACCGAGGCACCGGTGCGGGCCAGTGCCGCGATCTCGGGCCCGGTGAGGTCGACGGCGTGCGCGAGCAGCACGTCGGGGCCGAGGATGCCGAGGGAGTCGAGCAGTTCGACCGGCCGCTTTCCGTGGCGCACCTCGACGGTGGCGACCTCGGTGGCGTTCTCGGCGGCGTGGATGTGCAGCAGCGCCCCGAACTCCCGGGCCAGGGCCGCGATGTCGGTGAGCCGGCCGGGGGAGAGGGTGTAGGTGGAGTGCGCGAAGAGGACGGGGCGGTGGCCGGGGCGCGCCGTGCCGCGGGCCGCGAGGTCGCGGCGGGCCCAGGAGAGCCGGTCCTCGTGGGCGATGCCGTCGGCCGGGTCCGGTACGTCCATGAAGGTGGGGCCGGAGTGCAGGCGCCAGCCCGCCTCCCGGGCCGCCTGCTCGGCCGCCTCGTGGAACCAGTACATGTCGAGCGCTGAGGTGACCCCGGCCCGTATGCTCTCGGCGACGGCCAGCCGCACCGCCGCCGCCACGTTCTTCGGCGTCAGCAGCTCGGCCTCCCACTTGACCACCCGCTCCAGGAATCCCTGCAGGGTGACGTCGTCGGCGCGGCCGCGCAGCAGGGTCATCGCGAGATGGGTGTGGGTGTTGATCAGGCCGGGCAGGACGAGACAGCCCCGCGCGTCAACGGACTCCTGCGCTGTGAACCGCGTACACAGCTCGTCGGCGGGTCCCACGGCGACGATCTCGCCCTCGTGGACGACGACCGCGCCACTGTGTACGACGGTTCCGGCCTCGTCCATGGTCAGGACGTCACCGCCGTGAACCAACACATCGATGTTCACAGCCTGTTCGCTGTTCACAGACCGCTCTCCTCGGCCAGCAGCCGCAGCGCCTCCAGCGACACCACCGCACCCCGCTCGACGCCCGCCGCGACGACCTCCCGATGCGGGTCGTAGACGCTGGTGCCCTCCTCGTCGACCAGCTCGTCCGCGTTCGCTCCGTCGACGACCAGCACACCGCCCGCGACAAGCCCCCGCAGCGAGGCCGTCACCAGCAGCGCCGACAGCTCCATCTCGATGGCGGCGAGCCCTGCACCCTCGTAGGAGAAGAGGGGGATGAGCCCCGGCTGGAAGGCGGCCCGCGTCCACACGATCCCCCGGTGGTGCGGGGCGCCCGCCTCGCCTGCCGCACGCTGCAGCGCCAGCACTGCCTCGGGGGAGGAGACCGCCGGGTACTCCGGCGGCAGCAGCTGCTGCGTGACCCCGTCGTCCCGTACGGCCGCCTCCGCGATGACCAGGTCGCCGTCACCGATGCCGGGCTTCATCGCGCCCGCCGTACCGAACCGCAACAGCACCCGCACGCCCGCGTCCGCGAGCTCCTGGAACAGCAGGATCGCGCCGGGTGCGCCCACCCCGTGCGAGGCGACGACCACCGGCAGTCCCTTCCAACTCCCGCTGAACACCCGGTATTCGCGGTGGTACGACACCTCTTCGGCGCCGTCGAGCAGCGCGGCCACGGCGGCCGCGCGCGCCGGGTCGCCGACGACGACCGCGTGGGCCGGCAGCCCCGTGCGCGGGATGCGGGTGACGGGCATCAGGTCCTGCGTCATGAAGCGGCTCCGGAGGAGGGACGGGTACGGCGACGGCGGGCCGTCGTGAGGAAGAGGGCGCCGAGTGTGACGACGTACGGCGCGGCGTCGGTGGCCTGCTGTGGCAGGCCGAGGCCCTGGAGCCGGAAGCCGGCCGCCTCGGCGAGACCGAACAGTAGCGCGGCGAGCAGCAGGCCGACGGGTGCGGCCCGCCCGAGCATGACCGCCACCACCGCGATCCAGCCGCGGCCCGCCGTCATGTTCTCGGAGAACAACGTGACATTCCCGAGGGCGAGTTGAGCGCCGGCGAGACCGCACAGCACACCCGAGACCAGCACTGCCGCGTACTTGTACCCGGCCGGGCTCACCCCGAGCGTCGCCGCCGCGTCCGGTGCCTCGCCGACTCCGCGCAGCCTCAGCCCCCACGCACGCCGCGACAGCATGACGGCGGCCACCGCCACCGCCACCCACGCCAGACACGCGAGCGGCGTGAGTCCGCCGACGAGTGGCAGCCCGGCCAGCGAGGGGTCGTCGAAGGTGCCCTGCACGCCGAAGACCGTACGCAGGAGGAAGCTGGTCAGGCCGACCGCCAGGAGATTCATGGCGATGCCCGGCACCACCGCGTCCCCGCGGAGGGTCACGGCTCCCACCGCGAGGATCAGCGAGTACGCGGCGGACGCGAGCGCCGCCGCGAGCACGCCGATCACTGTTCATGCCCCCATGAAAACACCCGCTACTGACAACGGCGGACGCACGCGAAAAGGGCGGCTCCGTCGGCGCGGAGTCGCCCTTCTCGCGGATCCGGCCCCTAGGGGAGAGGGACCGGTCCCCGATCGTGCCGGCCCTGGTGAGGGAAGGGGCCGACGCGAGGTCACTTCTTGTCGAGCAGGTCCTGGACCTTGGCGCGGACCTCGTCCGTGGCCAGGCCCCGGATCGTCAGCGTCGTACGACGGCGCAGCACGTCGTCCGCCGTCTCGGCCCACTCGTTGTCCCGGGCGTACACCACCTGCGCCCAGATCTCCGGAGCGTCGGGGTGGACACGCTCGCCCAGCTCCGGGTTCTCGTTGGCGAGACGGGCGATGTCGAAGGACAGCGAACCGTAGTGCGTGGCCAGGTGCTTGGCGGTGTCGGCGGCCATCCGCGGACCGGGCGCCGGGTTGTCCACCAGCAGTCGGTGGGCGACCGCACGCGGGTTGGCGACACCCGGCAGCGGCAGCTTCTTCGGCAGCGAGGAGATGGGCTCGAAGTCGTCACCCAGCGGAGCGCCCGGCAGCGCCTCCAGCTTCTGCATCACCGTACGGCCGATGTGCCGGAAGGTGGTCCACTTGCCGCCCGCGACGGACAGCATCCCTCCCCGGCCTTCCGTCACGACGGTCTCGCGCTTGGCCTTCGCCGTGTCGCCGGGGCCGCCGGGCAGCACCCGCAGACCGGCGAAGGAGTACGTGATCAGGTCACGGCTGAGCTGCTGGTCCCGGACGGAGAACGCGGCCTCGTCCAGGATCTGGGATATGTCCTTCTCGGTGACCGAGACATCCGCCGGGTCGCCCTCGAACTCCTCGTCGGTCGTGCCGAGAAGCAGCATGTCCTCCCAGGGGAGGGCGAAGGTGATGCGGTACTTGTCGATGGGGGTGGCGAGCGCGGCCTTCCACGGGGAGGTCCGCTTCAGGACCAGGTGCGCGCCCTTCGACAGCCGGATCGAAGGTGCGGCCTTCGGGTCCTCCATACGGCGCAGGTGATCGACCCACGGGCCGGTCGCGTTCAGCACCAGACGGGCGTTGACGCCGAACTCGTCACCCGTCGTACGGTCCTTGAGGTCCGCGCCGGTCACCCGGCCCTTGGTGAACCGGAGGCCGGTCACCTCGGCGTGGTTCAGGACGACCGCGCCCGCCTCGACGGCCGCGCGGACCGTCATCAGCGCCATGCGCGCGTCGTTCATCTGGTCGTCGCCGTAGACGGCGACGGCCTTGAGGTTCTCGGTGCGCAGCTCGGGCACGTCCTGCGCCGCCTTCGCGGGGGACAGGAGGTGGCCGACGCCGTCACCGAACGCGGAGAGCGCGGAGTAGGCGAAGACGCCCGCCCCGAGCTTCGCAGCGCCGTGCGGCCCGCCCTTGTACACGGGGAGGTAGAACGTGAGCGGGTTCGCCAGGTGGGGGGCCACCTGACGAGAGACCGCACGGCGCTCGAAGTGGTTCTCCGCCACCAGCTTCACCGCGCCGGTCTGCAGATAGCGCAGACCGCCGTGGAGCAGCTTGGAGGAGGCGGAAGAGGTGGCGCCGGCGAAGTCGCCGGCGTCGACCAGCGCCACCCTGAGGCCGGACTGCGCGGCGTGCCAGGCGGTGGAGATGCCCAGGATGCCGCCGCCGATCACGAGGAGGTCGTACGACGCCTTGGCGAGCTGCTCCCGGGTCTCGGCGCGGCTCGGGTTGGAGCCGGAGGCCGGGCGCGTACCCAGGGCAGGCACGGACTGCAGGGTGGACTGACTGGTCATTTCGGGTTCTTACTCCTCATCAGAGCTTTCGAGGGACTTGGCAGAGCCCTCGTCAGCTCTCTTCGTCCTCGAGCCAGCCCATCGTCCGCTCGACGGCCTTGAGCCAGCTCTTGTACTCACGGTCGCGGGTCTCCGCGTCCATGCGGGGGGTCCACTCGGCGGCCCGGCGCCAGTTGGCACGCAGGTCGTCGGTGCTGGTCCAGAAGCCGACGGCGAGACCGGCGGCGTAGGCGGCACCGAGGCAGGTCGTCTCGGCGACCATCGGGCGCACCACCGGCGCGTCCAGGAAGTCCGAGAGGGTCTGCATCAGCAGGTTGTTGGAGGTCATGCCGCCGTCGACCTTGAGGGCCGCGAGCTCGACGCCGGAGTCCTTGGTCATGGCGTCCGTGATCTCACGGGTCTGCCAGGCGGTGGCCTCCAGGACGGCGCGCGCGAGGTGCGCCTTGGTGACGTACCGGGTCAGGCCGGCGATCACACCGCGGGCGTCGGAGCGCCAGTACGGGGCGAACAGACCGGAGAAGGCCGGCACGAAGTAGGCGCCGCCGTTGTCCTCGACCGAGAGCGCGAGCGTCTCGATCTCGGCGGCGGTGGAGATCAGGCCCATCTGGTCACGCATCCACTGCACCAGCGAACCGGTGACGGCGATGGAGCCCTCGAGGGCGTAGACCGGCTTCTCGTCGCCGATGCGGTAGCCGACGGTGGTCAGCAGGCCGCTGTACGAGTTGATGATCTTCTCGCCGGTGTTCAGCAGCATGAAGGTGCCGGTGCCGTATGTCGACTTGGCCTCGCCCTCCGCGAAGCAGGTCTGGCCGAACAGGGCCGCCTGCTGGTCGCCGAGCGCGGAGGCGACCGGGATGCCGCCGAGCAGGTCGCCCAGCTTGCCGCCCTTGATCTCGCCGTAGACCTCGGCGGAGGAGCGGATCTCCGGCAGCATCGCCAGCGGGACGCCGATGGACTCGGCGATCTTCTCGTCCCACTCCAGCGTGTGCAGGTTCATCAGCATGGTGCGGGAGGCGTTGGTGACGTCGGTGTAGTGCTTGCCGCCGTCGACACCACCGGTCAGGTTCCAGATGACCCAGGTGTCCATGGTGCCGAAGAGGATGTCACCGCGCTCGGCGCGCTCGCGCAGGCCGTCGACGTTGTCGAGCAGCCAGCGGGCCTTGGGGCCGGCGAAGTACGAGGCCAGCGGGAGGCCGGTCTCGCGGCGGAAACGGTCCTGCCCGACGTTGCGCCCGAGCTCCTTGCACAGGGCGTCGGTGCGGGTGTCCTGCCAGACGATGGCGTTGTGGACGGGCTCACCGGTGTTCTTGTCCCAGAGCAGCGTGGTCTCGCGCTGGTTGGTGATGCCGATGGCCTTGATGTCGTCACGGGTGATGCCGGCCTTCTGGATGGCTCCGGCGACGACTTCCTGGACGTTGGTCCAGATCTCGTTGGCGTTGTGCTCGACCCAGCCCGGCTTCGGGAAGATCTGCTCGTGCTCCTTCTGGTCCACGGAGACGATACGTCCGTCGCGGTCGAAGACGATGCAGCGGGAAGAGGTGGTGCCCTGGTCGATCGCGGCGATGAAGGGGCCGGCGGTGTGGGCGTCGGTCACGGTGTGCTCCTGAAGTTCCGTGGATAGGGGCTGTCTGTACGGCGCGGTGCTGTTCAAGTGCGGTGAAGGCCGGTGCTCTTAAGCAAAAGCGACGTTGTAGATGCCTGCAGCGATCGCGGCGCCGATCAGGGGACCGACGACCGGGACCCAGGCGTAGCCCCAGTCGGAGCCGCCCTTGTTGGGCAGGGGCAGGAGGGCGTGCACGATGCGCGGACCGAGGTCACGGGCCGGGTTGATCGCGTAGCCGGTCGGACCGCCGAGGGACAGACCGATGGAGACGACGACGAGCGAGGTGATCAGGGCACCCAGGACGCCCAGGCCCTTGCCGCTGTCGTTGAGGCCCTGCGTGAGGACGGCGAGCACCAGCACGATGGTGCCGATGACCTCCGTGGCGACGTTCTGCCAGGCGACCCGGACCTCGGGGCCGGTGGAGAAGATGCCCAGGACCGGGCCGGCGCCCTTCTCCTGGGCCTCGACGGCCTTGGCCGCCGTGGCCTGCGCACCCGGACCGCCGACGATCTCCTTGTCGGTGAGGTGCGCGTGGAACTGACCGTAGTAGGCGACCCAGACCAGGGCCGCGCCGATCGCGGCGCCGAGCAGCTGCCCGCCCCAGTAGACCGGGACGTCGCTCCAGTCGATGCCGTCCTTCTTGAGCGCGAGCGCGAGCGTCACGGCCGGGTTGAGGTGGGCGCCGGAGAGCGGCGCCGAGGTGTAGACCGCCGTGAGTACCGCGAAGCCCCACCCGAAGGTGATGGCCAGCCAGCCGGCGTTACGGGCCTTGGAGGCCTTCAGCGTCACGGCGGCGCAGACGCCGCCGCCGAGCAGGATGAGTATGGCGGTACCGATGGTCTCGCCGATGAAGATGTCGGAGCTGGACACCCGCGACTCCTTTGTCCTTCGTCCAGGGGACCGAACCCCGGGTCCCTCCGGGAGTTCGAGCTGCCCTCGGGGGTGAGAGCGAATACCGGCCCTTGGCGTTGTCACACTCTAGCGCGTATTGCCGGTAGGTGTTCGACAATGCCGACCGATGGACGGGAGTCTTGCTCCGGCGTCAGCTGTCCGTCAAGGGCCTGTGTTGGCGAAAACGCGATCGTTATCGATTGCTGTGAGCTGTCGATCTTGCAGGTCAGGTGCGTACGGACGGGTAACAAGCACCCCTCGTACCGACCGGGCGGTCTGCCGGACCCTGCCCGGGCATGACGAAGGCCGGGACACCACCCGGCGTCCCGGCCCGCTCCCGTGTCCCGCTGCGCCGCTCAGAACCGCCCGGCGCCCAGGTCCCGGGACACCGCACGGGCGCAGTCCCGCACCGCGGCGATCAGCTCCGGGCGCAGCTCGCCGTCCCGGCACAACCGCTCCACCGCACCGGTGATGCCCACCGCGCCCACCGGCATCCGCCGCCGGTCGTGGATGGGCGCGGCCACCGACGCGACGCCCTCCCAGGTCTCCTCGACGTCGGCCGCGTAGCCCCGCGCCCGCGAGAGGTCGAGGATGTGCTCGAAGTCCTCCTGCTCGCACACGGTCCGGTCGGTGAAGGGCTTGCGGTCGGCCTCGATGGCCTCGCTGTGCGCGACCGGGTCGTACGCCGACAGGACCTTGCCCAGGGCCGTGGAATGAAGGGGCTGCATGGCCCCTATCTCCAGCACTTGACGGCTGTCGTCGGGCCGGAAGACGTGGTGCACGATCAGTACGCCCTGCTGGTGCAGGACACCGAGATACACGCTCTCCCCGCTGGACCGGGCCAGGTCGTCCGTCCACACCAGGGCGCGCGCCCGCAGCTCGTGCACGTCGAGATAGGTGGTGCCCAGGCGCAGCAGTTCGGCGCCCAGCTGGTAGCGCCCGGAGGCGTCGTCCTGCTCGACGAAACCCTCCTGCTGGAGGGTGCGCAGAATCCCGTGGGCGGTGCCCTTGGCGAGGCCCAGTGACGAGGCGATGTCCGAGAGGCCGAGCCGCCGCTCGCCGCCCGCGAGCAGCCGCAGCATCGCGGCCGCCCGTTCGAGCGACTGGATGTTCCGTGCCATCGCCGTACTGCCTCCGTCCCCTTCGACCGTCGACGTAGCGACGTCGCTGCCGCTGTTCGGCAATGTCGAACACTACCGGTCGATGTCGACCTCCCGCTAATGGTCGGTCCGTATCCGTCGGGTTCTGTTGTGTCACTGGTATCCCGTCAGTGACCTGCCCGTCATCCTCGTCCGTCCCGTGGACGCCCCTGACCATCCCCGGCCGACCACGGTTACCCTGGCGAGGTGCGCCTGCCGGGGCCCATCCCGGACAGACGCAAAGCCGACAGCCGTCGCACCTAAGGGAGCCCCTTCATGGCCTCGTCGCCACTGACCCCTTCCGCCGACAGCCGGACCCGTGTGTCCGCGCTCCGTGAGGCGCTCGCCACCCGAGTGGTGGTCGCCGACGGAGCGATGGGCACCATGCTGCAGGCGCAGGACCCCACGCTGGACGACTTCCAGCAGCTGGAGGGCTGCAACGAGGTCCTCAACGTCACCCGCCCCGACATCGTCCGCTCGGTGCACTCCGCGTACTTCGACGCGGGCGTGGACTGCGTGGAGACCAACACCTTCGGCGCGAACCTCACCGCGCTCGGCGAGTACGACATCCCCGAGCGCGTCGCCGAGCTGTCCGAGGCCGGCGCCCGCATCGCCCGCGAGACGGCGGACGAGTACGCCGCCCGCGACGGCCGGCAGCGCTGGGTGCTCGGATCGATGGGCCCCGGCACCAAGCTGCCCACCCTCGGCCACACCACGTTCAACGCCATCCGCGACGCCTACCAGCAGAACGCCGAGGGCCTGCTCGCCGGCGGCGCGGACGCCCTCCTCGTCGAGACCACCCAGGACCTGCTCCAGACCAAGGCATCCGTCCTGGCCGCCCGCCGGGCGATGGAGACCGCCGGGTACCAGGTTCCGCTGATCGTGTCGGTGACGGTGGAGACGACCGGCACCATGCTGCTCGGCTCGGAGATCGGTGCCGCGCTGACCGCGCTGGAGCCGCTGGGCATCGACATGATCGGCCTGAACTGCGCGACCGGCCCCGCCGAGATGAGCGAGCACCTGCGCTACCTGGCCCGCCACTCGCGCATCCAGCTGTCCTGCATGCCCAACGCGGGCCTCCCGGTCCTCGGCAAGGACGGCGCCCACTACCCCCTCACGGCGCCGGAACTCGCCGACGCCCAGGAGACCTTCGTCCGGGAGTACGGCCTGTCCCTGGTCGGCGGCTGCTGCGGCACCACCCCCGAGCATCTGCGGCAGGTCGTCGAGCGGGTCCGTGGACTCGCCCCCACTGAGCGCAACCCGCAGCCCGAGCCGGGCGCGGCCTCCCTCTACCAGAGCGTGCCGTTCCGTCAGGACACCTCGTACCTGGCGATCGGTGAGCGCACCAACGCCAACGGCTCCAAGAAGTTCCGTGAGGCCATGCTGGCGGGCCGCTGGGACGACTGTGTGGAGATGGCCCGCGACCAGATCCGCGAGGGCGCCCACATGCTGGACCTGTGCGTGGACTACGTGGGCCGGGACGGCGTCGCGGACATGCAGGAGCTGGCCGGCCGCTTCGCCACCGCCTCCACCCTGCCGATCGTGCTGGACTCCACCGAGGTCGACGTCATCCAGGCGGGCCTGGAGAAGCTCGGCGGGCGCGCGGTCATCAACTCCGTCAACTACGAGGACGGTGACGGCCCCGAGTCCCGCTTCGCGAAGGTCACCCAGCTGGCCCGCGAGCACGGGGCCGCGCTGATCGCGCTGACCATCGACGAGGAGGGCCAGGCCCGTACTCCGGAGAAGAAGGTCGAGATCGCCGAGCGGCTGATCGCGGACCTGACGGGCAACTGGGGCATCCACGAGTCGGACATCCTCATCGACACCCTGACCTTCACCATCTGCACCGGTCAGGAGGAGTCCCGCAAGGACGGTATCGCCACCATCGAGGCGATCCGCGAGCTCAAGCGCCGCCACCCGGACGTGCAGACCACGCTGGGCCTGTCGAACATCTCCTTCGGCCTCAACCCGGCCGCGCGCATCCTGCTCAACTCCGTCTTCCTGGACGAGTGCGTCAAGGCGGGCCTGGACTCGGCGATCGTGCACGCCTCGAAGATCCTGCCGATCGCCCGGTTCTCCGAGGAGGAGGTGCAGACGGCCCTCGACCTCATCCACGACCGTCGCGCCGAGGGCTACGACCCGCTGCAGAAGCTGATGGCGCTGTTCGAGGGCGCCACCGCGAAGTCCCTGAAGGCGGGCAAGGCCGAGGAACTGGCCGCGCTGCCGCTGGAGGAGCGCCTCAAGCGGCGCATCATCGACGGCGAGCGCAACGGCCTGGAGACAGACCTCGACGAGGCCCTCCAGGAGCGCCCGGCCCTGGACATCGTCAACGAGACGCTGCTGGACGGCATGAAGGTCGTCGGTGAGCTGTTCGGGTCCGGTCAGATGCAGCTGCCGTTCGTGCTGCAGTCCGCGGAGGTCATGAAGGCGGCCGTCGCCCATCTCGAGCCGCACATGGAGAAGTCGGACGCGGAGGGCAAGGGCACCATCGTGCTGGCCACCGTGCGCGGCGACGTGCACGACATCGGCAAGAACCTCGTCGACATCATCCTGTCCAACAACGGCTACAACGTGGTCAACCTCGGCATCAAGCAGCCGGTCTCCGCGATCCTGGAGGCCGCCGCCGAGCACAAGGCCGACGTCATCGGGATGTCCGGGCTCCTGGTCAAGTCCACGGTGATCATGAAGGAGAACCTGGAGGAGCTCAACCAGCGCGGCCTGGCGGCGGACTTCCCGGTCATCCTCGGCGGTGCGGCCCTCACCCGCGCCTATGTCGAGCAGGACCTGCACGAGATCTACCAGGGCGAGGTCCGCTACGCCCGCGACGCCTTCGAGGGCCTGCGCCTGATGGACGCGCTGATCGGCGTCAAGCGCGGCGTGCCCGGCGCGAAGCTGCCCGAGCTCAAGCAGCGACGGGTCCGCGCCACCGCCGCCGTCGAGGTCGAGGAGCGGCCCGAGGAGGGCCACGTCCGCTCGGATGTCGCCACCGACAACCCCGTCCCCACCCCGCCGTTCTGGGGCACCCGCGTCATCAAGGGCATCCAGCTCAAGGAGTACGCGAGCTGGCTGGACGAGGGCGCCCTGTTCAAGGGCCAGTGGGGCCTCAAGCAGGCCCGCACCGGTGAGGGACCGACGTACGAGGAACTCGTCGAGACCGACGGCCGGCCGCGGCTGCGCGGTCTGCTGGACCGGCTGCAGACCGAAAACCTGCTGGAAGCAGCCGTGGTCTACGGCTACTTCCCGTGCGTCTCCAAGGACGACGACCTGATCATCCTGGACGAGCAGGGCAACGAGCGCACCCGCTTCACCTTCCCGCGCCAGCGTCGCGGCCGCCGGCTGTGCCTGGCGGACTTCTTCCGCCCGGAGGAGGCGGGGGAGACCGACGTCGTCGGCCTGCAGGTCGTCACCGTCGGCTCGCGGATCGGTGAGGAGACGGCCCGCATGTTCGAGGCCAACGCCTACCGCGACTACCTCGAACTGCACGGCCTGTCGGTGCAGCTGGCGGAGGCGCTCGCCGAGTACTGGCACGCGCGGGTGCGTTCGGAGCTGGGCTTCGCGGGCGAGGACCCGAGCCAGATGGAGGACATGTTCGCCCTGAAGTACCGGGGCGCCCGCTTCTCCCTCGGCTACGGTGCCTGCCCCGACCTGGAGGACCGCGCCAAGATCGCCGACCTGCTCCAGCCGGAGCGCATCGGCGTCCACCTCTCCGAGGAGTTCCAGCTCCACCCGGAGCAGTCCACCGACGCGATCGTGATCCACCACCCTGAGGCGAAATACTTCAACGCCCGCTGAGAAACGCGTCGGAAAGGCCACCGAAACGGCCTGCCCGACGGCACATCGGCGCACGTCACAGCGGCCCCCGGCGGTATACACGGTGTGCCCAGGACCACGCCGGATAAACGAGGCGCTTCGGCCGCGACAGTCGTACACTGGTCGGTCCACTGCAGGCCGGTTCCCCGCGCGGGAACCGGCCTGCTCGCCCCTCAAGGAGGTGCGCCCGGATGACCAGTACGGTCCCCGCGCTCGGAACCCGTACGGCCGAAGGCTCAGCCCTGCAGGCCGTACTCCTCGACATGGACGGAACCCTCGTGGACACCGAGGGCTTCTGGTGGGACGTCGAGGTCGAGATCTTCGCCGGCCTCGGCCACACCCTGGACGACACCTGGCGCCATGTCGTGGTCGGCGGTCCCATGACCCGCAGCGCGGGGTTCCTGATCGAGGCCACCGGCGCCGACATCACCCTCGCCGAGCTCACGGTGCTGCTCAACCAGGGCTTCGAGGACCGCATCGACCGTGCCCTGCCACTGATGCCGGGCGCCGCCAGGCTGCTCGCCGAACTGGCCGAGTACGAGATCCCCACCGCCCTGGTCTCCGCCTCCCACCGGCGCATCATCGACCGCGTGCTCACCTCGCTGGGGCCCCAGCACTTCGCCCTGTCGGTGGCCGGCGACGAGGTGCCGCGCACCAAGCCGCACCCCGACCCCTATCTGACCGCGGCCGCCGGACTCGGCGTGGACCCGGCCAGATGCGCGGTCGTCGAGGACACCGCGACCGGTGTCGCCTCGGCGGAGGCCGCCGGCTGCCATGTGGTCGTGGTGCCCTCCGTCGCCCCCATCGCCCCCGCCGCCCGCCGCACCGTCGTCACCTCACTCGAAGACGTCGACCTGGCATTCCTGCGCGGACTGATCACGTCCTGATCACCCGCTGATCGGCACTTGATGACGGAAATGCGCTGAGCGTTCACCCAGCGTGCAGAGCTGATAGGACATGAATTTACAGCGCTGGTGTACGAAAGAATTCGAAGCGCTGTGGATGGTCCAATTCGGGTGCCCATCCCTGCCATTGGGATTGTGAGGTTCCCCACTCACCCGGGCCTCGACAGGTCGTGGGGGCTGTGCTCTTCGCCCCGTTTCGCGGTGCGAGGACGTGCCCTTGTGTCCCGATTGGTGGGATGCTGCACGAATCCTTCCCGGGTCGGGTTTTCGGTCTGTCCGCAACCGGTTTCGCTGCGTGATGGGGCCTCAACTCCGGTGACTGCGAACCGCCGTGCTGGTGCGGACTAATCTCGTCGCGAGAACCATCGCCTCTACCCCCGTGATCCGCCGCGACACCCCTGCATGCCGGATACACGGACCTGAACAGCTCTGGAGAAACACGAGCATGAACCGCAAGACTTTGGTGCTGCCGGCCGTCGTCGGCCTGCTCGCACCCGTGCTCGCCGCCTGTGGCAGTTCCGACAGCAGCGGCAGCGGCGGGGACGCGATCGCCGTCGGCACCACGGACCGGTTCACCGCCACGAAGGACGCACCCGCGCCGCTCGATCCGGCGTACGCGTACGACGTCGGCACCTGGAACATCCTGCGCCAGACCGTGCAGACCCTGATGATCCAGCCGAAGGGCGAGGGTGACCCCGTGCCCGAGGCCGCGCAGAGCTGCGGCTTCACCGACTCGGGCAACGAGCGCTACGCCTGCACGCTGCGCGACGGACTGAAGTTCTCCAACGGCGACAAGATCACCGCGGCTGATGTGAAGTACTCCATCGACCGCGCCCGCGCCATCAAGGCCGACTCCGGTGTCTCCGCCCTGCTCAACACCATCGACACCGTCGAGACCCAGGGCGACAACCAGGTCATCTTCCACCTGAGGACCGCGGACGCCACGTTCCCGTACAAGCTGTCGACTCCGGTGGCGGGCATCATCAACCCCGCCGACTACCAGAAGAACAAGCTGCGCGACGGCTTCGACGTCGACGGATCCGGCCCGTACACCCTCTCCTCCGAGGTCAAGAACGACGAGATCGTCAAGGCCACGTTCACCAAGAACCCCAACTACAAGGGGACGCTGAAGGTGAACAACTCCAAGGTCGACATGATCTCCTACGCGGACGCCGACGCGATGGGCAAGGCCCTCGACAAGGGTGACATCGACGTCATGACCCGCACCATGGCGCCGGAGCAGATCCAGAAGCTGTCCGCCGGCACGGACAGCAACGAGGACCTGGTCGAGATGTCGGGTCTGGAGATCCGCTACCTCGCCTTCAACACCGACGCGCCCACCGTGAAGAACAAGGCCGTCCGCCAGGCGATGGCCCAGCTGATCAACCGCGGCGAGCTCGTCGCCAAGGTCTACGGCACCCAGGCCGAGCCGCTGTACTCGCTGGTTCCGGCGAGCATCACCGGCCACTCCAACTCGTTCTTCAACACGTACGGCGACCCCAGCACCGCCAAGGCCAAGGCCCTGCTGACCGCTGCCAACATCACCACCCCGGTCAAGCTGACGCTGCACTACACGACCGACCACTACGGCTCGGGCACGAAGAAGGAGTTCGAGGTCCTTCAGAAGCAGCTCAACGACAGCGGGCTGTTCGACGTCGACATCCAGGGCGCCCCCTGGACGACCTTCGTCCCGGCCGAACGCAAGGGCAAGTACGACGTCTGGGGCATGGGCTGGTTCCCTGACTTCCCCGACGCCGACAACTTCCTCGCGCCCTTCCTGGACAAGGACAACTTCCTCAAGTCGCCCTACCGCAACAGCAAGATCATCAACACCCTGATCCCGGCGTCCCGCCGCGAGGCCGACCGCATGGCGGCGTCCTCCAACCTGACCGCCATCCAGGACATCGTGGCCGACGACGTCCCGATCCTGCCGCTGTGGCAGGGCAAGCAGTACGTCGCCGCCCGCGGGGACGTCACGGGGACCGCGTACGCGCTCAACTCCTCCTCGACCCTTCAGCTGTGGGAGCTCGGCCGTGGCGTGAGCGGCTGATCTCTCTCGTCCCCGGGGCCCGGGGAGTGTGGCCCCGGGGTTCCGAACCCGACGAGAAGGCACAAGCAGTGAACATGCGTAACCAGTGGCCAGTCCTGCCCGTAGTGGCGGGGCTGGCCTCCGGCCTGTTGACCGGATGCGGAACGGGTGACTCCGGCTCCGGGGGGACCGGCTCGTCCGTCGTCGTGGGGATGTCGGACGACGTCCTGGCGACCGACCCCGCCTCCGGTTACGACCCGGGTTCCTGGCTGTTGTTCAACAACGTCTTCCAGTCGCTGCTCAGCTTCCCCGACGGAGGCACCGAGCCCGAACCGGAGGCCGCCAAGTCGTGCGGCTTCACCGACACGTCCACCAAGGTCTACCGGTGCACGCTCAAGGACGGCCTCAAGTTCAGCAACGGTGACCCGCTCACCTCCGAGGACGTCAAGTTCTCCTTCGACCGCATGCTCAAGATCAACGACGCCGCCGGTCCGGCCATCATGTTCCCCATGCTGGACAAGGTCGAGGCGCCGGACGCCAGGACCGTCGTCTTCCGGCTGAAGGTGCCCGACGCCACCTTCCCGAGCAAGATCGCCTCCGGTGCGGGTTCCATCGTCGACCACACCCAGTACGACGGGAACAAGCTGCGCAAGGACGGCAAGGCGGTCGGCTCCGGCCCGTACAAGCTGGACTCGTTCGGCGAGGACAAGGCCGTCTTCTCGGTCAACGGCAACTACCAGGGCAACGCGAAGACCAAGAACTCCGGCGTGACGCTGCAGTTCTTCCACGGCAAAGCGTCCGCCCTGAAGAAGGCGCTGCTCGCCGGCAGTGTCGACATCGCCTACCGGGGTCTGAGCGCGGGCGACATCGCCGACATCGAGAACGCCGACAACGACTCCAAGGCCGAGGTCGTCGAGGGCAGCAGCGCCGAGGTCCAGCACCTGGTCTTCAACATGAAGGACCCGGTCGCCGGAAAGCTCGGCGTGCGCAAGGCCATCGCCTATCTGCTCGACCGCGACGCCCTCATCAAGGACGTCTACCAGGGCACGGCCACCCCGCTGTACTCGATCATCCCGGCGGGCATCGCCGGCCACAACACGGCCTTCTTCGACACCTACGGCGCGAGCCCCTCACCGGCCAAGGCCGCCGCCGCCCTGCGCAACGAGGGCATCACCGGCAAGGTCAAGCTGACCCTCTGGTCCACCCCGTCGCGCTACGGCCCGGCCACCGACCAGGAGCTGAAGGCGATCGCGGGGCAGCTCAACGCCAGCGGGCTCTTCGCCGCCGACGTCAAGTCCGTGGCCTTCGACCAGTACGAGAAGGACATCGCCAAGGGCAAGTACGGCGTGTACGTGAAGGGCTGGGTGCCCGACTACCCCGACGCCGACAACTTCACGGCGCCCTTCTTCGGCCGGGGCAACGTGCTGAGCAACAACTACAGCAACAGCACGATCACCGGCACCCTCATCCCGCGCACCGCCGCCGAGAGCGACCGCGCCGCGACCGACAACGACTACGGCAGGCTGCAGGACATCGTCGCCGACCAGCTGCCCGTCCTCCCGGTCTGGCAGGCCAAGCAGTACGCGGTCACCCGCGAGAACGTCTACGGCCTCGAGTACTGCCTCGACGCGTCGACGGTCTTCCGCTTCTGGGAACTCAGCAAGGGCTGAGCGGTACCCACGCACAGGGCGCTGCTTCCTCCCACGGAGGACGCAGCGCCCTGTCCTTTGTACGGCCTGCTACTGCGCGCCGGGCCGCACCAGCCCGCTCTCGTACGCATACACCGCGGCCTGCACCCGGTCACGCAGCCCCAGCTTCGTCAGCACATGCCCCACGTGCGTCTTGACGGTGGTCTCGCTGACGAACAGATCGGCGGCGATCTCCGCGTTGGACAGCCCGCGGGCCACCAGCTTCAGCACCTCCACCTCGCGCTCGGTCAGCGTGTGCAGGGTGTCCGGCACGGGCTCGTCCCCGGAAGGCAGATGCGTGGCGTACTTGTCCAGCAGCCGCCGGGTGATGCTCGGCGCCAGCATGGCCTCACCGCCCGCCACCACCCGGATCGCCTGCACCAGCTCGTTGGCCGGCGCGTCCTTCAGCAGAAAGCCGCTGGCCCCAGCCCGCAGCGCCTCCACCACGTACTCGTCGAGGTCGAAGGTGGTCAGCACCAGCACCTTCGCCGGACCGTCCCGCCCGGGCCCGGTGATCTGCCGGGTCGCCTCCACCCCGTCCATGCGAGGCATACGGATGTCCATCAGGACCACGTCGGGCTGCAGCGCCCGCACCTGGTCGAGGGCCTGGAGGCCGTCTCCGGCCTCGCCGACGACCGCGATGTCCTGCTCGGCCTCCAGGATCATCCGGAAGCCGGTACGCAGCAGCGGCTGGTCGTCGACCAGTAGGACGCGGATGGCCACGTAAGTCTCCTTCGCTAGTCCGGCCCCATTCTGCCCTGCGGGACGTCCACGGACTCGGCCGCCCTCGGAGCCGGTGGACGAACCCGCCGCCGACCAAGGTGCCGCCCTGCGGCCCCGCCCTTCGGGTGACCGGCGGGGCCTACTCGCCGGCTCCGACCGGCAGCGGATACGGCGGGGGAGTACCGCCGAATTCCGGGCAGTGCGCCTGGTGGTCGCACCAGCCGCACAGCTTGGTGGGCCGCGGGCGCCAGTCACCCGACTCCGTGGCCTGCCGGATCGCCTCCCACAGCGCGAGCAGCTTGCGCTCGACACGCTCCAGGTCGGCCAGGACGGGGTCGTAGGTCAAAACGTCCCCGCTGCCGAGATACACGAGCTGCAGCCGCCTCGGCACCACGTTCTTCAGACGCCACACCACCAGGGCGTAGAACTTCATCTGGAACAGCGCCCCTTCGGCGTACTCCGGCCGCGGCGCCTTGCCCGTCTTGTAGTCGACGATCCGCACCTCACCCGTGGGCGCCACGTCCACCCGGTCGATGATCCCGCGCAGCATCAGCCCCGAATCCAGCTCCGCCTGCACGAACAGCTCGCGCTCGGCAGGCTCCAGACGGGTCGGATCCTCCAGCGTGAACCAGCGCTCGACGAGCTGCTCCGCCTCACCCAGCCAGCGCGCCAGCCGCTCGCCCTGCGGATCGTCCTCGAACAGCTGCACCACTTCCGGCCGGCTCTCCCGCAGCCGGTCCCACTGCCCGGGGATCAGGGACTTGGCGCGCGGCGCGGTCCGCTCCGCGGCCGGGGCGTCGAAGAGCCGCTCCAGCACCGCATGCACCAGCGTGCCCCGGGTCGCCGCCTCGCTCGGCTTCTCCGGCAGCCGGTCGATGACACGGAACCGGTAGAGCAGGGGGCACTGCATGAAGTCACTGGCCCGCGAGGGCGACAGACTGGCGGGCGCTATGGCGACGCGCGGGCCGGTGCCCGCCGTGTCGACCGACGGCACCGCTTCCGCAGGCTCCGCCGTCACCGGCGCATCCGCCTGCGCCACCTCGCTGCTGGGGGCCTCGGCCGCGCCCTCCGTGCTCGTCTCCATGCCCCAGACCATACGGCCCGGCACTGACAGTGACCCGCCCGTGGGGGCCGTGACGGCCGCGACGCCTGGGGAAAGAGAGGGGGTGCCGGGGCGGAACGCCTCCCGACGGCCGCATACCATCGACCAGAGACCCTTCCGCCCGGCAGGCGCGGAAGACGCTTCGAACGAGGGGACATCGTGGACGAGAGCGGCGGGAGCGGGCAGCCGCGGTCCGGCAGCGACGAGCCGGCCGAGCACCACGCAGGGTCAGCGGCCCCGGCCACCCCCTCGCCCACCCCGGCCGACCAACCGCCTTCGCCGACCGACGAAAACCACCCCTCGCCGGGCGACGGCACCGACACCGCGAACTCCGACGAGCGCGAGAACCGACCCGCCGCGGATGACACGCCCGCCCCGGAAAAGAGCCCCGCGGAGGACCCCGCGGCGAACGGACCGGGGGACGAGCGCACCTTCGCCCACTCCGGCACCGCCAAGAACCGCCCGCCCAAGCGCCCCCGGGAACCCGGCGGCGGCCTCCTCATGGGCCGCCCCTTCGGCGTGCCCGTCTACGTCGCGCCCAGCTGGTTCCTCGTCGCCGCCCTGATCACCTGGGTCTTCGGCGGCCAGCTCGACCGCGTCCTGCCCGAACTCGGCGCCGCCCGCTACCTCGTCTCCCTCTTCTTCGCCGTCGCCTTCTACGCCTCCGTCCTCGTCCACGAACTGGCCCACACGGTCGCCGCCCTCCGCTTCAAACTCCCCGTCCGCCGCATCCAGCTCCAGTTCTTCGGCGGCGTCTCCGAGATCGAGAAAGAGGCCGAGACCCCCGGCCGCGAATTCGTCCTCGCCTTCGTCGGCCCGCTGCTCTCCCTCGTCCTCGCCGGCCTCTTCTACCTCGCCCTGCTGCCCGTCGAGCCCGGCACCGTCCCCGGCGTCCTGCTCGCCGGCCTGATGATCTCCAACCTCATCGTCGCCGCCTTCAACCTCCTGCCCGGCCTGCCCCTCGACGGCGGCCGGATGCTCCGCGCCGTCGTCTGGAAGATCACCGGCAGGCCCATGAGCGGCACCATCGCCGCCGCCTGGGTCGGCCGCGCCCTCGCCGTCTCCGTCCTCATCGGCCTCCCGCTGCTCACCCAGTCCGGCGCCCTCGGCACCACCGCCGAGGACAGCGTCGGCATGGACACCGTCACCGACGCCCTGCTCGCCGCCATCCTCGCCGCGATCATCTGGACCGGCGCCGGCAACAGCCTCCGCATGGCTCGCCTCAGGGAACACCTGCCTGAACTGCGCGCCCGCAACCTCACCCGCCGCGCCGTGCCCGTCGAGACCGACACCCCCCTGTCCGAGGCACTGCGCCGCGCGAATGCCGCCGGCGCCCGCGCCCTCGTCGTCGTCGACCCCGAAGGCAACCCCCTCTCCCTCGTCCGCGAGGCCGCCATCGTCGGCGTACCCGAACACCGTCGCCCCTGGGTCGCCGTCAGCGGCCTCGCCCAGGACCTCACCGAGGGCATGCGTGTCTCCGCCGAACTCGCCGGCGAAGACCTCCTCGACGTCCTGCGCGCCACCCCCGCCACCGAATACCTGGTGGTCGAGGAGACCGGCGAGATCTACGGCGTGCTGTCCGCCGCCGACGTCGAGCGCGCCTTCGTGAAGGCCATGGCCAGGCCCTCCTAGTGGTCGGCGGCCCCGCCAAACCCCGGTAGGCTGTTCACATGTCCGAACCGACCGGTGCAGCCCGCAGGCGCGGGCCCTTCAAGGTCGGGGACCAGGTTCAGCTGACCGACCCCAAGGGCCGCCACTACACGTTCACGCTCGAGGCCGGGAAGAACTTCCACACCCACAAGGGTTCCTTCCCGCACGACGAGCTGATCGGCGCTCCCGAGGGCAGCGTTGTCCGCACCACCGGGAACGTCGCCTACCTCGCGCTGCGCCCCCTGCTCCCCGACTACGTCCTGTCCATGCCCCGCGGGGCCGCCGTCGTCTACCCCAAGGACGCCGGGCAGATCCTCGCCTTCGCCGACATCTTCCCCGGCGCGCGCGTCGTCGAGGCCGGCGTCGGCTCCGGCTCGCTCAGCAGCTTCCTGCTGCGCGCCATCGGCGACCAGGGCATGCTGCACAGCTACGAGCGCCGCGAGGACTTCGCCGAGATCGCCCAGCAGAACGTCGAGCGCTACTTCGGCGGCCCGCACCCCGCCTGGCAGCTCACCGTCGGCGACCTCCAGGACAACCTCTCCGACACCGACGTCGACCGTGTCATCCTCGACATGCTCGCCCCCTGGGAATGCCTGGAGGCCGTCTCCAAGGCGCTCGTCCCCGGCGGCATCCTGTGCTGCTACGTCGCCACCACCACCCAGCTCGCCCGGACCGTCGAGTCCATCCGCGAGATCGGCTCCTTCAACGAGCCGACCGCCTGGGAGACGATGATCCGCAACTGGCACATCGAGGGCCTTGCCGTCCGCCCCGACCACCGGATGATCGGCCACACCGGCTTCCTGCTCACCGCCCGCCGTCTCGCCGACGGCGTCGAGCCGCCCATGCGCCGCCGCCGCCCCGCCAAGGGCGCCTACGGCGAGGACTACGCCGGCCCCAACGCCGACGGAGGCGGCCGCTGACCCGGCCGCACACCGCACCAACGAAAGGGCGCTGCCACCGAGTTCCCGGACATCATCCACAACTCGGCCGCAGCGCCCTTCTGTTGACACCACGCCATGAACCGAACAAACCCGGCATCACTCATTCGAGGAACCGAACACCCCGCCGTTCCCCCGCACTGTGACGTGTGGCACGATGCAGGCCACCCCCACCGGCACAGCCCTCACAGGAGACACTCCTAGTGCAGCAATCCGCCGTCCCGGAACTGGCCCACACGCACACCCGCCCCATCCACTGGGTCGCCACCGCCGCGGCCGTCTCAGGCGTCATGGCCTTCTCCTCGCTCCTGCAGCCGGGCTCCGCGACGGCAGCCCAGCCGGCCCACCCCCGCACCGGGACCGCCCGCACGGCGACCGCACCCGGCACCGCAGGAGTGGACTTCCCGCTCGCCTGCGGCCCGGTCAAAGCGGTCGTGCAGAAGAAGGCCACCGGGGATCTCGACGGCGACGGAAACCCCGAAACCGTGGCCGTCGTGCACTGCGACGCCCCCATGGGTACCCCGCCCGACGGCGTGTACGTCCTCACGCGTGCGGCGGACGGCGGGAAGTCGCGCGTGGTGGCGACCCTGCTCGACCCCAAGGCCGGCGACACCGTCAGCGACTTCGCCGTACACGACGGAGCCGTCGCGGCGACGCTGCTCGGCTACTCCTCCGACGACGTACCCCGCTGCTGCCCGGACGTGACGCAGAGTGCCAAGTGGCAGTGGAAGAACGGCGCGTTCACCCGCTCCACTTCCGCGGGAGCGCACAGCGTCTGAGCGGGACCATCGGCGAGTGTGAGAAAACAGACAGCTGTGACGGTCCGTGTCCGCCAGGTCACTGCGCGTCGGGACCGTAGACCTCTACCTTGTCCGAAACCCGACGCACATGGATGCAGTCGCCCGGGCACTCCTTGGCGGAGTCCACCACATCCGTCACAAGCGGCAGCGGCACGCGCGTCGTGGCGCCCTGAGCCTGCAGCAGTTCGTCGTCCGCGCCCTTCACATAGGCCAGGCCGTCGATGTCCAACTCGAACACCTCCGGCGCGTACTGGGCGCAGATGCCGTCGCCGGTACACAGGTCCTGGTCGATCCAGACCTCCAGCTCCTCGCCGCCGGTCGCGACCTCCTGCTGCACGCTCATCTCTCCTGCCGTTCGGCTGCAGAACCGCCGAAAACCGGATCGGCTCCGACGGGTGTTGACCGCTTCGACCCTACCTCCGGCGGCTTCCCCGCCATGTCCGGCGGGTGATCCGGGCTCCAAACGACCTCCAGGCAGGCAACGGCGAAAACACGCCGGACCACACGCTTCGAACATCTCTTCGCCTGGTGGGCGCCCGTCCGGAGGGCCACCGGTCGGCGCGGAAGCCCGTGCAGTGGCCGAAAACCGCCGTACGACTCTCTCCCGCTCTCAGCCCCGTCGACCCCATCACGTCGGCGGCACGCAACGAAGCCCCAGGCCCCGCCGAGCGCCCCGCAGCAGGCCACCGCGCTCCTGTTCGCAGGTGCGCGGCATCAACAACTAGGCTCGACACCGATGGGTGTTGAACACCTCATCGCCGACTACTGCCTGCTTTCGAAGGTTGATGAATGGGTATTCCCCTGGCGTGAGGAACGGCGCAAGGGGCAAGATCGGACACGCCCCTACCGTCTTTGTGATCTAGGGGTTTCAATCGACACCCACCCAGGTAGGGTCTGGAAGCGTCCAGCTCCCCTTGGAGGAGGTGAGGACCGTGGCAGCCCACGACGACGACATGAACCGCGGCATCCGCCCGGGACGAGGGTCCGACGACCCGGCCGGGCAGATTGCCTACCTTGAGCAGGAGATCGCCGTCCTGCGACGCAAGCTCGCCGACTCTCCGCGACACACGAGGATTCTCGAAGAGCGGATCGTCGAGCTGCAGACCAACCTGGCCGGCGTGTCCGCCCAGAACGAGCGACTCGCCAACACACTCCGCGAGGCCCGCGACCAGATCGTGGCCCTCAAGGAAGAAGTCGACCGGCTCGCACAGCCACCGGCCGGCTTCGGAGTCTTCCTCACGGCGAACGAGGACGGCACGGCCGACATCTTCACCGGAGGCCGCAAACTCCGCGTGAACGTCAGCCCCAGCGTCGACCTCGAAGAACTGAGGCGCGGCCAGGAAGTAATGCTCAACGAAGCGCTCAACGTGGTCGAGGCCATGGAGTTCGAGCGCGTCGGGGACATCGTCACCCTCAAGGAGATCCTCGAGGACGGCGAACGCGCCCTGGTGCTCGGGCACACCGATGAGGAGCGGGTGGTACGGCTCGCCGAGCCACTGCTGGACGTGAACATCCGCCCCGGTGACGCCCTGCTGCTCGAACCCCGATCCGGTTATGTCTACGAGATCGTTCCGAAGAGCGAGGTCGAGGAACTCGTCCTCGAAGAAGTCCCCGACATCGGCTACGAGCAGATCGGCGGTCTCGGCGGCCAGATCGAGGCCATCCGCGACGCGGTCGAGCTGCCGTACCTCTACCCCGACCTCTTCAAGGAGCACGAACTGCGGCCGCCCAAGGGCGTCCTGCTGTACGGGCCCCCCGGATGCGGAAAGACGCTCATCGCCAAGGCCGTCGCCAACTCGCTGGCCAAGAAGGTCGCCGAGGTGACCGGCCAGGCCGCCGGCAAGAGCTTCTTCCTCAACATCAAGGGCCCCGAGCTCCTGAACAAATACGTCGGTGAGACCGAGCGACAGATCCGCCTCGTCTTCCAGCGTGCACGGGAAAAGGCCAGCGAGGGCACACCCGTCATCGTCTTCTTCGACGAGATGGAATCCCTCTTCCGCACCCGCGGATCCGGCGTCAGCTCGGACGTGGAGAACACCATCGTCCCCCAGCTGCTCGCCGAGATCGACGGCGTGGAAGGCCTGCAGAACGTGGTCGTGATCGGTGCCTCCAACCGCGAGGACATGATCGACCCCGCCATCCTGCGCCCCGGCCGCCTCGATGTGAAAATCAAGATCGAACGCCCCGACGCCGAAGCCGCCAAGGACATCTTCGGCAAGTACCTCACCGAACGCCTCCCCCTGCACGCCGACGACCTCGGCGAACACGGCGGCAGCAAGACGACCACCGTCGAAAGCATGATCCAGACGGCCGTCGAGCACATGTACGCAGAATCCGAGGAGAACCGCTTCCTGGAGGTCACCTACGCCAACGGCGACAAGGAAGTCCTCTACTTCAAGGACTTCAACTCCGGCGCCATGATCGAAAACATCGTCGGCCGCGCCAAGAAGATGGCGATCAAGGACTTCCTCGACCACAACCAGAAGGGCCTCCGCGTCTCCCACCTCCTCCAGGCATGCGTGGACGAGTTCAAGGAGAACGAAGACCTTCCCAACACCACCAACCCGGACGACTGGGCCCGGATCTCCGGAAAGAAGGGCGAACGGATCGTCTACATCCGCACCCTCATCACCGGAAAGCAGGGCGCCGACACCGGACGCTCCATCGACACGGTGGCGAACACCGGTCAGTACCTGTAAAAAGCAGGGCGGCTGCGGGTGCCCTCACCGGGTACCCGCAGTCGACTGTTTTTCAGGCCAAGACCGCAACAAGAGGCGCGCAAGGCAATGACGCAAATGATCTCCCCACCAGCGCAAAGCCGTTCTAGGCTCTTCGGTACCGCCGAGTCGCGCAGTGCGGGGACGGGCACCGCACACGCACCGGAGCGCCAGCGGTACTTGAGCAGCGTCCCCGACCGAGGGCGCCGCCGGGCAAGGAGGGCCGCATGACCGTACGGCGAGTAATGGGCATCGAGACGGAGTACGGCATCTCCGTCCCCGGCCACCCCAACGCCAATGCCATGCTCACCTCGTCCCAGATCGTCAACGCCTACGCGGCGGCGATGCACCGGGCCCGCCGGGCCCGCTGGGACTTCGAGGAGGAGAACCCGCTGCGCGACGCGCGAGGCTTCGACCTCGCCCGCGAGGCCGCCGACGCCAGCCAGCTCACCGATGAGGACATCGGCCTCGCCAACGTGATCCTCACCAACGGCGCACGACTCTACGTCGACCACGCACACCCCGAATACAGCGCCCCCGAGGTCACCAACCCCCGCGACGCCGTCCTCTGGGACAAGGCCGGCGAACGCATCATGGCCGAAGCCGCCGAACGAGCCGCCGCACTCCCCGGCGCCCAGCCGATCCACCTCTACAAGAACAACACCGACAACAAGGGCGCCTCCTACGGCACGCACGAGAACTACCTGATGAAACGGGAGACCCCGTTCTCGGACATCGTGCGCCACCTCACCCCCTTCTTCGTCTCCCGCCAGGTCGTCACCGGCGCCGGCCGCGTCGGCATCGGCCAGGACGGCCACGAACACGGCTTCCAGCTCAGCCAGCGCGCCGACTACTTCGAAGTCGAGGTGGGCCTGGAAACCACCCTCAAGCGCCCGATCATCAACACGCGCGACGAACCGCACGCAGACGCGGAGAAGTACCGCCGCCTGCACGTGATCATCGGCGACGCGAACCTCTCCGAGATCTCGACCTACCTCAAGCTGGGCACCACAGCCCTCGTGCTGTCGATGATCGAAGACGGCTTCATCGCCGTCGACCTGGCCGTGGACCAGCCCGTCCGCACCCTCCACCAGGTCTCCCACGACCCCACCCTCAAGCGCCTGGTCACCCTCCGCAGCGGCCGCACACTCACCGCCGTCCAGCTCCAGATGGAGTACTTCGAGCTCTCCCGCAAGTACGTCGAGGAACGCTTCGGCTCGGACGCCGACGACCAGACCAAGGACGTCCTCGCCCGCTGGGAGGACACCCTCAACCGCCTGGAGAACGACCCCATGAGCCTCGCCGGCGAACTCGACTGGGTCGCCAAGCGGGAACTCATGGAGGGCTACCGACGCCGCGACGGCCTCGACTGGGACGCCGCCAAACTCCACCTCCTCGACCTCCAGTACGCCGACGTACGCCCCGAAAAGGGCCTCTACAACCGTCTCGCGGCCCGCGGCCGCATGAAGCGCCTCCTGGACGAGAACGAGGTCGACAGGGCCCGTACGAAGCCTCCGGAGGACACCCGCGCCTACTTCCGCGGGCGCTGCCTGGAGCAGTACGCCGATGACGTCGCCGCGGCCTCCTGGGACTCCGTGATCTTCGACCTCCCGGGCCGGGACTCACTCCAACGCGTCCCAACCCTGGAACCGCTTCGCGGAACGCGAAATCACGTCAAGGAGCTCCTGGACCGCTGCCGCACGGCGGAAGACCTGGTCAGGGTGTTGTCGGGCGGCTGAGCGGGCATCAGGGCGGCACCGGCCGGACAGGGTGGAAAGTCCATCGTCCGGGAATCATCGAGGTGGCCCCCGTACGTTGTAGCAACTGCGGGGCCGATGTCAGACCCTGCTTGTAGGGTCTGATCAAGAACGTCGAACCGAGCGGGGTGAGGGGTTATGGCGACCAAGGACACCGGCGGCGGCCAGCAGAAGGCGACGCGCTCCACGGAGGAGGTCGAGGAGGCGCCCGAGGCGCAGGCATCCGAAGACCTCAAGGAGCGCCAGGAAAAGCTGAGCGATGACGTGGACTCCGTCCTGGACGAAATCGATGATGTGCTCGAGGAGAACGCAGAGGATTTCGTGCGCTCATTCGTGCAAAAGGGTGGGCAGTAGGCCTCGTTTTCCTTCGAATCGAAGGCTTGCGGCTAGCGGGGGCGTCGAGTGCAAGAAGAGCAAGGTGTGAAGCGTTGTCCGAGGTGCGAGGAGGACATACCTCGGACAGCCTTCGCAAGGAACAAGGCGATGCGTGATGGGCTGCAGGTCTACTGCCGGGAGTGCGCGTCGGCGTACCACCAGGCGCGGCAGGTGGCCAAGGGGCGCAATGTGCGGCCGCGAGTGGATGTACCTGCGAGCCACAAGTACTGCCGCACGTGCGGCGAGATCAAACCGCACAGTGAGTGGACGCGGAATCGCAGCGCTTCGGACGGCTTCGCGACCCTCTGCAAGTCATGCAAAGCGATGAAGGGGCGAGCAGGCCATCTGAAGCGCCACTACGGCATCACCGAAGCTGAACGCGACGAGATGATCGCCTCTCAGATGGGGCTCTGTGTGATCTGCTTGAAAGCTCCGGCCGTGCATGTGGATCACTGCCACGAGACGGGTAGGGTCCGAGGCGTACTGTGCTTCAACTGCAATTCGGCCATCGGCAAGTTGGGAGATGACCCCGACGCTGTCCGTCGGGCCGCCGTTTACTTGGAAGGAATCGCGTGGAAGCCAACACTCGTAGCACCGGGCGTCTACCAGCTGCCTTCCTGACGCCTGGCTCGTCGTCCTTCATGGACTTTCTGTCCGAGCACCAGCCGGAGATGCTGCCGGGCAACCGGCAGCTGCCCCCGACGCAGGGCGTCATCGAGGCGCCGCACGGCACGACCATTGTGGCCGTGACCTTCCCGGGCGGTGTGGTGCTGGCCGGTGACCGTCGCGCCACCATGGGCAACGTCATCGCACAGCGTGACATCGAGAAGGTGTTCCCCGCCGACGAGTACTCCGCCGTCGGTATCGCCGGTACGGCGGGCCTCGCCGTCGAGATGGTCAAGCTGTTCCAGCTGGAGCTGGAGCACTTCGAGAAGGTCGAGGGGGCGCAGCTCTCGTTGGAGGGCAAGGCGAACCGGCTGTCGACCATGATTCGTTCCAACCTGGGCATGGCCATGCAGGGCCTGGCCGTGGTTCCCCTCTTCGCGGGGTACGACGTGGACCGCGGGAAGGGCCGCATTTTCTCTTACGACGTGACGGGCGGCCGTTCCGAGGAGCATGGCTTCGCAGCCACGGGCTCCGGTTCGATCTTCGCGCGCGGTGCCATGAAGAAGCTCTTCCATGACGGCCTGACTGAGGACGAGGCCACGACTCTGGTGGTCCAGGCCCTCTATGACGCGGCTGACGACGACTCGGCGACCGGTGGTCCCGATGTCGCCCGCCGGATCTATCCGATCGTCACCGTGATCACTGAGGACGGTTTCCGTCGGCTCACCGATGACGAGTCCTCCGAGATCGCCCGCTCGATTCTGGCGCGGCGGCTGGAGCAGCCCGACGGTCCGCGGGCCGCGCTGCTGTAGCCGGGTGACCGGCTCTTGTGAAGGTGATCGCGTGACTTCGACAGAAAGGGACGGATAACCGGTGTCGACGCCGTTCTATGTCTCACCCCAGCAGGCCATGGCCGACCGGGCGGAGTACGCCCGTAAGGGCATCGCCCGTGGTCGCAGCCTGGTCGTGTTGCAGTATGCCGACGGCATCGTCTTCGTCGGCGAGAACCCGTCCCGTGCGCTGCACAAGTTCAGCGAGATCTATGACCGGATCGGTTTTGCGGCCGCCGGCAAGTACAACGAGTACGAGAATCTGCGGATCGGCGGTGTGCGGTATGCCGATCTTCGTGGCTACACCTATGACCGTGATGACGTGACTGCCCGCGGTCTTGCCAACGTGTATGCCCAGACGTTGGGCACGATCTTCTCCAGTGCGGCCGAGAAGCCGTACGAGGTGGAGTTGGTCGTTGCGGAGGTCGGGGAGACGCCCGAGGGTGATCAGATTTATCGGTTGCCGCATGACGGGTCGATCGTGGACGAGCACGGTTCGGTCGCGGTCGGTGGTAATTCTGAGCAGATCAGCACCTACCTTGATCAGCAGCACCGTGAAGGTATGTCACTCGCGGAGGGGCTGAAGCTGGCTGTCCAGGCGCTGTCCCGCGATACGAACGGCACGCAGCGGGAGATTCCCGCCGAGCGTCTGGAGGTCGCGGTGCTGGACCGTACGCGTCCGCAGGCGCGGAAGTTCAAGCGCATCGTGGGCCGCCAGCTGGCCCGGCTTCTGGAGGCGGGCGGAGCGTCCACCGAGGCTGAGAGCAGCGCGGAGGAGGGCTCGGACGAGGAGTAGTCCGCCTCACCCTCACCCCGCTCCTTGTGTGCCCCGGCCGTCGATGCGGCCGGGGCACAGGGCGTTCAGGAGGGGCTGGGCGGGGCCGTAGAGCCCCGCACGACCAGTTCGACGGGGATGTCGCCCGCGTCGGGCACACGTCCCTCCAGGACTGCCAGCAGGGCTTCCATGCCGCGTTCGCCGAAGAGTTCGGCGTCCAGGCGGACGGTCGTGAGTTCGGGGTCGAGGGCGGTGGCGAGGGCGAGGTCGTCGAGGCCGGTGACGGAGATGTCGTCGGGGATGCGCAGGCCGAGTCGGCGGGCGGCTTTGTAGGCGCCGGCGGCGAGTTTGTCGTCGTCGCAGACCAGGGCGGTGGGCCGGGTTCCGGGGGCGGAGAGGGCGGCTTCGGCGGCGGTCAGGGCGCCCTCGATGGAGATCGGTGCCCGAGCCGTCCGTACCGAGGTGCCGGGGACGGTGCCGACGCGGGCGGCGAGTTCGCGCGCGCGTACCTCGAAGGTCCAGGAGGCCACGTCCGCCGCCAGGTGCAGGAAGTGGCGGTGGCCCAGGCCGAGCAGGTGTTCGGCGACCTGTCGGACGCCGTCCGTGATGTCGAGGTTCACGGTGGCCGCGCCCAGGCTGCCCTTGGGGTCGCTGTCGAGCATGACGAGGGGGAGCTGGTCGCCGCGGATGGCGGTGAGGGCGTCGGAGGCCATGGAGGAGGCGATGACGCCGTCGAGGGCGGCCTGGGCGGAGGCGAAGGGGTCGCGGGCGGGGCCGATGCCTTCGGGGGAGGGGTAGAGGACGACGCCGAAGCCGTGGTCGGCGGCGACGCGGGCCGCGCCGGTGTACACGCCGGCGAAGAACTCCGTCGTCAGTGCCGGGACGACGAGGAGGACGGTGCGGGTGCGGCCGAGGCGGAGGTTGCGGGCGGCGAGGTTGGGTCGGTAGCCGAGCTCGCGGGCGGCTTCGCGGACGCGTTCGGCGGTGGCCTGTGAGACGCGGCCGCGCCATTTGTCGCCGAGGACGAGGGAGACCGCGGCCTGGGAGACGCCGGCGGCCTGGGCGACGTCGCGGCTGGTGGGGCGGGTGCTGCCGGGTGCCACCGTGGGCCTGCTCCTTGTCTGCTGGTCGTTCGCCTCCGGGAGCTCCGGCTGCCCTTCGGCTCACTCCCGTCGTCTGGACGCGTGAACAGCGCACATGGTACGTATGAGAGCGGACGTTATACGTAAAACTTCGGGCGGCGGTCCGGGTGAGGGGAAGCGGACATGGCTGCGGGATACGTGGAGATCCTCAGGACCCGGCACGCCGCGCGTCTGCTCGCCGGCACGCTGGTGGGCCGGCTGCCGTGTGCCGTCGCCGCGATCGCGGTCGTGCTGTTCGTGCGGGCGGAGGGTGGAACCTACAGCCTGGCCGGCGGCCTCGCGGCGGTGTACGGGGTGGCCAATGCCGTGGGGCAGCCGCTGCTGGGACGGCTGGTGGATCTGTACGGGCAGCCGCGGGTCCAGCTGCCCGCCGCGCTGGGTTCCGCGCTGGCCATGTCCGGGTTTGCCTTCGTCGGCATCGATCCGCCGGCGCTCGCGTACGTGTGCGTGGCGCTCGCCGGCCTGTTCACGCCTCCCCTGGAGGGTGGTCTGCGGGCGCTGTGGTCGTCGGTGCTGCGCGGCGAGGGTCAGGTGCAGACGGCGTATGCGCTGGATGCCGTCGCCCAGGAAGTCATGTTCACCGTCGGCCCGTTGCTGGTGACGCTGTGCGTGTCGCTGTGGTCGGCGAAGATGGCGCTGGTGCTCGTCAATGTGGTCGGGGTGCTGGGTGCCTTGTCGGTGGTGGTGTCGCCGCCGTCGCGGGAGTGGCGTTCGGCGCCGCGTGAGGCGCACTGGCTGGGTGCGCTGCGCTCGCCGGGACTCCTTGTGCTGCTGGGTGCGTTTCTCGCGGTGGGGATGGCGCTGGGGTCCATTGCGGTCGCGGCCGTGGCGTATGCGGACGGCCACGGCGGGGACGCGGTGTACGGCTGGCTGATGGCGGCGATCGGCCTCGGGGCTCTCGTGGGTGGTACGGCGTACGGGGCGCGGCAGTGGAGCGGTGCGCCGGAGCGGCGACTGCGGGTGCTGGTGGCGCTTCTGGCGGTGTGTTATCTGCCGCTCACTCTGATGCCGGGTCCGGTGGCGATGACGGTGCTGGCGGCGGTTGCGGGGCTCTTCCTCGCGCCGTGTCTCGCGTGTGCGTTCGTCCTCGTCGACCGGCATGCGCCGCGTGGCACGGTCACCGAGGCGTTCTCGTGGATTGTGACGACGTTCACAGTGGGTTCCTCAGTGGGAACGGGCCTGGCGGGCCCGGTCGTCGAGTGGGGCGGGGCGGTGTGGGGGTTCGCCGTGCCGGGTGTCGCGGGGGCCGTGGCGCTGCTGGTTCTGCTGGCCACCGGGCGGGTCCTTGCAGCTCCCGCGGGGAGTGCGGTGGTTGCGGCTTCATCGGAAAATGATCCAAACCGTGCCGTCGAACCCCGTTTCAGCTCAGGGGATCGGGCGTAATGTTCAGTCATGGACCGCCGCATTTTCGGGCTGGAGAACGAGTACGGCGTCACGTGTACGTTCAGGGGACAGCGCCGCCTGTCTCCCGACGAGGTGGCGCGGTACCTCTTCCGCCGTGTCGTGTCATGGGGCCGCAGCAGCAATGTCTTTCTGCGAAACGGCGCCCGCCTCTATCTCGACGTGGGCTCACATCCGGAATACGCGACACCGGAATGTGACAACGTGACCGAACTGGTCACCCACGACAAAGCGGGCGAGCGCATTCTCGAAGGACTCCTGGTGGACGCCGAACGACGCCTGCACGAGGAGGGAATCGCGGGCGACGTCTACCTCTTCAAGAACAACACCGACTCGGCGGGCAACTCCTACGGCTGCCACGAGAACTATCTCGTCGCACGTCATGGGGAGTTCTCCCGGCTCGCGGACATTCTCATTCCGTTCCTCGTCACGAGGCAGCTTCTGTGCGGTGCCGGCAAGGTGCTGCAGACCCCGCGGGGCGCGGTGTACTGCGTCAGTCAGCGGGCCGAGCACATCTGGGAGGGCGTCTCCTCGGCGACGACCCGTTCGAGGCCGATCATCAACACGCGCGACGAGCCGCACGCGGACGCCGAGCGCTACCGCCGCCTGCATGTCATCGTGGGCGACTCGAACATGTCCGAGACGACCATGCTGCTCAAGGTCGGGGCGACCGACCTGGTGCTGCGCATGATCGAGGCGGGCACGGTGATGCGGGACCTGACCCTGGAGAACCCGATCCGGGCGATCCGTGAGGTCAGCCATGACATCACCGGCCGGCGCAAGGTGCGTCTGGCGAGCGGCCGCGAGGCGTCCGCCCTCGAGGTGCAGCGCGAGTACTACGAGAAGGCCGTGGACTTCTGCGAGCGCCGCGGTATCCGCACCGGCACCGTCGAGCAGGTCCTGGAGCTGTGGGGCCGCACGCTGGACGCGATCGAGGCCGAGGACCTCGACCGGATCGGCACCGAGATCGACTGGGTGATGAAGTACAAGCTCATCGAGCGGTACCGGGCCAAGCACAACATGACCATGTCGCACCCGAGGGTCGCGCAGATAGACCTCGCCTACCACGACATCCACCGTCGTCGTGGCCTGTACTACCTGCTCGAGAGGAAGGGGCAAGCGACCCGGATCTGCAATGACTTGAAGATCTTCGAGGGCAAGTCCGTTCCGCCGCAGACCACTCGGGCCCGGCTGCGCGGCGACTTCATCCGCAGGGCCCAGGAACAGCGCCGGGACTTCACGGTCGACTGGGTCCATCTGAAGCTCAACGACCAGGCGCAGCGCACCGTGTTGTGCAAGGACCCGTTCCGTTCCGTGGACGACCGGGTGGAGAAGCTGATCGCAGGAATGTGAGCTATGTGAACAACGCGTTCCGGTGAAAGCCCGGAACGCAACACGGGCGCCGTACGTTTCCCGTACGGCGCCCTTCTCACGCCGTAGAGTTGCGCGCACGCCATCCACAAGATCGACCGATACGAGGCCTTAACCGTGCGCCGACGCTCCCTTCTCATCGCCGTTCCCGCAGGACTGGTCACACTCGCCGGATGCGGTGACGACAAGTCCGCCTCGAGCAAGGCCGAAGCGAGTCCGTCGCCCTCCGCATCGGCCACGTCCGCCGCGCCGCCGCCGAAGATCGTCGACGGGCCGCTGCCGGCGATCACGGCGGGCACGAAGTTCGGTGAGAAGCCGACCGTCGCCAAGGGCACCGGCGAGCCGTCGAAGAGCCTCGCGGTCAAGACGCTCATCGCGGGCGGCGGGCAGACGATCGCGGAGAACGACTATGTGCAGGCCCACTACCTCGGCCAGATCTGGAACACGGCGAAGGTCTTCGACAACTCCTACGACCGCAAGACGCCCCTGATCATCCAGCTCGCCGCGGGCAGCATCATCGACGGCTGGCGGTACGGCCTGACGGGCAAGAAGACCGGCAGCCGCGTCCAGATGGCCGTCCCGCCCACCTGGGGGTACGGCACGTCGGGAAACTCGCAGGCGGGTATCAAGGGCACCGACACGCTGGTGTTCGTGGTGGACGTGCAGGCCACGTTCAATGCCAAGAGCTCCGCCAAGGGCTCGGACGTGGCGCAGAAGGACGCGGCGCTGCCCAAGGTCGGCACCAACACCGACGGCGCGGCGCCCTCCATCGACGTACCCAAGAAGGCCGCGCCCACCAAGCTGGTGGCGAACTACATCATCGAGGGCGACGGCCCCGTGGTCGGTGCGCAGGACAGTGTGCTCGTGCAGTACAAGGGCGTGTTCTGGGACTCCGGCAAGGAGTTCGACTCGACGTACAGCCGGGGGGCACTGCAGTCCTTCGGGATCCAGCAGGTCGTCAAGGGCTGGGGGGAGGGCCTGACCGGCAAGAAGGTGGGCAGCCGGGTTCTCATCGTCGTCCCGCCGAAGCTGGGCTACGGCGACAACCCGCCGCCGAACAGCGGCATCAAGAAGGACTCCGTGCTGGTCTTCTCGGTGGACATCCTGGCCAAGATGTAACGGCCCGGTGATGTAAGACTGTGCGTGTTGCCTTTCCGCAGACAAGCAGGAGCTAGAGACGTGAGCATCGAGAAGCCCGAGATCGACTTCCCGGGCGGCGAGCCCCCGGCGGACCTCGAGATCAAGGACATCTGGGAGGGCGACGGCGCCGTGGCGCAGGCGGGCCAGACCGTCACCGTCCACTACGTGGGCGTCGCCTTCAGCACCGGTGAGGAGTTCGACGCGAGCTGGAACCGTGGGACGCCGTTCCGCTTCCCGCTCGGTGGCGGCCGCGTCATCAAGGGCTGGGACCTCGGCGTGCAGGGCATGAAGGTCGGCGGCCGTCGTCAGCTGACGATCCCCGCCCACCTCGCCTACGGCAACCAGAGCCCGACCCCGGCGATCAAGCCGGGCGAGACGCTGATCTTCGTGGTCGACCTCGTCGCGGTCTGATCGCCGCCGCGACCGGACCCGATCACCTGGGGCCCATGCCTGTCCGGGCATGGGCCCTCGGCTTTTGCCGCGCCACTTCGGGGCGGTACGGTCATCGTCGTAAAGCACCATAGGGAGGCGAAGGGCGTCGATGGCCATTGCCAAGGCCGAGCGGCTGATGAACCTGGCGCTGTGTCTGCTCGGGACGCGGCGGCCGCTCAGCAAGCGTGAGCTTCGTGAGTCCATCGAGGCCTATCTCGAAGCGGGCAGTGACGACTCCTTCAGCCGGATGTTCGAGCGGGACAAGGACGATCTGCGCGAACTCGGCCTGGTCATCGAGACGGTGGAGAACCTCGACGGCGAGGTGGGCTATCTGGCCCGGCGTGACAGCAACCGCCTGCCGCCCATCACGCTCGACGCCGAGGAGGCCGCCGCTCTCGGTCTTGCCGCCAAGGTGTGGCAGCAGGCCCGGCTGGCGGGTGCGGCCAGCGGCGCCCTGCAGAAGCTGCGTGCGGCCGGTATGCCCGAGGACGTCGACCCGTACGAGGCGCACGGCGCGCTGGAGCCCCGTATCCCGGTGCACGAGGTCGCGTTCGAGCCGCTGATGCTGGCCTGCCGCGATCGCCGCCCCGTGGTCTTCGACTACCGCAAGGCCACCGCCGCCCACCCCGAGCCCCGGCATGTGGAGCCGTGGGCGCTGGAGTGCTGGCGCGGCCACTGGTATCTGGCCGGCTGGGACCGCGACCGGGGTGCCGAGCGGGTCTTCAGGCTGTCGCGGATCACCGGCAAGGTGCGCAGCCGCAGCGGACAGTTCACGGCGGAGGTCCCCGATGTCGTCACCGTCCGGGAGACCGTGGCGAGCTGGGCGGGGGAGACCGCCGACCGCTCCGCCCTGATCCGGCTGCGCTCGGGCGCGGGCTACCCCCTTCGGGCGAAGGCCACCGCGGTGCGGGAACTCGGCGACGGCTGGGACGAGTTGGAGATTCCGTACGGGCACGGGCTGGACGCCTGGCTGGTGGAGTTCGGGCCGGACGTGGTGGTCCTGGAGCCGGCCGAGCTGCGCGCGGACGTGGTGGACCGGCTGCGTGCCGTGGCCAAGGGCTGAGGGGGAGCGAGCAGGACAGTGGCAGGCAAACCGGTCAGGCCCGTGAACGCCATCGACCAGACCCGGCGGATGCTCTCCCTGGTGACGTATCTGAAGGAGCGCCCCGGGGCCCGGGTGGAGGACGTCGCGCGCGCCTTCGGCATCAGTGAGGACGAGCTGGTCTCCGACCTGGATGTGCTGCCCATGTGCGGCACCAGCTTCCGCGGCGGCGACCTGCTCGACATCGACACGGACGGCGAGCGCATCTGGTGGCACAACCCCGACGATGTGGCGGAGCCGCTGCGGCTGGCCGCCGACGAGGCGACGGCGCTGCTGGTGGCCGCACGCGCGGTGTCCACCCTGCCCGGGCTGCGGGAGAGCGACCGGCAGGCGCTGCTGCGCGCCAACGCCAAGCTGGAGGCCGCGGCCGGTGAGGCGGCGGGCGCCAGTTCCCGGCTGTCGGTGACCTTCGAGTCCGAGGGCGGTGTGTTCGCCGACGTCGACCGGGCGATCTCGGAGCGCCGCCGCCTGTGGATCCGCTACTACTCGCCGGCGCGCGACGAGCTCACCGAACGGGAGATCGACCCCATCCGCCTGGTCAGCGTCGGGCACACCTATGTGGAGGCCTGGTGCCGGCGCTCGGAGGCGCGCCGCACCTTCCGGCTCGACCGGGTCGCCGAGATCAAAATCCTGGACGAACCGTCGGCGCCCCCCGAGATCGAGCTCAGGGACCTGTCTGAGGCGCTGGTGCAGCCGGCCGCCGAGGACCCGGAGGTCGTCGTCGAGGTCGGCCCGGGCGGCCGCTGGGTCGCCGAGTACTACCCGCACGACAGTGCGGATGAGCTGGCCGACGGCGGGCTGCGTATCACCCTGCGGACCCCGGATCCGGCGTCTCTGCGACGGCTGGCGCTGCGGCTCGGGCGGGACGGCCGGATCGTCTCGCCGCCCGAGCTCGCCGACAGCGCCCGCCAGGCGGCCCGTGAGGCGCTGGCGGCGTACGACGGCGTCGAGGCGCAGGATCCGCACGCAGGGCCTGCGGTTCACGACGGGTAGTCCGGCAGGCGGGAGTGAGCTGGACGGGGCCTCGGCCGCGGGGCCCCGGAGGCGATCGGCCTAGGGAAGAGGAGCAGGGGCTTTGAGCGAGTCGTCGGTGTCTGGTGCGGGGGGCATGTCGGTGGCGGCCGCCTTCGCCGGGATGAGAAGCGTGACCCCGGTGACGTTCAGGGCGGGCTGCCCGGACTGCCGTGGCAGCTTCGAGCTGGCCGCGGCGGCCCTGCGCCTGGCGATCGGCGCCACCAGCCGCACGACGTTCTACTCCTTCACCTGCCCCGACTGCGGCGCCTCGGTCCGCAAACCGGCCGGGGAACGCATCGTAGAGCTGCTGACCGGCGGCGGAGTCAGGACCTTGCGGACCGTCTAGGCTCGACGTCATGTTCTGGCCGATGTTCGCGGTAGCTGTGGGGTTCCTGGGTCTCGCCGTGCTCGGGGTGTTCGCCGTGCGGGTGTTCGTCGAGGCCCAGCGCCTCGGACGGCAGGTCACGGACTCGGCGCGCCGTATCAACCAGGCCGCCGAGGACCTCGAGCGGGCGGCCGTGAGTACCGCCCGCGCCGTGGACTCCCTCTGAGCACTGCTGTGCGAGGGGTGTGAGTCGTGCGCCCCAGGCGGTTTGGGTCACTTCGACCTGTCACCGGGGCCACCCTGGCGGGTACGCTGCTGGTCGCGGACCGGAGAACGAGGCCCGGACCGCGGACCGGGAGTACGCACGGGGATTGCCTCACGTTCACCCCTGAGCGTTACGATCGCTGCCAGCACGGCTGATCGGACACTTGTCCGACCGGTCGGACAGCACCCCACCCCAGCCGCCTCGGTGAGAAGGTAAAGACTTATGTTCGGAAGGCTCGGCGCCCCCGAGATCATTCTCATCCTCATCGTCGTCGTCCTGCTTTTCGGCGCGAAGAAGCTTCCCGACATGGCGCGCTCGCTCGGCAAGTCCGCTCGCATCCTCAAGAGCGAGGCCAAGGCGATGAAGGAAGAGGGCAGCAGCACGGCCACCCCGGCCGGCCCGCCCAACAACGACGAGCAGCCCCCGGCTCAGCGCACCATCCAGGCCGCCCCCGGTGACGTGACCAGCTCGCGCCCGGTCAGCGAGCCGACGGACACCACCAAGCGCTGACGCAGGGCCGGACACCTCCGGCCCGCCGCACGAGATGAGGATGTGGGTTGCTCAAGTCTGCCCGCAAGAAGGAGAAGGATCCCGAGGGGCGGATGCCGCTCGTGGATCACCTTCGTGAGCTCCGCAACCGGCTCGCGAAGGGCATGCTGGCCATCACGGTCGTGTCCGTGGTGGCCGCCTTTTACAGCTCGGAACTGATGAGCTTCCTCATGAACCCGGTGCCGAAGTGCACGAAGGGTCTGGGGGAGTCCACCGGCGGTCACTGCGCGGTCATCGCGTACACCGACCTGTTGTCGCCCTTCACCACCACGGTGAAGGTGGTCTTCATGGCGGGCGTCGTGCTCTCCAGCCCGGTCTGGCTCTACCAGCTCTGGGCGTTCGTGGCGCCGGGTCTGCACAAGCACGAGCGCAAGTACACCTACTGGTTCGTGTCGGCCGCCGTACCGCTCTTCCTGGCCGGTGCCTGGCTCGCCTATACGATCCTGCCCATCAGCATGCGCGTGCTGCTGGGGATCACGCCCAACGGCTCGGCGAACATCCTGCCGATGGACAAGATCCTGGACTTCATCGTCCGGATGATCCTCATCTTCGGCGGTGCCTTCGAGCTGCCTCTGATCCTGGTCATGCTCAACTTCGCGGGCATCGTGTCCGGCCGCAGGATGGTCAGCTGGTGGCGCGGCGTCGTCATGGGCGTCTTCGTCTTCGGAGCGGTCGCCACCCCCACCACCGACCCCTTCGGCATGATCGCGCTGGCCGGGCCCATCGTGGTGCTGTACTTCATCGCGGTCGGCGTCGCCATGCTGAACGACCGGCGCCGCCGGCGGGCCAACCCCGACGCCGAACTGGACGACGACGAGGCCTCCGACCTCGACCTGACACCGCAACCCATCGGCGAGGTCGAGCGCGTCTCGGCGGGACCGACCGTGCCCGAGCAGGCCAATGGGAGCGTCAACGGCTACGACGACGTCACCTGAGCCCCACCACGGGACAACGGCATGACCGAGGGCCGGACGGAAGAACCGTCCGGCCCTTGTGCTGTGCGCGGACAGTCCCCAGGGGCCCGGAACGGATAATGATCGTCCTGTTGTCAGTGCGGCCCGGTACGCTCGAAAGCACGATGACAGAGGACCTCTCCCCGGCTGAGCGGTACGCGGCTGCACGCAGGCGCGCTGCCGAGCAGGCCACCGCGCTCGCCTCCTTCCGCGAGATGTACGACTTCGGCCTCGACCCCTTCCAGATAGAGGCCTGCCAGGCGCTCGAAGCGGGCAAGGGCGTGCTGGTCGCGGCGCCCACCGGCTCCGGCAAGACGATCGTGGGCGAGTTCGCCGTCCACCTCGCCCTGATGCAGGGCAAGAAGTGCTTCTACACGACACCCATCAAGGCGCTGTCCAACCAGAAGTACGCCGACCTGTGCCGCCGTTACGGGGACGGCATGGTCGGACTGCTCACCGGCGACAACAGCATCAACCCCGACGCCCCGGTGGTCGTGATGACCACCGAGGTGCTGCGGAACATGCTGTACGCGGGCTCGCAGACCCTCCTCGGCCTCGGCTACGTGGTCATGGACGAGGTGCACTACCTCTCCGACCGCTTCCGCGGCGCCGTATGGGAAGAGGTGATCATCCACCTGCCCGAGTCGGTGACTCTGGTGTCCCTGTCGGCGACCGTGTCCAACGCCGAGGAGTTCGGTGACTGGCTCGACACCGTCCGTGGGGACACCGAGGTGATCGTCTCCGAGCACCGGCCCGTGCCGCTGTTCCAGCACGTGCTCGCCGGGCGCCGGATGTACGACCTGTTCGAGGAGGGCGAGGGCCACAAGAAGGCCGTCAATCCCGACCTCACCCGGCTGGCCCGGATGGAGGCCCAGCGGCCCTCGTACCAGGACCGCAGACGGGGCCGGGCGATGCGTGAGGCCGACCGCGAGCGGGAGCGCAGACAGCGCTCGCGGGTGTGGACCCCGGGCCGCCCCGAGGTCATCGAGCGGCTCGACGCCGAGGGCCTGCTGCCGGCCATCACCTTCATCTTCAGCCGCGCCGCCTGCGAGGCCGCCGTACAGCAGTGTCTGTACGCCGGGCTGCGGCTCAACGACGACGAGGCGCGCGCGAAGGTCCGCGACCTCGTCGAGGAGCGCACCGCCGCCATCCCCACCGAGGACCTGCACGTCCTCGGGTACTACGAGTGGCTGGAGGGCCTGGAGCGCGGTATCGCCGCCCACCACGCCGGCATGCTGCCGACCTTCAAGGAGGTCGTCGAGGAGCTGTTCGTGCGCGGGCTGGTCAAGGCCGTGTTCGCCACCGAGACCCTCGCGCTCGGCATCAACATGCCCGCGCGCTCGGTGGTGTTGGAGAAGCTCGTCAAGTGGAACGGCGAACAGCACGCCGACATCACACCCGGCGAGTACACGCAGCTGACCGGCCGTGCGGGGCGTCGGGGTATCGACGTCGAGGGACACGCGGTCGTGCTGTGGCAGCGCGGGATGAGCCCCGAGCACCTCGCCGGGCTGGCCGGCACGCGCACCTACCCGCTGCGCTCCAGCTTCAAGCCGTCGTACAACATGGCGGTCAACCTGGTCGAGCAGTTCGGCCGGCACCGGTCGCGTGAGCTGCTGGAGACCTCGTTCGCGCAGTTCCAGGCCGACAAGTCGGTCGTCGGGATCTCCCGGCAGGTGCAGCGCAACGAGGAGGGCCTGGAGGGCTACAAGGCCTCCATGACCTGCCACCTGGGCGACTTCGAGGAGTATGCGCGACTGCGCCGCGAGCTCAAGGACCGGGAGACCGAGTTGGCCCGGCAGGGGGCGGCCGAGCGGCGTGCCGAGGCCGCCGTCGCGCTGGAGAAGCTCAAGCCCGGTGATGTCATCCATGTGCCGACGGGCAAGTACGCCGGTCTGGCGCTGGTGCTGGATCCGGGGCTGCCGGCCGGGCGTTCCAACGGCCACCGGGGCTTCGAGCACCACGACGGGCCGCGTCCGCTGGTCCTGACGGCCGAGCGGCAGGTCAAGCGGCTCGCCTCGATGGACTTCCCGGTCCCGGTCGAGGCGCTGGAGCGGATGCGCATCCCGAAGTCCTTCAACCCGCGCTCCCCGCAGTCCCGTCGGGACCTCGCCTCCGCGCTGCGCACCAAGGCCGGGCACATTCCGCCGGAGCGGGCCCGCAAGAAGCGGTCCCAGGCGGCCGACGACCGTGAGATCGCGCGGCTGCGGACCGCGATTCGGGCGCATCCCTGTCATGGGTGCAACGAGCGTGAGGATCATGCGCGTTGGGCGGAGCGGTATCACCGGCTGCTGCGGGACACCTCGCAGCTGGAGCGCCGTATCGAGGGCCGTACGAACACGATCGCGCGGACGTTTGACCGGATCGTGGCGCTGCTGACCGAGCTGGACTACTTGCGCGGTGACGAGGTCACCGAGCACGGCAAGCGGCTGGCACGGCTGTACGGCGAACTCGACCTGCTGGCCAGTGAGTGCCTGCGGGCCGGTGTGTGGGAGGGGCTCGGTCCTGCCGAACTTGCCGCCTGCGTCTCGGCGTTGGTGTACGAGGCACGGGTGGGTGACGACGCCATGGCGCCGAAGCTGCCGTCCGGCAAGGCGAAGGCCGCGCTCGGCGAGATGGTGCGGATCTGGGGGCGGCTGGACGCCCTGGAGGAGGACTTCCGGATCACCCAGACCGAGGGCGTGGGACAGCGGGAGCCGGACCTCGGGTTCGCCTGGGCCGCCTACATGTGGGCCAGTGGCAAGGGGCTGGACGAGGTGCTGCGGGAGGCCGAGATGCCGGCCGGGGACTTCGTGCGGTGGTGCAAGCAGGTCATCGATGTGCTCGGGCAGATCTCGGCGGCGGCCCCCGTCTCCGGCGGGGAGAGCTCGACGGTCGCGAAGAACGCCCGCAAGGCGGTCGATCTGTTGCTGCGGGGGGTTGTGGCCTACTCGTCGGTGGGCTGATGTTGTCGGGCGGGTGCGGGTGCGGGTGCGGGTGCGGGTGCGGGTGCGGGGCGCATATCGCTGCAGCCCCGCGCCCCGATGCCTGCGGCGCATCTGCGGCTTGGGTGGGGTGCGCGTAGCGCCTGCGGTCCGCTTGTGGGTCGGGGCCGCGCCGGGGTGTCCGTCCTCGGTCGGGCGGTGCTGCTGCCTGGTGGGCTGTGGTCGGTGGTGGACGCCCGCCGCTGCGGGCGGACACCCCGCCACGTCCCCCTCCCGCCGTACGCGGCTTGCAGGCCCGTGGGTGCACCGGCCGCGTCCCCGTCGTCTAGCGGCTGAGGTATGCCCGCCAGCCGCCGTACGACGTGATGTCCTCGGCGTCCGTGAGGGCGGACGGTTCGCACAGGAAGCCGGGGACCTGGGTGCCGTCCGCCAGTTCTACGCTGCCCAGGGTCATCGGGCGGGGGAGGGCCGTCAGCAGGCGGCCCAGGCCCTCCGCGGGGAGGGTCCAGATCTCCGTCTCGATCGCCGTGCCGCCCTCGCCGACGTGGACGAGGCCCGGCTTCGGGGGCGTCGTGCGCAGGGCGTGCAGGCGGTAGGCGGGGGCGGTCGTGGTCGTACGGTCCAGACGGGCGCCCAGGGCGAGGAGTTGGGGGTTGAGGGGCTGGCCCGTCAGGTGTGCGCCCACCACCGCCACCTGCGTGTCCGGCCGGAGCAGGGCGGCGATCCGCGCCAGGCGGTCGTCCGTGAAGGCAGGGCCGATCAGCATCACGCCGAACGGCAGGCCGGCCACCTCGCCCGCCGGGACCGCGGCCGCCGCCAGGTCGAAGAGGTTGGTGGAGTTGGTGAAGCGGCCCAGGCGGGCGTTGGCGCCGAGCGGGTCGGCGGCCACCTCGGCGAGGGTCGGGTGGCCGGGGGTGGTCGGTAGGAGCAGGGCGTCCGCGTCGGCCAGTTCCGCGAGGGCGCGGGCGCGCAGGCCGGTCAGGCGGTCGGTGTCGGCGTAGAGCTGGTGGGCCGGGATGTCGCGGGCGCGGGTGATGATGCCGGCGACCGTGGGGTCCAAGCCCTCGATGCCGTCCGCGATCGCCTTGTCGACAAAGGCGCCCACGGCTGTGTAGCGCTCGGCGACGAACGCGCCCTCGTAGAGCATCGCCGCGGCCTCGGTGAACGGGGTCAGATCGAGGGTGCGGATGGTGGCTCCGGCGGCTTCGAGCTGCCGTACCGCCGCCTCGTACGCCTCCGCCCAGCCTTCGTCCAGCTCGCCGAGCTGCTCCCGCGGCGGGACCGCGACGCGCCACGGGCCGGGGGCGCGCGGGGGGAGCGGAGGGCGCTCGCGGTCCGGCGGGGAGGTCATGAAGGAGAGCGCCTGCTCGGCCTCCGGGAGGGTGCGGGCGAACACCGTCACACAGTCGATGGAGGCGCAGGCCGGGACCACGCCTGTGGTCGGGACCAGGCCTCGGGTCGGCTTGAGGCCGACGATGCCGTTGAACGCGGCCGGGACCCGGCCCGAGCCCGCGGTGTCCGTGCCCAGGGCGAGGTCGACGATGCCCAGGGCCACGGCGACCGCCGAACCGGAGCTGGAGCCGCCGCTGATACGGGCGGGATCGTACGCGTTGCGGACCGCGCCGTGCGGCGAGCGCGTGCCCACCAGGCCCGTCGCGAACTGGTCCAGGTTCGTGGTGCCCAGCACGATCGCGCCCGCCGCGCGCAGGCGGGCGACGACCGGTGCGTCCGCCTCCGGCTGGTAGGCGTACGCGGGGCAGCCCGCGGTGGTGGGCAGCCCGGCCACGTCGATGTTGCCCTTCGCCGCGAGCAGGCGTCCGGCGAGTGGGAGTCGGTCGCCTGCCGCCTCGCGGGCGTCGATCGCGTGGGCCTCCGCCTCCACCTCCGCCTGCGGGCGCAGGTCGATCCAGATCTCGGGACGGTCCACCGCCTCGATGCGGGCGTAGGCGGCACGGACACGGTTCACAGCGGACATCTCTTGCTCCTCGGGGTGGTTCATCGCGCCGCCGGGGCCAGGACGAGCAGTGCCGTCCCCGCCTCCACCTGGTCGCCCGGCCGGGCCAGGATCTCCGCCACCACGCCGTCCACCGGCGCGTGCACCCTGGACTCCATCTTCATCGCCTCCAGCGCGAGCAGAGGCTGCCCGGCGCTCACTTCGTCGCCCGGCTCGACGTTCAACTGCCACACGGACGCGGCGAATTCGGCCTCCACCAGACGGCCGCCCGCCGGGACGGTCACCTCGGCCGGGGGAGCGGCCGGTGCGGCCGCCACCTCGGCCCGGGTGAACTCGCCGGCGGCCTCCCACGCGTCCCGTTCCGCGGCGAAGGCCCTCTGCTGCCGGTCCCGGAACTCACCGATCGACGCGGCGTTCTCGTCCAGGAAGGCCCGGTACTCGGCGAGGGAGAAGGTGCCCTCCTCGATACGCGGCACGAAACGGCCGGAGGTGATGTCGGCGCGCAGGCCGAGGAGTTCGTCCGCGTCCACCGGGTACCACCGGATGCGGTCGAAGAAGCGCAGCAGCCAGGGCGAGCCCGGCTCGAACGCGCCGCGCTGCTGCCACCCCGACCACACCTGCGTCGTACGGCCCACGAACTGGTAGCCACCCGGGCCCTCCATGCCGTAGATGCACAGATAGGCCCCGCCGATGCCGACCGAGTTCTCGGCGGTCCAGGTGCGCGCCGGGTTGTACTTCGTGGTCACCAGGCGGTGGCGGGGGTCCAGCGGGGTCGCCACGGGGGCGCCCAGGTACACGTCTCCCAGGCCCAGGACGAGGTACTCCGCGTCGAAGACCGTGTCGTACACGTCGTTCACCGAGTCCAGGCCGTTGACCCGGCGGATGAACTCGATGTTCCACGGGCACCAGGGGGCGTCGTCGCGGACGCCCGCCATGTAGCGGGCGATCGCCTCGCGGGTCGCCGGGTCGTCCCAGGACAGGGGGAGGTGGACGGTGCGGGAGGGGACGACGAGTTCGTCGGCCGGCGGCAGCGTCGCCGTGATCGCCTGTACGGCGGCGAGGAGTCGATGCAGCGGCAGGCGGCTCGGGTCCGTCTGGATCTGCAGGGAGCGGATGCCCGGTGTGAGGTCCGTGATGCCTTCGGGGCCCTCCTCGGCCACCGCTTCCATCAGCGCGTGGACGCGCATCCGCAGCGTCAGGTCGAGCTGCATGGGCCCGAATTCGACCAGCAGGTTGTCGTCGCCGCTGCGGCGGTAGGTGATGTCACCGTCGCGGGCGAGTACGCCCCCGTCCACGATGTCCGCGCGGGGCGAGCCGTCGACGGTCACCGGCGCGAAGCGTACGGTGTCGCCCGGGCGCAGCTGGCCCAGCTTCCACCGTTCGCCGCTGAGGACCGTCGCCGGGCAGACGAACCCGCCGAGCGAGGGGCCGTCCGGGCCGAGCAGCACCGGCATGTCGCCGGTGTAGTCGACGGCGCCGACGGAGTACGGGGTGTCGTGGATGTTGGACGGGTGCAGGCCCGCCTCTCCGCCGTCGGTGCGCGCCCAGCGCGGCTTGGGACCGACCAGTCGTACGCCCGTGCGGGCCGAGTTGAAGTGGACCTTCCAGTCGGCGGCGTAGAAGTCGCGGATGTCGTCCTCGGTGAAGAACTCCGGTGCCGCATGCGGGCCTTCGACCGCTCCCACGTGCCATACGGCGGTGAAGGAGGGGCGGCCCGCGAGAGGCACTGGGGTGCCGTCGGCGACCGTGCCGCCGTGCAGCACGTCGCCCGTGCGCAGCGCCCGGCCGCCGTGCCCGCCGAACCGGCCCAGGGTGAAGGTGCTCGCGCTGCCGAGGAAGGCGGGTACGTCCAGGCCGCCGGCGAAGAGCACGTAGGTGCGCAGGCCGTGCTGGGTGGGCGCACCGGTCTCCAGCACGGCCCCCGCGGGCACCGTCACCGGCTCCCACTGCGCGACCGGCCTGCCGTCGACCGTCACCTCGGCCGGGGCGCCCGTGACGCACACCGTCGTCGGGTGCGTGAACCTCAACGACGGCCCCTGGAGCGTGCATTCGAGGCCCGGGGCGCCCTCCTGGTTGCCGAGCGCCCGGTTGCCGAGCCGGAAGGACAGGTCGTCCATCGGACCACACGGCGGCACACCGACCTGCCAGTAGCCGGTGCGGCCCGGCCAGTCCTGCACGGTGGTGAGGGTGCCACCGGAGACGACCTCGATGCGCGGTGTCGGGTCGGTCACGGAGGCCAGCGTCGCCGTGGAGTGACTAGCGGCTCTGAAGTCGGGGTGGTCCAGCGCCGCGCGCACCAGGCCGAGATTGGTCTCGATGCCGTCGACGCGGGTACGGGCCAGCGCCTCGTCCAGTCGCTGCAGCGCATGGGCGCGGTCGGGGCCGTAGGCGATGACCTTGGCGAGCATCGGGTCGTACGACGTCGTCACCTCGGTTCCGGTCTCCACCCAGCCGTCGACGCGGACGCCCGGCGGGAACTCGACCCGTGTCAACAGGCCCGCGCTGGGCCGGTGTTCGCGTGAGGGGTCCTCGGCGTAGAGGCGGGCTTCGACGGCGTGACCGCGGGGTGCGCCCGGTTCGCGTACGACATCGGACTCGCCGCGGGCCAGGCGCAGCATCCAGGCGACGAGGTCGACGCCGTAGATCTCCTCCGTGACCGGATGCTCCACCTGCAGACGGGTGTTGACCTCGAGGAAGTACGCCTCCTCGCGGGCGGCGTCGTAGACGAACTCGACGGTGCCGGCGGAGCGGTAGCCGACCGAGGCGCACAGGTCGCGGGCGCTCGCCGCGAGTCGCTCGCGTATGCGGTCCGGGAGGCCGGGGGCGGGGGCCTCCTCCAGGACCTTCTGGTTGCGGCGCTGCAGGGAGCAGTCGCGGTCGCCGAAGGTGACGACCCGGCCCTCGCCGTCGCCGAAGACCTGCACCTCGACATGGCGGGCCTGCTCGACCAGCCGCTCCAGGAAGACACCGGCCGAGGAGAAGGAGGCGGCGGCGACGCGCTGCACCCGCTCCCAGGCGTCGGTCAGTTCGTCGGCGGATCGACATGCCGACATACCGATACCGCCGCCACCGCCGGTCGCCTTGAGCATGACCGGGTAGCCGATCACGGCGGCCTGCGCGAGCGCCTCGTCCACCGAGGCCAGCAGGCCCGTCCCGGGCGCCAGCGGCACCCCCGCCGCCTCGGCTGCCGCCCGCGCGGTGTGCTTGGCGCCGAACAGCTCCAGCTGCTCGGGCGTCGGGCCGACGAACACGATCCCGGCGTCCTCGCAGCGGCGCGCGAAGGCCGCGTCCTCGGAGAGGAAGCCGTAGCCGGGGTGGATCGCGCCCGCACCGGAGTCCTTGGCCGCCTTCAGCACCAGGTCGGCGTCGAGGTACGACTCCTTCGCGGGCGCCGGACCGAGCCGTACCGCCGCGTCGGCGAGCCGGACGTGGGGCGCGGAGCGGTCCGCGTCGGAGTACACGGCGACCGTGCGCAGGCCGAGTTCACGGGCCGTGCGGATGATCCGGACCGCGATCTCGCCGCGGTTGGCGACCAGCAGCGTGTCGAAACTCATCCGGCTTCCCCGATCGTCATCTCCACCGCCGTCGGCTCGAAGCCGTTGCAGGGGTTGTTGATCTGGGGGCAGTTGGAGACCAGGACGAGGACGTCGCGCTCGGCGCGCAGGGTCAGCTTCAGACCAGGTGCCGAGAGGCCGTCGACGATGCCGAGCGTGCCGTCCTTCTCGACGGGCACGTTCATGTACCAGTTGATGTTGGAGACGAGGTCGCGCTTGCCGAGACCGTGCTTGGCGCCCTCCGCGAGGAAGTTGTCCACGCAGGCGTGCTGGGACCAGGTGTGGTGGCCGTAGCGGAGGGTGTTCGACTCCTTGGAGCAGGCACCGCCGACCGTGTCGTGGCGGCCCACGTCGTCGGCGGTCAGCGTCATCAGCGGGGTGTGCTCGTTGGACATCAGCACGCTGCCCGTGGTCAGGAAGATGCCGCCCTGGGCGTGGATCGTGTCGGGGGCGCTGTAGCGGACCGAGGTGTCGTGGGCGTCGTAGACGAGGAAGTCGACGGCCTGGTTGCCGTGCAGGTCGGTGATGGTCAGCGTCTGGCCCGTGCGGATCACGGCCGACCAGGCGGCACGGGCGGGAACCACGGTCTTCGTGCTCATGCGAGCCCCCTCGCGGCAAGGAATTCGGCGGTGTTGAGGAAGGCGCGGCGGCCCTCGGGCGTGGCCTCCCACAGCGGGTCGCCCGGCGGAGTGGGAGCGGCGCGCCAGGCGAGGACCTCCAGCGGGGTGCTGACGTAGTCGGGGCGCGGGTCGACCGGGTGCGGCACATTGGCGATCAGTACGGTGATGTCCTGTTCGGCGCGGAGCGTCACGCTGCCGCCGGGGCCGCTGGACCCGGTGAAGTCCAGGGCGCCGTCCTCACGCACCTCCACGCCCTGGAAGAACGACAGCGAGGGCGGCAGGTCGCGCGGCTGCAGGCCGTTCTTCGCGGCCGCCAGCTTGAACAGCTCGCGGCCCGCGGGGGAGGCGGACTGCGGGGTGCCGTCCCCGTACCGCTCCGTGTTGCGTACGAGGGTGGAGGTGCCGCACAGCGCGTCGTGCCGCCCGGAGGCGTCGGCGACGACGCTCGCGAGCACGCGCCCCTGGTCGGACAGCAGGAGCCGGCCCTCCCCGAGGTAGGCGTTCCACTGGACCTTCACCGTGTCGGCGACGTTCAGCCGCTCCCAGGGCCGGTCGGCCACGAACAGCAGCAGATGCGCGCAGGCGTCCCCGTGCAGATCGGTCAGGCGCAGCTCCGTGCCGCGGGCCAGCACCCGGTGGGTGTAGTTGCCGCCCGCCACCGTCTCCGCCCACACCAGATGGCCCGCCGCGCACGGCGGGTCGGGCCAGTCGGCCGCCGGGACGACGGGCATGGCCTCGGCGTGTGTGCCCTCCTGGGCGCGTGCGTGGTCGCGGGCTCCGTGTGTGGTGGCTGTCGCCATCGCGGGGACCTCCGGCTCCGATGTGGTCTCTTCCGGGGTTGTTTCTGTCGCCCGACAGAAATTAGGAGCCGGTCGGGTCACGGGCATTGCCCACACGTTGCCGCCGGGTTACCGAGCCCTCACTAGGACTACTGGTGGCGCACCTATGGACTGCCTGGGGGGCCTGAGGGCGCATGGTGGTGGGTCGCGGCGCTGGGAACCTGCAGGTGGTTGGGGTGCCGGGGGCTCGGAGGCGGTTGGGGTCTCCGGGAGGCGCCTGGGGGCGGGCTCGGTGTTGCCGGGACGCTGGAGGTGGCCGGGTGGTGTCTGGAGGCGGTCCCGGTGTGGCCCGGGACCCGGGAGGCGCGCAGGGGTTTCCGGGGTCGCCGGGAGGCGCTGGAGGTGGCGCCCGGTGTTGCCTGGAGCCCCGGGAGGCGGGCTGGGTGCCGTGGAACTCGTAGCCGGTTGTGTTCGCCGGGAGGTGTCTGGAGGCGGGCTCGGTGTTGCCTGGAGACCTGGGAGGCCGGGTGGGTTCCGGGGTCGGCGGAGGTGGTTGGGGTCGCCTGGAGGTGGGCCGGGTGTCGTGGAATTTGTAGCCGGTTGTGGTCGCCTGGAGGCGCTGGAGGCGGGCTCGGTGTTGCCTGGAGACCTGGGAGGCCGGGTGGGGTTCTGGGGGCGGCGGAGGTGGTTGGGGTCGCCTGGAGGCGGAGCCCGGCGTTGTCTGGAGGTGGGCCGGGTGTCGCGGAACTCGTAGCCGGCTGAGGTCGCCCGGAGGCGCCTGGAGGCGGGGCCGGTGTTGCCCGGGGATTCCGGCGGGCGACCGGGTGCGGGATGCCGGTAGCGGCCGGGGGCGCCACGAGATGGGGGAAGGTGCTGGGAGTTCGTCCTGAGACTGCTCCGGGGCCGCCCGTAGGGCTCCGGTGGGCCGTGGGAGATCACCCCGCCCCGCCGTGTGCGAGGATCGAACGCATGGGAACGCCGGGTGGAGGAGGCGGCCGTCGGGTCGGCAGGCCGCGGGCCGCGCAGCGGCCGGACAGCGGGCTGGAGCCGCGGGACGAACTGCTCGCGGCCGCCGCCGAGTTGTTCACCACCCGTGGGTACGCGGCCACCACCACCCGCGCGGTCGCCGAGCGCGCGGGGATGCGGCAGGCCTCCATGTACCACTACGTCTCCGGCAAGGAAGAACTCCTCGCCGAGTTGCTGGAGTCCACGGTCACGCCCTCGCTGGCCTACGCCCGACAGCTCCTCGCCGACGACGTGACCCCGCCCGAGGGCCGGCTGTGGGAGCTGTGCCGGACGGACGTGGAGCTGTTGTGCGGCGGCCCGCACAACCTCGGCGGGCTGTATCTGCTGCCCGAGGTACGGGCCGAGCGGTTCGCCGGCTTCCACGCGGTTCGCGCCGAACTCAAGGACGCCTACCGGCAGTTGCTCGCCGGAACGGCCGCCGGAAGCGCGCTCACCAAGAACGAGCTGGACCTGCGTACGGACCTGTTGTTCGGTCTGATCGAGGGCGTGATCCTCGTGCACCGCTCCGATCCCGAACGCCAGGTGTCGGTGTTCGCCGAGGCCACGGCGGACGCGGCGCTGCGGATCGCCGGCATCTGACAGCTGGCCGCGGAAGCTGATCTTCACTCGTCACAGTGAGTGGTTTTCGTACGCCCATGCGTCGTGACACGGCGTGTTCGAACGGCTGCCGAGTGTGCAAATGGAGCCGAGAGTACCCCTTGGTCCGGTCCCATTTCAGGTGCTTGCTGAATATGACACGGCGATGATCCGGTCGGACTAAGCTCGCCCGCAGCGCACCGAGTTGAGGCGTATTCGTGCGCTTGTTCCCAAAAATACCGAAGATCCAGCGCAGTCCCATGCGTACCCCACTTGCAAGCTCCCCAGACACCCAGCCGATCTTTTTCAGAGGGCCTACATGGTGAGTGTTCAATCCCCTCCCGGGCGCCGTGAACTTCCTTACGCGCGCGTGCTGTTGCTGCCCGCCATAGTGATGGCCGCAGCGACCGGCGCAGCCGTCGCCATGGTGGCCGTGCCGGCCCGTGCGGCCGTCGTGTGGTGCGGCGCCGTCGCCACGCTCCTGGTGATCGCGACGGCGGCCGAAGCGGTACGCCGCGGCCGCACCCTGCAGGCGGTGCGCGAGGAGAGCGCCCGTCACCGTGCGTACATGGAACGGCGGATCGCCGGACACGAACAGGAGATCCACCGCCTCTCGCACGAGATCGTCCCCACTGCCATCGAGTACCTGCGCAGCGGGCACACGCCCAGGGACGTGGTCAACCTCCTCGGCGACATCGACCCCGCCTACCGCGACCTGCCCAAGGCCCAGGTGGCGCTGGTCAGGCGGATGCTCGACATCATCGACAACGAGGAAGCCCTGCGTGACTCCTCGGCGCGCTCCTTCGTCAACATCGCCCGCCGCGTCCAGGCGATCGTGCACCAACAGGCCAAGGAACTCAGGGAGATGGAGGAGGACCACGGCCGCAACCCCGAGGTCTTCGACGACCTCCTGCGCATCGACCACGGCACCGCGCTGATCGGCCGCCTCGCCGACTCCATCGCGGTGCTCGGCGGCGGCCGCCCCGGACGCCAGTGGCCGCAGCCCGTACCGCTGTACAGCGTCCTGCGCGGCGCCATGTCCCGGATCCTGGAGTACCGGCGCATCTCGCTCGACAACATCGCCAAGGTCAACATCCGCGGCATCTCCGTCGAGCCGGTCATCCACGCCTGCGCCGAACTCCTCGACAACGCCACGCGCTACTCGCCGCCGCAGACCAAGGTGCACGTCATCGCGACCGAGGTGCAGACCGGCATCGCCATCGAGATCGAGGACGCCGGCGTCAGCCTCAGCGAGGAGGCCCGCGCCAAGGCCGAGACCATGCTGGAGCGCGCCAAGGCCGGCGTCGACCTCCAGGAACTGGGCGACTCCCCCCGACTTGGCCTGGCCGTCGTGGGCCGTCTGTGCAAGGCGTTCGACATGCAGATCTCGCTGCGTGCCTCCGCGTACGGCGGTGTCCGCGCCGTCCTCGTCATCCCGCGGGTGATGGTGACCGGCGACGAGGCGCCCGGCCTCGCCCACGGGATCGGCGCCACAGCGTCTCCCAAGCTCGAACTCGGTGCGCTCGAAGGTCCCAAGCGCGCACCGAAGCGGCGGCGTCCCACCAGCCCGCGCATCCCGGCCGGCGTGTCCATGGAGGACGAGATCCCCGAGGTCACGGAGTGGACCGCGGGCGGCCTGCCGCAGCGCCGCAGCCGGGTCAAGATCCCGCTCAGCCAGCGGCTCGCCGAACAGGCCGCCGCCGAAGCGGCCGAGCGGGAGGCCCTGGCGAGCAGGCCCGCCTGGGCGACGCCCGCGCCCGAGCCGGAGCCGGAGCCGGAGACCAAGGAAACCGAACCCGGGCTGTGGGTCGAGGCGTTCTGGGAGGGCCTCAAGGGCGACCCGGACCCGACCGCATTCACCCAGCCGACCAACGAGCCGGCCCGTATCGAGGCCGACGACGAGAGGGACCACAAGTGATCCAGCAGCGAGCCAACTTCGACTGGATGCTCAAGGATCTCGCCGACGGAGTACCGGGCATCGAGATGATCGTGGTGCTCTCCGCCGACGGCCTGCGCATCGCTCGCTACGGGGGCGATCCGGACGCCGCCGACCGCGTCGCCGCGGCCTGCGCGGGACTGCAGAGCCTCGCGGGCGCCGTCGCCCATGAGATCCCGGGCAGCGACGGCCGGATGAAGCTGGTCATCATCGAGATCAACGGCGGTTACTTCTATCTGATGGCCGCCGGAGCCAACGCCTACCTCGCGGTGCTCTCCGACGTGGTCGCCGAGCCCGGCCTGATGAGCAACCGCATGCGCGACCTCGTGGTACGGATCGGGGCCCACCTCACCAGCCCGCCCCGGCGCAACGGGCAGACCGTATGACTCCTCCGCAACGCCGGCGGCGATACCCCAGTCAGGAAATCCCGGAACCTCCCCCGACACCCTCCAAGGAAGACCACGAGGGTGACACGAAGGCCCCGGAGCGGCTCTACGTGGTCGCCGGGCCGGACGGGGAACGCGCCGACATCGACCTGGTCACGTTAATCGTGGCGCGCGCCGACCCGCCGCCCTCCGCCACCCCGGAGCAGACGGCGATGCTCCGGCTGTGCACGGCCCCCCTCTCGGTGGCCGAGCTCTCGGCCTATCTGAGTCTGCCGTTCAGCGTGGTGACCGTGCTGCTGACCGAGATGCTGACGGCAGAACTGGTGCAGGCGCGCGCCCCGATCGTCCGGCAGGCGCTCCCCGACCGTTCCCTTCTCGAAGCGGTGATGCATGGACTTCAAAGGCTCTGACACCATCCCCGGACCACGAACAGAGGATCATCTGCCGCACACGGCCCAGGCCGCGGTGAAGATCGTGATCGTGGGCGGCTTCGGAGTCGGCAAGACGACGATGGTCGGCTCGGTCAGCGAGATCAGGCCGCTGACCACCGAGGAGACCATGACGCAGGCCGGCGTCGGGGTCGACGACAACTACGGTTCCGAGTCCAAGACGGCCACCACCGTGGCCATGGACTTCGGCCGCATCAGCATCACCGACCAACTGGTGCTCTACCTCTTCGGCACCCCCGGCCAGGAACGCTTCTGGTTCCTGTGGAACGGGCTGTTCGAGGGCGCGCTGGGCGCGGTCGTACTCATCGACACCCGGCGGCTCGAGGTCAGCTTCGACGTCATAGGGCGTCTGGAGGAGCGCGGCGTGCCCTTCGTGGTGGCCGTCAACTCCTTCCCCGACGCGCCCCGTTACCCCGTCGCCGAACTGCGCACAGCCCTCGACCTGGCCGAGGAGATCCCGATCATCGACTGCGACGCACGCCGCCGGGCCTCCAGCCGGGACGTGCTGATGACGTTGCTGCGCTTCCTGCATGCGCTGGCGATGGCGAAGGCGTCCACATGAGCCGCCTGCACACTGCCTGAGCCGTACGGCCGCATGAGTTTCCTTCCTTCCTGTACCCCGGATTCACTTCAGCTTCGGAGCGACCATCGTGACGCCTGAACCCCTCTTTCCGACCGGCACGGACGAGTCCCTCGCCGGTCCACCCCCCGGCTGCCCCGCGCACGGCAGGGGCCCCGGTGGGCTGCGCCGCCTGTACGGCCCCGAGGCGGAGGACCTCGGAGACGTGTACGAGAAGCTCCGGGCCGAGCACGGCTCGGTGGCTCCCGCGCTGCTCCACGAGGACGTGCCGATCTGGGTGGTGCTCGGCCACAGCGAGAACCTGCACATGGTGAGCAGCCCCTCGCAGTACTGCCGTGACACCCGGTTGTGGACAGCCCTGCAGGACGGCACCATCAAGCCGGACCACCCGCTGATGCCACTCGTCGCCTGGCAGCCCATCTGCTGCCACGCCGAGGGAGACGAGCACCTCAGGCTGCGCGGTGCGGTCACCGGTGCCATGTCGACCATCGACCACCGGGGCATCCGCCGTCACATCAACCGTGCGACCCAGCACCTCGTGAACAAGTTCTGCGAGAAAGGCCGGGCCGATCTCGTCAGTCAGTTCGCCGAGCACCTGCCGATGTCGGTGATGTGTCAGATCCTCGGCATGCCCGAGGAGTACAACGACCGGATCGTGCATGCCGCCCGCGACATGCTCAAGGGCACCGAGACCTCCATCGCCAGCAACGCGTACATCATGGAGGTCCTGATGCGGCTCACCGCCCGCCGCCGGGCCGAACCCGAGGACGACTTCACCAGCCACCTGATCAACCACCCGGCGCGGCTCAACGACGAGGAGGTCGGCCAGCATCTGCGCGTCGTCCTGATGGCCGCATACGAGGCCACCGCCAACCTCCTCGCCAACGTGCTGCGGCTGGTGCTCACCGACCCCGGTTTCCGCGCCCAGCTCAACGGCGGCCAGATGACGGTGCCCCAGGCGGTCGAGCAGTCCCTGTGGGACGAGCCGCCGTTCAGCGCCCAGCTCGCCTACATCGCCAAGCAGGACACCGAGCTGGGCGGACAGCGCATCCGCAAGGGCGACGGCCTGCTCCTGGGCATCGCGCCGGGCAACGTCGACCCGCGCGTCCGCCCCGACCTGTCGGCCAACATGATGGGCAACCGTTCCCATCTCGCCTTCAGCGGTGGCCCGCACGAGTGCCCGGGCCAGGACATCGGCCGCGCCATCGCCGACGTCGGCGTCGACGCGCTGCTCAGCCGTCTTCCGGACGTACAACTCGACTGCGAGGAAGACGAGTTGCGCTGGCGAACGTCCATCCTGAACCGGCATCTGGTGGAACTGCCGGTGTACTTCGAGCCGAAGCCGCAGCAGGACGTCAAGGCGAAGCCCAGCCACGCCCCCGTCCCGCCGCAACGCATCGACTGGGAGATCGGCACCACGAAGCCCGAGCAGGCCGCTGCCGCCGCGGAGCCGCAGCCGGCGGCACCGCCCGAGCAGGCCGCGCCGGCACCCCAGGAACCGGTCCGCCCGACGGGCGCCTGGCGCCGTTTCCTGCGCTGGTGGCGCGGCTACTGACCGGCCCCGGGCAGGCGCGGAGTACCGAGCGGCTGCAGGACCGCCCGAGTCAAGCGGCGGACCGGTACCGCTCGGTGCCCTGGTGCCAGTGGTAGGAGCCCGCGGCCCAGCCCTGGATGGCCCGGGCGTGCCTGAGCACGGCGTGCTGGGTGGTTGGATCCGCGTGCAGATCGCGCAGTGCTTGCGGGAGGTCGGTCCTGACGGTTTCGTCCAGTGTCCTGACACGCCCCGTCAGGATGCGGTCGACGAGGGACACTGCCGTGTGGAGGGGTATGTCGTACAGTTCCTGCGCCACGTGCACGATGTTGTTCCTCGCGGCGCCTTCGCGGACCTCCTTGGGGTAGGACACGATGTCGTTGTGCAGATCGACTGTGTCCCGGAATGCATTGATCAGTGCGGTGAAGGGGCGGGTTCCGCGTATTTCCTCGGTGATTTCCCAGCCGAGTGAGTGCTCCATCAAAAGTGCACTGCACCCGGCCGCCCCGAAATCCCGGCGCATTTCGGTCTGCTCGATGAGGTCGGGGAATCGGCCGCGCGTGAGGTTGTCCGCTTCCCAGAGCGATGCTTCCAGGAACTGTCGTACGGCCCTGGCGTACAGGATCCGCCAGGAGCGCGTCGCCGAGGGGGCCGTGCGGTGCCACAGGTCCGCGAGTGCGCGTTCCAGAGGCTGCTCGGGGAGTGGGCCCGAGTCATATGCCGTTATCGGCAGGAAGGCCATCAGCCGCTCGATGCGCTGCAGGATCCGCCGGCGATTGCCGAGAGCTTCACACCAGGGGAGGAAAACGTCGTCAAGGCACCAGATGACGCTGTGCCAGCCGGACAGCAGCTCCAATTCCCGGGCGGAGGCATGAGGGTAGGTCAGGGCGGTGAACAGAGTGAAGTCCGCCCGGTCGAAGACCTCGGCACTCCACCCGCCGTGGTGTGAGTCGGTGTGCTGTGGTTCCAGCAGACCTAAGGACCACGCCCAGGCGCGGACACGTGGACGGACATCCTCCAAATGTGGGTTCACCCTGGTCTTGAACGGCATGTAGAACGTGGGTAGTCGGAAGGTGTCCAACAGCACGGCTGCCTCCTGTGTGGTGACGGCGTCCTTCGCACCGCACGAACTGGGCCTGCTTACGGAACCGGTCGAAGATGCGTGTTCTCGCAATTAGATTCGCACCCGAAGGTGGTGCGAACGATTCAGCGGTTCCTGAATACCGCGTGCACCTGACAGCTGTTCCAGTGCCTCCTGCGCTGAGCCCTCCCGGGTCGGCATGTCCGGGGTTGCTGTCGCGAACTCGACGCGACGTGATGCCATGACCCGAGCCTCCGCAAGAACGTCCCACTTCTGGCTGTAATCCCCAGCGTGCGCGCGGCGCCCGCCTCCGTGAAGGAGCGTAGGAGGAGCGTACGTCGGCACGCGAGGGGCGCACTTAGTTGAAATGTTGTCATGTGTGGCATCAATCCGAAAGAGTTGGTTCTCGTTCGGTCATAGCTGTGCGGGTGAACTGGTGGGGTGCACGCGGCACGTGTTGCCGGCGCTGGCGGGACGGTGTCACCGACCGGCCCAGTCGCCGTACGAGCTCCACGCTGCGAGGGTTCGCCCACTGCGGAAGCGGTGTTCCACCCCGGTGACCGGATCGGTGAAGTCCAGGGCCCGGGCCAGCAGCTGGAGCGGGCGGCGGAAGTCGTCGGCCGGCACCGGGCCGGTCACCACGGGGTAGAGCGGATCGCCGAGGATGGGCACCCCGAGTGCGTTCATGTGGACGCGCAGCTGATGGGTCTGCCCGGTGCTCGGGGTCAGCCGGTACCGGCCGAGGCCGTGCGCATTGCGTTCGATCAGCTCGACGCGGCTGACGGCGTTCGGCTCGCCCGCCACCTCCTGGGCGGCGAGCACACCCCGCTCCTTCACGATCCGGCTCCGCACGGTGCGCGGCAGGGCCAGTCTCGGATCGTACGGGGCCACCGCCTCGTACTCCTTGCGCACCCGCCGGTCACGGAACAGCGACTGGTACATCCCCCGCTCCTCGGGCCGCACCGTGAACAGCACCAGCCCGGCGGTGAGCCGGTCCAGCCGGTGAGCGGCGCCGAGGGTCTCGATCCCCAGCTCCCGACGCAGCCGGGCGAGCGCGGTCTCGGCGATGTGGCTGCCGCGCGGGGTCGTGGCCAGAAAGTGCGGTTTGTCGACGACGACCATGTGCTCGTCGCGGTGCACGACCTTCAATGGGAACGGCACCGGCACCTCGTCGGGCAACTCCCGGTGGAACCACACGAACATGCCGGGTATATAAGCGGCGTCGGGGCCGACGGCCCGCCCGTCGGCGCCGACGATCTTCCCGGCGTCCAGCATGGCGTCGACGACACCTGCACCCGCCCCGCTGAGCCGCTCGACCAGATGCTCACGCACCGTGGCCCATGCGCCCTCCACAGGCAGCCGCACCCGCACCGGATCGACCCCGTGGCGCTGCGGCAGGGGGGAGGGGGGAATGCGGGGCCTGCGTCTCATCACGATCAAGGGTACGGCGCCCGAAAATCCGTTGGCCGGGTCGCGACCCGGCGGCAGGATGCGGACCATGCCGTACACCGCTGACGTCGTACTGCCCGAGAAGACCCTCTCCGGGACCCCGCAACCCCCGCTCTCTGATGGTGACGGGCTCGTCCTGCGCCCGTGGCGGGCCGACGACGTCTCCGCGGTCCACGCGGTGTTCCAGGATCCGCTGATGCACCAGTGGCATCTCATGCGCAGCGATTCGGTGGCGGAGGCCGCCGGGTGGATCGAGACGTGGTGCAAGGAGTGGGAGGGGGGAGCGGGGCGCCCAGTGGGCCGTCGTCGACGCGGACTCCGACCGGCTGCTCGGGCGGGTGGCGCTGCGCGACATCAGGCTCGCCGAGGGCGTTGCCAAGGTCGCGTACTGGACCACGGCGGCGGCCCGCGGCCAGGGTGCGGCCGCACGAGCGACGAACACCCTGACCCGCTGGGCCTTCGAGGAGATCGGCTTTCACCGCCTCGAACTCCTGCACGCCACCGCCAACCAGGCCTCCTGCCGGGTCGCCGCCAAGACGGGATTCGCCCTGGAGGGCACCAAGCGCAGCGCCTTCCTGCATCCTGACGGCTGGCACGACATGCATCTGCACGCGCGCGTACGAGGCGACTGAACTAGACCGCGGCCTCCGGAACCGCCTTCTCCGGTACGGCGCTCGGAGCGCCGGTCCGCTTCCGGTACACCCGGTACGCGCCACCGGCCACCACGGTCGCCGCGAGGAACAGCACCGTGAACCACTGGAAGTACCAGAGGCAAGGCACCCCCGTTGAACTGCGGTGATCGCTGGACAGGTCGTCTGGCCTGCGGAAACTCGTCTCAGCGTTTCTCACTGTGTCGCAGTGGTTTTCGCCCCCATGTGCACTCGTAGTGCACTCGAAGCGACGGCGCTCGTCGAGCGCCTATCGAGGACCGGCGTGACACTGGGCGGGAGGAGGAACGGAGAGACAAGGAACGGGCGGGCACCATGACCTACACCGCCGTATCGATCAACGCTCAACGCGAGGACGTCGCCGAAGCGCATGAGGTGCTCAAGCAGCTTGCCAGCCAATTCCAGTTGCGGGATCGACAGTTTGACGCCGTCCAACAAGTGGAGCGTGAGGGGTCTGAACTCACAGCGTTGGCGACCGCCCTGGCGGGTGATGTCGTCCAGGACGTCGAGGAACGTCTCGCAGGACTCACGACCCTCCAGTTCGAAGTCACGCTCGTACCGGAGCGATAACGGCGCTGCGACCTCAGCTGGGCGCCCGCCATCGCCTCGGCCATCTTCTCGGCCACGTCCGCTCGGACCATGCCCAGGTGGACGTACGGCTTGCCGCTGTGGGTCACCATCGGCCGAACGCCCCGCCAGACGCTCTCGGGAAGCCCCAGGGCGGCCAGTGCCTCCCGGATGGTTGCCTTTGCAACGATGCATCTCTCCTTATATGTAATCACACATAAACCATGCGTTTCCCATAAAAAATGGACTAGAGCGAGTCTCAGTTGCCGTGTACACAGAAGGCTGAATAGGCTACTGAGAGCCAGCAGTCGGGAGGGGGAGACGTGACCAGGGTGACCGCAAACAAGTTGGTCATCGCTCCGGCCCGGCCAGTCATGCGCGACGGCGAACAGGAAATCCTGTTCGAGGCAAAACCGGACATGTCAGGGCAGATGGTTGGTATCGCCTTCACTAGCATCGAACGACTCGTCGAGGTCATGGGTGACTCGCAGCCCTGGGTGTGTCTGCCGATTAGCAGTCTGAAGGAATTCCACGAGCAGTCCGGCATCCACAGGATCGTGGTCGACGCGCGGTTTATGCAACAGGGGGAAGAGTGAGCGAGTACCAGGTAATCCTGGACGATCTCAAAGATCTCTACAAGGCTTTCTACAGCGAGGAACGCACGCTGGACCAGCAGCGTCACAATGTGAACTTCGCTGCGCCTGACTGCGGAGAAGCGAAAGTCAACAAGGCTTGCCGGGAAGCCTTGGATACCGTGAACACGCTGTACCAGCTCCTGGCGAAGCAGGTCGAATCCGACGGCGACAAGATCAAGCACGCGCACGACGGGTACTCTCGCGACAACCAAGATGTGCTGGCTCTATTCAACGAGCTTGAGGGGTGACGGGACGTGGGCGACAGCTACTCGAAGATTGCCGGAAATCGGACCGCTCTCTTTTCTGACGGGCAGGATCTCGCAAGGGCCGCTAGTGCCGTCGCAGACGTCACAAAAGTCCTCAATGGCAAAGTCGAGGCACTGGTAAACGACGCTGGCTGGTCTGGTGATGCAGCGAATAACTTCAAGGAGGATTGGGGTAAATCCTCGGCCGCTGCAGCCGGGATTGTGTAGGCGCTGTCGAGTATTTCCACCACGATGGAGCACCTCGCTACGCTTCTCGGGGAAGCGCAACACGACCTGTGGAATGCACATGATTTTGCTCAACAAAAGGGCATACATCTCGACTCCGAAGGTGTTCCACGGCCTGACGGTTACGAAAACCCACATTGCCAGGAATATCTGGAGTGGGTGGATGATGCACTGAAAAAGGCCCAAGCGCGCACGGGCGGACGCTGAGGTCGCTTTCGCTTCGATCGTTACAGAATACGCCCCCAACGGTGACGACAGTGGCGACACGCTGGGTACTTCAGATAATCTCACACTCGCTGACGCAGCACGATCCCTTTACGCAATTCCGGCCGCCCAGACGGCGGCGATGCAGGAGAAAGTCAAGGAGATCGACAAGGAGCGCATCGATATGAAGCGCGCTCACAAACACATGCCCAAGCAGTCGCGAGAGTGGAAAGAGTTCCAGAAAGAGCGACTTACTAACCGTAGAGCGTTGCGAGCCGCGAATAAGGCCCTCGCTGATGTCGAAAAGAAGGCGTCGAAGTGGAAGTTCTCCGGCGCGACGGAGATCGAGTTTTCACGGCTACGGGAAAAGCTCAACCTCGACGGCCAGTTCAAAATGCTGGACAGTATCCCGATACTTGGCACGACAGTGGGTCTTGTGGGCGTCGCTCTCGCCACCAAGGACGATATGGAAAAGGGTTGGGGACTCGGGCACAGCCTAGGCGTTGAATTGGGTAGCGCAGGGGTCGCGATGGCCGCCGGTACCGCAGTCGAGGGCTTGGCGGCATCTGGAGGTGCCTCCGTCACGGTAGGTGTAGCTGGAAGCGTAATTGCGGGGTACGGGGTAGGCACTTACGCCACCGAGCTCTTCAAGGCTGGCCATTGGGAACACAATATCCACTCCCACGGCGTGATTTCCGGGATTGGTCACAGTTTCAGTGATGCTTCGACTGCTTGGTGGGACGGAGATGTGGTGGGCGTTGCAGGGAAGATAAAGAATTCAGCGAAGAGTTTGTGGGATGATGTCTTCTAAAGGAAAAGCGTGGGTGCCTCGGGAGGCGCCGATCGATTCACTCGCGTTTGTTGGTAAATCCTGGCGTAAACGGGGTTTCCGGTACTGGGCGCTCCGTTCGATGGCAACACTTTTCACGTTTTTGATGACGTGCATGATGATCGCTATGGCTGTAGGGATCACGACCGGGATCATCAACTCCGGAGCCTCGCCGTGGATAGTGATTCCCATTGTGGTGGCGGCCAGTGTTCTGAGCAGTTTTAAGACCGGCCAGTCTATCGCCCGAAATCAGCGTGAGCGCTCAATTGTCCATGATCACGAAATGTGGGCAGAGGACGCACGCGAGAGGCGAAGCCGGGGTCGACGGGTCGGCGCTGGTTCCGGAGCTCTCGGGTACGGCTTGAGTGCATTGGGCGGTCTTGGTGGCCTTGTGATCGTTGTCTGCATGCCCATGGCAGTCGGCGCCTTTCCGGTGCTCCTTTGGTACTACCTGAAGCCACTTCTGCCCGGCGAACTTCGCGCCCGGCGCAAGCTGGCCCGGTGGCTGACCCTCCAGGGCCGTCAAGACGAGATCCCGGCGGGGTGGGGCGACTTGAACATGAGCACGCCTGCATCATGATCATTCGCGAAGTTTCACCGCAGAGAGAAAGGCGCGGACGAGTGGCGTCGGCGATTTTTTCTTCATCGATTGGCGCACCCCTCCCCCCGGGGTATCCTGGCGCGCAGGCGGTTTGAGGTTCTACTTTTCGCCCCGAATTCCGACGCTATTCAGCGACAAGGTATGGCGAATTGCTTGCCTCCTGTGACCCTATCTAATTCGCCGTCGACTTTGGCCGCATTGCATTCCGAATTGCAGGGAAGACGCGAACAAGGCACTCGACGAGCAGTACAGCGAGGCATTCTCACGGTGGCAGCGTCTCGGGAAGTCCGAAGGTGCCGAGCCGCAGCGCGTGCGAGTCCCGGAGAAGTGCACGCTGCACAGCCTCCGGGACTTCTACGCCACGGTCCTGATCAAACATCGGGAGAGTGTGAAGACGGTACAGGTCCGTCTCGGGCACTCGAAGCCGTCGATCACGCTCGACAATACGTGGGCTACTGGCCGACCGACGAGGACACGACCGCTGCGGCTATCGAGTCGGTTCTTGGAGAGCCACAGGCGGTTCCGCAGCCGAGTGCACGGGTTGTGCACGCAGCAATCGGTACAGGGCTCCGACCCCTACCGTGACCAGCAAAAACAGCACCGTGAACCACTGGAAGTACCAGTGCCCGCCCGTCGGGTCGTACACCGCCGCCCTCGGCCAGGCCAGGTTGACCGTCATGACGAGGCCGTAGAGGAGGGCGAGGGCGTTGACCGGGATGCCCCAGCGGCCCAGGGAGAAGAGCCGGCCGCCCGTCTCGTCGGTGCCTTCGGGGGTGAACTCGCCGCGCAGGCGGCGGATCAGGAGCGGGCCCGTGACCATCGCGTACGCCAGGTAGAGCATCACGATGCAGGTGGTGCCGATGGCCAGGAAGGCGTCCGGGGAGACGAAGTTGAGCAGCAGGAGGGCCGCGGCGAGGACGCCGACCACGAGGGCCGGGGCGCTGGGCATGCCCGTGCCCGGGTTGACGCGGGCGAGGCGGCGGGAGAAGGGGAGCTGGCCGTCGCGGGCCATGGAGAACAGCATCCGGCAGGCCGCGGTCTGGATGGCGAGCGTGGCCACCGCGATCGCCACCACCACGTCGGCCAGCAGCACCTTGCCGACGCCGTCGCCGAGGCGGCTGGTGAGGACGTAGCTCAGACCGTCGACGCCCAGGTGGCCGTCGGTCAGGCTGGGCGCGGCGAGCAGGCCGCCGAGGATGACCAGGCCGCCGAGCAGGCCCGCGGCCCCCAGTGCCGTGAGGATCGTGCGGGGCGCCGTACGCCGGGGGTGGTGTGTCTCCTCGCTCATCTCGCCCGCGCTGTCGAAGCCGATCATCACGTACGCCGCCGTGAAGGAACCCACGGCAAGTGCCCCGAACAGGCCGGAGCTTGCGGCTCCGGTGGTGTGGAAGGTGATGCCGGGGGAGCGCTCGGAGTGGGTGAGCAGCAGTAGGACGATGAGCGCCGCACCGATGATCTCGGCGGTCACGCCGACCCGGTTGATCACGGACATCACCCGGTTGTCCACGATGTTCACGAGGGTGGTCAGCACCAGCAGGATCACTCCGAGGACCGCCGCGTTCGCCGCGCCGTCCTGCGAGGTCACCGCCGGGTCGGTGCCCACGAGCTGGAAGCCCGACCAGATCGCCGGCAGCACCATCTGCAGGGCCAGCGCCGCCGCCGCGACCACCACGATCTGTCCGATGACCATGATCCAGCCGGCGAACCAGCCGAAGGTGACGTTCGAAAGCCGTGATGACCACTGGTAGATGGCGCCCGAGATCGGATAGCGGGCGGCCAGCTCCGCGAAGCACGCGGCCACCAGCAGCTGCCCGACCAGCACCACCGGCCAGGCCCAGAAGAAGACGGGGCCGCCGAACGCGTACCCGAAGGCGAAGAACTGGAAGACGGTCGTCAGTACGGAGATGAAGGAGAACCCGGCCGCGAAGGAGGCGTACCTGCCCAGGCTGCGGTGCAGTTCCTGGCGGTAGCCGAATTCCGCGAGCGAGCCGTCGTCGGGCGGGTGCGGTGGATCGGGGCGTACGTCGGAGGGGGTGGTTGTGGTCACGGCGGCACCTGCCTTCGGCGCGGGGAGCGGGGAGTGGCGCGGGTTCCTGTCAGGCGACAGAAATTAGGGACGGCCTGTTTCGTGCGCGTCACGCCGCCGTGTCCGGGGCGGGCCCAAGTCCTCACGCCCTTGTGCTGCACTTCAAAACGCGATACATCGTGTGTATTGACGTTCGTCCGAAGGTCGCGATATGTTCGGGCACGGATATTCGTAAGCGAGGTGACCCATCATGGCGATGAAGCGCCGCAAGCTCAGCAACCCGCTGGCGCTCGCCGTGCTGGTCACGCTCTGGCAGAAGCCGATGCATCCGTACGAGATCGCCCAGACCCTGCGCCGACAGGGCAAGGACGTGAGCACGAAGATCAAGTACGGCTCGCTCTACACGGTCGTACAGAACCTCCAGAAGCACGGCTTCGTCGAGGTCGCGGACGTCGAGCGGCAGGGCAACCGGCCCGAGCGCACGGTCTACGGGCTCACCGAGGCGGGGCGGGAGGAGATGGCCGACTGGCTGTCCGATCTGCTGGCCGTCCCGGTCAAGGAGTTCCCGATCTTCGCGACCGCGCTGTCACTGCTCGGGGCGCTGCCCCCCGACGGCGTGGTGCGGCTGCTCCAGGAGCGGCTGCAGAACCTCGAGGTGGAAGTGGCGAGCGGGCGCGCGGCGCTGCAGAAGCTCAGCGAGACGCTCCCGAGGCTCTTCCTCGTCGAGGTCGAGTACCAGTTGCACATGGTCGAGGCGCAGGCGGACTGGGTCCGGGGTTTCCTGGAGGAGATCGAGAAGGGCTCGCTGCCGGGCGTCGACGCGTGGCGCCACTTCCACGAGACGGGGGAGCTGCCACCGGAGTTCACCTGACGAAAAACAGACCCCGGCCGGGCTGTTGCAGCAGCTGGGCCGGGGTCTCGAACCCCGAACTGAATCCGCCGTGAAGCGGCTCCAGGCGATCGAGGTGCGGCACACCCAGGATAGCCCGGCGCTCTTCAAGCGGACGGATCAGTTGTCATCCGGTCATCTGTCATCCGCTCATTCAGGAGAGCAGTCGTGAGTGCTACCCGTGCGCCCGCAGTGCAGGCGCGCCAACTGATCAAGACCTACCCCGGTGAGGTCACCGCCCTGTGCGGCATGGACGTCACCGTCGAACCGGGCACCGTCTTCGGGCTCCTCGGGCCCAACGGCGCCGGCAAGTCCACCACCGTCAAGATCCTCACCACCCTCGCGCAGCCCGACTCGGGCACCGCCACCGTCGCCGGGCACGACGTGCTGCGCCACCCGGACCGGGTGCGCCGCGCGATCGGCGTGGTCGCCCAGAGCTCCGGCGCCGATCCGGTCGCGACCGGCCGCGAGAACCTCCAACTCCAGGGCAGGCTCTACGGGTTGAAGGGTGCCGCCCTCGGCAGCCGGGTGGACGAGCTGCTCGACCGCTTCAGTCTCACCGACGCCGCCAAGCGTCCGGTCAAGGGCTACTCCGGCGGTATGCGACGCCGACTCGACGTCGCCCTCGGTCTGGTGCACCGGCCCGAGGTGCTCTTCCTCGACGAACCCACCACCGGCCTGGATCCCGAGGCCCGTACGGCGATGTGGGACGAGATCGACCGGCTGGCGGGGGAGGAGGGGCTGACGATCCTGCTCACCACCCACTACCTCGAGGAGGCCGACCGGCTCGCCGAGCGCATCGCCATCGTCGACCGCGGCCGGGTCGTAGTCGAGGGCACCCCGGACTCCCTCAAGGGCGAACTCCGCGGCGACGCCGTCCACCTGGAGCTCCGGGAGCCGGTCGGCGAGGCCGGCCGTACGCTCCTCGAAGGCGCCCTCGGCGCTCTGCCCGGGATGCACGAGGTGCTGATCGACGGGCGCCGGGTCAGCGTCCGCGCCGACGACGGGGCCGCGGCCGTACCCGCGCTGCTCGGGGCGCTGGAGCGGGCCGGGGTCGGGGTCGCCGCCGCGACCGTCGCCCGGCCCTCCCTCGACGACGTCTACCTCCGCTACGCCGGCCGCCGTTACTCCGAGGCCGACGCCGAAGCGGCCGAGAACCTCGTCCTCGCCGGAGGTGCGCGATGAGCACGGCCGTCTCCCAGACCTGGTACATGACGCAGCGTCAGCTCATGGTGTTCACCCGGCAGCCCGCGTACGCGGTCATCACGCTGATCCAGCCCGTGATCTGGCTGTTCCTGTTCGGCAACCTCTTCAAGAAGGTGGTCGAGCTGGGCGGCTTCGGGACGACCACGTATCTCGACTACCTCGTCCCGGGCGTGGTCGTGATGAGCGCGCTCAGCTCCAACATGTGGGCCGGGATGGGCACGCTGGAGGAGATCCAGCGGGGCACCCTCAACCGCTTCCTGACCACTCCGGTCAGCCGGGCCGCGCTGATGAACGGCAACGTCGTCAACAACGGCCTGATCACCGCGTTCCAGTCGGTCGTGATCGTGCTGCTCGCGCTTGCGGGCGGCGCCGACTACCCGGGCGGCCTCGGCGGCATCGCGATCCTGGTCCTCGCCTCCGTGCTGCTCGGCACGATCTTCGGGGCGCTGTCCAACGCGCTGGGCATGCTGGTGCAGGAGCGGGAGTCGATCATCGGCATCAACACCTTCCTGCTGCTGCCGCTGACGTTCCTGTCCAGTGCCTTCATGGCGCCGTCCCAGATGCCGTCCTGGATGCGGCACATCGCCGACCTCAACCCGCTCAACTGGGCGATGGTCGCAGGCCGTTCGGCACTGTCGGAGCACCCCGACTGGGGCGACGTGCTCAGCCGCGGAGAGGCGCTGCTGGCGCTCGCGGTGGCGGCGGTGTGGCTGTCGATCCGGACGTTCCGCTCGTACCAGCGGTCGGTGTGAGCGCACCTCTTCGTGCGCCGGAAACAGCGAAGGGGCGGCACCTCGACGAGGTGCCGCCCCTTCGGACGTCTCATGCGGCGGACGCCGCGCTCTCCTGCTCCGCCTCGATGCGCGCGTTCCACTCCCGCTTGGAGGCCTGCCAGCCGTCCTCGTTGTGGCCGAGCCGCCAGTAGCCGGAGATCGACAGGTCCTCGCGCGGGACCGCCAGGTCGCAGCGCAGCAACTGGCGCAGCTCCTTCACGAAGTGCGCCTCGCCGTGCACGAAGGCATGCATCCGGCCCTCCGGGAACCGCAGCGACCGCACGGCCTCGACCAGTGCCTCGCCGACCGGCCGGTCCCCGCGGTGCAGCCAGACGACCTCCACATCGGAGTCGATCTTCTGCTCCTCCTCGGGGCCCGAGACCTCCACGAAGGCGTGCGCCGTGACGCCCTCGGGCAGCGACTCCAGGGAGCGGGCGATCGCCGGCAGGGCGCTCTCGTCACCGACGAGCAGATGCCAGTCGGCGCCGAGGTCCGGGGCATAGGCGCCGCCCGGGCCCATGAAGTGCACGGTCTCGCCCGGCTGGACGCGCGCCGCCCAGGGGCCGGCCAGGCCCTCGTCGCCGTGGATCACGAAGTCCAGCGTCAGCTCGCGGTGGACCGGGTCCCAGGCCCGCACGGTGTACGTCCGGGTCACCGGCCACTGGTCGCGCGGAAGTTCCTCGCGGATGCGCTCCAGATCGAAGGGCTCGGGATAGGTGACGTCCTCGCTCGGCGGGAACAGCAGCTTCACATAGTGGTCGGTGCAGGTGTCCGCCGCGAACCCGGCCAGACCCTCGCCACCGAGGACCACGCGCTGCATGTGCGGAGTCAGCCGTTCCGTGCGCACGACCTGCGCCGACTGGGCCTTGCGCGGCTTCCGTGCCGGGCGTTCTGCCATGGCGGCCTCCCTGTTCCCAAGCTTAGGTTTACCTAAGTTAGCATCTTCCCTCAGTTAACACCTCTCCCATGAAGACTTGATGAGTGCGCGTCGTCGGGAACGTCACATCTCCAGCGTCGTCAGCAGCCGCTGCAGCGAACCGCCCAGCCCCCAGCGGACCGCCAGCTCGTCCAGTGCCGCCGAGTCGCGCGGGGCGTGCGGCAGGGCCGTGTCGACGTCCGGCAGCGGCACGTCGTCGGCGACCTTGACGACCTTCGGGGCCACGGCGACGTAAGGCCGCGCCTCGTCCAGCCGCTTGCGCTGCGAGGGAGTGAGCTTCGCCTTCGGGTCCTCGACCGCGGCCATGATCCCGGCCAGGTCCCCGAACTCGGCGAGCAGCTTCGCGGCCGTCTTCTCACCGATGCCCGGCACCCCGGGCAGACCGTCGCTCGGGTCGCCGCGCAGCAGCGCCAGGTCCGCGTAGCCCGCGCCGTCCACCCCGTACTTCTCGCGCAGCCAGGCCTCGTCGGTGAGCTGCAGGGTGCCGACGCCCTTCAGGGGGTAGAGCACGCGCACCCCTCGCGCGTCGTCCACCAGCTGGTACAGATCGCGGTCGCCGGTGACGATGTCGACCGGGCCCTTGGCCCGCGCTGTGAACGTGCCGATCACGTCGTCCGCCTCGAACGGCTCGACGCCCACGCGCGCGATGCCGAGCGCGTCGAGGACCGCCTCGATGACCGGCACCTGCGGGGAGAGCGTGTCCGGCACCTCCTCCTCGTCCGGGCCGACCTCGTGCTCCTCGGCGACGCGGTGCGCCTTGTAGGAGGGGATCAGGTCCACGCGCCACTGCGGGCGCCAGTCCGCGTCCATGCACGCCACCAGGTGGTCGGGGCGGTGGTCCTTGACCAGGCGGTCGATGAATTCGAGGAGCCCGCGCACGGCGTTCACCGGCGTGCCGTCCGGGGCCTTCACGGACTCCGGCACGCCGAAGTAGGCGCGGAAGTAGAGCGAGGCGGTGTCGAGGAGCATCAGTCGTCCGGTCACGCCACGCATCATGCCGTACGGCACTGACAGTCACCCGCCGGCGAGCAGCCACCGCCAGCGCGGACGTTCGGTCACCAGGGTGGCGGCGGCCAGGAGTGACACGAGGACGGCCGCCCAGGCGGGAAACAGCCACCATGCGGAGATCACGGCCGCGACGAGCTGGAGCAGTACGAGCAGGACGGTGCCCCAGCCCGGCACGGCGACGACGACCTTCTGCTTGTCCCCGGGAGTGGAGAAGACGGTCGGCAGACCGATCAGCACCAGCACCGCGAGGACGGCGAGCAGCCAGGAGTACGGCCACAGGGCCCAGGGCGTGGCGACCCACGCCACCAGCTCCGTCGTGAAGCGCAGCACCGACGCGCGTGTGTCGTCCGGTCGTTCCACAGTCGCCCCCCGCACCGATGTGAAGCACCGGCGGCGATCCTACGCACTGGTTGTGAACTGAACCACTTCCGTGTTTGTCCTGGTCGGCCGGGGGCAGGCGCGGCCCTTGTCCCCCCGACCCCGTGATGAGAGGCAGACGTGTCATCCAGGCTAGAGGCCGAACATCTCTACAAGGTGTTCGGCAGACGACCCGACGACGCAGTCGAGCGGCTCCGACAGGGAGCCGACCGGGAGGAGCTGCGCGCCGACGGCACCACGGCCGCCGTGATCGACGCGTCCTTCACCGTGGAACCGGGCCAGATCTTCGTCGTCATGGGCCTGTCCGGCTCCGGCAAGTCCACGCTGCTGCGCATGCTCAACGGTCTGCTGGAGCCGACCGCGGGACAGGTCCGCTTCGACGGCCAGGACCTGACCGCGCTCGGTGACCGCGAACTGCGCGCGGTCCGCGCGCGGAAGATCAGCATGGTCTTCCAGCACTTCGCGCTGTTCCCGCACCGCAGCGTCCTCGAGAACGCCGCCTACGGCCTGGCCGTGCAGGGCGTGCCCCGCGCCGAGCGCGAGCAGCGCGCCGGCGAGGCGCTGGCCCTGTGCGGACTGGCCGGCTGGGAGAAGTCCTGGCCCGACGAGCTGTCCGGCGGTATGCAGCAGCGCGTCGGCCTTGCCCGCGCCCTCGCCACCGACGCCGATCTGCTGCTGATGGACGAGTCGTTCAGCGCCCTCGACCCGCTGATCCGCCGCGACATGCAGGACCAGCTTCTCGAACTGCAGCGGAGCCTGAAGAAGACCATCGTCTTCATCACCCACGACCTCAACGAGGCCATGCGCCTGGGCGACGGCATCGCCGTCATGCGCGACGGCCGCATCGTCCAGACCGGCACCGCCGAGGACATCCTGCTGCGGCCGGCGAACGACTACGTCGCCTCCTTCATCCAGGACGTCGACCGCTCCCGCGTACTGACCGCGTCCGCCGTCATGGACACGGATGTACAGGGCGACGAGGCCGACTGCGGCTGCACGAGCGACTGCGAGACCGCGACGCCCGACACGCCGTTCACCGAACTCTGCGCGATGAGCGCCCGGACGACGCACCCCGTGGCCGTCCTCGACTCCCGGCACAAACTCGTCGGAGTGGTCCCACCCCAACGCCTGGTCGCCTTCCTCGGCAACGAGGAGGCCGTCCATGCCTAGGATCCCGCTCGGCGACTGGGTCAACAGCACCGTCGACTGGCTGCTGGGTCATGTGTCCTGGCTCTTCGACTTCTTCAAGACCGTCTTCTCGGGCACCTACGACGGCATCAACGCCGTGCTGCAGGCCCCCGAACCCCTGCTGCTCGCAGGCATCCTCGCGGTGCTCGCGTTCTGGCTGCGCGGCACCCTGGCCGGTGTCCTGACCTTCGTGGGCTTCGCCTTCATCGACTCCCTCGAACTGTGGGACGACGCGATGGTGACCTTGTCGCTCGTCCTCGTCGCCACCGTCATCGCGCTGGTGATCTCGGTGCCCGTCGGCATCTGGGCCGCGCGTTCCAACCGGGTCAGCGGGCTCGTCCGGCCCGTCCTGGACTTCATGCAGACGCTGCCCGCGATGATCTACCTCATCCCGGCGATCCTGTTCTTCGGCACCGGCGCCTCCGCGGGCATCGTCGCCACCCTGATCTTCGCGCTCGCCCCCGGCGTGCGCATGACGGAACTGGGCATCCGCCAGGTCGACAAGGAACTCGTCGAGGCCGCCGAGGCCTTCGGCACCTCGCCCCGCGACACCCTTCTGCGCGTCCAGCTGCCCCTCGCCCTGCCGACCGTCATGGCCGGTGTGAACCAGGTCATCATGCTCGGCCTGTCCATGGCCGCGATCGCCGGCATGGTCGGCACCGGCGGCCTCGGCGGCGACGTCAACGAGGCCATCGGCCAGCTCAACGTGGGCCTCGGCTCCGAGGCCGGTGTCGCGATCGTGATCCTCGCGATCTACCTCGACCGGATGACCAGCGCCCTGGGCACCCATGTCTCCCCGCTGGGCCGCCGCGCCGCCGCCAAGGCCCGAGCCGCCCAGGGCCTGAAGATCTGGTCCTACCGGCCCAGTGCGCAGCTCGCGGTCATCGGTGTCGTGGTCCTCGCGCTCGTCGCGGGAGGCATGGGCGTCTTCGGCGGCAGCAGCGGATCCGCCCCGGTGGCCGACGGCAAGGACGTGGGCCAGGGCAAGAAGATCAGCATCGGCTACATCCCCTGGGACGAGGGCGTCGCCTCCACCTACCTCTGGAAGGAGATCCTCGAAGAGCGCGGCTACCACGTGGACGCCAGGCAGTTCGACGCCGGCCCGCTCTACACCGCTCTCGCCCAGGGCACCGTCGACTTCCAGACCGACGCCTGGCTGCCGACCACGCACGCCCAGTACTGGAAGAAGTACGGCAGCAAGCTCGACGATCTCGGCGCCTGGTACGGCAAGACCTCCCTGGAGCTGAGCGTCCCCTCGTACATGAAGGGCATCGACTCCCTGGACGACCTCAAGGGCAAGGCGGGCACCTTCGACGGGAAGATCACCGGCATCGAGTCCAGCGCCGGCGAGATGGCCCTGCTCAAGAGCAAGGTCCTCAAGGACTACGGCCTGGACAAGGAGTACAAGGTCGTCGACAGCTCCACCCCGGCGATGCTGGCCGAGCTCAAGCGGGCGTACAGCCAGAAGCAGCCCATCGTCGTCACGCTCTGGTCGCCGCACTGGGCGTACAACGACTACAAGCTGAAGAAGCTGAAGGACCCCAGGGGCGCCTGGGGCGAGGGCGACGGTGTGCACACGCTCGCCCGCAAGGGCTTCACGGGCGACAACCCCGTCGTCGGCAAGTGGCTGAAGAACTTCAGGATGAGCGAGAAGCAGCTCACCAGCCTCGAGGCCGAGATCAACAAGGCGGGCAAGGGCAAGCAGCAGGACGCCGTGCGCGCCTGGCTGAAGGACAATCCGGGGTTCGTGGACAAGGCGGCACCCGTCCCGCACAGCTCCAAATCCGCCGAGGCCAAGCGGCCCGTGAACGTCGCCTGGTTCCCCTGGGACGAGGACATCGCCGTCACCTACCTCTGGAAGAACGTCCTGGAGCGGCGCGGCTACCAGCTCAACCTCAAGCAGATGGACGTCGGCCCGGTCTACACCGGACTCGCCTCCGGCGACCTCGACGTCAACTTCGACGCCTGGCTGCCGTACGCGCAGAAGAACTACTGGGACAAGTCCAAGGACAGACTCAAGGACCTCGGCACCTGGTACCGGCCGACCTCACTGGAGGTCGCCGTGCCGTCGTACGTCAAGGGCGTGAAGTCCTACGAGGACCTCAAGGGCAAGGCGGGCCTCTTCGGCGGGAAGATCATCGGGATCGAGCCGGGCACCGGTGAGATGAACCTGCTCAAGACGAAGGTGCTGCCCGGCTACGGCCTGGACAAGGAGTACAAGGTCGTCGACGGCTCCACCCCGGCGATGCTGGCCGAGCTCAAGCGCGCCTACGCCCAGAAGAAGCCCGTCGCCGTGGTGCTGTGGTCGCCGCACTGGGCGTACAGCCGGTACGACCTGACCAAGCTGAGGGACGACAAGAAGCTCTTCGGCGAGGGCAACACGATCCGCACCATCTCCAACGAGAAGTTCCCCGAGCAGTACCCGCAGCTCACCAAGTGGATCAAGAACTTCAGGATGAGCGAGGCCGAGCTCGGCAGCCTGGAGGCCGAGATCAACAAGCGCGGCCAGGGCCAGGAGGAACAGGCCGTAGCCGCCTGGCTCGAGGAGCACCCGGACATGGTGGGACGGATGACACCCCAGTAGGCCGGATGACACCTCCGTAGGGAAGCACGCGCGCGTGGGCGGTCCGTTTCGCGACGGGCCGCCCACGCGCGCGTGAAGGGCGTACGAAAAGGATCCGGCCAACCACGGAGCGCCATGCCATCGCCCAAGCCTCATCGCTCTCCGGGCCGGAAGTGCCGAGCGCACATGCTCCGCGCCGCGCACCCTGGCCAACCGGGTCGAAGCCGCCCCCGTCGGCACCTCGATGCATGGCGGCACCATCGAACTGACCAGCAATGACCGGCCGGATCGCGACACGGGGCGCCAACTGGGCGCCACGCCGCCGACGTAGCGAACCGGCGGACGTATGCCCGCGATCCCGGCACCGGACGGGCCGGCCGGAGCCTCGTCCGCCCGCCCGCGGACGGCCGATCCCGCACCGGCCGCCGGCCGCCCCCGCCACCGGCCCCGCCCGCTCTCCCGGCCCCGCTGGTCAGCGGCTTCGTCCCGAAGGAGGAATCCGCGCCCGTCGAGTGGGCAGAGCCCATCCACGGGTCGGAGTTGGCGAATTGACCGCACGCAGTGTTTACGGGGATGTGACGGCCGCATGAAACGGTTTGCCGAACCTGCGTAAGGTGCAGAGAACTCATCAAAGAGCCGCCCCCGGACCCCGGTGGACGGCACACGGAACCGCGCCGATACAAACCACGAGCGAAGGAGGGAGCCGGAGCGATGGGCGACCACAAAGACGACCACAAGGATCAGCCCCTGCGAGTGGGCGCGGCCGTGCGGCGACGCCGTCGGGCGCTGCAGCTCACCCTCGCCGTGGTGGCCGGGCGCAGCGGCCTGTCGGTTCCCTTCCTCAGCCAGATCGAGAACGACCGGGCGCGCCCCAGCAGAACCTCCCTGGAGAAGGTCGCCGACGCCCTGCGCACCACCGCCGTGGAGCTCCTCGCCGCGGCCGACCCGGCGTGCAGCGTCGACGTCGTGCGCGCCGAGCCCGAGCCTGCGGCGGAACCGCGGGTGCGTTCCCTGGTGCGGGGGCACCACCAGATGCACGCCTCGGAGTTCACCGGGGACCATGACGCGGGCCGCGAATTCCAGTACCGCAACGACCAGTTGATGTATGTCGCCGACGGTGCGGTGGAGATCGAGGCCGAGGGGCGGGCCTACCGGCTCGGCCGCGGCGACACGCTGTATCTGACGGGCGGCGTACGCCACCGGTGGCGGGCGACCGTGTCGGACACACGCGTGGTCGTCGTCGCGGTGGCCGAGCACGTCGAGGCGGTCCAGAACCGGTCGAGGTAGTGCCGGTGCGCGTCGTCTCCCTCGTCCCGTCGCTGACGGAGGCGATCGCGGTGTCGGTCCCGGGCGCCCTGGTCGGCGCGACCGACTGGTGCACGCACCCCGCCGGCCTCGACGTCCCCCGTATCGGCGGCACCAAGAACCCGAAGCTCGACCGCGTCCTCGCGCTCGCCCCCGACCTGGTGGTGGCCAACGCGGAGGAGAACCGTGAGCCCGACCTGGCGGCGCTGCGCGCGGCGGGCGTCGAGGTCCTGGTGACGGTGGTGTGTGACCTGCCGCAGGCGTTCGCGGAGCTCGCCCGGGTGCTGGAGGCCTGCGGGGCGACCTCCCGCCCCCGCTGGCTCGACGAGGCCGAGACGACCTGGTCCCGCCTGCCGCGCCCCGAGCACCGGACGACGGCCGTGGTCCCGATCTGGCGCCGGCCCTGGATGGCCCTGGGCCGGAACACCTTCGCGGGCGACGTACTCTCCCGCCTCGGCATCGACCACCTCTACGCCACCCACCCGGACCGCTACCCCCGCATCCCGCTCGACGAGCTGCGGGCGGCCGCCCCGGACATCGTCGTACTGCCGGACGAGCCGTACCGCTTCACGGCCGAGGACGGTCCGGAGGCGTTCCCCGGACTGCACTGCGCCCTGGTCAGCGGACGCCATCTGACCTGGTACGGGCCGTCGTTGACCGAGGCGCCGAGGGTGCTGGGCGAGGCGCTGCGAGCAGCGCTCCGGTGACCAGACCGCGGGTCGTGTGCGGGGCGGTGGTGCCCCGGGCGGCGAGGAGCAGGACGTACTGCGTGACCGCGAGCCAGCTGTGTGCGACGAGCCCGGTGTTCGGGCGGTCCCGGGACTGTGGTGCGTGTTGGTCAGCGGACGCCATCTGACCTGGTACGGGCCGTCGTTGACCGAGGCGCCGCGGGTGCTGGGCGAGGTGCTGCGAGCAGCGCTCCGGTGACCAGACCGCGGGTCGTGTGCAGGGCGGTGGTGCCCCAGGCGGCGAGGAGCAGGACGTACAGCCCGACCGCGAGCCAGCCGTACACGACGAGCCCGGTGTGCCGGGCGAGCGCCTCCGCGCCCGTGACGCACGTCCCCACCGGGAAGGTGAACGCCCACCACGTCATCGCGAAGCCCATGCCGTGGCGCCGCGCCCGCACCACATGCGCGGTGGCGAACACCAGCCAGAGCAGCGCGAAACCCATGACGGGCACGCCGTACAGGACGGCGAGGACGCCGAATCCCTCGCCGTACGGCGCCGGTACGACCCCCGGTGCCGCATCCGCGAACTTGCCGACCGCGGTGGTGGACTGCCCGAGCGGCCCGAGCACCAGGAACAGCGTCGGGGTGAGGGCGAGGGGCAGCGGACCGCCGGTGATCAGCCGACCGAAGATCACCGGCAGCATCAGCAGGGTCGCGAGGAGACTGAGCCCGAACATCGCGAGGCAGGCGAACAGGAGCGTCTGCCGGGGCTGCCCGGCCGGCAGGTACGGCACGAGGAGCGGCCCGAGCGCCGCGGACACCATGGGTGCGACGACGGGCAGCAGCCACACCGGCGTGGCCTGGTCCGGCGCGACCCTGTGTCGTACGGCCATGAGGTACGGGACGGTGACGGCCGCCGCGAGCCCCACCACGGTCCCGGCGGTGAACAGCACGGCGTCGAGAAGGAGCGCGCCGGCCGGTCCGACCCAGTCCCGGCCGGCCGTGACGGCACCGCCGCCGACGGCCAGCAGGGCCATGGCGAGACACCCGTAGAACGGTGCCGTCGCCGGGTCGAGGAGGTGCGCGCGGGCCTGGTCGCGGTGGTGCCTCCAGTGCAGGGCGCGTCCGGCGAGCAGGGTGAGCAGGAGGCCGAGGGAGAGGGCCCACACGGCCGCGCAGGCGGTGCGCAGGCCGGGAACGCCGAGGGGGAGCGCCGACCCCGCGGTGGCGACGACGGCGGTGCCCATGACGGTGGCGTACCAGTTGGGCCCGAGGTGGCGGACGGACGTGGCGCGCGGAGGGCGTGCGGTGGCACGCGGAAGGGGCTGGGCTGCGATGACCATGCTTCACGGTCTCGCGGCCGTTCCTCTGCGACCAGGGAGTACGTCTCTATCAGGGCATAAGCTGGAGTTATGAGCAACAAGGAGGAGTCGCCGGCCGTCGTCGTCCCGCTGGCGCATCGGGTGCCCGATCTCGGGGCGCTGGAGCTGCTGCTGGCGGTGGCGCGGCTCGGCAGTCTGGGCGGGGCCGCGCGGGAGGTGGGGATCAGCCAGCCGGCGGCGAGCAGCCGGATCCGGTCCATGGAACGGCAGTTGGGGGTGGCCCTCGTGGACCGTTCGCCGCGCGGCTCCCGTCTCACGGACGCCGGTGCGCTGGTCACGGACTGGGCGCGGCGGATCGTCGAGGCGGCGGAGGCCTTCGACGTGGGGGCGCAGGCGCTGCGGGACCGGCGGGACTCGCGGCTGCGGGTGGCGGCGAGCATGACCATCGCCGAATATCTGCTGCCAGGCTGGCTGTTGGCGCTGCGCGCCCAGCGGCCCGACACGGCGGTGTCCCTGCTCGCGGGCAACTCGGCGGCGGTGGGGGAGCGGTTGCTGTCCGGTGAGGCCGATCTGGGCTTTGTGGAGGGGGTCAGTGTGCCGCCCGGGCTGGACTCCACGGTGATCGCCCACGACCGTCTGATCGTGGTGACCGCCCCGGGCCATGCGTGGGCCCGGCGCCGGCGTCCGCTGGAGGCCTCGGAGCTGGCGGCGACGCCGTTGATCCTCCGCGAGAAGGGGTCGGGGACCCGGCAGGTCCTCGATGCGGCGCTGGGTGGGCTGGCGCGGCCGCTGATCGAGCTGTCGTCGACGACTGCGGTGAAGGCCGCGGCGGTCAGTGGGGCGGGGCCGGCGGTGTTGAGTGAGCTGGCGGTGGGGGAGGAACTGGCGATGCGGCGCCTCGTGCCGGTGCCGGTCGACGGCGTCGCGCTGGCCAGGGAACTGCGGGCGGTGTGGCCGACGGGGCACCGCCCGGTGGGACCGGCACGGGAGCTGTTGTCGCTGACCAGGGGGTAACGAGTCCCAACCCGGGGGCCCGGCCCCCGGACCCCCGCTCCTCAAACGCCGGAGGGGCTGGATTTTGCCGGCCGGGGCTTGATCTTTCAGCCCGTCCGGCGTTTGAGGACGAGGCCGTTCAGGCCGAACGGGGGTCTGGGGGCGGAGCCCCCAGGGTCGGGACGGGAAGGGGCGGCGGGGGCGAAAACCCTTGGCGCGGTGGCACCAACGGCCCGCACCATGAGGCGCATGACCACCCCCGCCCCACCCGCCGCAGGCGTCCGCACACCCTGGGAGGCACTCCCACCCACCGTGCGCGACGGAGTCGCAGACGTGCTCGGCGGCACCCCCGTCGTCCACGCCGTCACCCAACCCGGCGGCTTCTCCCCGGGCACGGCCGCCCGTATCCGAACCGCCGACGGCCGCCGCGCCTTCGTCAAGGCGGTCAGCGCGGACACCAACCCGCACAGCCCCACCCTGCACCGCACCGAGGCCCGCCGCACCGCCGCCCTCCCGCACACCGTCCCCGCGCCCCGCCTCCTCGGCACCTACGACGACGGCACCTGGGTCGCCCTGGTCCTGGAGGAGATCCCGGGCCGCCAGCCCCATGTCCCCTGGCGGAAGCGGGAGCTGGAGCGAGTCCTGGACGCCGTGGCAGAGCTCAGCCGCACCCTCACCCCGTCCCCCGTGGCCGCACCGCCCGTCGGCGAGGCCCTCGCCGACGACTTCACGGGCTGGCAGCGCCTGTGCGCACAGGAGACGCGCCAGCTCCGCGGCCGCCTGGACGCATGGGCGCTGGCCCAGCTGTCCCGCCTCGCCGACCTGACCGCCGACTGGGCGACCGCCGCCTCCGGCGACACCCTCGCCCACGCCGACCTGCGCGCCGACAACATACTGCTCACCGCAGACGACCGCGTCGTCTTCGTCGACTGGCCGCACGCGGTACGTGCGGCGCCCTGGTTCGACCTGCTGGTGATGCTGCCCTGCGTCAGGGCCCAGGGCGGACCTGACCCGGAGGAGGTGTTCACCGCGCATCCCGTCGGCCGTAAGGCGGACCCGGACGCCGTCACCGTCGCTCTGGCCGCACTGGCCGGCTACTTCGTCGCGCACGCCCTGCAGCCGCCGCCACCCGGCCTCCCCACC
>NZ_JBITLY010000008.1:0-88354 GCF_044465725.1 Streptomyces sp. NPDC049541 | reverse complement strand
CTGGCCGCACTGGCCGGCTACTTCGTCGCGCACGCCCTGCAGCCGCCGCCACCCGGCCTCCCCACCCTGCGCGCCTTCCAGCGCGCCCAGGGCGACACCGCCCTCGCCTGGCTCAGAAGACGGCTGAAGGCCTCGTAGTCGAAGCAGCCGCGCCTCCACCGGCGCCCGCATCAGGCGGACACGGACGCCGTCACCGTCGCTCTGGCCGCGCTGGCCGGCTACTTCGTCGCGCACGCCCTGCAGCCGCCGCCACCCGGCCTCCCCACCCTGCGCGCCTTCCAGCGCGCCCAGGGCGACGCCGCCCTCGCCTGGCTCAGGAGACGGCTGAAGGCCTCGTAGCCGAGGAAGCCGCCTCCACCAGCGCCCGCATCACCCGCAGGTCGTCCCCCATCTCCGGATGCCACTGCACGCCCAGCACCCAGCCGTCGGCGGACGGCAGTTCCAGCGCCTCCACCGTCCCGTCCGCCGCGTGGGCCGAGGCGATCAGGCCGGTGCCGAGCCGGTCGACGGCCTGGTGGTGATAGGTCGGTACGGAGGTCTCCTCGGGCACGGCGGCGGCGTACCGCGTGCCGGGCACCGGCTTGACCGGGTGGTGGCCGAAGACGCCGACGACCTCGGCGTGGCCGTCGATGTGCTGGACGAGCGTGCCGCCCAGGGCCACGTTCAGGAGTTGCATACCCCGGCAGATGCCCAGCAGGGGGATCCGGGCGGCCAGGGCGGCATCGATCAGCGCCAACTCCCAGGCGTCCCGGGCACGCGCCGGCGGGCCCGTCCGCGGATGGGGCTGGGCGCCGTAGTGGACCGGCTCGACGTCCGGGCCGCCCGCGATCACCAGACCGTCGAGACGCGCGACAGCCGCGCAGGCGTGCTCCGGAGCATCCGGCGGCAGCAGCGCCGCGAGTCCGCCCGCCCGCTGCACCAGCCGCGGGTAGCCGGCCGGCAGCAGCGCGGCCTCCAGCTCCCACACGCCCCAGCGCGCCCCGGCCTCCAGATACGTGCTGATGCCGATCAGCGGCCCGTCCGCCATGCGTCCTCCCGGTCCCGCAAAGGATTGTATTCATACCTTTGCCGAGGGGTGCCCTCGAAGGCAAGGCTTCCGGGAAAGCGGCTCCTCACGCCAGGAAGCCCCTGAGCAGCGCCGCCGTCCCCGCGCAGTGCTCCCGCATCATCTCCCGCGCCCCGTCCGCGTCCCCGTCCAGGACCGCCTCCACCAGCGCGACGTGCTGCCGCTGCGAGTGCTCCAGGTTGCGGACGAGCAGCGGGATGCAGTCGAGCAGGTCGTTCACCGTCGCCCGGACCGCCGCGTACTGCGCGGTCAGCGTCGGCGATCCGCTCAGCTCGGCCAGCGTCAGATGCAGCATCGTGTCCAGCCGCCGGTAGTCGGCGAGCGGGGCGTCGCCCGTGCGGGCCAGCGCCTCGCGCAGCCGGTCCGCCTGCTCCTTGCCCAGGCCGTGCGTCGCGCACAGGCCGGCCGCCCCGACCTCCAGGACCTCCCGGAAACGCAGGACGTCCTCGATATCGACCTCGGCGACCCGGCGCCGCAGCTCGTCCTCGCCGCCCGCGTCCGCACGCGGCAGGACGAACGTGCCGCCGTAGCGCCCGCGCCGGGACTCCACCAGACCCTGGTCCTGCAGCACCTTCAGCACCTCACGCAGTGTCACCCGGCTGATCCCGAGCCGCTCCGCCAGCTCCCGCTCGGCGGGCAGCCGCTCGCCCCCCGGCACCAGGCCCAGTCGTACGACCTGCAGGATCTGCTCCAGAGCCTCCTCGAAGCCGTTGCCCGCGCGCACCGGCCGCAGTACCGGTGTGAGCCGGTCCTCCAGGCTGCCGTCCGGATCCAGCGACATCCCGCCGCACCCCCTTCCCAAGCAATGGTTCTCCGCAATACCTTATGGCTTCCGGCCCGGTGGAAAAAGCGAGCAGAAGCCGAAGGAGCTCTCCCGTGGCAGACCGCACACCCCCGCTCAGCGTCGAGGAACTGCATGCCCTCGTCGCGAGCGGTGAGATCGACACTGTCGTCCTGGCCTTCCCCGACATGCAAGGTCGGCTCCAGGGCAAGCGGTTCGCCGCACGTTTCTTCCTCGACGAGGTCCTCCACCACGGCACCGAGGGCTGCAACTACCTCCTCGCCGTCGACACCGAGATGAACACGGTCGACGGCTACGCGATGTCCTCCTGGGAGCGCGGCTACGGCGACTTCGCCATGCACCCGGACCTGCGCACCCTGCGCCGGGTGCCCTGGAACGCCGGTACCGCCATGCTGATCGCCGACCTCGCCTGGAACGACGGCTCGCCCGTGGTCGCCGCCCCGCGGCAGATCCTCCGCCGCCAGCTGGAACGCCTCGCCGAGCACGGCTTCACCGCCCAGGTCGGCACCGAGCTGGAGTTCATCGTCTTCAAGGACACCTATGAGCAGGCCTGGGACGCCAACTACCGAGGGCTGACGCCGGCGAACCAGTACAACATCGACTACTCGGTGCTCGGGACCGGGCGCATCGAGCCCCTGCTCCGCCGCATCCGCAACGAGATGGCGGGCGCGGGACTGACCGTCGAGTCCGCCAAGGGCGAGTGCAACCCCGGCCAGCACGAGATCGCCTTCCGCTACGACGACGCCCTCGTCACCTGCGACCAGCACGCGATCTACAAGACCGGCACCAAGGAGATCGCCGCCCAGGAGGGCGTGTCGATCACCTTCATGGCCAAGTACAACGAGCGGGAGGGCAACTCCTGCCACATCCACCTCTCCCTCGCGGACGCGGCGGGCAACAACGCCATGGCGGGCTCCTCCGACGACCCCGGCGGCATGTCGGACGTGATGCGGTACTTCCTCGCCGGACAGCTCGCCGCCCTGCGGGACTTCTCGCTCCTGTACGCCCCCAACATCAACTCCTACAAGCGGTTCCAGCCGGGCTCCTTCGCCCCGACCGCCGTCGCCTGGGGGTACGACAACCGCACGTGCGCGTTGCGGGTCGTGGGTCATGGGCGGTCCCTCCGGTTCGAGAACCGGCTGCCCGGCGGTGACGTCAACCCGCACCTCGCCGTCGCCGGGCTGGTCGCGGCCGGGCTGTACGGCATCGAGCAGAAGCTGGAGCTGCCCGAGCCCTGTCCGGGGAACGCCTACACCGCAGAGTACGAGCACGTCCCGACCACCCTGCGCGAGGCCGCCGAGCTCTGGGAGAACAGCCCCATCGCCAAGGCCGCCTTCGGCGACGAGGTCGTCGCGCACTACCGCAACATGGCGCGCGTCGAGCTCGAGGCCTTCGACGCCGCGGTGACCGACTGGGAGCTGCGCCGCTCCTTCGAACGCATGTGAGGCCCCTGTTGTCCGCCGAGCACGAACTCGTCGTACTGAACCCGGCCACCGAGGAGGTCGTCGCCACCGTCCCCGCCGCCGAAGCGGCGGAGGTGGATCGTGCCGTCGCCCGCGCGGTGTCCGCCCAGCGGACCTGGGCGGCCGCGACACCCGCCGACCGGGCCCGGCTGCTGCGCCGCTTCGCCGACGTCGTCGACGCGCACGTCGAGGAGCTGGCCCAGCTGGAGGTCCGCGAGGCGGGCCATGTCCTCGGCAACGCCCGCTGGGAGGCCGGCAACGCCCGTGACCTCCTGCTGTACTCCGCGGGCGGCGCCGAACGCCTCCTCGGCAAGCAGATCCCGGTGTCCGGCGGCTGGGACGTCACCTTCCAGGAGCCGCTCGGCGTGGTCGGCGTCATCGCCCCCTGGAACTTCCCGATGCCCATCGCCGCCTGGGGCTCCTTCCCGGCGCTCGCCGCGGGCAACGCGGTCGTCCTCAAGCCCGCCGAGACCACCCCGCTGACGGCCCTGCGCCTGGCCGAACTCGCCCTGGAGGCGGGCCTGCCGGAGCACCTCTTCCAGGTCGTCCCGGGGTACGGCCACACCGCAGGACGTGCCCTCGTCGACCACCCCGACGTGGCGAAGATCGTGTTCACCGGCTCCACCCGCACCGGCCGCGAGGTCATGGAACGCTGCGCCCGCCTGGTCAAGCCGGTCACGCTGGAACTCGGCGGCAAGAGCCCCAACATCGTCTTCGCCGACGCCGACCTCAGGACCGCCGTCGACCCCTTCTCCTTCCTGGACAACTCCGGCCAGGACTGCTGCGCCCGCACCCGGATCCTGGTCCAGGAGACCGTGTACGACGAGGTCCGCGAGCTGCTCGCCGACGCGCTGGCATCCGTCGTCGTAGGCGACCCGGCCGACGAGAAGACCCAGATGGGCCCGCTGATCAGCCGTCAACAGCTGGACCGCGTACGGTCGTTCGTGCCCGACGAGGCACCGGCCCTGCGCGGCGGCGCCCCCGACGGGCCCGGGTTCTGGTTCCCGCCGACCGTCCTCACCGGCGAGCGGCACGACTCGGAGGCGGCCCGCGAGGAGATCTTCGGGCCCGTCGCCGTCCTGCTGCCCTTCACCGACGAGGCCGACGCGGTCCGCCTCGCCAACGACACCCCGTACGGACTGGCCGGCTCCCTGTGGACCCGCGATCTGGGCCGCGCCCTGCGCGTCTCGCGAGCCGTCCGCGCCGGCAACCTCTCCGTCAACTCCCACTCCAGCGTCCGCTACTGGACCCCCTTCGGCGGGTACAAGCAGTCCGGCCTGGGCCGCGAGCTCGGCCCGGACGCCCTGACCGCCTTCACCGAAACCAAGAACGTCTTCATCAGCACGGAGGCCTGACCGCTCATGACCGAACAGCCTGTTACATCTCCTGGGGGTTCCCCCCAGACCCCCGGCTGCCGCCGCCTGGTGGGCCGTACGGCCGTCATCACCGGAGCCGGCAGCGGCATCGGCCTCGCCACCGCGCGCCGACTCGCCTCCGAGGGCGCGAACATCGTCTGCGGCGACGTCGACGAGGCCCGCGGCAAGGCGGCCGCCGACGAGGTCGGCGGGACCTTCGTCAAGGTCGACGTCACCGACGCCGAGCAGGTCGAGGCCCTCTTCAAGACGGCCTTCGACACCTACGGCAGCGTCGACATCGCCTTCAACAACGCGGGCATCTCGCCGCCCGACGACGACTCCATCCTGGAGACCGGCCTGGAGGCCTGGAAGCGCGTCCAGGAGGTCAACCTCACCTCCGTCTACCTGTGCTGCAAGGCCGCCATCCCCTACATGCGGCAGCAGGGCAAGGGCTCCATCATCAACACCGCGTCCTTCGTGGCCCGGATGGGTGCCGCCACCTCCCAGATCTCGTACACGGCCTCCAAGGGCGGTGTGCTCGCCATGTCCCGCGAACTGGGCGTGCAGTTCGCCCGCGAGGGCATCCGCGTGAACGCCCTGTGCCCGGGCCCGGTCAACACCCCGCTCCTCCAGGAACTGTTCGCGAAGGACCCCGAGCGGGCCGCCCGCCGCCTGGTGCACATCCCGGTCGGCCGGTTCGCCGAGGCCGAGGAGATCGCCGCCGCCGTCGCCTTCCTGGCCAGCGACGACTCCTCCTTCGTCAACGCCACCGACTTCCTGGTGGACGGCGGAATCGCGGGCGCGTACGTCACGCCCCTGTAGGGACGAAACGGTACGGTCCACGCGTATGCGCCCCCTTCTCGCGTGGACCCTGGCCGCGGCCGCCGCCCTGGCGGCCGCTCCCACCGCACCGCACGTCCCCCCGCCCTCGAACTGCCCCCGCCTGACCGGCATCTGGTACGGCGACAACCGCGCCCGCCTCCAGCAGGTGATCGACGAGCGGGGCACCTGCTCGGGAGCCGGCGGCCACCCGGTCGCCGTCTTCGACTGGGACAACACCGTCACCAGGAACGACGTCACCGACGCCACCCTCTCCTGGGCCCTCAGACACGACCGGCTCCTGCGCCCGGCGCGCTGGAAGGACACCAGCCCCTGGCTCACGGAGGCCGCCGACCACGCCCTGACCGAGGCCTGCGGCACCGGTACCCCCGAACCCCTGCGCACCTCGACCGACCCCCGCTGCACGGACGAGATCCTCGACATCCGCGAGAACGCCACCACCGCGAGCGGCGCCCCCGCCTTCGCCGGCACCTGGAACCACCGCCGCACCGTCCCGCAGTACGCCTGGATCCCCCAGCTCTTCGCCGGCCGCACCCCCGCCGAACTCGCCTCCTACGCCCGCCAGGCCCGCACCGAGGCCCTGGCGGCCCCCATCGGCGCCACCCGCACACTCGGCACCCACACCGTGCCCGCCTACGTCCGCTACTACGACCAGCAGCGCGACCTCATCCGCACCCTCCAACGGGCCGGATTCGACGTCTACATCGTCTCCGCGGGCTCCGAACCGATCACCGAGGTCTGGTCCCGGGCCATCGGCATCGACCCCGCCCACACCATCGCCATCCGCTCGCTCCTCGACCGCCGCGGCCGCATCACACCCAGCAACCAGGGCTGCGGCAACGTCCCCGCGACCCGGGGCACGGTGATCCCGTACATCGACGGCAAACGCTGCTGGATCAACCAGGAGATCTACGGCGTCCAGGGCGCCGCCGCCTGGCAGCGGCAGCCGTGGCCGCGGCGCCCGGTCCTCGCGGCCGGGGACGCCGACACCGACGTCACCTTCGTCGGCGACGCGACCGGCGCACACCTCGTCCTCAACCGCAACAAGCCGGAACTGATGTGCCGGGCCTACGACAACGCCGACGGCCGCTGGCTGATCAACCCCATGTTCATCGACCCCCTGCCGCGCAGGCCGGACCCGTACCCGTGCTCCACCAAGGCCCACAACGCGTCCGACGGCGCCAAGGACGCCCTCCTGCGGGACGACGGCTTCGTCGTCCCGGACCAGGCGGACACCGTGTACTGACCGGCAGTCCACCGCCTAGAGGAACGTGTGGCCCTCCCCGCGGTACGTCGGGACGGTCGCCGTCACCGCGTCCCCCTCGATCAGATGCAGCACGTCGAAGCGCTCGCACAGCTCACCGGCCTTGGCGTGCCGGAACCACACCTTGTCGCCGACCAGGAGGTCGTCGGCGGGGGAGCCGAGCAGCGGGGTCTGCACCTCGCCGGGCCCCTCCTGGGGGTCGTAGCGCAGCCCCTCGGGCAGGTACGGGACGGGCAGCCGGTCGCTGCCGGGCGCACCGGAGGCGGGGTAGCCGCCGCCGAGGACCGTGACGACCCCGACACCTGGGCGCCGTACGACGGGCTGGGCGAACAGGGCCGCCGGACGGCCGCTGAACGAGGTGTAGTTGTCGAACAGCCGCGGCACGTACAGCCCCGAGCCGGCGCCGATCTCGGTGACGGCGTCCTCGGCGGCCGTGTACTGCACACTGCCGGTGCCGCCGCCGTTGACGAACTCCAGATCCGGTACGACGGCCCGCACCGCACGCACCACCTCGCCGCGCCGCTCGGCCAGCTCCCGGCGGGCCGTCGCCTGCATCAGCCGTACGGCACGCGACCGCAGCGGCCGCCCGGCCACTGAGTCACCCACGCCTGCGATATGGCCCTCGTACGCCATGATCCCCACGACCTTGAACCCCGGCCGGCGGGCCACCAGCCGGGCCATGTCGGCGACCTGGGCGGGGGAGTGCAGCGGCGAGCGACGCGCCCCGACGCGCACCCGCCCCCCGAGCAGCTTCAGGGAGGTGTCCAACTCCAGGCAGACCCGGATGACTTCACGCCCGCCGTCGCGGGCCTCGTCGATGAGCCTCAGCTGTGCGGGATCGTCGATCATGACGGTCACGGCGGAGGCGAGTTTCGGGTCGGAGGCAAGCTCGGCGAAGCGGGCGCGGTCCGCGGACGGATAGGCGAGCAGGACGTCGTCGAATCCGCCGCGCGCCAGCCACAGGGACTCGGCGAGGGTGAAGGACATGATGCCCGCGAACCCGTCTTTCGCGAGGACCCGCTCCAGCAGGGCCCGGCAGCGGACGGACTTGCTGGCGACCCGGATCGGCTTGCCGCCCGCGCGGCGCACGAGATCGTCCGCGTTGGCGTCGAAGGCATCCAGGTCCACGATGGCGAGAGGAGCGTCGAGATGGGCGGTGGCCCGGTCGTAACGGACCCGGTCGGCGGCGCGCGCAGTCATGAACGAAGCCTGCCAGACAGGATTACCGCAGGGTAGGGGGACGTTCCGGGCAGATGCCTCGTGCTCGTGGACTGGTTCCCGTATCGACAGGGGCAGCCCGTAGAGTGACGCGCACGTACGGCGGAACGGCGGCGGTTGCACATGCATCCGGATGCCGGTCCGTTCGTGCGGGTATGCGTGCCCGGGACGGACTGGCCCGGCGTCGATCGGTTGAGCACAAGGACGACGGCCCGCGTACAGGTAGACGGCCCGGGCGCGAGGAAACGGGGGGCGCATGAGCACGGAAGCGCAGCACGCCTCCATTCCGCCGCGCCCTGCCCAGCCGCCGACCGTCGGGTCGTCGCCGTCGGAAAGCCGGCCGCAGGACGCCGAGACGGCCTCCGGCGGGGCCTGGTCCCCGTGGCGAGGCTCCGAACGCTTCGAGGCCTTCGGCCGCCGCACCCCCTCCACGGGTTCGAACGCCCAGCCCGAACCGACCGGGGACGGTCTGGTGGGGGGCGAGGCCTGGTCGAGCCCGCAGACTCCACCCCCGCCGCAGCCCTCGGCCCGCTTCCCGGACGCCCCTCCGGCGGCCGGCCGCGAGGAAGCCCGCACACCCGCACCCCGCACCGCCGTACCCCCACGCCCGAACCACCGCCCCACCCCCACGGAAACCCCCCAGGAATCCACCACACGCCTGGGCCCGATCCCCCCGACCACTCCCACTGCTCCGGGCACGCGCCCCGGGTCGCCATCCGCGGATCCGCGCGGCCGCCCCGATTCGGCCGCTGGTGGGATGCCTTCGGCGCGGGCGGTTTCGGGTTCTGGTTCGGCTGTTCCGGCGGGTTCGGGTGCTTCGGACGGTCCGGGCGCGCGGTCGGGATCGCCGTCTGCTGATCCGCGGCGCCGTGGTGATTCGGCTGCTGGTGGGATGCCTTCGGCGCGGGCGGTTTCGGGTTCTGGTTCGGCTGTTGCGCCGGGTTCGGGTGCTTCGACCGGTCCGGGCGCGCGGTCGGGATCGCCGTCTGCTGATCCGCGGCGCCGTGGCGATTCGGCCGCTGGTGGGATGCCTTCGGCGCGGGCGGTTTCGGGTTCTGGTTCGGCTGTTGCGCCGGGTTCGGGTGCTTCGGACGGTCCGGGCGCGCGGTCGGGATCGCCGTCTGTAGGCCCGTCGCACCGCCCTGAGTCGGCCGCGTCCGCGTCTGCTGCTCGTCCGGCGAAGACCCCTGGTGGTACCACGCCCGCGGCCCCCGCCGATCCACCGCGGCGCCCCGGCTCGGCTGCCGGGCCCATGCCGCCTGCCCGTCCGGGTGCTGCCGCGCAGTCGGCCGGCCGTCCCGGCGGCGTCCAGCCTGCGGCGGACGGCCGCCGGGACACTGCCCCGCCGCCCCGCCCGGCCACTGCCCCCGCTGATCCGCCCCGTCGGTCCGGCTCGGCTGCCGGGTCCGTGCCGCCTGCCCGTCCGGGTGCTGCCGTGCAGGGCAGTACCCCGACGGCGGCGGATGCCCGCCCGACTGCTTCCCCTGGCCAGCCGGCCCGGCGGCCCGGCTCGTCCCCGTCGGTGCCCCCCGCCCGGCCTGGGGCAACCCCCGACGGGGCCGCACCTCCCATGCCCTCCGTCCGTCCGAGCGCCGGCCCCGCATCGCAGTCGCCGCCCATGCCGCCCCTGCCGGGCACTCGGGTGGAGGGTCTGGGGCCCGACCCGGCGCTTTCCTGGAGTGCTCCGGGGGTGCCCGGTGGGGGACTCGGGGGCGGGCGGCCCGTGGTGTCGTTCGGGGAGCCCGAGGGGTACGACGAGCGGGTCCGGCCGCGGCCGCTCGGGGGACGGGTGCGTTCGCGTACCGTCGCCGTCGCCGCCTGTGTCGTGCTCGGGCTCGGCCTCATCGGCGGGGCCGTGACCGGGAGTTGGCTGGTCGGAGGCCCTGGGGACGACGGCGGGCAGGACACGTTCGCCGCGGCCGGGGACCTGTGGCACAACGTGCCCGTGGACCGGCTGTTCCCGCGCACCGTGCAGGGCACGGGCGCCGGGCCCGGCGGCGCCGACCGGACCTGGACCCGCATCGCCGTCGCACCGGACAGCGGCTGCAAGGACGCCTTCGACCCGGTGCTGCAGAAGGCCCTCGCACCGGTCGGCTGCCAGAGGCTGCTCCGCGCCACCTACACCGACGCCACCCAGAGCTTCGTCACCACCGTCGGCCTCCTGTTCACCGAGGCCGACCCCGCATCCATGAACTCCCTCGCCAAACGCTTCCAGAGCCAGGGCCTCGGCACCCGCACCGACCTCATGCCCCGCCCCTACGCCGCGAAGAACACGGCCGCCGCCCGCTTCGGAAACAAGCAGCGCGCCTCCTGGACCGTCTCCGTCCTCACCGACGCCCCCGTCGTCGTCTACGCCGTCTCCGGCTGGGCCGACGGCCGCACCGTCGACACCCCGGTCCCGGCCGAGCAGGCCACCGAGGCCGGCGCCACCGCGGCCCCCGCCCAGGCAGGCCTGGGCAACGAGGCCCAGGGCCTCGCCGACCGCATCGAACGGGCCCTGCGCAAAGACGTCACCTCGCCCACGGAGAACCCCTCGTGACGCGTCGCACCGCAGCGCTGAGCGTCCTGCTCGCCGCCTCCCTCGCCCTGGTGCCGTCCACCGTCGCGCACGCCGACGGCATACGCGCCCAGCAGTGGGCCCTCGACGCCCTGCACACCCAGCAGGCCTGGCAGATCACCAAGGGCAGGGGCATCACCGTCGCCGTCCTCGACACCGGCGTCGAGGCCGACCACCCCGACCTCGTCGGCAACGTCCTGCCCGCACAGGACATGATCGGCTTCGGGGCCAAGCAGGGCGACCGGGCCTGGGCCCGGCACGGCACGGCCATGGCCGGCATCATCGCCGGGCACGGACACGGCCCCGGCGACGCCGACGGCGTCATGGGCGTCGCCCCCGAGGCGAAGATCCTGCCGGTGCGGGTCATCCTCGAAGACGGCGACACCGCCCGCGGCAAGGCCCGCTCCACCCGCGGCAACGCCCTCGCGGAAGGCATCCGCTGGGCCACCGACCACGGCGCCGACGTCATCAACCTCTCCCTCGGCGACGACTCCGCCTCCGCCCACCCCGAACCCGCCGAGGACGAGGCCGTCCAGTACGCCCTGAAGAAGAACGTGACCGTCGTCGCCTCGGCCGGCAACGGCGGCGACAAGGGCGACCACGTCTCCTACCCGGCTGCCTACCCGGGCGTCATCGCCGCCACCGCCGTCGACCGCTTCGGCGTCCGCGCCTCGTTCTCCACCCGCCGCTGGTACGCCACCGTCAGCGCCCCCGGCGACAAGATCGTCATCGCCGACCCCGACCACAAGTACTACGAGGGCTGGGGGACCAGCGCCGCCTCGGCATTCGTCTCGGGCGCGGTCGCCCTGATCAAGGCCGCCCACCCCGGGCTGACCCCCGCCCAGATCAAGCAGCTCCTCGAGGCCACCGCCCGCAACCCTCCGGCCGGTGGCCGCGACGACTCCCGCGGCTTCGGCCTGATCGACCCGGTCGCCGCGATCAAGGCCGCCGGTCGCCTCAAGCCCAAGCGCCTGCAGGCGGTGTCGTACGGCGAGAAGTACTTCGGCCCAGGACCCGACGAGTCCAAGTCCGGTGGCGGCACCAGCGACTGGGCGGCCCCGCTCGCGGGCAGCCTCGGCGGGGTCCTTCTCGTCGCGGCCGGCGTCCTGTGGCGCGGCCGCCGCCGACGCTTCGACGGCTTCTGAGCCCGCCGGCCCGTCACTCCGGGACGGACGCGGAGGGCGAGGCGGACGCAGCGAGCGCCGAGACCGCCGCCTTCGCCGCCGACTCGACCAGCGAAATCCCCTTCGCCTGCGTCGAGTTGCCCTTGGACAGCACGGCCACCAGGTAGTCGCGGCCGTCGACCGTCACCCGCCCGATGCTGTTGATGTCCCACAGCCCGGTGGTGCTGCGCGGCAGCCAGCCGTTCTTCAGCGCCCACGCGGAGCCGTCGGCCGCCGCCGACACACCCCACTGCTGGTCGGTCTCGATCCGTCCCATCAGCCCCCGCAGATACGTCTGCGAGGCATCGCTCAGCTTCGAGTCGTCCCCGAACACCTGCTGCAGCAGCGTGAGCTGATCGGCGGACGTGGTCTGCGTCAGCCCCCACAGCATGCCGTCGCCGCCCTCGGTGTCCGTGAGCCCGAGCCGCTTGTTGGCCGCGTCGAGACCCTCCGCCCTGCCGATGGTCCGCCACAGCTCGGAGGCGGCGGTGTTGTCGCTGTTCTCGATCATCGTGGCGGCGTACGACTTCTCGCTCGCCGTGAGGTGCCGGTCCGTGTCCTGCGCCTGGAGCAGCAGCGCCGCCAGAATGTCGACCTTGACGATGCTCGCCGTGTCGAACGAGCCGTCCCCGTACGAGGCGCTCTCGCCCGAGTCCAGGTCCAGCACCGCCACCGACACCTCGGCGCCGTCCTCGACGGGCACCGACTCAACGGCCGCGGCCAGCAACGCGTCGTGGTCCACCGCCGGCTCCGCCACAGGTTCCACCGCATCCTCCCCGTCCGCCGTGGCCGAGGGGGAGGCCGACGCCGTCGCCGACGACGATACGGGGCCCGCACCGGAGTGCGCCCGGGCCTTCACATACACGGTCCCCGCGGCCGTACCCCCGACGACGACCACGACGGCGAAGGCGGTGTGGAGCACGGTGCGCGCCCTGGACGGACGGGCGCGGCGGCTGCGACGGGCTCTGGGGGACTCCATCCCGCGATGCTGGGGGCGGCGACTGTGCGCCCCGTTAGACGGACGTTAGATGTGCGTCAGGGAAATCTGAGAAAGCCGTGAACCCTGTGAACCGGCGGTTTCCGGGGCCGCACAAGCCCAGCAGCATCCCCCCGATATCCGCCCGATAGGGTCGGTGACCGTGGCGAACAAGAACATTCCCGACTCCGGCTTCTCCGACGACGACGGCACCGCCGACCCCCGGCTGGCCGCCGCGCTCACCGCCTGGGCCGAGGACCGCACCGCCGTGGGCCCCGTCCTGGAGGCGCTCAGGGGCGCCCGGCTGCTCGTCCCCGTGGTGGCCGTCCTCGGCGAGGTCGAGGAGGACGAGAACGGTCTGCGCCGCGAGAAGACCAGCGACATGGCCGTACCGACCCTCAAGGCCGGCTCCCGCACCGCCCTGCCGGCCTTCACCTCCACCGACTCCCTGGCCCGCTGGGACCCGGCGGCCCGCCCCGTCGCCGTACCCCTGCACCAGGCGCTGCAGGCCGCCGCGCACGAGAACGCGGACACGGTGGTACTGGACCTGGCCGGACCTGTGCCCTTCGAACTGACGGGCTCCGCGCTGCTCGCGCTCGCGGAGGGACGTACGACGGCCGACCCGCTGGCCGACCCGGCCGTACGGGAGGCGGTACGCACCGCGGTCGCCGCCGAGCCCGCCGTGCTGCGCGCCCACCTCGGGCCCGGCCAGGCCGACGGCACCCTCGCCCTCGTACTGGACGAGTCCGCCGCACCCGCCGAAGCCGCCCGCGCTGTCGCCGAGCGCCTCGCCGCCGACGAAACACTGAGGGCCCGCCTGGTGCGTGGCCTCGACCTGGCACTGCTGCCGGCCGGGGCGACGGCGCCTGGCGAGCCCTTGTACGTACGGTGATCGACTAGCCGTAGACGGGGCCCGTGTACTTCTCGCCCGGGCCCTGGCCGGGCTCGTCCGGCACCAGCGAGGCCTCGCGGAACGCCAGCTGCAGCGACTTCAGGCCGTCGCGCAACGGCGCCGCGTGGAAGGAGCTGATCTCGGTCGCGCTCGCGTCCAGCAGACCGGCCAGCGCGGTCACCAGCTTGCGGGCCTCGTCCAGGTCCTTGTACTTGTCGCCCTCCTCGGTCAGACCGAGCTTCACCGCGGCGGCGCTCATCAGGTTGACGGCGACCGTCACGATCACCTCGACGGCGGGGACCTCGGCGATGTCGCGGGTCATGGCGTCGAAGTCGGCGGGGGACTCGGAAGACTCAGGAGGGGTGTCACTCATGCCCCACACGATAGGGCCCGGTGCAGGCCGGTTAGCACCACCCCCGGGTTGCTGCTAACCTTGTGTGACGACCGGCTGGACGCTCGCGTGTCCGGCCCACAAGTGGAGGCTCCGATCTCCCACCCGACCGTCCCCCGGGACGGCGGGTCACCCCGGTCAGGCGGCCACCATCGTTCCGTACGGACGATGGAGTCGCCCGAAAGCGCGCCCCGCGTCATCGCGGCGGTGCTCCGGTAGTGCTTTGGAGCCCCGCCTGTGATCGTCCGGGGCATTTTTCATGCTTCGGCGCGGTTAGGTCTAACGAAAGAGACATACGCGGCTGTCCGCCAGACCGCCGTGTGGTGCTAACCGAGGAGGATCCATCAGCGCCGAGCCCCGCATCAACGACCGGATTCGCGTTCCCGAGGTGCGACTTGTCGGTCCCAGTGGCGAGCAGGTGGGCATTGTCCCGCTGGCCAAGGCACTGGAGCTTGCGCAGGAGTACGACCTGGACCTGGTCGAGGTCGCGGCGAACGCCCGTCCGCCCGTGTGCAAGCTCATGGACTACGGGAAGTTCAAGTACGAGTCGGCCATGAAGGCCCGTGAGGCGCGCAAGAACCAGGCGCACACGGTCATCAAGGAGATGAAGCTCCGGCCGAAGATCGACCCGCACGACTATGACACCAAGAAGGGTCACGTCGTCCGGTTCCTCAAGCAGGGCGACAAGGTCAAGATCACGATCATGTTCCGTGGTCGCGAGCAGTCCCGGCCGGAGCTCGGCTACCGACTGCTGCAGCGTCTCGCGGAGGACGTCCAGGACCTCGGTTTCGTCGAGTCGAACCCGAAGCAGGACGGCCGAAACATGATCATGGTCCTCGGTCCGCACAAGAAGAAGACCGAGGCGATGGCCGAGGCCCGCCAGGCGCAGGAAGCCCGCAAGGCAGAAGCGAAGGCCAACCCCGGCAAGTCGCAGAACGCCGCGGACTCCGAGAACGCCGTGGAGACCGAGGCCCCTGCCGAGGCTTCCGCCGAGGCGTGATCCCGGGGGACGCAGGTCCCCAGGATGTAACCGAAACACGAACGACGCTCCACCGTGCCCGGTTTTCGTGACCGGGCACCGGAGCGCCACCGACGAGGAGAGAACGGCGCTATGCCGAAGAACAAGTCGCACAGCGGTGCCAGCAAGCGCTTCAAGGTCACCGGCTCCGGCAAGGTGCTCCGTGAGCGCGCCGGCAAGCGCCACCTGCTCGAGCACAAGTCGTCCCGCGTGACGCGTCGCCTGACCGGCAACGCCGAGATGGCCCCGGGCGACGCCGCGAAGATCAAGAAGCTTCTCGGCAAGTGACGTGAGCGGCGCCTGATCGTTCGATCGCCGAGCGCCGTACGTCTGGACCGGGACCCAATCGTTTCCGGGCCGTGTGAGTCCAACCACGGCCCCGCTACAAGGAGTTAACAAGTGGCACGCGTCAAGCGGGCAGTCAACGCCCACAAGAAGCGCCGGGCGATCCTCGAGCAGGCCTCCGGCTACCGCGGTCAGCGTTCGCGCCTGTACCGCAAGGCCAAGGAGCAGGTCACCCACTCGCTGGTCTACAACTACAACGACCGCAAGAAGCGCAAGGGTGACTTCCGCCAGCTGTGGATCCAGCGCATCAACGCCGCTGCCCGCGCCAACGGCATCACGTACAACCGCTTCATCCAGGGTCTGAAGGCCGCGAACGTCGAGGTCGACCGCAAGATCCTGGCCGAGCTGGCCGTCAACGACGCCACCGCGTTCGCCGCGCTGGTCGAGGTTGCGCAGAAGGCCCTGCCGGCGGACGTCAACGCGCCGAAGGCCGCGTGACGCTTCTCGCTGCGCTGGCTTGAGCCGACGTGACATGAGGGACCCGCAGGCCTCCGGGCTTGCGGGTCCTGTTGTGTAGTTTTCCGAAAGTGAGCCCCATGCCCTCCGCCAGCCCCGAGCTGATCTCCCCCCGTTCCCCCCGCGTCTCCGCCGCCCGGCGGCTCGCCAAGCGGAACTTCCGGAGCAAGGAGCGGCTGTTCCTGGCCGAGGGGCCGCAGGCTGTGCGGGAGGCGGCGGCCTACGGGGACACGTTGGTCGAGCTGTTCGCGACGGTCGAGGCCGCCGAGCGGTACGCCGACATCATCGGCGAGGCACGAGCCACCGGCGCCCGGGTGCATCTCGCTGCTGACGACGTGATCGCCGACATCTCGACCACCGTCACCCCGCAGGGGCTCGTCGGGATCTGCCGGTTCATCGACACGCCCTTCGAGGAGATCCTGGCCGCCGAGCCGAAGCTGGTGGCCGTACTCGCGAACGTGCGCGACCCGGGGAACGCCGGGACCGTGCTGCGGTGCGCCGATGCCGCCGGCGCCGAGGCCGTCGTACTGACCGACGCGTCCGTCGACCTCTACAACCCCAAGGCCGTACGGGCCTCCGTGGGCTCGCTGTTCCATCTGCCCGTCGCCGTCGGCGTCCCCGTCCAGGAGGCGGTCGAGGGGCTCAGGCGGGCCGGGGTGCGGATCCTCGCCGCCGACGGGGCCGGGACCGACGACCTGGACGACGAACTCGACAAGGGCACCATGGGCGGGCCGACCGCATGGGTGTTCGGGAACGAGGCGTGGGGGCTTCCGGAGGAGACCCGTGCACTCGCGGACGCCGTGGTGCGCGTGCCGATCCACGGGAAGGCCGAGAGCCTGAACCTCGCCACCGCGGCCGCCGTATGTCTGTATGCGTCGGCCCGTGCACAGCGCGCCTCCACAGGGTGCCGCTCTGTCACCGGGGCCTAGTAGGGTGACCAGCTCGGGGGCCACCTGCGCCGTCTGAAGGGTGGGGTTGCGGGGAATGAGTGTCGGCACGAGCAGGGCACGGGGATCACGGGACGCGCGGCGCGCGCCCGCGCCCCGGCACGGCGATCTCGCCGAGCTCGGCATCGACCCCGACGACCTGCCCGACGGCCTGGTCGTCGCCGACGAGCACGGCCATGTCATCTGCTTCAACGCCGCCGCCGAGCGCATCACCGCCGTCCCGGCCCGGGACGCCCTCGGGCAGCGGCTGGAGAAGGCGCTGCCGTTAGAGGACCTGGAGGGTCGGCGCTGGTGGCAGCTGACCGACCCGTACGGCGGGCTCGCCATTCGCCGGCGGCAGCCCGAGCGGAATCTGCTGCTTCCCGGGGGACGCGAGGTCCTCGTGTCGGCCCGGTACGTCCGCGGTGAACCCGCAGGCCCGGTCCGCCGTGTCGTCGTCTCGCTGCGCGACACCGAGGCCCGCCGCCGCACCGAGCGCAGTCACGCGGAGCTGATAGCGACCGTGGCCCATGAACTCCGCTCGCCCCTGACCTCCGTGAAGGGCTTCACCGCCACGCTCCTCGCCAAGTGGGAACGCTTCACCGACGACCAGAAGCGGCTGATGCTGGAGACCGTCGACGCCGACGCCGACCGGGTCACCCGGCTCATCGCCGAGCTGCTGGACATCTCCCGGATCGACAGCGGGCGCCTTGAGGTGCGGCGCCAGCCCGTCGACATCGGGGCGGCCGTGGGGCGGCACATCCAGGCGTACGTCGCCGCCGGGCAGCCCGCCGACCGGTTCCTGCTCAGGATCGAGCAGCCGCTGCCCTCGCTGTGGGCCGATCCCGACAAGATCGACCAGGTGCTGAGCAACCTGCTGGAAAATGCGGTGCGGCACGGCGAGGGAACCGTCACGATTGACATCACGGCCACGGAGTCCCCCCGCGAGGACGAAGGCCATGAAGCAGCAGCCACGTCGGTCACCGTGAGCGACGAGGGGCCCGGCATCCCGGAGGAGTCCATGAACCGCGTCTTCACCCGCTTCTGGCGGGGCAGCAAGCGCGGTGGCACGGGCCTCGGGCTCTACATCGTCAAGGGCATCGTCGAGGCCCACGGCGGCACGATCACGGTCGGCCGCGGCCCCCAGGGCGGCGCCGAGTTCCGATTTACGTTGCCCGTGGCGGCCCCGGCGTATCTCACCTGAGAGCCGGAGAGCGGCCACGGGCGCATTCGTACACCTCCACCCCGTTAGACTCGGCCTTTGGCACCTTTGTGTCCCATGGACGGCCCTCTGACCTCTGTGTGAGTCGGTGACGGGGACCTTCAGCCAGCCAATCGGAAGCACGGGAAGAGATGTCGGCACCGAATAAGTCGTACGACCCTGTAGAGGTCGAGGCGTTGAAACCGGAAGAGATCGAGCGCATGCGGGACGAGGCGCTCGCCGCCTTCGCTGCCGCGGACTCCCTCGACGCGCTCCAGGAGGCCAAGGTCGCCCACACCGGGGGCACCTCCCCGCTGGCCCTCGCCAACCGCGAGATCGGCGCCCTGCCCCCGCACGCCAAGGCCGCCGCCGGAAAGCTGGTCGGCCAGGCCCGCGGCGCCGTCAACAAGGCGCTCGCCGGCCGCCAGGCCGAGCTGGAGGCCGAGCGGGACGCGCGCGTGCTGGTCGAGGAGTCGGTGGACGTCACGCTGCCGTACGACCGCGTACCGGCCGGCGCCCGCCACCCCCTGACCACCCTCTCGGAGCGCATCGAGGACGTCTTCGTGGCCATGGGCTACGAGGTCGCCGAGGGCCCCGAGATCGAGGCCGAGTGGTTCAACTTCGACGCGCTCAACATCGGCCCGGACCACCCGGCCCGCGGTGAGCACGACACCTTCTTCGTCGAGACTGCGTCCCATAGCGGCTCCGCCGCGGGCAAGGGCGGCACCGAGTCCGGTGTGGTGCTGCGCACCCACACCTCGCCGGTCCAGATCCGCTCGCTGCTCAGCCGTGAGCTGCCGGTCTACGTGATCTGCCCGGGCCGGGTGTACCGCACCGACGAGCTGGACGCCACGCACACCCCCGTCTTCCACCAGGTCGAGCTGCTCGCCGTGGACGAGGGCCTGACCATGGCCGACCTCAAGGGCACCCTGGACCACATGGTCCAGTCCCTGTTCGGCGAGGGCATGAAGACGCGGCTGCGGCCGAACTTCTTCCCGTTCACCGAGCCGTCCGCCGAGATGGACATGGTGTGCTACGTCTGCCGCGGCGAGTCCGTCGGCAACCCCGACCGCCCCTGTCGCACCTGCTCCTCCGAAGGCTGGATCGAGCTCGGCGGCTGCGGCATGGTCAACCCGCGGGTGCTCACCGCCTGCGGCGTCGACCCGGAGAAGTACAGCGGCTTCGCCTTCGGGTTCGGCATCGAGCGGATGCTGATGTTCCGCCACAACGTCGAGGACATGCGAGACATGGTCGAGGGTGACGTCCGGTTCACCCGGCCGTTCGGGATGGAGATCTGATGCGGGTCCCGCTTTCTTGGCTGCGGGAGTACGTCGACCTGCCGGCGACGGAAACCGGCCGTGACGTCCAGGAGAAGCTCGTCTCGGCGGGGCTCGAGGTCGAGACCGTCGAGCACCTCGGCGCCGACCTCAAGGGCCCGCTCGTGGTCGGCAAGGTGCTGACCATCGAGGAGCTGACGGAGTTCAAGAAGCCGATCCGCTTCTGCACCGTCGACGTCGGCCAGGCCAACGGCACCGGCGAGCCCCAGGAGATCGTCTGCGGCGCCCGCAACTTCGCCGTCGGCGACAAGGTCGTCGTCGTGCTCCCGGGCGCCACCCTGCCCGGCGGCTTCTCGATCTCCGCGCGCAAGACCTACGGCAAGACGTCCCACGGCATGATCTGCTCCAGCGACGAGCTGGGCATGGGCGACGACGGCACGCACGGCATCATCGTGCTGCCGCCGGAGGCCGAGGTCGGCAAGGACGCCATCGAGCTGCTCGAGCTGGTCGACGAGGTCCTGGACATCGCCGTCACCGCCAACCGCGGCGACTGCCTGTCCATCCGCGGCGTCGCCCGCGAGACCGCCATCGCCTACGGCCTGCCGCTGCGCGACCCGGCCCTGATCGACGTACCCGGCCCGAACGCGTTCGGCTACCCGGTACAGGTCTCCGACCCGCTCGGCTGCGACCGCTTCACCGCGCGCACGGTCACCGGGCTCAGCCCCGAGGCACGCTCCCCGATCTGGCTGCAGCGCCGGCTCCAGAAAGTCGGCATGCGCCCGGTCTCGCTCGCCGTCGACGTCACCAACTACGTGATGATGGAGCTCGGCCAGCCGCTGCACGCCTACGACCGCTCGCTGGTCCAGGGCACCATCGGCGTGCGCCGCGCCGAGCAGGGCGAGAAGCTCGTCACGCTCGACGGAGTCACCCGCACCCTGGACGCCGAGGACCTCGTCATCACCGACGAGCGCGGCGCCATCGGTCTCGCGGGCGTCATGGGCGGCGCCAACACGGAGATCGCCGACCACGACGACACCGAGAAGTCCACGAGCGACGTCGTGATCGAGGCCGCCCACTTCGACGCGGTCTCCATCGCGCGCACGGCCCGCCGCCACAAGCTGTCCTCCGAGGCGTCCCGCCGTTTCGAGCGCGGCGTCGACCCCGAGGCCGCGGCCGCCGCCGCACAGCGCACGGTCGACCTGCTGGTGCTGCTCGCGGGCGGCACCGCCGAGGCCGGCGTCACCGAGGTCATCACGCCGTCCGCCCCGCACACCATCACCGTCCCGGCCAACCACCCGGACAAGGTGGCCGGCGTCGACTACGGCCGCGAGACCGTCGTACGGCGGCTGCAGGAGATCGGCTGCGACGTGTACGGGCAGGACGAGCTGATCGTCACCGTGCCGTCCTGGCGGCCCGACCTCCTCGAGGTCAACGACATCGCGGAGGAGGTCATCCGCCTGGAGGGCTACGAGAACCTGCCCTCCACGCTGCCCAAGCTCCCCTCGGGCCGCGGCCTCACCCACCGGCAGCGGCTGCACCGCCGGGTCGGCCGCGCGCTGGCCGGGACGGGCTATGTCGAGGCGCCCAACTACCCCTTCGTCAGCGAGCAGGTCTTCGACCAGCTGCTGCTGGACGCCGACGACCCGAACCGCCGCGTCGTCAAGCTCACCAACCCGCTCAGCGACGAGGAGCCCGCGCTGCGCACGTCGCTGCTGCCGGGCCTCCTCGGCGCCCTGCGGCGCAACAACGGCCGCGGCTCGCACGACCTCGCTCTGTTCGAGACCGGGCTGGTGTTCCTCCCGCGTGAGGAGCAGAAGACCGCCGTCGCCCTGCCCGTCGACCGGCGCCCCACCGACGAGGAGATCGCCGAACTGAACGCCGCGCTGCCCGAGCAGCCGCGCCATGTCGCCGTCGTCCTCGCGGGCGCCCGTGAGCAGGCCGGCTGGTGGGGCAAGGGCCGTCCGGCGGACTGGGCCGACGCGGTCGAGGCGGGGCGCGTCGCCGCGCGGGAAGCCGGAGCCGAACTGATCGTCCGCAAGGGTCAGTACGGTCCGTGGCACCCGGGCCGCTGCGCCGAGCTCCTGGTCGTCGTCGACGGTACGGAGACGGTCGTCGGGCACGCGGGTGAGCTGCACCCGCGGGTCGTGAAGGCCCTCGGGCTGCCCGAGCGCACCAGCGCGATGGAGATCGACCTGGATGTGCTGGAGCAGGTCGGCAACCACACCCCGCAGGCGCCGGGCATCTCCACGTTCCCGGTGGCCACGCAGGATGTCGCCCTGGTCGTCGACAAGTTCGTGCCGCACGCCGACGTTGAAGCTGCGCTGCGGGACGGGGCGGGTGAGCTCCTGGAGGCGATCCGGCTGTTCGACGTGTACGAGAACGCCGAGCAGTTGGGTGAGGGGAAGAAGTCGCTGGCGTATGCGCTGCGGTTCCGGGCGCCCGACCGGACTCTGACCGTTGACGAGGCCTCCGCGGCGCGCGACGCAGCGGTTGCCCTCGCGGGCGAGCGGGCGGGAGCGGTTCTTCGGGGCTGAGTTCGCCCAAGGGGCGGGGAGCTGTTGCTTCGTCAGCGGCTGCGGGTCTTCTCTGGCTTGTCGCGCAGTTTCCCGCGCCCCTTAAGGGGCGCTCTCCCCGCCTGGTGAATATGCTCCCCACCTGCATAAATGCGGATGGCCTGGAAGTTGTCACTCGTTTGGGTGGCAACTTCGGGTGATCTGGCCCTGTCCGGCCATGCCGTGGACAGAATCGGACCGGCCTTTCGAGGTCGGTCCGTCTGTGCTTCGGGGCCTGAGTGGGGGGCCAATCGGCATGATCCGCATCAAGGCTGGTGTTCCCCGCGGGGCGGGGCGGCTGCCGTTGCGCCGGGTGCTCGCGCTGGGGCTGCCCGCGGTGTGGGGCGCCATGGCGATCACGTACAAGCTGGCCTGTCCGCTCGCCCAGCAGAACGGGCTGGGGGCGCGCATCGGTAGCAGTGCCGTCTTCTTCGCGGTCGGGACCGGGCTGATACTCCACGTCCGGCATGTGATGCTCCGCGAGCTCAGAGAGGTGCGGCAGGTCGCGGGGGCCGCGCAGAGTGTGCTGCTGCGGCCGCTGCCGCCGCGGATCGACGGGCTGAACATCGCCGCCGCCCAGCTGTCCGCGGACCGCTGTGCGGCCGTCGGAGGCGATCTGTACGAGGTCATCGCCACCGAGCACGGTGTGCGGGTCGTGATGGGCGATGTGCGCGGGCACGGACTCTCCGCCATCGGTACGGTCGCCGCCGTGCTCGGCAGCTTCCGCGAGGCCGTGCACGACGAGGCCGAACTCGGCAGTGTGCTGCGGCGGCTGGAGCGGGCGCTGGCCCGGCATCTGCGGGAGCGGGCCCGCGCCGAGCATCCCTCGGCCGGAGCGGAGCCGGACAACCCGGTCGCCGAGGAATTCGTCACCGTACTGCTGCTGGAGATCCAGCGGGACGGTGAGGTGCGCGTCCTCAACTGCGGGCACCCCTGGCCGTATCTGCTGGGTCCGGCCCGGGCCGAACTGCTGACCCGGGCCGAACCGCTCCCTCCCCTCGGGCCGTTCCCGTTGCCCGCCGAGCTGTCCGCCCTGCCGTGCGGCCGGCTGCTGCCGGGCGAGGCGCTGTTCCTGCACACGGACGGTGTCGAGGACGCCCGTGACGGACGTGGCCGGTTCTTTCCGCTGCCGGCCGCGCTCGCCGAGGCGGTGGGCGCCGGCCCGGTCTCCCCGCAGTCGGTACTGCGCGCCGTCTTCACCAGACTGCTGCGCCACGCAGGGGGAAGACCAACCGACGACGTAGCGCTGCTGGTCCTGCGCAACGACCGCCGCCATGCTGTACGCCCTGCTGGGGAACCGGTCGGCCACCGGGTACCCCGCCGCTTCTAAGGGGCGCGGGGAACTGCGCGACAAGCCACAACGCACCCACAGCCGACAACACACCCTGCACGCCACGGCGCCTGGTCGTCCGGCGCTTGCAAGCGCAGCGCCGGCGCACCGTCCGCCCCGCCACGGAGTGTCGGGCAGGCAGCTGGGCGGACGGCGCGGAAGCGGGCCGCCGCACTGTACGAGGGGGAGCCGGCGGCCCGGCCGGCCTCTTGCGAGGCATTTCAGTCAACCGGCTGGAAACTCTCCGCAACAGTGCGCGTACGCTGCGGATTCGAGCACTCCGTTCACACCCCGTGTGAAGCCGTTCGCACTACGCTGACGGCACCGAGCGATCCGGGGGGCACCTATGCAGCCCAACACTCTGCTCGACGCGATCCTGGACGAGGCCGGGATCTCGCATGCGGGGCTGGCGGCACACGTCAATCAGGCGGGGCGGGCGCGCGGCCTCGCGCTCCGGTACGAACACACCGCCGTGGCACGGTGGTTGAAGGGGCAGCGGCCCCGAGGGCAGGTGCCCGACCTGATCTGCGAGGTGCTCGCGGGACGGCTGCACCGCCCGGTCACCCTCGACGACATCGGCCTCGGGGTGCCCGGCGAGCCCTCCACCCCGCACGGCACCTCGCTGTCCGGCTTCGTCGAGCGGGCCACCGCGCTGTGGCGCTCCGACGAGCAGCAGCGCCCGCACATCCTGGGCGCGCCCGCGGTCACCGGCACCCCCGCCGTGATGCCGGTGTGGGAATGGGAGAACCCGCCCGAGGACGTGGATGTCTCCCGCGGCGGCCGGCACCGGGTCACCCCCGGCGACCTGGAGATGCTGCGCGCGGCCCGCACCCACTACGAGCAGATGTACCGCAAGGCGGGCGGCATCGCGACCCGCACCCGGATCGTCGGCTTCCTCAACGCCGAGGCCGCCCCGCTGCTGCGCGGCAGCTACACCGACGCCACCGGGCGCCAACTGCACCGGGCCACGGGCGGTCTGGTGGCCATCGCCGGCATCTGCGCTTACGACTCCGATGCGCACGGGCTCGCCCAGCGCTACTTCCACCAGGCGCTCAGGCTGGCGAAGGCCAGCGGGGACCGGGGTCTCGGCGCCTATGTGATCGCACTGCTGGTCAACCAGGCGCTGTTCATGCGGGAGTACCGCCAGGCGGTCGCCTTCGCGGAGGCCGCGCTGCGCGCCGCCGGCAAGCACATCACCCCCGCCCTCGCCTCCGATCTGTACGCGATGCAGGCCAAGGCGTACGCACACCTCGGCGACGGCACGAGCGCCCTGTCCTGCATCCGGCGTGCCGAGCTGGCCGCCGAACGCATCCGGCGCGGGTACGAACCCGACGAAACCGGCTATGTCCAGCCAGGTCTTGTCAACGTCCAGGTGGCGGAGGCGCTGCTCAGCCTCGGCGAACTCGTGGCCGCGGGCGAGCATGCCGCGGCGGCCGTCGACAACCCCGCGCACGACCGTGGCCGGGTGCACCGGCTGGCCATGCTCTCCACGATCGAACTGCGCCAGGGCAATGCCGACAAGGCGGTGGCCACCGCGGTGCAGATGGCCGAACAGGCCCGCGGAATGGAGTCCCAGCGGCTGCGCGACAGACTCCGCGCGGTACGCGAGTACCTGGTCCGCAGCGGCTGTGCGGGCACCGCCGAAGCCGCCGAACTCATCGACGGGGCACTGCGCGTACCGCTGTAGGCAGGTTCCTGAGCGCCGACACTTACAGTCCCTGCTGCGATATTGCCACTTACTCGACGGAAGGTGGCAGAACCGTGCAGTGGACGAAACAGAACGAACAAACTGTGTATGAAAACCGCTGGTTCACCGTCAACCTGGCAGATGTGGAACTGCCGGACGGGCGGCACCTGGACCACTTTCTGATACGGCTGCGGCCCGTCGCCGTGGCCACGGTGGTGAACGAGGCCAATGAAGTCCTCCTCCTGTGGCGCCACCGCTTCATCACCGACAGCTGGGGGTGGGAACTCGCTGCGGGTGTGGTCGAGGACGGCGAGGACATCGCCGTCGCGGCCGCCAGGGAACTCGAGGAAGAGACCGGCTGGCGACCGGGACCGCTGCAGCACCTCATGAGCGTCGAGCCGTCCAACGGCCTCACCGACGCCCGGCATCACATCTACTGGGCCGGCGAGGGCGAGTACGTCGGACATCCCGTGGACGACTTCGAGTCGGACCGCCGGGAATGGGTCCCCCTCAAACTCGTCCCCGACATGGTCGCCCGCGGCGAGGTCCCGGCCGCCAACATGGCGGCCGCGTTACTGCTCCTGCACCACCTCAGGCTCGGGCAGGACGCGTAGGCGCTCCGCTGGTAGCGCCGCAGCGCGTTGCCGATCGCCTGCGGGTCCGTCGTGGCTGGTCGCGCAGTTCCCCGCGCCCCTTCGGGGCGCTGCCCCAGCCCCGTCTCAGCGGCCCAGGGCTTGCCATACCGTCACGACGAGCGCGCCCACTGCCGTCAGCGCCGCGACCGCGGGCAGCGGCCAGCGGGCGTGCTCCAGGGCGATGATCCGTGCGCTGAGATCGTCGACTTCCTTGTGTGTCTCCTCGGTGCGATGGTTGAGCAGGGCCAGCCCTCCCTCGACGCGCGCGTAGGCGACATCGAGGCGGCGGCGTAACTCTGCGAGTTCTCCATGGACCACGGGATGCTCCGGGTCGGCGGTCACGGGTCCGCTCCTTTCCGTAGTCGTCACATCCCTTGCATTGCGCATGCAGAGTCAACTCGCCTGGTGGATGCGTGGGGAGCGTGTGCGACGGGCATATGCGGGCCCGGCGCGCACACGGTGTGTGAATGGCACGGGCCCGGCACTCCGAAGAGTGCCGGGCCCGTGTTGGTCGCACTGTGTAACCAGCACCCTGGAAGGGGCACTGTGCAAAGGCCGGTCGAGCTCAGCCGTAGGTGTAGAAGCCCGAGCCGGTCTTCCGGCCGAGCCTGCCCGCGTCGACCATGCGCTGGAGCAGCGGGGGAGCGGCGTACAGGGGCTCCTTGTACTCGGCGTACATCGAGTTGGCGATGGACACGATGGTGTCCAGGCCGATCAGGTCCGACAGCTTCAGCGGGCCCATCGGGTGGGCGCAGCCCATCTCCATGCCGTTGTCGATGTCCTCGCGGCCCGCGATGCCCGACTCGAACATGCGGATGGCGGACAGCAGATACGGCACGAGCAGCGCGTTGACCACGAAGCCGGAGCGGTCCTGAGCACGGATCGCGTGCTTGCCGAGGACCTTCTCCGCGAACAGCTGGGCCCGGCCGAGCGTGCCCTCGGAGGTGGTGAGCGCCGGGATCAGCTCGACCAGCTGCTGCACCGGGGCCGGGTTGAAGAAGTGGATGCCGACCACGTGGTCGGGGCGGGAGGTGGCCACCGCCAGCTTCACCAGCGGGATGGAGGAGGTGTTGGAGGCCAGGATGGCGTCCGGGCGGGTCACCACCTGGTCGAGCACCTGGAAGATCTCCGTCTTCACCTGCTCGTTCTCCACGACGGCCTCGATCACCAGATCGCGGTCGGCGAACTCGCCCAGGTCGGTGGTGAAGCTCAGCCGCGCCTGCGTCTCCTCCCGCTCCTGCTCGGTGATCTTGCCGCGCTCGGCGGCCTTGCCCAGGGAGCTGAAGAGCCGGGTCCGGCCGATCTCCAGGGCCTCCCCGGTGGTCTCGGCGACCTTGACGTCCAGACCGGCCCGGGCGCACACCTCGGCGATGCCCGCTCCCATCTGGCCACAGCCGACCACTCCGACGCGAGAGATGTCTCCCGTTGGGAAGTCCGTCACATCGACCCCTTCGCTGATCTACGAATGCGGCAGCGCCCCGGTGGTTCGGTGCCTGCTCCAAACCTGCACGTTACCTCCGGCGATCGTTGATCGATCGTTCGGGTCCGCGTGGCAGCCTGACGCGGGACGCGGCCCGGGTCGAGAATCTCCCCCGGTCACCCACATCGGCGCATGGAGGTACGGGAATGCTGCACCGTAGGTCTCGGCTGTCGCGGCGGGCGTTCGCAGCGGCGGCCCTGTCGGCTCTCGTGGCGGGGGGCGGTGCGGTGGCGGCGAGTGCCGCGATGGCGGGCGGCGACTCCGAGCGTCGGCGGCCCGTCCGGGAGATGCGGGGCGTCTGGGTGGCGACCGTCGCCAACCGGGACTGGCCCTCCAAGCCGGGGCTGACCGCGGCCGAACAGCGGGCCGAGCTGGTCGCCGTCCTGGACCGCGCCGTGCACGACCGCCTCAACGCCGTGATGTTCCAGGTGCGCCCGACGGCCGACGCGCTGTGGCCCTCCCCGTACGAGCCCTGGTCGCAGGTCCTCACCGGCACCCAGGGCCAGGACCCGGGCTGGGACCCGCTGGGCACGGCGGTGACCGAGGCCCACGCCCGCGGTCTGGAACTGCACGCCTGGTTCAACCCGTACCGCATCGCCAACCACACCGACGTGACGAAGCTGGTCGCCACCCACCCCGCGCGCAAACACCCGGAGTGGGTGGTCCCGTACGGCGGGAAGCTCTACTACAACCCGGGGCTGCCGAAGGTCCGTGCCTTCGTGCAGAACGCGATGCTCGACGCGGTGCGGAAGTACCCGGTGGACGCCGTCCACTTCGACGACTACTTCTACCCGTACCCCGTGACCGGCCAGACCTTCGACGACGACGCGGCCTACGCCCGCCACGGCAAGGCCTTCCCGGACCGGGACGCCTGGCGCCGCAACAACATCGACACGCTGGTGTCCGGGATCGCCACGCGGATCAAGCAGGTGCGGCCGGGTACGCGCTTCGGCATCAGCCCGTTCGCGGTGTGGCGCAACGCCGCCACCGACGCCCGTGGCTCCGACACCCGGGCGGGCGTGCAGACGTACGACGACCTGCACGCGGACACCCGCAAATGGGTGCGGGAGAACTGGATCGACTACATCGCCCCGCAGGTCTACTGGAACATCGGCTTCGCCGCCGCCGACTACGCCAAGCTGCTGCCCTGGTGGTCGGAGGTCGCGCGTGGCACCGGGACCCAGGTCTACGTGGGGGAGGCCCTGTACAAGGCCGGCGACCCGGCCCAGTCCGCGGCCTGGCAGGACGTCGCCGAACTCTCCCGCCACCTCACCCTGGCCAAGAACTATCCACAGGTGCGCGGACACATCTTCTTCGCCGCCAAGGACGTGGCGACGGACCGGATCGGCGCGATGGCACGGGTGGTCGCCGACCACTACCAGCGGCCGGCGAGACCCCCGCGTTGATCAGCGCCCGGCGGGGCGCTCAGTGTTGGATTTCCCTGTGGCGGATCTCGGTGTCCGGGCCCGGTGAGCAGATGCCCGTGTGCCCGTCCTCGAAGCGGACCCGGTACGGAGGGTTGCCCTCCTGGCCCAGTACTTCGACGATCTCGCCGACCTTGTCGTGTTGGCCTACCACCCTGCCGTGCTGGACAAGCTGGTCGCCCACGGTTGCACGCATCTGTAGGGCCTCCTCACCAGGTGCGGGAGCAGCGGTCCGTGGCCTTGAGTCTACGGCGCGGGGCCACGGTTGGAACCGGCGCGTACCCGCGCCGCTCAGCCCCGCGCCCGCTGCGTGACGGCGATGCACACCAGCACCGCCGCGGCCGTCAGCGGGGCGGCCACCGTCAGGTGCTCGCCCAGCAGCAGCACCGACCACACCAGTGTGAGCAGGGGTTGGGCCAACTGCAACTGGCTGGCCTTGGGAATGCCGATCGCCGCCATCCCCCGGTACCACACCACCAGGCCCAGGAACTGCGAGCCCACCGCCACCCACAGCAGCCCGGCCACGCTGTGCGCACTCAGCCGTACGGGCTCGTACGACAGCGCCAGCGCGGCCGCCGGCACGGTCAGCGGCAGGCACAGCACCAGCGCCCAGCCGATGACCTGCCAGCCCGGCATGACCCGGGCCAGCCGGCCGCCCTCGGTGTAGCCGGCCGCGCACACCAGCAGTGCGCCGAACAGATACAGGTCCGCGGTGGTCAGCGCGCCGCCGCTCTGCTGCACCGTGAAGGCGACGACCGCGGCCGCGCCCACCAGGGCCGCCGTCCAGAAGGTGCGGGAGGGGCGGCTGCCCATGCGCAGCGCGGAGAACAGGGCGGTCGTGAGCGGGAGCAGGCCGACCACGACGGCGGCGTGCGCGGTGGTCGACGTCTGCAGGGCCAGCGTGGTCAGCAGCGGGAAGCCGACGACGACCCCGGCGGCGACGACGGCCAGGCCCGCCAGATGCCCTCGGCCGGGCAGCGGCACGCGCAGGCCCAGCAGACAGGCCCCCGCGATCAGCGCCGCGAGAACGCTGCGCACGGCCACCAGGGACCAGGGCCCGAAGCCCTCCAGGCCCCAGGCGGTGGCGGGGAAGGTGAGGGAGAAGGCGACCACGCCGAGGGCGGCCAGGAGGGTGCCGGCGCGATGGTTCGCCGCGGTCACCGTGGTGCCCGCGGCGGTCGGCCGGGTCTCGCTGCCGACCGCTATCCGGCTGAAGGTAGTAGCGCTACTCTGTGCTCTCATGCATGAGCGTAGCAGTGTCGGTGAACTGGTGAAGCAGCTGCGGCGGGAACTGGACCGCTACTCTCCCGGTGGAAAGCTCCCGTCCAGCCGGTCTCTCGTCGAGCGGTACCGGGTCAGTCCGGTGACCGTCTCGCGTGCCCTCGGGCAACTGGCCGCCGAGGGGCTGGTGGTGACCCGGCCGGGTGCCGGAGCCTTCCGTGCCGAGCCGCGCGGCGGGGCCGCGCCCTCCGGTGACACCTCCTGGCAGGAGGTCGCCCTCAGCGCGGACGGCGCAGCCGATCTCGTACCGCGCTCCGTGGACGCCTCCGGGGTCACGGTCTCCCTCGCCGCCCCGCCGCCCGGAGTCGTCGAGTTCAACGGCGGCTATCTGCACCCGTCCCTGCAGCCGGAGCGGGCGATGGCGGCGGCCCTGTCCCGGGCGGGCCGTCGCCCCGGTGCCTGGGGGCGGCCGCCGATGGAGGGGCTGCCGGAGCTGCGCGAGTGGTTCGCGCGGAGCATCGGCGGCCAGGTCACCGCCGCCGGAGTACTGATCGCCGCGGGCGGCCAGTCCGCGCTGACCACCGCACTGCGCGCGCTCGCCCCGCCCGGTGCGCCGGTGCTCGTCGAATCGCCCACGTATCCCGGAATGCTGGCGATCGCGCGGGCGGCGGGCCTGCGGCCGGTGCCGGTCCCGGTGGACGCGGACGGGGTCCGGCCCGCGCTGCTCGCGGACGCGTTCCGGGCCACCGGCGCGCGGGTCTTCGTCTGCCAGCCGCTGTTCCAGAACCCCACCGGCGCCGTGCTCGCACCCGAGCGGCGCGGGGAGGTGCTGCGGATCGCCCGTGAGGCCGGTGCGTTCGTCGTCGAGGACGACTTCGTACGACGGCTGGTGCACGAGGACGCGGGGCCGCTGCCGAGTCCGCTGGCCGCCGACGACCCCGACGGAGTCGTCGTCCACGTCTGCTCGCTCACCAAGGCGACCTCGCCCAGCTTCCGGGTGAGCGCGCTGGCCGCCCACGGGCCGGTCCTGGAGCGGCTGCGTGCCATCCAGGTCGTCGACACCTTCTTCGTGCCCCGGCCGCTGCAGGAAGCGGCGCTCGAACTCGTGGGCTCGCCCGCGTGGCCGCGTCATCTGCGGGCGATCTCGGCGGAGCTGAAGGCCCGCCGTGACGCCATGACGACGGCGCTGCGGCTGGAACTCCCCGAACTGTCCCTCCCGCACATCCCCTCGGGTGGCTACCACCTGTGGCTGCGGCTGCCCGACGGCACTGGGGGCACCTCCCAGGCTTTCGGCTCTGGGGGAGAATCCGCCCTCACGGCGGCGGCGCTGCGGGCGGGCGTGGCGATCACACCCGGCCGTCCGTACTTCAGTGCGGAGTCCTCGGCGGCGCACGTCCGGTTGAGCTTTGCCGCGGTCGCGGGTGCGGGGGAGATCTTGGAGGGGGTGCGGCGGTTGCGGGTGGCTTGCGACGAGGTGTGTGTGCCGGGATAGGGCATCCTTCGGCTGCGGCGACGTCGTGGCTTGTCGCGCAGTTCCCCGCGCCCCCAAGGGTCGCTGCCGAACCGTTGGCGGATATGCGCCGGTAGCGCCCCTGCTCCGGTGAAAAACCGCTCGACGTCTTCGACCCCGGCCTGCGAATGTCCCTGCCATGACCGACGCGCCGAGCCTCCCCGAAGGCTATGAGATCTCCACCGACCCCGACCGTCTCGATGCCGACCGCGTCCACCGGTGGCTGACCACCGACGCCTACTGGGCCAAGGGCCGTTCGCGGGAGAAGCAGGAGCGGGCGGTGGCCGGGTCGCTCAACTTCGGGGTGTACGACACGGTTTCCGGTGAACAGGTGGCTTATGCCCGGGTCATCACCGACCGGGCGACCTTCGCCTGGTTGTGTGATGTATATGTCGACCGGTCCGTGCGCGGCAAGAGCATCGGTACGGCCATGGTGGGCGCCGTGCGTGATCACCTGGAGCCGTACGGGCTGCGGCGCATCCTGCTCGCCACCGCCGATGCGCACGGGGTCTACGCGAAGCTCGGATTCGAGCCGCTGGCGCAGCCGGACATCTGGATGGCCCTCGTTTTCGAGTGACTTGTCCGGCAGGTCCTGACCTTGAAGTAAGTTTTCGGGCACCGTCGGTGAATGCTCACGAACACCCCTTGACCTGCGCACTTTCCCGACACACCATCGCCGCATGCAACTTCGGGTCACTTTCGTCGCCGCCGCGCGCAGCTCGCCTCTGCTCGCCGAGCGCTTCGAGGACGACCGTCCGCTGGACCAGGCCGGCTGGGACGAGGTGCAGCGCGTCGCCCGCGATCTGGTGCCGCTGGCGGCGGCGGAGCTGCGCTACTGCTCGCCCACGCCGCGCAGCCGTGCCACCGGCGACGCCCTCGGCTATGCGCCGCTGGTCCAACTCGCTTTGCGGGACTGCGACATGGGCCGCTGGCGCGGGCTGACCCTCGGTGAGGCGATGGCCCGCGAGCCGGAGGCGGTGGACGCCTGGCTGGCCGACCCGCGGGCCACCCCGCACGGTGGCGAGTCGCTGCAGGGCTTCATCGCCCGGGTCGGCAACTGGCTCGACACCCGGCCCGCCGAGGACGGCGGCCGCATCGTCGCCGTGGCCGAGCCGTCCGTCGTCCGCGCGGCTCTGGTGTACGCGCTGAAGGCGCCGCCGTCGACGTACTGGAACATCGATGTGCGCCCCCTGTCGACGACCACCGTGACGGGTCACGCCGGGCGCTGGAACCTGCGCTTCGACGGGGCCCCGGTTCAGCCCTCGCGGACGTAGTCGGTGGTCAGGACGAGGTCCTTGGCGGGGCCGCCGACCCGCCACACCGTCCGCCAGTGGTCGGCGTCGCGGACGGTGTACTCGCCGCGGTAGAGGTCCGCCGCACAGGGGTGGTCGGCGACATGGTGCCCGGCGGTCAGATCCAGCTGGTGGAAGGGGCGCCCGTCGGCGAAACGCACGTCCGCGGTGCCCGGTGAACCCCCGGGCAGGAAGCGCAGGGTGCGTTCGGCGGGCCGCGCGACGCCCTGCCAGCTGAACATGCCGGACTCCTCGTGCAGCAGCCCGCCCTCGGGAAGTGGCCTGAAGAGTGTCGTGCCCTCGAACCGGCCCTCGTCGCCGCTCGTGAGGTCCCGCACGGTGCGTTGCACGTGCCAGCGCCCGGCGAGATGCGCGAGTACGTCCGCCACGGGCCAGAAGTCGCCCATGTTCAGCTCTTCTTCCGACGGGGTTGCAGGGGATCGGGGGAGGTGGTGAGTGTTTTGCGGTCGGGCAGGGGCTGGCTCTCGTGCTGCAGCGCGCCCTCGGGGAGCGGTCTGAGGAGTGGCCGGCGTTCGGCGAGATGCGTGAGTGCGTCCGCCACGGGCCGGAAGTCGCCCATGTTCGGCCTTTCTTCCGGCGGGGTTGCAGGGGATCGGGGGAGGTGGTGAGTGTTTTGCGGTCGGGCAGGGGCCGGCTCTCGTGCTGCAGCGCGCCCTCGGGGAGCGGTCTGAGGAGTGGCCGGCGTCCGGCGAGATGCGCGAGTGCGTCCGCCACGGGCCGGAAGTCGCCCATGTTCAGCCTTTCTTCCGCCGGGGGCGCAGGGGATCGGGGGAGCCGGTGGGCGTCTTGCGGTCGGCCTGGGCGCGGATCTCGTGGTGGGCGGCGTGACTCGTGGCGCGGAAGGCCTCCTCGTATGCGGCGAGCGCCCCGCCCAGGCCGCCGCCGGCGGTGCCACGGCGCCGGATCCGCCGTGCCAGCGAGGTGAAGGCCGCCATCACGACGGCCAGGCCACCGACCAGGAGAAGGAAAGGCGTCAACGCATCCATGGCGTCGACCTTACGCCCGCGTATTCGTCAGTACACGGGCGTCGTCGCCCCGCCCGTACGGCGGTCGACCCGGGTGGCGCGCTGCAGATCAGGCGGAGGTGGCCGGGGTCTCCTGAGCGGGCTGCTGTCCGAGCGGCAGCAGTCCGCGCTCGGCGAAGACCTTCTTCGCCACGAAGGTGGCGTTGAGCGCCCTCGGCATGCCGCAGTACACCGCCGAGTGGGTCAGGGCCTCGACGATCTGCTCGGGGTTGAGGCCCACGTTCAGGGCCGCGTTGACGTGCACGTCGAGCTGGGCCTCGCAGCCGCCGAGCGCGGTGAGCATGCCCAGCGTGACCAACTGCCGGTCGCGCGGGGCGAGCCCGGGACGGTCGTAGATCTCCCCGAAGGCCCAGGCGACGACCTGGTGGCCGAGCTCGGGGTTGATGTCGGCGAGGGACTCGACGACGCGTTGACCGGCTTCGCCGTCGACTCGCTTGAGGACCTCCATGCCGTGGGCGAAGCGGTCTTCGCGGGTGGTGCTCTCGCTCATTTCGGGTCTTCCGTCCCCGACCGCCCGTCGAGCAGTCGTTCATAGTGGTCGATCTTGTCGTCCAGCGCACGGGCGTTGCGGCGCAGCGCCCGGATCCGGTCGCCCAGTTCGGCGCGGTGCTCTCGCAGCATCGCCAGCCGGGCGGCGACCGAGCCGTCCCCCTCCGCCCGCAGCTGTGCGAAGCGCTGCATGTCGGCGATCGGCATACCGGTCTCGCGCAACCGCAGCAGGAACTCCAGCCAGGCCAGGTCGGCCGCGTCGTAGCGACGCTGGTTGCCGGTGGTCCGGCCGACCCGCTCGATCAGGCCCGCCTTCTCGTAGTAGCGCAGGGTGTCGTGCGAGAGCCCGGTGCGCTCGGCGACCTCGGCGATCGTGAGTGTCGGCTCCCGGTTCTGCGGGAGGGGGTGTCCGCTGGTCATGAACAGGACGGTAGAACCTGGAGCGCACTCCAGGTCAAGCAGATCACCGGGTGCACCACTGGGGGCTGCACCCGCCGGCCCGCTGAATTTCACCATCAAATAACTCTCCGGGAGAGTTCTGTTTCCCGGTCGTTCACTATTCTCCAAGCGCTCCTTCGTATTTCGGAATGGGCTTCACCACTTTTTGCGGACGGCACAACCAAACGGAAACGGAGTCCGTCTAAGCCGTCGAATCGATAACCCGCGGGGAGTGCCAAGGAATGGATCGCTCGACCCTGTCCACAGCCGTTTCGAGCGGTCATTTCTCGCCGAAGAAGGCCGCCGCCCTGCTCGCGGCCGTCATCTCCGCCGCCGTGTTCTGCGCCGCCGACGCCGTCGCACGCAGCTACCCCTTCGGCCCCCGCACCCGCAGCGTCAACGACCTCGGCAACCAGTACGTGCCCTTCCACGCGCACCTGTGGGACCTGCTGCACGGCAGGGCCGACGGTGGACTCTTCGTCAACTGGCAGTCCGGCTTCGGCTCGAGCTTCCTGCCCGACCTGGGCACCTACCTCAGCAGCCCGTTCGCCCTGCTCGTCGGCCTGTTCCCACGGCACGAGATCGATCTCGCGGTCTATGTGATCACCGTGCTGAAGATCGCCTCCGCCGGCGCGGCGATGGCCTGGCTGCTGCTGAGCCTGCGCCCCGGCCGCTGGTGGGGCGCCGGGCTGCTGGGGGCCTCGTACGCCCTGTGCGGCTGGACCGTGGCGCTCGGCGACTACAACCCGATGTGGCTCGACGGACTCATCGCCCTGCCGCTGCTGTGCCTGGTCGGCGAGTGGACCCTGCAGCGCCGGCGCCCGCTGCCCGGCGTCCTGATCGTGGCCCTCGCCTGGATCGCCAACTTCTACACCGCGTACATGGCCACCCTCTGCGCCGGCCTGGTGCTGCTGCTCCGGCTCTGGCTCTGCGACCTCTCCCGCAGACAGCGACTCGTGACGGCAGGGCGAGCCGCGGCCACCGTCGTCCTCGGCATGGGCCTGGCCGCACCGCTGGTGACCGTCGTGTACTTCGGCACTAAGCACGCCTACCCGGGGCGGGTCGTGCAGTTCGCGCCCGTGGGCACCCAGGACCTGCTGGCCCGTCTGCTGCCCGCGACGTACAGCTTCGGCACCCCGGCCCTCTACGTCGGAATGGCGGCGCTGCTCCTCGCCCTCGCGCTGCCCTTCCACCGGGCGGTTCCGGGGCGGGTGCGCACCGGGTGGACGCTGCTCGTCGCCGCGGTCGTACTGACGCTGCAGTGGGGGCCGACCCACCTGGTCTGGCACGCCTTCGCCACCCCCCAGGGCAGCCCCTACCGGCAGGCCTTCGTGGTGTGCGCGCTGCTGGTGATGGCCGCCTGGCAGGCCCTGTCGTACGGCCCTCCCGACCGGCGCGCGCTGGGGGCCGCGGGAGCGCTGCTCGCCCTGATCGCCGCCGTGGCGAGCCTCAGTCACCTGGTGAAGCCGGTGGCCTGGCCGATCCTGGTGCTCGCCGTCGTCGGTGCGGCGGGCGGACTGCTGCTGTTGCGCCGCGCCGACGGCCGTCGTACCGCCGTGGCCTGGCTCGCCCTGGTGCTGCTGTTCGGCGGGCAGTTCGGCGAGGCGGCGGCCACTTCCGCCGTAGCCACCCGTGTGCGCCTCGGCCACATGGACGACTACGCGCCCTGGGGAGCCCGGCAGGAGACCCAGGCGGAGGCGATCGCACGGGCCGACGGCTGGCCGCGGTACCGCACCGACCCGGGCCGGGAGCAGACCGTGGCCAACGACCCCCTGCTGGTCGGCGGCCAGGGCGCCCAGTACTACAGCAGCCTCACCGCCGACGTCCTCACCCGCACCCTCACCGCCCTCGGCGACGGCTGGACCTCGCGGGGGCGCAACCTGCAGAGCCTCGACAACCCCGTCACCGACGCGATCTTCTCCGTCGGAGCGCGGGTGCATTCCCCCGTCGACCCGCACCAGAAGTACCTGCCGCAGCTCGGCGGCCCGTGGTCGGTCTCCCGGCAGGACGTGCCGCCTCTGGTGACGGTACGCGGCACGCCCGGCCGGGCGTCCTTCGGGCCCTCGCCGTACCGCAACCAGGAGCTGCTGCTCGGCGCCCGCGTCTACACCCTCCCCCGGACCGCCGTCCGCGACGACAACGGAAAGCCGATGCGGGAGCAGGACTGGGTCGGTCAAGGGACGGCCCTCACCCACCCGACGATCACGGCCCGCTGCCCGGCCGGCAGCCAGGTCTACCTGTGGGCCCCGCGCTACTCCGGCACCGCACGCCTCGCAGGTCACGCCGCGCTCTTCCGCGCCCAGTTGCCGCGCAACCGCGCCGCCATGGCACCGCTCGGCACGGCCCCGGCCTCCGGCCGGCTGCGCATCGACCTCACCCCCGACCGCCCGGGCCTGATTCCGCGGGGCGCCGTCGGCTGCCTGGACACCACCCGGCTGCACAAGGCCGTCGCACACCTCAAGTCCACGGGAGCCACACAGGTCACCGTCTCCGACGCCACGGTCCGGGCCGAACTGCCCGCGGGCAGCCGGGGACTCGCGGTCCTCGCGGCTCCCCGCATCGCGGGCTGGCGCTGCGCCGCGGGCCACGGCGACGCCGTACCGGCCAGGCAGTTCCTCGGCCTGATCGCCGTCCCGCTCGACGGCTCCTCGACCAGCGTCACCTGCCAGTTCCATCCGCCCGGCCTGCGCCTCGGCACGGCCGTCGGGGCCGCCTCGCTGCTGACCCTGATCCTGCTCGGCGCCGTCACCGCCGTACGCCGACGGCGTTCCGCCACGCCCACCCCACCGACCACCCGCACCCGTCCGCGCGAGCCCATGACGGCGTTCTCTGACCGCGTCCCCAGGGGATAAACCATGCTCATATCGATCGTCGCACCCTGCTACAACGAGGAAGACGTCATCGAGCGCTTCCACGACCAGGTCCAGAAGGTCGCGGAGGAGCTCCTTCCACTCGGTCACGACATGGAGTTCGTCTACGTCGACGACGGCAGCCGCGACCGCACGCTCGCGGCGCTGGAGCGGCTGGCCGACCGGGACGCGCGCGTGCGCTACCTCTCCTTCAGCCGCAACTTCGGCAAGGAGGCGGCCCTGCTGGCCGGTCTGCGCCACTCCACGGGAGACTCCGTGATCGTCATGGACGCGGACCTCCAGCACCCGCCGGAGCTGATCAAACGCATGGTGGACCTGCGCAAGGAGGGCTACGACCAGGTCATCGCCAAGCGCACCAGGACCGGTGACCGGATGACCCGCACCGTCACCGCCCGCCTCTACTACCGCTTCATCAACCGCCTCGTCGACGTGGAACTCGTCGACGGCGTCGGCGACTTCCGGCTGATGTCCCGCCGCGTGGTGGACGCCGTCCTGGAGCTCACCGAGTACAACCGCTTCTCCAAGGGCCTGTTCGCCTGGGTGGGCTTCCCCAGCACCACCTTCGAGTACGAGAACGCCGTACGCGAGGCCGGCCGCAGCTCCTGGAGCCTGCGCAGCCTGCTCAACTACGGCATCGACGGGCTCCTCTCCTTCAACAACAGGCCGCTGCGCCTCGCCCTCTACCTGGGCATGGGCCTGCTGCTGTGTGCCCTCGCCTATACCGCGTGGATCGTGGGCGCCGCGCTCATCCACGGCGTGCAGACGCCCGGCTATGTCACGATCATCACCGCCGTCACCGGTGTCGCCGGAGTGCAGATGATCATGCTCGGGGTCATCGGGGAGTACACCGGCCGCATCTACTACGAGGTCAAACGGCGCCCGCACTTCCTGGTGAAGGCGAGCAATGTGGACCGGGCGAAGGACCTCATTCCCTGATGCGCAGTGCACTTGTCTCGAGGCAGATGATCACCTTCGCCGTGATCGGTGTCGTCAACACGGGCACGTATTACGGTGCCTATCTGCTGCTCCTCGCTCGTTTCCCCTACCTCCTCGCCCATATCCTCGCGACCGCGCTCAGCCTGACCGGTTCATTTTTCCTCAATGCGCGATTCACCTACCGGACACGCCCGACGCTGCGGAAATTCATGCTGTTCCCCCTGACGAATGCCGCGAATTTCGTCAGCACGACGGCCGGCGTCTACGTCCTCGTCGACCTGCTGCACTTCAGCAGCCGCTTCGCTCCGCTGCTCGCGTCCCTGGCGGCCATCCCGGTGACCTTCCTCGTCTCCCGCCGGATCATGCTGCCGAAGGCGGACCCCGCCCCGATTGCATAAACGTGCGTCGATACGTATAGTCATGCCATCCAGGAGGAGGATGACATGGCGGTACGTGCGGCAGTGGCCGGAGCGAGCGGATACGCGGGCGGAGAGCTCCTGCGTCTGCTCCTGGCGCACCCCGAGATCGAGATCGGGGCCCTGACCGGCAACTCCAACGCGGGCCAGCGGCTCGGCGCACTGCAGCCGCACCTGCTGCCGCTGGCCGACCGGATACTCCAGGAGACCACGCCCGAGGTCCTCGCCGGGCACGACGTGGTGTTCCTCGCCCTGCCGCACGGCCAGTCCGCCGCCGTCGCCGAGCAGCTCGGCCCCGACGTGCTCGTCGTCGACATGGGCGCCGACTTCCGGCTCAAGGACGCGGCCGACTGGGAGAGGTTCTACGGCTCCGCGCACGCCGGGACCTGGCCGTACGGCCTCCCCGAACTGCCGGGTGGCCGCGCCGCGCTGGAGGGGTCCAAGCGCATCGCGGTACCCGGCTGCTACCCGACCGCCGCCACCCTCGCCCTCTTCCCGGCCTACGCCGCCTCCCTCGCCGAGAACGAGGCCGTGATCGTCGCCGCCTCCGGCACCTCCGGCGCGGGCAAGGCGCCCAAGCCGCACCTGCTGGGCAGCGAGGTCATGGGCTCCATGTCGCCCTACGGGGTCGGCGGCGGCCACCGGCACACCCCCGAGATGATCCAGAACCTCAGCGCGGCGGCCGGGGAGCGGGTCTCCGTCTCCTTCACCCCGACCCTCGCGCCGATGCCCCGCGGCATCCTCGCCACCTGCAGCGCGAAGGCCAAGCCGGGCGTGACCGCCGAGTCCGTGCGCGCCGCGTACGAGAAGGCCTTCGCCGACGAGCCCTTCGTCCACCTGCTGCCCGAGGGCCAGTGGCCCGCGACGGCGTCCGTCTACGGTTCCAACGCCGTTCAGGTGCAGGTCGCGTACGACGAGGCGGCGGGCCGCATCATCGCGATCAGCGCCATCGACAACCTGACCAAGGGCACCGCGGGCGGTGCCGTCCAGAGCATGAACCTCGCCCTCGGACTCGACGAGTCCACGGGGCTTTCCACGATCGGAGTCGCACCGTGAGCGTCACGGCAGCCAAGGGATTCCAGGCGGCGGGCATCGCCGCCGGAATCAAGGAGAACGGCAACCCGGACCTGGCCCTCGTGGTCAACAACGGGCCCCGCCGCGCCGCCGCCGGTGTCTTCACCTCCAACCGTGTGAAGGCCGCGCCGGTGCTGTGGTCCGAGCAGGTCCTCAAGAGCGGCCAGGTCTCCGCGGTCGTCCTCAACTCCGGTGGCGCCAACGCCTGTACGGGCCCCAAGGGTTTCCAGGACACGCACGCCACCGCCGAGAAGGTGGCCGAGGTCCTCGGCCGGGGGGCCGTCGAGGTCGCGGTCTGCTCCACGGGTCTGATCGGCGTGCTGCTGCCCATGGACAAGCTGCTCCCGGGCGTCGAGACGGCCGCCGCCCAACTCTCCGAGCACGGCGGTGAGAAGGCCGCCATCGCCATCAAGACCACCGACACCGTCCACAAGACGTCCGTCGTCACCAAGGACGGCTGGACCGTGGGCGGCATGGCGAAGGGCGCCGGCATGCTCGCGCCCGGCCTCGCCACCATGCTCGTCGTCCTCACCACCGACGCGGCCCTCGACAGCGACGTACTGGACAGGGCGCTCCGGGCGGCGACGCGCACGACCTTCGACCGGGTGGACTCCGACGGCTGTATGTCGACCAACGACACGGTGCTGTTGCTCGCCTCGGGTTCCTCCGAAGTCACCCCGGAGTACGAGGAGTTCGCCGAAGCCGTACGGCAGGTCTGCGACGACCTCGGCCAGCAGCTGATCCGGGACGCCGAGGGCGCCAGCAAGGACATCAAGGTCGAGGTGGTCAACGCGGCGAGCGAGGACGACGCCGTCGAGGTGGGCCGCTCCATCGCCCGCAACAACCTCCTCAAGTGCGCGATCCACGGCGAGGACCCCAACTGGGGCCGTGTGCTCTCCGCGATCGGCACGACGAAGGCCGCCTTCGAGCCGGACCGGCTCAACGTCGCCATCAACGGCGTCTGGGTCTGCAAGAACGGCGGCGTCGGCGAGGACCGCGAGAAGGTCGACATGCGCTACCGCGAGGTGCACATCGTCGCCGACCTCGCCGCCGGGTCCGAGACCGCCACCATCTGGACCAACGACCTCACCGCCGACTACGTCCACGAGAACAGCGCCTATTCGTCATGAGCACCACTCGTAAGCACACCGCGCTCCCCAAGGCCCAGATCCTCATCGAGGCGCTGCCCTGGCTGGTCAAGCACAACGGCAAGACGGTCGTCATCAAGTTCGGCGGCAACGCCATGATCGACGAGGACCTGAAGGCCGCCTTCGCGCAGGACGTCGTGTTCCTGCACCACGCCGGCCTCAAGCCCGTCGTGGTGCACGGCGGCGGCCCGCAGATCAGCGCCGCCCTCGACCAGCACGGCATCGTCAGCGAGTTCAAGGCCGGCCTGCGCGTCACCACCGAGGACGCCATGGACGTCGTACGGATGGTGCTCGCCGGACAGGTCCAGCGCGAACTGGTCGGGCTGCTCAACCAGCACGGCCCGCTGGCCATCGGCCTCACCGGCGAGGACGCGCACACCATCACCGCCACCAAGCACCAGCCCGAGATCGACGGCGAACTGGTCGACATCGGGCGGGTGGGCGAGATCACCGCGATCGACACGGGCGCGATCGAGGCACTGCTCGCCGACGGCCGCATCCCGGTCGTCTCCTCGATCGCCCGCAGCCAGGACGACGGACATGTCTACAACGTCAATGCTGATACGGCGGCTGCGGCACTCGCTGCTGCTCTTGGAGCGGAGACTCTCATGGTCCTCACGGACGTCGAGGGTCTCTATGAGGACTGGCCGAACAGCGACGAGGTGATCAGCCGCCTCACGGCTTCCCAACTGGAGAAGCTGCTGCCGGAGCTGAGTTCCGGCATGGTGCCGAAGATGGAGGGCTGTCTGCACGCCGTGCGCAACGGTGTCACCACCGCCCGCGTCATCGACGGCCGGGTCCAGCACTCGATCCTGCTGGAGATCTTCACCGACGAGGGCATCGGCACGATGGTCGTGCCCGACGAGAATCCGCACGTACAGGGGGAGTCGTGAGCAACCAGGAACTGACCGCGCGGTGGCAGGGCGCGCTCATGAACAACTACGGCACCCCGCTGCTGCCCCTGGTGCGCGGCGAGGGCGCCAAGCTGTGGGACGCCGACGGCAAGCAGTACGTCGACTTCGTCGGAGGCATCGCGGTCAACGCGCTCGGCCACGCCCACCCGGCGATCGTCGAGGCCGTCAGCACGCAGATCGCGTCCCTGGGCCACATCTCCAACTTCTTCATGTCCGAGCCGACCGTGACCCTTGCCGAGCGGCTGCTGCAGCTGTTCGGCCGGGACGGCAGGGTGTTCTTCTGCAACTCGGGCGCCGAGGCCAACGAGGCCGCCTTCAAGATCGGCCGGCTGACCGGGCGGACGCACATCGTCGCCACCGAAGGCGCCTTCCACGGCCGCACCATGGGCGCCCTCGCGATGACCGGGCAGGAGGGCAAGCGGACGCCGTTCCTGCCGCTGCCCGGAGACGTCACGCATGTGCCGTACGGCGACGCGCAGGCGCTCGCGGCCGCGGTCACCGAGGAGACCGCGCTGGTCATCCTGGAGCCGATCCAGGGCGAGATCGGCGTCGTCCCCCCGCCGCCCGGCTATCTCAAGGCGGCCCGTGCGATCACGGCGGCGACCGGTGCGCTGCTGGTCCTGGACGAGGTGCAGACCGGAGTCGGTCGTACCGGCCACTGGTTCGAGTACCAGGCCCACGAGGGCGTCCTGCCGGACGTCGTCACCCTCGCCAAGGGGCTCGGCGGCGGACTGCCGCTGGGCGCGACCGTCGCCTTCGGGAGGGCCGCGGAGCTGCTGCAGCCCGGGCACCACGGCACGACCTTCGGCGGCAACCCGGTCGCCTGCGCCGCCGGACTCGCCGTCCTGGACACGATCGCGAACGAGGGGTTGCTGGAGAACGTCAAGCAGCAGAGCGAGAAGCTGCGGGACGGAATCGAGTCACTGGGCCACCCGTTGATCGACCATGTCCGGGGTGCGGGCCTCCTCCTGGGTATCGTGCTCACCGAGCCGCTCGCGCCCCAGGCGCGCCAGGCGGCTCAGGAGGCCGGATTCCTGGTGAACGCGCCCGCCCCCGACGTCGTACGGCTGATGCCGCCGCTGACTCTCGGCGACGACGAGGTGGACGCGTTCCTCCAGGCGCTGCCCGGCATCCTGGACCAGGCCGACGGGGACGGATCCGGAGAATGAGACGACGATGAGTCACGCGCAGGACGACGCACAGCACGCCGGGCCTGCCGTGCCGCAGACCCGCACCGCACGCCACCGCCGGATCGTGGACATCCTCAACCGGCAACCGGTGCGGTCGCAGAGCCAGTTGGCGAAGTTGCTGGCCGACGACGGGCTGAACGTCACGCAGGCGACGCTGAGCCGGGATCTCGACGAGCTCAACGCGGTGAAGATCCGCAACAACGACGGTGACCTGATCTATGCGGTGCCGAGCGAGGGGGGTTTCCGGACCCCTCGGGCGCCGCTGGGGGAGTCGGCGAAGGAAGAGCGGATGCGGCGGTTGTCGCAGGAGCTGCTGATTTCTGCCGAGGCGTCGGCGAATCTCGTGGTGCTGCGGACGCCGCCGGGGGCGGCGCAGTTCCTGGCCTCGGCCATCGATCAGGCGGAACTGCACGACATTCTCGGCACGATTGCCGGTGACGACACGTTGTTGCTGATCAGCCGTGATCCCAGTGGGGGGAGTGCGCTGGCCGAGCATTTGCTGAGGCTGGCTCAGAACGGCCACTGAGGGGGGTGGTTGCTGCCGTCCGCCGACTACGACCTCGTCGTGGCTGGTCGCGCAGTTCCCCGCGCCCCTGAAGGGGCGCTTCAGTCAGCCCAGGCGAGCAGCCAGGCCCCCTGTGCATCTCACCTCGTCGCCTGCTGTGATCAGTAGGGCCTCCACGTCCGGCAGGGACTCCAGCCAGCGCAGGCCCTGGTTGGAGCCCATGGCGAAGGCTGCGGTGGCCCAGCAGTCCGCCCAGGTGAGCTTGGGGGCCACCACCGTCACCGCCACCAGGTCGGTGACCGCGGAGCGGCCCGTGCGGGGGTCGACGATGTGGGCGCCGCGTTCGGCGGTGCCGGAGGTGGCCACCGCCAGCTCGTCGGCGCCGGCCGCGGAGACGACCGCCGCGAGGCCGCCAGGGCGCAGCGGGTCCGCCACCCCGACCCGCCAGGGCCGGTGCGGCTCGGGCAGGCCGAGCAGCTGGACGTCCCCGCCGCCGTTCATGCTCACACCGCTCACGCCGGGGATGGCCGCCAGCAGCCGGGCCGCGCGCTCGGCGGCCCAGCCCTTGACGATGCCGGTCGGATCCAGCCGCCCCTCGTAGCGCAGGCTGAACCAGCCGTCGCTCCTCCGCTCCGCCTCGGCGCCCAGCGCGAGCACCTCGGCGACCTCGGGGGCGCACTGCTCCACGGTCAACTCACCGCGGGTCAGCCGGGAGACCTGGCTGTCCTCGCGGTAGGTGCTGAACACCTCGTTCACCCGGTGCAGCCCGGCGATAGCCTCCGCCAGCGCCGCCTGCACCGCACCGGGCTCCCCGCCGCGGACGTCGAAGGAGAAGACGGTCCCCATGACCTCCTCCGCATGACGCACCGCGGCGGGAGCTTCTGCCGACTCGGCCACCGACTCAGCCACCGGCCTGGTCCAGAGCCGACTGCAGCGACTGCATATAGCCGCTGCTCGTGTACGTGGCACCCGACACCGCGTCGATCTTCGCGCTGCCGGCCGCCACCGCCTCCTGGTTGAGTTTCGGGATGGCCATCGCCGTCTTCTGGTCGCTGAGCCCGCCCTTGGGCGCCTGCACCGCGTCGGCCTTGGTGATCTTGCCGTTCGCCACCGTGATCCGGACCTGGACCGGCCCGTACTGGGTCTGCGCGACACTGCCGGTCACAGTCTTGGCCTGGGCGCTCGCGGAGCCCGAGCCCTGGGAGCTGCCGGACGCGGAACCGCCGCTGCCCTGCGAGGAACCGGCGCTCGCCTTCATCTTGTCGATCGCCGACTGCAGAGACTGCTTGTAGCCGTTGCTCGTGTACGTCGCCCCGGAGACCGAGTCGATCTGCGCGCTCTGCGCGGCGACCGTCTCCTTGGTCAGCTTCGGTATGGACAGCGCGGTCTTCTGGTCGCTGGTACCGCCCTTGGGCGCCTGGATCGCCTCAGCCTTGGTGATCTTGCCGTTGGCGACGGTCAGCCGGACCTGGACGTTGCCGTACTGCGTCTGGGCCACGCTGCCGTCGACCGTGCCGCTCCCGGCGCCCGCGGTGCCGCCCTGGGGCGACTCCTGTGCGGCCGCCGTCTGCTGCGGGGCCGCGCCGGCCGCCTGGGCGTTCGGGTCGGACGCCGGTTTCAGCGACAACAGCAGTACGACGCCCGACACGGTGGCGGCGGTGGCCAGCACGACACGCCGGATGGGGTGACTCTTCTTCATCGCTTTCCCAGACTCCTGAAGTCCCGTCGCTCACATCTCGAACGACTCGTGATGGATGCGGCGGGCGGGCACTCCCGCCCCGCGCAGTGCTTCGTACACGCCCTGCGCGAACCCGGCAGGCCCGCACATGAAGACGTCGTGCTGTTCGATGTCCGGCAGCTTCTGCCGCAGCCGCTCCGCCGAGATGTCCGGGCGCTCCCCGTCCGGACTGTTGACCGCGTACATGAGCCGGGCCCCGCGGTCGTCGGCGATGGCGGCGAGCTCGTCCCAAAGGGCCAGGTCCTGCGTGGTGTTGGCCCGGTAGAGGAGCGTGATGTCGCCGGAGGCGCCGGGCAGCGTCTCGAACAGCGCCCGCATCGGCGTGATGCCGACGCCACCCGCCACCAGCAGTACCTTGCCGCGGCTGCGCCGCTGCGCGGTCATCGCACCGTAAGGGCCCTCGGCCCACACCCGCGTGCCGGGCGTCAGCTCGCGCAGCCGGGCGCTGTGGTCACCGATCGCCTTGACGGTGATCCGCAGCATGTCGGGGCGGGGTGCCGCCGACAGCGAGTACGGGTGGGAGGAGAACCGCATGCCCGGCGCGAGGAACCGCCACCGGAAGAACTGGCCGGCCTCCGCGCCCATCCGGTGCAGCTTCCGCCCGCCGATCAGCACCGAGACGATGCCCGGGGTCTCCTCGATGACCGCCTCGACGCGCATGCGGTGCCGCAGGTTCAGCCGGATCGGGGTGAGGATCCGGTACCAGACCACCAGCGCGGTCACCGACCCGTACAGCGCGTACCAGAAGGTCTTCGCGGTCGGCTCGACGGCGAAGTCGTTGCCGGTGGTGATCTGGTGCCAGAACGTCAGGAAGACCGCTCCGTACGTCAGCAGGTGGACGTGGTACCACGTGTCGTACGGGATCCTGCGCCGCACCGGGCCGATCGACGTCAGCCCGATGACCACGAACAGGCCGGTGCCGATGGCCGCCTTGCCCATGTCCGGCAGCTGGTTGATGGAGTCGATCGTCTGCTGGACGATGTCGCCGAGCGATTTGCCCGCCTGCAGCGCATAGCCCCACATGATGAGGAAGACGTGCGCGAAGACCAGGCAGAGCGTGTAGCGGCCGCTCATCGCGTGCCAGCGTGCCACCCGGTCGGAGCCGACGCGCCGTTCGAGAGCGGGCACCCGGGCCATCTGCAGCACCACGAGCGCCATCAGATAACCCGCCAGCAGACCGGTGATCCGGCCCGCGTTGAGGATCTTGCCGTTCTGGTCGGCGATGGACGGCGTGTTGTGCCACCACAGCCACAGCACACCGACCGCGCCCGCCCACACGGCGAGCAGCAGGACGGTCGCCGGGGAGCGGCGCGGGCGGATGCGGCGCATCGTCTGGCGGCGGGCGGCGCGGCCGCCTGCGAGCGTGGTGGTCACTGTTCCTCCGGGGCGGGGGCAAGGGGGCTGTCGTGGTCCCTTGGCCCAGAGATACGTGCCGCGAAGCCGGTGTGTTCAGCCGCGTGCCGAGTCCAGGGCGGACTGGAGTGACTGGCGGTAACCCTCACTTGTGTAGGTGGCCCCGGAGACGGTGTCGATGTCCGCGCTCTGGGCCTGCAGCGCCTCGCTCCTGAGTCGGGGGAGGGCGAAGCTGTTGATCTCCTGGTCCCGCGGATTGTCCGTGGGGTAGGTGACAGCGGTCACCTCGGTCAGCCTGCCGTTCTTGAGGGTGATGCGGACCTGGACGGGGCCCCAACGGGTCTGGACGGTGTCGCCGGTGACGGTCTTCGTGCCGGTGGCCGCGGCGGCACTCGAACTGCCGGACGGCGCGGGTACCGCCAGGGCCGCCGCCGGTGCCGAGTGCGGCTTCAGGGAGAGCAGCAGCACCGTCCCGGAGACGGTGGCGGCGCTCGCCAGCACGATCCGGCGCAGCGGGCGGTTCTTCTTCAACGCGTGCACTTCTACCGCCTCACAGCTCGAACGACTCGTGGTGGATACGGCGGTCCGGCACACCCGCGGTGCGCAGCGCCTCGTACAGCTCGCGGGCGAAGCCGTGCGGGCCGCAGATGTAGACGTCATGGCCCACCAGGTCGGGGAAGGACGCGCGCAGGGACTGGGCGCTGAGACTGGGGCGCCGTCCGTCCGGCCCGTTGAGCGCATACAGCACCGTGGCCCCGCGCCAGCGGGCGATGGCCTCCAACTCGCCGCCCAGGGCGAGGTCTTCGGCCGTGCGTGCCCGGTAGAGAAGGGTGACTTCGCCGGGCAGCGTCTCGAACAGCGCCCGCAGCGGCGTGATGCCGACGCCGCCCGCGATCAGCAGGGACTTCTGTGCCGTCTGCCGGTCCTGGGTCAGCGACCCGTAGGGGCCCTCCGCCCACACCCGGGTGCCCGGCCGCAGCAGCGCGACGGCCGCGCTGTGGTCGCCGAGCGCCTTGACCGTGATCCGCATCAGGTCCTGACGGGGCGTCGCCGACAGGGAGTACGGCGTCGACGTCCAGCCCATGCCCTCGCCGAGGAACCGCCAGCGGAAGAACTGCCCGGCCCGCACGCCCAGTTCGTCCAGCCGCTCGCCCCGTACGACTACGGAGTACACACCCGGCGCCTCCTCGTGCACCGACTCCACCCGCAGCCGGTGCCGGAGATTGAGCCGCAGCGGTACCAGGACCCGGAACCACAGCACCAGGGCCGCGACACCGAGGTACAGCGCGTACCAGGCGGCCGTCGCCCCGGTGTGGCCGTTGAACTCGTTGCCCAGAGTCAGCTGGTGGAAGAAGGTCAGGAACACCGCCAGGTACGTCAGCAGGTGGACGTAGTACCAGAACTCGTAAGAGAGCCGACGGCGGGCGGCGCGCGCCGAGGTGATGCCGACCGCGAACAGGATGAGCGTGCCGAAGCCGGCTTTCAGCATGTCCGGGTAGTCAAGGACCACGGTGAGCGTCTCGTGCCACACCGAGGCGCGGTCCTGGGCGGCGTACCCGAGCAGGATCAGCACGATGTGCGCGACCAGCAGGCACACCGTGTAGCGGCCGGCCATCGCGTGCCAGCGGGCCACCCGGTCCGAGCCGATCCGCCGCTCCAGCAGCGGCACCCGCGCCATCAGACCGACCAGCACCGCACAGGCGTACCCGCACCACAGCCCCGCGATCCGCCCGGCCCCGGTCAGCCAGCCGGCCGTCCCCACCACCGACCCGGTGTCCGTCCACCACAGGGCGAGCACGGCCGCCGCCCCCGCCCACAGCAGGGCGAGCACGGGGCCCGCGGGGGAGCGCCGCGCGGCCGGCGCCACGGCCGGTGCCGTCCGCCGCTCGTACACGGTGGTCATGTGTGCGTCCTTTCGCCTGCGTCCGGACGCAACTGTGCCGCCCCAACCTCTCAGCAGCCTCTGAACCGGCCCTCTCCGAGCCCACTCAGAGGAAACTCAGAGCTTCGGCGGCCGCCGCCCGCCCCGACGAGGGGTGATCCTGGTAGGGCGATGAACACCACCCGCTCCGGCCGCCCCGCCCTCACCCGCCCCGACGGCACTCCGCTGCGGGTCCTCGTCGTCGACGACGACCCGGATCTCGCGGAGGTGCTCTCGGGTGCCCTGCGCTACGAGGGCTGGCAGGTCCGCTCGGCAGGCGACGGCGCCTCCGCGCTGACCGAGGCGCGGGAGCTGATGCCGGACGCCGTCGTGCTGGACGTGATGCTGCCCGACACCGACGGCTTCGCCGTGCTGCGCTCCCTGCACACCGTGCAGCCCGACGTGTGCGTGCTCTTCCTCACCGCACGGGACGCGGTGGAGGACCGCATCGCAGGCATCACGGCGGGCGGCGACGACTACGTCACCAAGCCCTTCAGCCTGGAGGAGGTCGTCGCCCGGGTCCGCGGACTGTTGCGCCGCGCCGGCATGGCCCGCCAGCTGGACGAGGGCCCGCTGCTGACGGTGGGCGACCTGGTGATGGACGAGGAGGCCCGTGAGGTGACCCGGGCGGGCGAGCTGATCGAGCTGTCGCCCACCGAGTTCGAACTGCTCCGCTTCCTGATGCGCAACCCGCGCCGCGTGCTCAGCAAGGCACAGATCCTCGACCGCGTCTGGTCCTACGACTTCGGCGGCCGCGCCCACGTCGTCGAGCTGTACATCTCCTACCTGCGCAAGAAGGTGGACGCGGGCCGCGAGCCGATGATCCACACGGTGCGGGGGGCCGGGTACGTGCTCAAGCCGGTGGCGCCATGAGGGTGCAGTGGCGGCGCCTGCCGCGGCCACGGACGCTCCGGGCCCGGCTCACCGTCGGCCTGGTGGTGCTGCTGGCGGTCAGCTGCGCGGCGGTGGGCCTCGCCGCCGTGATCGAGCTGAACGGCTTTCTCACCAGCCGCCTCGACGAGCAGCTGCAGCAGACCGGGGACCGGTTCGCGGTGAGCCTCGAACACGGTGGCCGGTTGCCCGGCGACCACGACGCGGACGACCGCGGCGACGACCGCAGACAGGCCGCCGGCACCTTCGGCGCCCGCCTCGTCGACGGCTCGGCCACCAACGCCGCGGTCGTCAGGACCGGCGGAGTCGCCGACGTCACGCTGACGGCCAGGGACACCAGGCAGCTCGCCGCGGTCCCGGTCGACGGCAGAGGGCACAGCGTCCGGCTCTCCGGGCTGCACGGCTACCGGGTGACCGCGTCCGAGGGCCTCGACGGCGACGTCCTGATCACCGGGCTGCCCCTGGAGCCCGTGGAGGCCACCGTCCACCGCCTCGAACTGGTCGCCGGAATCGTCTTCGGTGCCGCCCTCACCCTCACCGGCGTCGCGGGCGCCCTCTGGGTGCGCTGGTCCCTCAGACCGCTGAGCCGGGTCGCCGCGACCGCCACCCGGGTCAGCGAACTCCCCCTGGCCAGCGGCGAGGTGGCCCTGCCGCCGCGCGCCCCCCAGTCCGACCCGCGCAGCGAGGTGGGCACGGTGGCCGCCGCCTTCAACCGCATGCTGGGTCACGTGGAGGACGCCCTCACCCATCGGCACGCCAGCGAGGAACGGCTGCGCAGCTTCGCCGCCGACGCCAGCCACGAGCTGCGCACCCCGGTCGCCTCCGTCCGCGGCCACGCGGAACTGGCCCTGCTCCATCCCGGCCCGGTACCGCCGGAGATCACCCGGGCCCTGGAGCGCATCGCCGCCGAGTCGTCCCGCATGGGCGAGATGGTCGACGAGATGCTGCTGCTGGCCCGCCTGGACGCGGGCCGCCCCCTGGAACGGCAACCCGTCGACCTCACCATGCTGGTCCTGGACGCCGTCACCGACGCCAGGGCCGCGGGCCCCGGGCACCGTTGGACCCTGGAGCTGCCGGAGGAACCGGTCACCGTGAACGGCGACGCCCACCGGCTGCAACAGGTGTTGGCCAACCTGTTGACCAACGCGCGAGTGCACACACCGGTCGGCACGAAGGTGACGGTGTCCCTCGAGACCGAGGGCACGACCGTCCTCCTCAAGGTCCACGACGACGGCCCGGGCGTCCCCGAGGAAATCCGGCCGGGCGTCTTCGAACGCTTCACCCGGGCCGAACACCGCCGCCGCAAGGACGCCCCCGGCGGCGGCGCGGGCCTGGGCCTGTCGATCGTGGCGGCGGTGGCGGAGGCACACGGGGGGAGTGTGAGCCTGGAGAGCGGAGCGGGCTCGACCACCTTCTCCGTACGGCTCAGTACCGTGTGATCGCCGTGCTTCCGCCCGCTGTTCCGACGGCGATGTGCGGCTTCTTCCCGGGAACCGCCCACCGGAGAATCGCCCGCATCGCGGACCTGGGCACGGACACACAACCCGCGGTGGCCCCACGCCCGTTGACATGCAGGAAGATGCCGGCGCCCCGCCCCCGTACGCGCTGGTGGTAGTTGAACCCGATGACGAACGCATACGCGTACTGCGTCGGGTACGAGGCGAGGTGCTCGGACTCGGACGCACGGCAGTCGGCCGGGCGCGGATCGGTCCAGCGGTTGTAGGCCGTCGAGGGGATGTCCTCGCACCACCACGAACTCTGCTTCACGGCGCGGTACGCGTATCGGGTCCCGTGCGGCGCGGCCGCGATGCCGAAGGCGTACGGCAGGTCGTACAGACCGGTCGGAGTCGTGTTCGTGTTCTGCCTGCGCGACTCCCCCTCCACGAGGCCCTTCGCCCCGAACCGCGCGGACGCCGAACCGGCCTTCACCCATCGGCCGCCCCGCAGGTCCCACCAGGTGACCGTGCCGGTCGTCGAGGCCGCCTTCGGGGCGACGGCGGTGATCAGCTGCGCACCGCCACCCGTGTCGGCCATCCGGGCGGGAAGCGGCGCGCCGGAGGCCGAGGAGGCCGGCACGGCACCGAGGACCAGGAGCGAGGCGCACACCAGGGCGCCGGCGACGAGAGCTGATCGCATGGCTCAGACCGTAGACGGGGGCAGCGGCAACGGCAGCCCGGGTAGGCCATCCAGGCTCGTGGCGATGTGCTCCTTCTTGGCGAAGTACTCGCCGAGCGAGGCGTCGTCCTCGCGCGCGAAGCGCTTGCCGTGCAGGTCACGGTCCTCGTCGTAGGTCATGAAGGGGACGGCGTAACCGCAGGTGTCGCGGACGAGTTCGGCCGTCACGAGGATGACCGCCCGTAGGCCGTGCGGGGTCGGGTCGATGTCCGGGAAATGGGTGAGCAGTTCCTTGAAGCGGGGGTCGTCGCGGAAGACGGGCTCTCCCCGCCCGTGCACCCGCACGATGTTCGGCGGGCCCTGGAAGGCGCACCACATCAGCGTGATACGCCCGTTCTCCCGCAGATGCGCGATCGTCTCCGCGTTGGATCCGGCGAAGTCCAGATAGGCCACGGTGAGTTCGTCGATCACCGCGAAGGAGCCCTTGAGGCCCTTGGGGGAGAGGTTGACCGTGCCGTCGCCGGAGAGGGGTGCGGTCGCGGTGAAGAAGAGGGGCTGCGCCTCGATGAACGTGCGCAGCCTGCCGTCTATGCGTTCATAAGTTTTTCCCACGTGTCACGATTATGGACGCAAACCTTTCGCCCGTCTAAGGAATTACGGGCTCCACTTGCCGGCCGTGGTCGCCCCGGCCGGCGCTGAATCGGGGCGACCACAGCACCTGTCACGCCCGTTACTTGGTGAGCGTGCAGGCGGCCAGGGAGTCGAGGCCGGTCGGCTTGGCGGCGGTGCGGCCGATGGAGATCGCGATGCGGTCGATGGTCGACTTCCGCTTGTCGGCCAGCGGGCCGAGGATCGCGTTCTGCACGAAGTTGGGGCCGCCCTGGCCGACCGTGCTCTGCAGTCGGTTGTTGGCCTCCTGGATCTGCGTCTGCAGCAGGGTGAGGTTGCGGGTGACCTCGGCCTGCGCGGAGGCGGGGATCGCCGGGAGCTTGGAGGCGACGTCCGGGCAGCTGATGGTGCCCGCGGCGGAGGCGCCGGAGCCGGCGTTGCCCGCGTTGGCGTTGCCCTTGTCGGCGTTGCCCGCGTTGGTGTTGCCCGCGTTCGCGTTCCCCTTGTTGGCGCCGCCCTTGTTGGCGTTGCCGGAGTTGGCACCGGCGTTCGCGCCACCGGCGTTCAGGGTGCACGGCGCCAGCGCGTCCAGGCCGGTCGGCTTGGCCGCCGTACGACCGATGGCGGTGGCGATGCGGTTGATCGTGGCCACCCGCTTGTCCTTGAGGGGTCCCAGGATCGCGTTCTGCACGAAGTTGGGGCCGCCCTGGCCGACCGTGCTCTGCAGTCGGTTGTTGGCCTCCTGGATCTGCGTCTGCAGCAGGGTGAGGTTGCGGGTGACCTCGGCCTGCGCCGAGGCGGGGATCGCCGGGAGCTTGGAGGCGACGTCCTGGCAGGCGATGGTGCCGGGGGACGCGGCCAGGGTCCGGGCGTTGGTCCCGCTGCTCTTGGACGGCGTCCCGGCGAGTGCGGAACCGGCGATCACCGCTCCGGACAGCGCCACCGCGGCAGCGCCGCCGATGATCGCGACGCGACGCTTGTTGTACTTCGGAAGAGCCCTGGACATGCGGATGCCTCACTTGGGTCAGGAGTGGGTGTACAGACGCGGCGCCGGCGTTCGGGGTGAAGTACGGGTAAGCGGTTTCGTTTGTTCAACGGTCTTTCAGAACTTCTCCACGCCTCCGCTCCCAGCCGAGCCGATTGACGAATCATGCAGAGCACTGCATACTCATGCAGGTCAGTGAACGCGGTGTGAGGAGACCCCCGTGACCGAGCGCGTCGTACTCGCCTACTCAGGCGGTCTGGACACCTCCGTCGCCATCGGCTGGATCGCCGAGGAGACGGGCGCCGAGGTCATCGCCGTCGCGGTCGACGTCGGCCAGGGCGGCGAGGACCTGGACGTCATCCGCAAGCGCGCCCTCGCCTGCGGCGCCGTCGAGGCCGAAGTCGCCGACGCCAAAGACGAGTTCGCCGAGGAGTACTGCCTCCCGGCGATCAAGGCCAACGCCCTCTACATGGACCGCTATCCGCTGGTCTCCGCGCTCTCCCGGCCGACGATCGTCAAGCACCTCGTCGCCGCCGCCCACAAGCACGGCGCCACCACGGTCGCCCACGGCTGCACCGGCAAGGGCAACGACCAGGTCCGCTTCGAGGCCGGCATCGTCGCCCTCGCCCCCGGCCTCAAGTGCATCGCCCCGGTCCGCGACTATGCGATGACTCGCGATAAGGCGATCGCGTTCTGCGAGCAGAAGCAGCTCCCCATCGCCACCACCAAGAAGTCCCCGTACTCCATCGACCAGAACGTCTTCGGACGCGCGGTCGAGACGGGCTTCCTGGAGGACATCTGGAACGCCCCGATCGAGGACATCTACGAGTACACCTCGAACCCGGCGACCCCGCGTGACGCCGACGAGGTGATCATCACCTTCGAGCAGGGCGTCCCGGTCGCGATCGACGGCAGGCCCGTCACCGTCCTCCAGGCGATCCAGCAGCTCAACGAGCGTGCCGGCGCCCAGGGCATCGGCCGCATCGACATGGTCGAGGACCGCCTCGTCGGCATCAAGTCCCGCGAGGTCTACGAGGCCCCGGGCGCGATCGCCCTCATCACGGCCCACCAGGAGTTGGAGAACGTCACCGTCGAGCGTGAACTCGCCCGGTACAAGCGGCAGGTGGAGCAGCGCTGGGGCGAACTCGTCTACGACGGCCAGTGGTTCTCCCCGCTCAAGCGCGCCCTCGACGGCTTCATCGACGAGGCGAACCGGCATGTGAACGGCGACATCCGCATGACCTTGCACGGCGGCCGGGCGGTCGTGACGGGCCGCCGCTCCAGCACGTCGCTCTACGACTTCGACCTCGCGACGTACGACACTGGTGACACCTTCGACCAGGCCGCGGCCAAGGGCTTCATCGACATCTACAGCCTGTCGTCGAAGATCGCAGCCAAGCGGGACCTCGCATAAGGCCAGACAGGCCCGGTCACATCCACACCCTCCCTAGGAGCAACGCAAGTGAGCAGCAACAGCGGTGACGTACGGCTCTGGGGCGCCCGTTTCGCCGACGGTCCCTCCGAGGCCCTGGCGAAGCTGTCCGCCTCCGTCCACTTCGACTGGCGGCTGGCGCCCTACGACATCGCCGGTTCGCGAGCCCACGCGCGCGTGCTGCACAAGGCGGGCCTGCTCACGGACGACGAGCTGACGCGCATGATCGCCGGGCTCGACCAGCTCGAGGCGGACGTGGCCGACGGCTCCTTCGTGGGCACGATCGCCGACGAGGACTGCCACACCGCGCTGGAGCGCGGTCTCCTGGAGCGCCTAGGGCCCGACCTCGGCGGCAAGCTCCGCGCGGGCCGCTCCCGCAACGACCAGGTGACGACCCTCTTCCGGATGTACCTCCGGGACCACGCCCGCACCATCGCCGGCCTGATCGCCGACCTGCAGGACGCCCTGGTCGGCCTGGCGGAGGCGCACCCGGAGGTGGCGATGCCCGGCCGTACCCACCTCCAGCACGCCCAGCCGGTCCTCTTCGCCCACCACGTCCTGGCCCACGCCCAGGCGCTGTCCCGGGACGCGGAGCGGCTGCGCCAGTGGGACGCGCGCACGGCGGTCTCGCCGTACGGCTCGGGCGCCCTCGCGGGCTCCTCCCTCGGCCTGGACCCGGAGGCGGTCGCCAAGGACCTCGGCTTCGAGCACGGCAGCGTCGGCAACTCCATCGACGGCACGGCCTCCCGCGACTACGTCGCCGAGTTCACCTTCATCACCGCGATGATCGGCGTCAACATCTCCCGGATCGCGGAGGAGATCATCCTCTGGAACACGAAGGAGTTCTCCTTCGTGACCCTGCACGACGCCTTCTCCACGGGTTCGTCGATCATGCCGCAGAAGAAGAACCCGGACATCGCCGAGCTGGCGCGTGGCAAGTCCGGCCGTCTGATCGGCAACCTGACAGGCCTCCTGGCCACGCTCAAGGCCCTGCCGCTCGCGTACAACCGCGATCTGCAGGAGGACAAGGAGCCGGTCTTCGACTCCGTCGACCAGCTGGAGCTGCTGCTCCCGGCCTTCACCGGCATGATGGCGACGCTCACCGTGCACCGCGAGCGCATGGAGGAGCTGGCCCCGGCCGGCTTCTCCCTCGCCACCGACATCGCCGAGTGGCTGGTCAAGAAGGGCGTCCCGTTCCGGGTGGCGCACGAGGTCGCGGGTGAGTGCGTGAAGGCCGCCGAGGCGGAGGGCAAGGAACTGGACGAGCTGACGGACGAGCAGTTCGCCAAGATCTCCGCCCATCTGACCCCCGAGGTGCGCACGGTCCTGAACGTGCCGGGCGCCCTGGCCTCCCGCAGCGGCCGTGGCGGCACGGCGCCCAGTGCGGTCGCCGTGCAGCTCGCGGAGGTCAAGGCGGATGTGGCGGCACAGCACGCATGGGCCACGGCCAAGCAGGCCTGACCGCCGCACCGCAGCGCACAGCAGGGCCCGGACAGCGCGTCCGGGCCCTTCGTGCTGCCCGGACCGCTTGGTAACAGATGAGATTCGGCCAGTGGCCGAAACCTTGACGCAGCTCTACTCGGAGGTAACCATTCCGGTTACCCGGTCGACAATGCCGAACGCCGGTCGATCGCAGCCGAGCATGAAAGGGACGTCATGCGCGCCCGAGGTACCAGAACAACAGCCCGCCTTCTCGCCGTCACCGCCATAGCCGCCTGGTGCGCCTTCGGTCTCACCGCCCCCGCGGGCGCCGCCGACACCCCACCGCCCGGCGCCAATGACTGGTCGTGCAAGCCGGACTCGGCCCATCCGCAGCCGGTGGTCCTGGTGAACGGCACCTTCAAGACCTCGTACGAGAACTGGCTGACCCTCTCGCCCGCGCTGGCGAACGCCGGTTACTGCGTCTTCTCCTTCGAGTACGGCGGCCTGGAGACCGCCCCGATCCCGGACTCGGCGGCCCAGCTGCGGGACTTCGTGAACGCCGTGCTCGGCGCGACCGGCGCGAAGAAAGTGGACATCGTCGGGCACAGCCAGGGCGGCATGATGCCCCGCTACTACGTGAAGTTCCTCGGCGGTGCGACCAAGGTCGACGACCTCGTCGGCATCGTGCCGTCCAACCACGGCACCACCAACCCCCTCGCCCTCGCGGCCGGCGCCACCGTCTGCGACTCCTGCGTCGACCAGACCGCCGGCTCGGACTTCCTGCACAAGCTCAACTCCGACCCGGAGACCCCGGTGGGCCCCGACTACACGGCGATCGCCACCAAGTACGACGAGGTCGTGGTGCCGTACACCAGCGCCTTCCTCAAGGGCCCGGGCTCGTACGTGACCAACGTCCTCCTCCAGGACCGCTGCCCGCTCGACACCACCGAGCACGACCAGGCACCCAAGTCGCCACTGGTCGAGCAGTGGGTCCTCAACGCCCTGGAACGCAAGGGACCGGCCGACCCCGCCTTCGTGCCGCACTGCGTCTGAGCAGGGCGGGCTGAACCGCAGGAGGCTGGGTAGATTGGTGCGAGATCCCCCTCCTGACGCGGGATCTCCTCCGCCGAACGTGCAGGGAGCCACCATGCCCTTCAGCCGCCTGGCCCACGCGACCACGCCCACCGCGCACATCGGACTGGGTCTCGCCGCCGTCGGCCGTCCGGGCTACATCAACCTCGGCCGGGAGGGCGACCTCCCGGCCGAGCGCACCGTTGACGCCCTGCGCCTGCGCACACACGAACTCCTCGACGCGGCCTACGCCCAGGGCGTCCGCTACTTCGACGTGGCCCGCTCCTACGGCCGCTCCGAGGAGTTCCTCGCCGACTGGTTGAACGCCCGCCCTTCCTTCGACGACATCGTGGTGGGCAGCAAATGGGGCTACACGTATACCGCCGACTGGACCACCGACGCCGAGAAGCACGAGGTCAAGGACCACAGCGTCCAGACCTACGAGCGCCAGCGCGCCGAGAGCGCCGAACTGCTCGGCGACCGCCTGGACCTCTACCAGATCCACTCGGTGACCCCGGACAGCCCGGCCCTCACCGACAAGGAACTCCACGCCAAGCTGGCGGAGGCGGCCGCCCAGGGCACCACCATCGGCTTCTCCACCAGCGGCCCCGCGCAGGCCGAGGCCATCCGCGCCGCCCTCGACGTGACGGTCGACGGCGAGCCCCTCTTCCGTACCGTCCAGTCGACGTACAACATCCTGGAGACCTCGGCCGGCCCCGCCCTCGCCGAGGCGCACGACGCCGGGCTCGCGGTGATCGTCAAGGAGGGCATGGCCAACGGCCGCCTCGCGGACCCCTATGCACCGGACGTCCTGAAGGCCGTAGCCGCAGAAACGTCTCTGGGCTGCGATGCGGTGGCGCTCGCCGTGATCCTGCGCCAGCCCTGGGCCGGGGTCGTGCTCTCCGGCGCTGCGACCGCCACCCAGCTCGCCTCCAATCTGCACGCGGCGGTCGTGGACCTGGACGAGGACCAGCTGGCCCGCCTGGCCGAACTCGTGGAGAAGCCGCAGGCGTACTGGGAGCGGCGCGGGCAGTTGCCCTGGCACTGAGATCCAGCGGGCCCCACCCCTTTCGTGAGACGCGTGCGCCCACAATGAGACATCAGTGTCTCACATGCGTTATTGTCGTCTCATGGCCGTCGACCGTGACCACGTGCTGCGCACCGCCGCAGCCCTGCTGACCCGCAAATCCACCGCGACCATGGACGAGGTCGCCAAGGCCGCCGGGATCAGCCGCGCCACGCTGCACCGCCACTTCGCGGGCCGTGACCCACTGGTACGGGCGCTGGAGGCGCTCGGCATCGCGGAGTGCGAGGCGGCGCTGGACGCCGCCCGGCTGGACGAGGGAACCGCGAGCGAGGCCGTGCGCAGGCTGGTGCGCGAGCTCCAGCCCGCCGCCGGACTGCTCGCCTTCCTGTACGGCGAGAGCCAGCTCTGGGAAACCGGCCAGGACGCGGGCTGGCAGCGGCTCGACGCCCGCATGGGCGCGCTGTTCGTGCGCGGACAGCAAGCGGGCGAGTTCCGTATCGATCTCACCCCCGTCTGGCTCACCGAGGCGCTCTACGGCCTGATCGCCTCATGCGCCTGGGCCATGCACGACGGCCGCGTCGCCCCCAAGGACTTCACCCATATGGTCGCCGAGCTGCTGCTCGGCGGCGCGCTACGGAGAGAGGAATCATGACCAGCACCCTGCAGCCGGCGACCGCGACCGAGGCGGTGAAGCGCCCTGGCCGCTGGCTGGCGCTGTCCGTCCTGGTGCTCGCCGTGCTGCTGGTGGCCGTCGACGCGACCGTCCTCGGTCTCGCGACCCCCTACATCAGCGAGGACCTCAAGCCCTCCGGCACCCAGCTCCTGTGGATCGGAGACGTCTACTCCTTCGTCATCGCGGGCCTGCTGGTGTCGATGGGCAGCCTCGGCGACCGAATAGGCCGCAAGCGGATCCTGCTCGGCGGCGCCACGGCCTTCGGCGCGATTTCGGTCCTCAACGCCTATGCGACGACACCGGAGTTGATGATCCTGGCCCGCGCCCTGCTCGGCGTCGCGGGCGCCACCCTCATGCCCGCCACCCTCGCCCTGATCCGCAACCTCTTCCACGACCCGCGCGAACGCAGCCTCGCGGTCGGCATCTGGGGCGCGACGGCTTCCGCGGGCACGGCCGTAGGCCCCATTGCGGGCGGCTTCCTGCTCGAACACTTCTGGTGGGGCTCGGTCTTCCTGATCAATCTCCCCGTGATGGTGGTCCTGGTTCTCGTCGGCATCCGCACCCTGCCCGAGTCCCGCAACCCGAACCCGGGCCCGTGGGACCTGACCAGCGTCGCCCTGTCACTGGTCGGTGTGATCGGCGTGGTCTACGCGGTCAAGGAGGCCGCGACCCACGGCTTCGAGTGGCCCACGCTCGCCGCGGGCGCACTGGGCGCGGCGGCGCTGTACCGGTTCATCCGCCGCCAGCTCACGCTCCCCACCCCGCTGCTGGACATGCGCCTGTTCCGCAACCGCGGCTTCAGCGCCGCGGTCCTGGCCGACCTGCTGACCATCCTCGGCCTGTCCGGCCTGGTCTTCTTCCTCTCCCAGTACCTGCAACTCGTCCAGGGCAGGCACCCGTTCGAGGCGGGCCTGGCCGAACTGCCCGCGGCGGTGGGCGCCGTGGCGGCCGGCCTGATCGCGGGCCGCGCGGCGCGTCGCTTCTCGGTACGGGTGGTCGTGGCGGGCGGCCTGGCAGCGGTGGGCCTCGCCCTGGCGGCGCTGACCGTCATCGACCAGTCGACCGGCTACCCGCTCCTCGGCACCGCGCTCCTCGTCGTGGGAGTGGGCGCCGGCTTCTCCTTCACGGTGACGGCCGACGTCATCCTCTCCTCCGTCCCGAAGGAACAGGCGGGCGCGGCCTCCGCCGTATCGGAAACGGCGTACGAACTGGGCGCGGCCCTCGGCATCGCGATCCTGGGCTCGATCGTGACGGGCGTCTACCGGGGTTTCGCGGCTCCGGCGGGAACGCCGGCAGGGGCGCACGAGTCACTGGGGGGCGCGGTAGAGGCGGCGGCCGGTATGCCGACGGATACGGCACAGACGATGCTGTCGTCCGCCCGAGAGGCTTTCGTCAACGGCCTGAGTGTGGCGTCAGGGGTAGGTGCAGCAGTCTTGCTCGCGACAGCCGCGGTCGCTTGGTTCCTACTGCGACGGCAGCGGCTTTAGGGGGCGCGGGAACTGCGCGACCAGCCCCCATGCACCCGCACTCGACAACGAACCGCTACGCAGCCTTGGCTTTGGTCGCGTACATGTCCACGTATTCCTGGCCCGACAGTCGCATGACCTCAGCCATCACCGAGTCGGTAACCGCCCGCAGCACATACCGATCCCGGTCCATCCCGTCGTACCGCGAGAACTCCATGGCCTCGCCGAAACGAACAGTGACGCGGCCCGGCCGGGGCATCCCCGCCCCGCCCGGCTGCAACTTGTCGGTGCCGATCATCGCGAAGGGAACGACAGGCGCCCCCGTCATCAGCGTCAGCCGCGCGATGCCGGTGCGCCCCCGGTACAGCCGACCGTCGGGCGACCGCGTGCCCTCGGGGTAGATCCCGAAGACCTTGCCCTCCTCCAGTACGCGGCGCCCCGTCATCAGCGCGGCCACCCCGCCCCGGCCGCCGTCGCGGTCCACCGGGATCATGCCGACGCCGGTGAAGAACCAGGCCATCAGCCGGCCCTTGAGGCTCTTGCCGGTGACGTACTCGTCCTTGCCGATGAAGAACACCTGGCGGTCGCAGACCAGCGGCAGGATCATCGAGTCGATGAAGGTCAGGTGGTTGCCGGCCAGGATGACCGGACCGTCGCCCGGGATGTGCTCCGCGCCCTCCACCCGTGGGCGGAACATCAGGCGCATGATCGGTCCGAGCACTGCCTTGATGAGCACGAAGCGGGACAACGGGCCCTCCGGTGTCAAGGGATATGAGTCTGTGCAGGTGAGGACGATACTCGCGGTCACCGGGGTCTTGCACATCGGGTTCACCGAGGTCTTACGCAGTGTTGACGCGGGTTTACCTGGGGTGACGCGCCGTTGCCGGCCGGTAACAGGCCGGAACGATGTGACGGACGACTCGCCGCCGAACGGGCGAGCGATACGACATCCCGAGTCACCCACGTGTTCCGTGCAACGCCTCCCTCGCGTCATGTCCACGCCCCTACGATCGGCGCGCCGACAGAACAGACCGAGCCGACGTCAGGGGAGGCGCTCATGGGAACGCAGGAGAACGAGCAGACAGGCGGCGCCGGACGACGGGCACTGCTCGGCGCGGCGGTACTCGGCGCGGGCGGAGCCGTACTCGGCCTGTCCGGTACGGCGAGAGCCGCGGGCGCCGGCTCCGCGCACGGCGGGCTGAAGAGCCTGCCCAAGCCGACGATCATCGGCCACCGCGGAGCCAGCGGCTACCGGCCCGAGCACACCTTCGGCTCCTACAACCTGGCCCTCGACCTGGGCGCCGACGTCGTCGAGGCCGGCGACCTGGTCCCCACCAAGGACGGCCATCTGGTGTGCCGGCACGAGCCGGAGATCGGCGGGACGACGAACGTCGCCGACCATCCCGAGTTCGCCGACCGCAGGACCACCAAGGTGCTGGACGGCGTCTCCACCACCGGCTGGTTCACCGAGGACTTCACCCTTGCGGAGCTGAAGACGCTGCGCGCGGTCGAGCGGATCCCGGCCAACCGCCCGCACAACACGATCTACAACGGCCGCTGGGAGATCCCCACCTTCGAAGAGGTCCTGAAGTGGCAGGACGAGCAGACCCGCAAGCGCGGCAAGCAGGTGTGGATCTACCCGGAGACCAAGCACCCCACCTACTTCCGCAAGCTGGGCCTCGGCCTGGAGGAGCGGGTCGCCAAGCTGCTGCACAAGTACGGCAAGGACCGGCGGAACTCGCCCGTCATCCTCCAGTCCTTCGAGCCGAGCAGCATCCAGCGCCTGAACAAGCTGGTCGACAACCCACTGGTGGTGCTCCTGTCCGCCGCCAACAGCCGCCCCTGGGACTTCGTCGAGGCGGGCGACCCGCGCACCGTCGCCGACCTGATCACCCCGAAGGGCCTCAGGGAGATAGCCGGTTACGCGCAGGGCCTCGGCCCGACCCTCGACCTGATCATCACCAAGAAGGCGGACGGCAGCCTCGACAAGCCGACCACCCTCGTCTCCGACGCGCACAAGGTCGGCCTGATCCTGCACCCGTACACCATGCGCAACGAGAACCCGTTCCTGCCGGCGGAGTACCGCAAGGGCACGGCCGCGGACGCGTACGGCGACCCCTTCGGAGCCTTCAGGACGTACTTCGCCACCGGCATCGACGGCGTCTTCACGGACAACGCCGACACCGGCGTGCTGGCCCGCGAGGACTTCGTCAACGGCTGAGCCCCCGACCCCGGTTGGGGTGAATCGTCGGCCGTCCGGGCAACTGGGCCCCGGGCGGCCGCGTCGAACCGCATATGACGCACGACCTGGTTGCCGCTCTGCGCCCGCTGCTCACCGCCGAGGCCTCGGCCGAGGCACATGCCTCCGGGGCCGAGCCCGGCGACCTGGAACAGGCGGTCTGGCTCCGCCTCCTGGAACACCTCCAGGCGGACGGCCCGCCCTCCGACCCCCAGCGCTGGCTGCGCAGCGCCGTCCGCTCCGAGGTGCGTCGCACCCGCCGTAGGAGCCGACACGAACGGCCGTACGGCATCGAGCCGGCCGACGACGTCGACCGCGACCCCGAGCAGCTGGCCCTCGATGCGGCCCGCGGCAGGGCCCTGCGGGAGGCCGTCCGCCGTCTGCCCGGCCGCTGCCCCAGCCTGGTGGAGGCCCTGCTGTCCCCGAAGGACCTGACATACCGGGAAATCGCGGGGGAGTTGGGTATCTCACAGGGCAGTCTCGGCCCGGAACGTTCCAGATGCCTGGGTTGTCTCCGTCGTTTGCTCTCGCCGGAGGTTGCGGCCCGCGAACCGCGGGGATAGGAGTGAGGGACAACGTGGCGATCAGGTGAGCGGGAGGCGTGCGCACATGGGCATGAGCGTGACCATCTCGGTGGCGACCGAGCAGGATGCAGAGCAGATCTTCAGGCTCCAGTACCTGTGCTTCCAGAGCGAGGCGGCGCTGTACGGCAACTACCGCATCGACCCGCTCGTCCAGAGCCTGGACTCGGTGCGCCAGGAGGTGGCCGCCGACTGCGTCTATGTGGCGCGGCTCGGCGAGGAGGTCGTCGGCTCGGTCCGCGGCCGCGTCACCGAGGACGGCTCCGCCTCCATCGGCAAGCTCTGCGTCCACCCCCGTCTGCAGGGCCACGGCATCGGCGCGCGGCTGCTGCGCGCGGCCGAGTCGGCGCTGGCGGAGGAGCGCGGCGCCAAGGTGTTCCGCCTCCACACCGGCCACCGCAGCGAGGGCAACCTGCGGCTCTACCGCCGGGTGGGCTACCAGGCCGTGGGCACCTCGCAGGGCAGCGACGGGGTGCCCATGATCGTGCTGGAGAAGCCGGCCGAGGCGTACGTGGCTACTGCGTGACGGCGCGGTTCCTGCGCAGCCAGTACAGCGCGGACAGCGGCAGCAGTACGGGGATGAAGACGTACCCCATGCCGTAGTCCGACCACACCGTCGCGTCCGGGAAGGCGGAGGGCTCGACCAGGGTCCAGGTACCGACGACCAGCACACCCGCGAGTTCGGCGGCGCAGCACACCTGTGCCGCCTTGCGGGCGGTTTCGCCGCCGCGTACCAGTGAGTACGTGATGAAGCCGTAGACGACACCCGCGACGGCGGACAGCGAGTAGGCGAGCGGTGCCCGGTCGAACTCGGTCGCGATCTGGTAGACGGACCGTGACACGGCGCCGACGACCATCACGCCGTAGAACCAGACCAGCAGCATCCCCGGCCCGCCGATCAGCCGCGTCCTCGTGGGCTTCTCCTGCACCGAGGTCACCTCAGCCTCCCCAGATGTCGTAGAGCCGCACTTCGAGAACGGCCAGGACGATACCGCCGGCGGCCACCGTCACCGAACCCCAACGGGTGCGCTCCGCCAGGGACATGAACCCCGCCGCCGGCACACAGGCGAACGCGCCCAGCAGATACGCCACGAAGATCGTCGTGCCCTGCTCCGGCTTCTCGCCCCGCGCCAGCTGCACGATCCCGATCACCAGCTGCACCACGGCCAGCAGCGACACCACGGCCATGCCGATGAAGTGCCAGTCCTTCGTCGGCTCGTCTCGATAGGCGGCCCAGCCGCACCAGGCGGCGAGCAGCAGCGCGGCGACACCGGTCACCAGCGTCAGGGCATCAAGCATGCAGCGACCTTATTACGGCCCAAAAGACCTGCCGCGCCCGGCCCGGGCGGTCCCTGTGCGGCCGATGCCTGTCCATCACTGTCCGCCATGTGGACAGCGGGTTCTCGGTCGCTCCGATACGTCTGCTTTACTGATCGCATGACCACGACGAGCTGCCGCACCCTTGCGACCGAGGCGACCATGACGCCCGGTGCTCGTTGTATGTGTCGAATGCGCGCCTTCTAGAGGGCCCCCTGCACCACCTCTGAGCCTCGCGCCCCGAAGCGAGCCGCCGTGGCATGTCCGTACGCATTCCGCCGTATGTGACCGAGCCCGCCGCGCATGACTTTCCCTTCCGTACCAGGGCACACCCACGCCCGCGTACTCGACAGTGACGGAAATCCAGTGATCACGACTTCAGGCCTGACCAAGGTCTACCGCTCACGCGGCCGTGAGGTCACCGCCCTGGACGGCGTAGACCTGCATGTCCGCGAAGGCGAGGTGTACGGCGTCATCGGCCAGTCCGGCGCCGGCAAGTCCTCCCTCATCCGCTGCGTCAACCTGCTGGAGCGGCCCACCGCCGGGACGGTGACCGTCGCCGGGCAGGAGCTCACCGCCCTCGCGGGGCGCGGACCCCGCGCCGGCAAGGAGCTCCGCCGGGCACGCAGCCGTATCGGCATGGTCTTCCAGCACTTCAACCTGCTGTCCACGCGCACCGTCCAGGACAATGTCGAGCTGCCGCTGGAGATCCTCGGCAGGTCCGGCAAGGAGCGCTCCCGCAAGGCACTCGAGCTGCTTGACCTGGTGGGCCTCGCGGACAAGGCGAAGGCCTACCCCGCCCAGCTCTCCGGCGGCCAGAAGCAGCGCGTCGGCATCGCCCGCGCCCTGGCCGGCGACCCGAAGGTGCTGCTCTCCGACGAGGCGACCAGCGCCCTCGACCCGGAGACCACCCGCTCCATCCTCCAGTTGCTGCGCGACCTGAACCGGCAGCTCGGCCTGACCGTTCTGCTCATCACCCACGAGATGGACGTCGTGAAGTCGATCTGCGACTCGGCCGCCCTGATGGAGAAGGGCCGCATCGTCGAGTCCGGGACGGTGAGTGAACTGCTCGCGACCTCCGGCTCGGAGCTGGCCTCCGCGCTCTTCCCGGTGAACGGCGAGGCCACCGGCGACGACCGCACCGTCGTCGACGTCACCTTCCAGGGCGAGGCTGCCACCCAGCCCGTCATCTCGCAGCTCTCGCGCACCTACAACATCGACATCTCGATCCTGGGCGCCGCCATCGACACCGTCGGCGGACTGCAGGTCGGCCGGATGCGCATCGAACTGCCCGGCCGCTACGAGGACAACGTCGTGCCGATCGGCTTCCTGCGCGAACAGGGCCTGCAGATCGAGGTGCTGGGCCAGGAGCCCGTGCTGCTGAAGGAAGGTGCCCAGCTGTGACCTGGACGGAAGTGCAGCCGCTGCTGTCGCAGGCGTGTTGGGACACCCTCTACATGGTCGGCTGGTCCACGCTGATCGCCGTCGTCGGCGGGCTCCCGCTCGGCATCCTGCTCGTGCTCACGGACCGGGGCGGACTGCTGCAGAACGTCCTGGCCAGCAAGGTCCTCGGGCAGATCGTGAACGTCGCCCGCTCGATGCCGTTCATCATCCTCATGGTCGCGCTGATGACCTTCACCCGCTGGATCACCGGCACGACCATCGGCCGCGAGGCCGCCATCGTGCCGCTCGCCATCGGGGCCATCCCCTTCTTCGCGCGCCTTGTCGAGACGGCTGTCCGCGAAGTGGACGGCGGGCTGGTCGAGGCCGTGCAGTCGATGGGCGGCAACACCTGGACCGTCGTCCGCAAGGTCCTCGTCCCCGAGTCGCTGCCCTCGCTGATCTCCAGCACCACCACCACGATCGTCGCCCTCATCGGCTACTCCGCCATGGCCGGCACGGTCGGCGCCGGCGGTCTCGGCGACATCGCCATCCGCTACGGCTACCAGCGCTTCGAGACCGAACTCATGTGGATCACCGTGGCGATTCTCGCCGTCGTGATCTCGGTCATCCAGTTCGCCGGCGACTACGCGGCCCGCTCGCTCCACGGACGGGGCGGCCGGTCCGGCCCGGCGCCGAAGCTGCGCCTGCTGAAGGCCAAGGAGCCCGCCTCGGCCGACGTCGGCCACGCCGCGTAAGCACCCCACAGACTCCCCGCACCACCAACCGCGGGGTCGCTCCACCCATAAGGAAAGGCACTTTTCGTGCGTAACACCGCAAAGCTCAGCACTGCCGTCCTCGCCGCCGGAGCCCTCACCTTCGGGCTCACCGCCTGCGGCTCGGGCACCGACTCCGCCTCGAGCTCCTCCGACTACAGCGGACCGCTGATCGTCGCCGCGAGCCCGACCCCGCACGCCGAGATCCTGGACTTCGTCAAGAAGAACCTGGCGAAGAAGGCCGGACTCGACCTGCAGGTCAAGGAGTTCCAGGACTACATCGTCCCGAACACCGCGACCGAGGACGGCTCGGTGGACGCCAACTACTTCCAGAACCAGCCGTACCTCGACGACTTCAACAAGAAGCGCGGCACCCACATCGTGCCCGTCGTCACCGTGCACCTGGAGCCGCTCGGCCTCTACTCCCACAAGGTCAAGAAGGCCGACGCGCTGAAGAGCGGCGCGACGATCGCCGTCCCGAACGACGCCGTGAACGAGGCGCGCGCCCTCAAGCTGCTCGCCGCCAACGGCCTCATCACGCTCAAGGACGGCGCCGGCAGCGAAGCGACCCCCCAGGACATCGCCAAGAACCCGAAGAACCTCAAGTTCAAGGAGGTCGAGGCGGCCCAGACCGCGCGCTCCCTGGACGACGTGGACGCCGCGGTCGTCAACGGCAACTACGCCATCTCCGCGGGCATCAAGCCCGCCAAGGAGGCCCTCGTCCTGGAGTCCGCGAAGAACAGCCCCTACGGCAACTTCCTCGCGGTGAAGAAGGGCAACGAGAAGGACCCGCGGGTGAAGAAGCTCGCCAAGCTGCTCACCTCGCCCGAGGTGAAGAAGTTCATCGAGGACAAGTACCAGGGCTCGGTCATCCCGTCCTTCTGAGCCTTCTCCCGAGGCACGTATACGGCGTATCGCCACGCACGGGGTCCACTCGCTCACCGCGGGTGGACCCCGTGGTGCAGTTCAGCGCCTCGATGCTGCATGCTGGGCAGTTCAGCAGGCCCTGAAGTTTTCCGAAGGTTACGGAGTGGCGCATGACTAGCACCTTCCCCAACATCTCCATCAGCACGGAGCGGTTGGTGCTGCGGCCCCTCGACGAGGACGACGTGAACGGGCTTGCCGAGATGATGAACGACGAGCAGGTCGGCGCCTGGACCGACGTCCCCCAGCCCTTCACCGAGGACCAGGCCCGCCACTGGATCACCGAGTACGCCCCGACCGAGCGGGCGGCGGGCCGCGGACTCGATCTCGCCGTCACCGAGTTCCTCACCCAGCGCCTGGTCGGCATCGTCCAGCTCGCCAAGACCAACTGGCAGGTGCGGTCCACCGAGCTGTCGTACATCATCGCCCCGTGGGCGCGCGGCGAGGGCTACGCCTCGGAGGCCGCCCTCGCCACCGCACAATGGCTCTTCGGCGACCAGAAGTTGGAGCGCATCGAGCTGCGCACGGCCGCCGACAACACCGCCTCCCAGCAGGTCGCCCAGAAGATCGGCTGTATCAGCGAGGGCGTCCTGCGCAACGCCTGCATAGCCCACGTCCGCGCCGAGGACGGCACCTGGAGCGACGTACGCACCGACTTCATCGTGTGGAGCCTGCTGCCGGAGGACCTCGACGGCGCGGGCGAGGAACTGGCCGACAACGGCGGTTTCACGACCTTCACCGACTGGAACTGAAAACCGACCGGAACTGGAACCTGGGGGCTCGAGGGCCCACACCTGAGACCAGGTACCCTCACGGAGCCCGACCTGCGCAAAACCCCTGGAGACCGACGACGATGGCCGACCGTGTCACGGTGATCGGCTGGGACGGCTCGCCCCTGACCGCCGCGGCCCGCTCCGCCCTGGGCGCCGCCACGCTGGTGGCCGGTGCCGCCCACCACCTGGCGCTCCCCGAAGTGCCGCCCCGCGCCGAGCGCATCCGCCTCGGCAGCGTCGCACTCGCCGCCCGCCGCATCGCCGGCCACCGCGGCACCGCGGTCGTCCTGGCCGACGGCGACCCCGGCTTCTTCGGCGTCGTACGAACCCTGCGCGCACCCGAGTTCGGCCTTGAGGTCGAGGTCGTCCCCGCCGTCTCCTCCGTGGCCGCGGCCTTCGCCCGCGCCGGTATGCCCTGGGACGACGCCCAAGTGGTCGTCGCACACCGCCGCACCCTGCGACGCGCGGTGAATGTGTGCCGCGCCCACACCAAAGTCGCCGTCCTCACCTCACCGGGTGCGGGCCCCGCCGAACTCGGCCTGCTCCTCGAAGGTGTCCACCGCACCTTCGTCATCTGCGAGGAACTCGGCACCGAACGCGAACAGGTCACCGTCGTCACCTCCGACAAGGCCCCCGACCACACCTGGCGCGACCCGAACGTCGTCATCGTCATCGGCGGACCCGCCGGGCCGGGCGTCTCCGAGGGCGGCGGCTGGCTGTCCGGCCGCGACCCGGCAGCCGGACCGCGCGGCTGGACCCAGCCCGCCGAGGCCTACGACGGCCCGCTAGGCGAGGGCGAGACGGATCTGCTGCGCGCCGCCCAACTCGCCCGGCTCGGCCCGCGGGTGGGGGACCTCGTCTGGGACATCGGCTGCGGCAGCGGCGCCTTCGCGACCGAGGCCGCACGCGCCGGGGCCGCCGTGATCGCCGTCGACCGTGCCCTGGAGGCCTGTGCCCGCACGGACGCCGCCGCCCGGCACTTCGGCGTCCAGCTGCAGATCGTGCAGGGCACGGCCCCGCACGTCCTGGAGAACCTCCCCGAGCCGGACGTCGTCCGGGTCGGCGGCGGGGGAGCGGCCGTGGTCTCCGCGGTCGCCGACCGCCGCCCGCAGCGCATCGTCACCCACGCCGCGACCCGCGACGCGGCCGAACTCGTCGGCCGGGACCTCACCGAGCACGGCTACCAGGTCGAGTGCGCCCTGATCCAGTCCGTCGAACTCGACACCAGGGCCTGGACGGAGACGGAGCGGAGCGTTGCGTTCCTGCTCAGTGGCACGCTCCCGGGGCGCGCATCGTGACCCTGGCGCCGTCCCAGTGATCCTGGTTTCTGCCGTCCCGGTGATCCTGTAGTCGTACCGCTCGCGGTAGGCTGGCCGACCGTTGTACCGCACCAGGTGGCCCGGAACTTCGTTCGTCAATGTCCGGAAAACGCACCCCTTTTGGGGTGGGTGCGGTACGGCAGAACCGGAGGACGCGCAACGTGGCGCAGTCCACAGCGGGTCGTCACGGATCAACCTGTCGTGACGGAGGAACGGCCGGGACAATGCCACTGAATGGCTTTGTCGCCTTTTACGGGCGGGTCGTTCGTGCCGCTGGGCAGGCACGCTCGTTCTTCACTGCGGGGGCGGTCGGTGCGCCGCTCCCGGTGGGCTGGACGTAGAAGCACTAATCCGATGGGCGAGGGGTACGCATGACCGACACCGGCCAGGTCCCGGGCGAGGGGCTGCCGGAGAGCGCAGGCATGGTGGAACAGCCGGGCGTCCACGCGCACGGTGCGTACACCTACCTCTCCGAGACCACCGCCGAGGACGAAGACCTGTTGCTGCTGCCGGGGGCCCAGAGCCCGTGGGGCAACGAGGTCGCCCCGCCCGCGCCCGAGCCGGTCGTCGAGGCCGTGCACGAGCCGGGCCCGCACGAGACGGCGGGCCGCGACAGCGGCTCGGTCGACCTCGGCGGCGTCCGCCTCCCGGGCCCGGCGCCCGCCCCCGCACCGGTGACGCCGCGTCGCCCGCTGCACCTCGGCCCGCCGATCCCCGACACCTCGGCAAGCCCGGTCCGCTCCCTCGCCGACCGCGGCCCCGCGGGGGCACCGGTACGCCAGCCCGCCACGCCCGCCACCGGCCCCGAGTACTTCGACGCCCCCCAGCAGCACCAGATGCCTCCGCAGAGCGCGGCCCCTTGGGGCGCCCAGGCGCAGGCCGCGGTGCAGGCGGCGGCACCGGTGAACGCCGAGGCACCGGCTGCGGAAACGGTTGTTCCGGCGGCCGAACCGAGCGCGGAGCCAGTGGCCGCCGCGCAGCCCGCCCTGGCCCACATCGCCATGCAGACCGCTCCGGCGGCGCAGACCGGTGACGTCGGCGTGGCCCACGGCCCGGTGGGCGGACACGTTCCGGTGGGGGTGTCCGCCGTGGAGGGCGGGCAGGCTGCCGGTGGACCGGTTGCCGGGGACGGGCATGCCGCTCCCGGCGGATTCGCCGCCTCGGAGAGCGGGCACGGGGCTCCGGGCGAGTTCGCCGCGCAGGCTCCTCCTGCGGGAGCCACTGAAGACGTGGAGCAGGGCGCGGTTGCCCCGTCGGCTTCGGATGCCGGGCCGGAGGAGCCGGCCGCCTCCGCGCCGGAGACCGGACCAGCTCCCGTGGCCGGAGTCGCACCCGAAGCCGGGCAGCCCGAGGTGCCCGGTGTGGTGGAGGCCGTACCGGCCCCTGGGCCCGAGGCCGTCCCGGCTCCTGTCCCGGAGTCCGGCCAGGTTCCGGAGCCGACCCACGTGCCGGAACAGGCGCCCACGGTCGAGAGCGCGCCGGTCGCCGAGGGGCCCGCGGCAGAGGCCGCGCCGATCGTCGAGCCCGTTGCGGCACCGATCGCCGACGCCGTTACGTCCGAGGGCGCACCGCTCACCGAGGCCGCCGCCCCCGGCAGCGAGCAGCCCGCCGCGGCTGTGGCGCCCGAAGCACCGCAGGTCGCCGTGGCCGTGGCACCCGAGAGCCGGCAGTCGTCCGAGGCCGTCGCGGCGGGGGCCGAGCAGTTCCCCGAGGCAGGCGCCGACGAGGCCGTACAGGTGCCCGAGGCAGTGGCCGCCGAGGCCGGTCAGCTCCCCGAGGCGATCGCACCGGAAGCCGCGCAGCTCCCTGAGACGGTCGCACCGCACATCGAACAGGCACCGGCAGCAGTCGCCCCCGAGGCCGCACAGGCACCGGAGACCGTGGCCCCGGATGCCGGCCAAGCCGCCCACGTCGCCGACCCGGCTGCGCCCCAGCCCGTCGTCCTCGAACCAGCTCAGGCCATCACCACCGAGCCCGTTCAGGCCGTCGCCGCCGAGCCTCCGCACACCGTTGAGCCGTCCGCGCACGTGCCCGTGGCGGCCGCCGGAGCAACGCCTTTCCCGGCAGCCCCGGACGCGGTGCAGCCCGTGGCGCCGTCCGCAGAGGCGACCGCCGCCCCCGCCCCCTCCCCCCACGGTGTGGCGACAGAGCATCACAGCGGTCCTGTCCACACCACCCCGGACGCCGAAGTGCACCCCGAGGCCACTGCCGTCGCTGCCCCGGCCGCCGAACCGGCCGACGCGGGGTCCCCGGCGGACCAGGCGCACCCCGCAGAGCCCCTGGCACCGGAGCCGGCCGTAGTCTCCGCCGGGGCCCCGCCCGCCCTCCCGGCCGACGAGGCCGCGGACCCGGCCCAGCCGAGCCCCGGCACGGACACCCCCCAGCCGCTCGCCGCGGAGCCGGCGGACCCGCAGAGCGACGCGTCCCTCGGCCAGTTCGTCCTCGTGGACGGGTCCGTGCCGACCACCCCGCACCTCGCCCCGACCCCGCCGCACGCACTCACCCTCCCGCCGGAGGCGGCGCAGGCGCCGGAGCCGGTCGTCAAGGTCCCCGCCCCGCGGGAGGCCGATCCCGACCTCGTACAGCACGCGGAGGACCTGGACACCAGGGCCGCCGACCAGGAAGAAGAGAGCACGGCCGCAGTGGAAGAAGCACGACAGTCCACCGGCCCGGCCGCGCCCGCCTACGACGACGCGGAGCGCGAGGCGGTCATGAAGGTCATGCGCGAGCGCCGTGACATCCGCAACGGCTTCCGCAGCGACCCCATCCCGCACGAGGTGCTGCTCCGCGTCCTGGAGGCCGCGCACACGGCCCCGTCCGTCGGCCACTCGCAGCCGTGGGACTTCGTCGTCATCCGCTCCGCCGACACCCGCCGCACCATGCACGAACTGGCCATGCGCCAGCGCGACGCGTATGCGAAGTCGCTGCCCAAGGGCCGGGCGAAGCAGTTCAAGGAACTGAAGATCGAGGCCATCCTCGACACCCCGGTGAACATCGTCGTGACCGCCGACCCGACCCGCGGCGGCCGCCACACCCTGGGCCGCCACACCCAGCCGCAGATGGCGCCGTACTCCGCCGCGCTCGCCGTGGAGAACCTCTGGCTCGCCGCCCGCGCCGAGGGCCTCGGCGTCGGCTGGGTCAGCTTCTTCGACGAGCGCGAGATGGTCCGTGCGCTCGGCCTGCCCGAGCACCTGGAGGTCATCGCCTACCTGTGCGTCGGGTACGTCGACGAGTTCCCGGACGAGCCCGAGCTGATGCAGGCCGGCTGGTCCAAGCGCCGCCCGCTGTCCTGGGTCGTGCACGAGGAGACCTACGGCCGTCGCGCGCTGCCCGGCGAGGAGCCGCACGACCTGCTCGCCGAGACCGTCGCCCAGATCCGCCCGCTGGACGCCAAGGCGCTCGGCGAGGCCTGGGAGCGGCAGAAGCGGATGACCAAGCCGGCCGGCGCGCTCGGCATGCTGGAGATCATCTCCGCGCAGCTGTCCGGGCTCTCGCGCCAGTGCCCGCCGCCGATCCCGGAGCCCGCGGCCGTCGCGATCTTCGCGGGCGACCACGGTGTGCACGCCCAGGGCGTCACCCCCTGGCCGCAGGAGGTGACGGCCCAGATGGTGGCCAACTTCCTCGGCGGGGGAGCGGTCTGCAACGCCTTCGCCGGTCAGGTCGGCGCCGAGGTGTGCGTGGTGGACGTCGGCGTCGCGGCCGACCTGCCCGCCACCCCCGGCCTGCTGCCCCGAAAGGTCCGCGCGGGCACCTCCGACATGACGACCGGTCCCGCGATGACCCGCGAGGAGGCCAAGCAGGCCATCGAGGTCGGCATCGAGACGGCCCGCGACCTGGTGGCGGCCGGCAACAGGGCGCTGCTGACGGGCGAGATGGGCATCGCCAACACCACGGCCTCCGCCGCCCTGATCTCGGTCTTCACGGACACCGACCCGGCCGAGGTGACCGGCCGTGGCACCGGCATCAACGACGAGACCCTGGCCCGCAAGACCGAGGTCGTCCGCCGTGCCATCGAGGTGCACCAGCCGGATCCGGCCGACCCCATCGGCGTCCTCGCCGCGATCGGCGGCTTCGAGCACGCGGCGATGGTGGGCCTCCTGCTGGGCGGCGCATCCCTGCGCACCCCCGTGATCCTGGACGGCGTCAGCGCCGGTGCCGCGGCCCTGGTCGCGCGCGCCATCGCCCCGGAGGTCCTCGCGGCCTGCATCGCGGGCCACCGCAGCGCCGAACCGGGCCACGTGGCGGCCCTCAACAAGCTGGGCCTGCGCCCCCTGGTCGACCTCGACCTCCGCCTCGGCGAGGGCACGGGCGCCCTCCTGGCCCTCCCGCTCGTCCAGAGCACGGCCCGGGCGATGCACGAGGTGGCGACGTTCGACTCCGCAGGGGTAACCGAAAAGTAGGCGTAAGTGGTCCGTGGGCAGTCGTTCCGCAGGGCGGAACGGGTGGGCACGGACCACGGACCTGTACCCGGCGACGGCGCTCAGCCACTGGACCACGTGAGCCGCTACACCCTCCCGCCCTTTAAAATCCGCACGTCAGGGCCACTGCACCGCCGTAAAAGAGGAGCCGCACCCTCATGGCCGAAAACCCCGCCTACCCCGTAGGCCTCCGCCTCACCGGCCGCAAAGTGGTCGTCCTCGGCGGAGGCCAGGTCGCCCAGCGCCGCCTGCCGGCCCTGATCGCGGCAGGCGCGGACATCGTCCTCGTGTCCCCCGAGGCGACCCCCTCCGTCGAGGCCATGGCCGACGCGGGCGAGATCACCTGGCACAGGCGCCCGTACGCCGAAGGCGACCTCGCGGACGCCTGGTACGCCCTGATCGCCACCGGCGACACGGAGGCGAACACCCGGGCCTCCGCCGAGGCGGAACGCCACCGCGTGTGGTGCGTCCGCTCCGACGACGCCGACGCCGCCACCGCCTGGACCCCGGCGACCGGCCACAGCGAGGGCGTCACGGTCGCCGTCCTCACCACTGAGGCCCGCGGCCGCGACCCCCGCCACACCGCCGCCATCCGGGACGCGGTCGTCGAGGGCCTGCGCGACGGCACCCTCGTCGCCCCCCACCACCGCACCCGCACCCCGGGCGTCGCCCTCGTCGGCGGCGGTCCCGGCGACCCGGACCTCATCACGGTCCGTGGCCGCCGCCTGCTCGCCGAGGCCGACGTCGTCATCGCCGACCGCCTCGGCCCCCGCGACCTCCTCGCCGAACTCCCGCCGCATGTCGAGGTGATCGACGCCGCGAAGATCCCGTACGGCCGTTTCATGGCCCAGGAGGCCATCAACAACGCCCTGATCGAGCACGCAAAGCAGGGCAAGTCGGTCGTACGCCTGAAGGGCGGCGACCCCTACGTCTTCGGCCGCGGCATGGAGGAGCTGAACGCCCTCGCCGAGGCCGGCATCCCCTGCACCGTCGTGCCCGGCATCTCCAGCTCGATCTCGGTCCCGGGCGCGGCCGGCATCCCGGTCACCCATCGGGGCGTCGCGCACGAGTTCACGGTCGTCAGCGGCCATGTCGCCCCCGACGACGAGCGCTCCCTGGTCGACTGGGCGTCCCTGGCGAAGCTCACCGGCACGCTCGTGATCCTGATGGGCGTGGACAAGATCGGAAAGATCGCCGAGACGCTGGTCGCACACGGCAAGCCGGCCGACACCCCCGTCGCCCTGGTCCAGGAGGGCACCACGGCCGCCCAGCGCCGCGTCGACGCGACCCTGGCGACGGTCGGCGAAACGGTGCGTACGCAGGAGGTCAAGCCGCCGGCGGTCATCGTCATCGGCGCGGTCGTCGGCGTAGGGCCGCAGACATCCGCGTAACCGCGGGTAACCCAAGTCGTACACAGCCGTTGGCACCACACCCAGGACAAGGCAGTATCACCCTGTGGCCGATCTCATCACCGTTGAGGATCCCGACGACCCGCGCCTGCGCGACTACACAGGCCTGACCGACGTGGAGCTGCGCCGCAAGCGTGAACCGGCCGAGGGCCTGTTCATCGCCGAGGGCGAGAAGGTCATCCGCCGGGCGAAGGACGCCGGGTACGAGATGCGCTCGATGCTGCTGTCCGCGAAGTGGGTCGACGTCATGCGTGACGTCATCGACGAGCTTCCGGCCCCGGTGTACGCGGTCAGCCCGGACCTGGCCGAACAGGTCACCGGCTACCACGTGCACCGCGGCGCGCTCGCCTCCATGCAGCGCAAACCGCTGCCGACCGCGGCCGACCTGCTCCAGACCACCCGCCGGGTCGTGGTCATGGAGTCGGTCAACGACCACACCAACATCGGCGCGATCTTCCGCTCGGCGGCCGCCCTTGGCATGGACGCGGTCCTGCTCTCCCCGGACTGCGCGGACCCGCTGTACCGCCGCAGCGTCAAGGTGTCGATGGGTGCGGTCTTCTCCGTCCCCTACGCCCGCCTGGACACCTGGCCCAAGGGCCTGGAGTCGGTCCGCGAGGCGGGCTTCACGCTCCTCGCGCTCACCCCCGACGAGAAGGCCAGGTCCCTGGACGAGGCCGCCCCGCACAAGATGGACCGCGTGGCCCTGATGCTCGGCGCGGAGGGCGACGGCCTGTCCACCCAGGCCCTGGTCGCCGCCGACGAGTGGGTCCGCATCCCCATGTCCCACGGAGTCGACTCCCTCAACGTGGGCGCGGCTGCAGCGGTCGCCTTCTACGCCGTGGCCACGGGCCGCCCGACGGGATGATCCGGTGCCGAAGCGGGAGGCGATCGTTGCGGTTCTGCGGCGTGGTGGCCGAGTTCTGGCGATCCGCCGCGGCCCCGGCGTTCCCCGCCCCGGCTACTGGCAGCCCCTCAGCGGCAAGGTCGAACCGGGGGAGACCCAGGAGCAGGCCGTGGTCCGCGAGGTCAGGGAGGAGGTCGGCCTCACCGTCTCGCCCCTCGCCAAGGTGTGGGAGTCGGAGACCGACGACGGTCTCTTCCGCCTCCACTGGTGGACGGCGGAGGCGGCCACCGGCGAGATCGTCCCCGACCCCGTCGAGGTCGCCGACACCCGCTGGGTCACCCCCCAGGAGTTCCTGGCGCTGACGCCGGTCTTCGACGGTGACCGCGAGTTCTTCGAACGGATCCTGCCGGGGCTGTGACCCCTCAGTCCACGTGGGCGCGCCCCGGCTGCACGTGCTGTTGCCGCTGTGGTACGACGCCGTCGCCACCGCCCAGCCCCCGCGACGGCCCCTGGCACCCCTGTGCCGCGGCGATGCCGAGGGCTACCAGCAGCGTCACGACGACGAACACGAACAGCCGCTGCCGCAGCAGGCGCGGATTGGCAGGCCGCCGTCCCGTCCCCGTGGGCCTGGGCGCCGGACGACCGGTACCGCTGCGCTGCGCGGGCCGGGCCCCGGTGCCCTGGCGGGTGGTGTTCCGCGACCCCGGGGCGGGCCGGGACCCGGAACGCTGGGGCGGCGGGGGGCCACCGCGGGAGACGTTGCCGCCCCGCGCGGGGGCAGCCCCGCCCCGCACCGGAGGGACCCCACGCGACCCGGCGGAAGCACCCCGGGAATGCGGCGCCCCCTGCGGGCCCGGAGGACGACGGTGTTCGCGCTGCTGCTCCGGGTAGGTCTCGGCGAGCCGCCCGGTGGGCCGGTCCGCCTCCGCGGAACGCGGCGCGGGCGGACGCGGGTCGGCGAGCCCCTGCGCCTCACGGGCGGCGATCTCCTTGAGCCGCAGCGACAGCTGAAGCGTGCTGGGCCGCTCCTCGGGATCCTTCGCAAGACAGGCCCGTACGAGCGGAGCCAGCGCGTCCGGAACGCCGTGCAACTGCGCCTCTTCGTGGACGACCCGGTAGAGCATCACCTCGGAACTGCCGTGCCCGAAGGGCGAGTCCCCCATCGACGCGTACGCCAGGGTCGCCCCCAGCGAGAACACGTCCGTGGCGGGGGTGACGGCGGCACCGCGCACCTGCTCCGGTGCGAGGAAACCGGGGGAGCCGACGGCCGTACCGACATGCGTGAGCGTGGACGCCCCGGTCGCCCAGGCGATACCGAAGTCGATGATCCGTGGGCCCTTCGGGGACAGCAGGATGTTCGACGGCTTGAGATCCCGGTGCACGACGCCGGCCTCGTGCACCGCGACGAGCCCCTCGGACAGGGCGGCTCCCACCGCCGCGACGTCGGCGGCACCCAGCGGCCCCTCGTCGGCGACCTTGTCGTGCAGCGACGGACCGGGCACGTACTGAGTGGCGAACCAGGGCCGTTCGGCGTCGAGGTCGGCGGCGACGAGCCGAGCCGTGCATCCGCCCCGGATCCGCCGTGCGGCGGAGACCTCCCGCGCGAACCGGGACCTGAACTCCTGGTCCTCCGCCAGATCCGGCCGGATGACCTTCAGTGCGACCCGCTGTCCCTTCTTGTCGGAGCCCAGGTACACGACGCCCATCCCACCCGCACCGAGCCGTCTGTGAAGCCTGAACGAGCCGACGACGCGCGGGTCCTCGCGCCTCAGGCGCATCATCGCCATGTTCATCCCCGCTGCCCGGTCCGTGTGACGTGGCACAGCTTACGTTTCCACGGCCGCCCGCGCGCAGAGGCCGCGCCCTCTCGCCCAGATCGATTGTCAGTGCCGGGTGGGAGACTTGAAGGGTGGTCAGGGACCGGTCGAGCAGGCGGACTTCAGCGGTCCTGCGGCCTCAACCACCCATCGACGAAGGGGGATTGAACACGTGAAGGGTGATCGCGTGGAAATAGTCGTGGATGCGGGGGACACGACCCGCACCTACGAGGTGGTGGCGAGCAGGGCGGGCCGCCGGGTGGAGACCGCGGTACGCCGAGGTGTCGTGGAAGTGAGCGAAGTCACCCGCAACGGGTCCGTGGTCCGCACGGCCCGCTTCATGGCCAACCGGGTGCTGGCCCTGGTCGAACAGCCGATCCCCAGGGAGGACGGCTCGGAAAAGGCCGGGCACACCGGGCGTCCCCTCCGGGAAGACCCTGAGACCTAGGACCTCGTCTCCACCCAGGGGAGTACGCCCCACCTCACGGCTCATCCTCCGGGAGGCCCGGCAATCGGTACGAGGGCATGACGTGCGGAGAGCGCCGGAAGCCTAGATTTGAGGTCAAGCGGCGGGTGCAGCACTCGTCCCCCGAGGTCAGACACCCGCCGCTGCCAACGACAACTGAGAACGGTCAGGAGAGGGACCATGGCCATAACGGCACCGCGGACACTGATCCGCACCCAGGAGCGCACCGCACTCCGCCGCCGTACCGGCCGCCGCCACCCCCTGGTGGCGACGCTCATGGTCCTCCCCCTGGCGGCCCTGCTCTTCTTCGTCTTCGACGGCTGGGAGACAGTGGCCACACAGGCGTCGTCCGTGGGCGTGATGCTGGGGCGCTGAGCGGCGACCCCAGGCCCGGAAGAGCGGTCCGGGCGGGGACATCCACCCATGAAACCCCGTGGGGACGGGGGTGCGGCGGACGGCAAAAATGCCGGCGCAGCTGGGGAGCTGCGCCGGCATTGCTTTTTCCCTTCCCAACCACCACCGCCGACGGTCACCCCCTGGGCCGAGGGCGGATGCCGTGTGTCCGTCCCCCACCGGGAGCGCACCCTCCAGCCGCCGATCAGACACTCTCAGCCCGTCCGGCGTTTGAGGACGAGGCCGTTCAGGCCGATCGAGGTCCGGGGCGCCCCGAAACGGGGTGCTTGGAGCGGAGCCCTGTGCAGGGTTGGGCAGGTCCGCACGGGCGGGGGCTGCCCCCCGACTCGGGGTGCTGGGGCGGAGCCCCGCGGGGGGTTGTCTGGGTTGAGGGGCGGAGCCCTGTGCAGGGTTGGGCAGGTCCGCAGGGGCGGGGGCTGTCTTCCGAGTCGGGGTGCTGGGGCGGAGCCCGGTGGGGGGTTGTCTGGGTTGAGGGGCGGAGCCCTGTGCAGGGTTGGGCAGGTCCGCAGGGGCGGGGGCTGCCCCCCGACTCGGGGTGCTGGGGCGGAGCCCCGCGGGGGTTGTCAGGGTTCAGGGACGGATTCCCGTGCAGGGGCGGGGGGCCGACCCCTGACTCGGGGGGCAGGCGCGGAGCCCCGCGAGGGGTGCAGGGGACGCAGTCCCCGCCGGGGTTCAGGAGCGGAGCCCCTGGCGGGGTCGAAGGGGCGGAGCCCCTGGGTACGGGACGGGTAGGGGCGGCGGGGGCGCATCCTCAGCGGCCCCCACCACGGACAGCACCGCACCGGCGGCTGCCATACCCACCCCCACCACCCCGCCGTACCCTCGCGAAGAGACCCGCCGCCCCAGGGAGCCCCGTGACCACCTCCTTGCTCACCGAACTGACCATCCGAGCCAAGGCCACGGCCCACTCCCGCACGGACACCTGCCCCTGCGGCGCAGCCACCCTCGCCGACCGCCCCGACGCCACCGTCGTCCGCCACGCCGACACGGTCGCCAAGGCCCACGCCCCCCACACTTCCCGCACCGACCTCGCCCCCCGCCTCACCACGGCCACCCGCCTCCCCGGCATCCTCCTGCCCCCACTCACCCCGACCCCCGCCGACCTGCACGGCCGCCTCGTCACGTTCTGGCCCTACGGCACACCCGTGGACCCGGACACCCCCGACGCCGCCCCCTGGGAGCCCGCAGCCACCCTCCTGGCCCGCCTCCACCGCACGCCCGTCGAAGCCCCCCTCCCGCCCATGCGAGGCCCCGCCAAGGCCGCCCGAGCCATCGCCCGGCTCAGGGCAACAGCGGCCGCCCACCCCGCCACCGCACCGGTCCTACAGGCCTGGAGCACCCTCCCGCCCTGGGCCAGGGCCGAAGCCCCGATGCCGGACACGACCACCCTGTGCCACGGCGACCTCCACCTCGGCCAGCTCGTCCGCCACCCCGCCCCCGACGGCCCCTGGCTCCTCATCGACGTCGACGACCTCGGCACCGGCGTCCCCGCCTGGGACCTGGCCCGCCCGGCGGCCTGGTACGCCTGTGGCCTCCTCCCACCGGACGAGTGGACCCGCTTCCTCACCGCCTACCGCACGGCCGGCGGCCCGGCCGTCCCCGCCGACGGCGACCCCTGGCCCGCCCTGGACGTCCCGGCCCGCGCCCTCACGGTGCAGACGGCGGCCCGAGCGACAGCCAAGGCTGCAGCGGAGAACCGCCCCCTGGACGAGGTCGAAGTGTCCATGATCGACGCATGTGCCCGAATGGCTTCGCTCCCGCCGGAGTTGATCCCGGAATTCGCGAAGTAGGGTGCAACCGACCGCACCCTGACAGAGTCTGTCCTGGGGAAACGCGAAGCAGGACCGACCGGCGAGGAGTTGAGCCGACCATGCAGTGTCCGAAGTGCCATGCGCCGATGCACACGTACAACCGCAACGGTGTCCAGATCGAGCAGTGCAGCGGCTGCCGCGGGATCTTCCTCGACTACGGCGAGCTGGAGGCGCTGACCCGCCTGGAGTCCCAGTGGTCCCAGCCCGCGCCGCCGCCCCCGCCCGCCCCGCAGGCGTACCCGGCCCCGCCCGCGCCCGCCTGGGGCGCCCAGCACGGCGGTCACTACGGCGGCCACCACGGCGGTCACCACCGCCACAAGAGCTTCGGCCACATGCTGTTCTCCAGCTGACAGGTGGCGTCACACGACGAAGCCCCCGGCCGTACGAGACGGCCGGGGGCTTCGGCTGGTGCGCGATACTGGGATTGAACCAGTGACCTCTTCCGTGTCAGGGAAGCGCTCTCCCGCTGAGCTAATCGCGCAGGTGAACCTGCAGGTGGTGCGTACTGCGTGCGCGATACTGGGATTGAACCAGTGACCTCTTCCGTGTCAGGGAAGCGCTCTCCCGCTGAGCTAATCGCGCGGGTATGGATCTCGCCGTACATGCTGGAAGATCCAGTGGACGATACTGGGATTGAACCAGTGACCTCTTCCGTGTCAGGGAAGCGCTCTCCCGCTGAGCTAATCGTCCTTGGAGGTGGAGACGGGATTTGAACCCGTGTAGACGGCTTTGCAGGCCGTTGCCTCGCCTCTCGGCCACTCCACCAGGAGTGCAGGGGTTCGGGAGGATCCCCTGTTTCCATCGAGCGGACGACGAGGCTCGAACTCGCGACCTCAACCTTGGCAAGGTTGCGCTCTACCAACTGAGCTACGTCCGCTTGTCGTTTCGGTCCGCTCTCGCGGCCCGGCGACGAGTTGAACTCTAGCGGATTCCCGGGCCAGCACAAAAACGCGTTTGCGCAGCGTGCTGCGCTGCACCTGCTCGCGTACGTGGTCAGGGCCCCTGACGGGACACGCCAGGGCCACCTTCACGACACCCGCCCTAGACTCGACTGCGTGCTCGACCTCCCTCCTCTCGCCCGCTTCGGTGACCGCGTCGCCACCGGACTCCTCGATGTCACCAGCGATCCCGCGGCCCTCGACTCCACCGGTTTCTGGGCCGTCGTGGCGGACTTCGAGGGCCGCCTGACCTGCGCCCGCTTCCGGGACGTACGAGTGGAGCCCGTGCCCGCCCCGGTGCCGGGGCAATGGCGGGGACCAGCCGCCGGTGACTGGACGTCCTCCCTCGACCGCGGTGCGTACACGGCGGGTGTGCGCCGCATCCGCGAGCACATAGCGGCCGGCGAGGTCTACCAGGCGAACCTCTGCCGGGTGCTCTCCGCGCCCGTCGCGCCCGACGCCGACGTGGACGCCCTGACCGCACTGCTGGCCCGCGGCAACCCCGCACCGTACGCAGGAACGATCCGGCTGCCCGGCCACGGGGTGGAGATAGCCACCGCCTCGCCCGAACTCTTCCTGCGGCGCGACGGCCGTGTCGTGGAGTCCGGACCGATCAAGGGCACCGGACGCACCGAGGCGGACCTGCTGGAGAAGGACTACGCCGAGAACGTCATGATCGTGGACCTGGTCCGCAACGACGTCGGGCGTGTCTGCGCGACCGGCAGCGTGAGCGTCCCCGATCTGTGCGCCGTCGAGAAGCACCCGGGCCTGGTCCATCTCGTGTCGACGGTCCGCGGCGAGCTCCGTGCGGACGCCGGCTGGCCCGAACTGCTCGACGCGGCCTTCCCGCCCGGATCGGTCACCGGTGCACCCAAGTCCAGCGCCCTGCGGATCATCGACGCCCTGGAGACGGCGCCCCGCGGCCCGTACTGCGGCGGCATCGGCTGGGTCGACGCGGACCAGGGAGCCGGCGAGCTGGCGGTGGGCATCCGCACCTTCTGGATCGACCGCGCCGAGGGCGTCCTGCGCTTCGGGACGGGCGCCGGCATCACCTGGGGCTCCGACCCGGAGGCGGAGTGGCGGGAGACCGAGCTGAAGGCGGCCCGACTGCTCGCGGTAGCGTCGGGTACGTACGAGGTGAGTGGAGAGGGACTACAGACGTGAAGATCTGGCTCGACGGCGGGCTGCAGGACAGCGAGTCCGCCCGCGTCTCCGTCTTCGACCACGGGCTGACCGTGGGCGACGGCATCTTCGAGACGGTGAAGGCGACGGACGGGAAGACGTTCGCGCTGACCCGGCACCTCGACCGGCTGACCCGCTCCGCGCGCGGCCTCGGCCTGCCCGACCCCGACCACGACGAGATCCGCCGCGCCTGCGCCGCCGTCCTCGAAGCCAACCCGATGCCGCTCGGCCGGCTGCGCATCACCTACACCGGCGGCCACGGCCCACTCGGCTCCGACCGCGGTGAGCACGGCCCGACCCTCGTCGTCGCCCTGGGCGAGACCACCCGCCGCCCCGACTCCACCGCCGTGATCACGGTGCCGTGGACCCGCAACGAACGCGGCGCCCTCACCGGCCTGAAGACGACCTCGTACGCCGAGAATGTCGTCGCCCTCGCCCGCGCCCACCAACACGGCGCCTCGGAAGCCCTGTTCGCGAACACCGTCGGGCAACTGTGCGAGGGCACCGGCTCGAACGTCTTCGTCGTCCTGGACGGCGAGATCCACACCCCGCCGGTCGCCTCCGGCTGCCTCGCGGGCATCACGCGCGCGCTCGCCGTCGAGTGGACCGGGGCCAGGGAGACCGACCTGCCGCTCGACGTCCTGGAGCGCGCGGACGAGGTCTTCCTCACCTCCACCCTGCGCGACGTCCAGGCCGTGCACCGCGTCGACGATCGCGAACTGCCGGGCGCACCGGGCCCGGTGACCGCCAAGGCCATGCGGATCTTCGACGAGCGGTCCGGCGACGACCTGGATCCGTGAGAGCCCTGGAAAACCGGCTGCCGATGCGTGGCTGAGGCGGGTAGAACACCCCTGATGACCACGACCCTGCGGCCGACCGAGCCGCTTCAGCACAACGCCGACGGGACGCGTTCGCGCCGCTTCCAGGTGTGCGTGAACAGCCGGCCGGTGGGCGCGATACACCTGGGCACGTCCGCTGCCTTCGGTGACAAGGTCGCCCACATCCTCGACCTGCGGATCGAGGAGCCGGACCGCCGCCGCGGCCGGGGCACCGTGGCCGCGCTCGCCGCGGAGGAGGTGGCACGCGGGTGGGGGTGCACGCGGATCGAGGCGACCGTCCCCGCCGGGGCCGCGGCGGGGCTGCGGCTCGGCGAGGTGCTCGGCTACGTCGTGCGCAATCGCGGAATGGAGAAGCGCCTCGCCCCGACCGCACCCGAACTGCCCGCGGGCAGCCGGGCCCGTCCCATGACAGAGGCCGAGTTCGTCAGCTGGCAGGAGCACGAGTCGGAGGACTACGCCCGCACCTTGATCGAGCGGGGCGTGCCGGAGGCCGAGGCGTACGACAGGGCACGCCGCGACCACGAGGAGCTGCTGCCGGAGGGACAGGCGACCGAGAACGCCACGTTCAGCGTCCTCGAACACGAGGGCACCCGCGTGGGCACCCTGTGGCTGGCGCTGCGCGGGGAGAAGGTCCATGTGTGCGACGTGGAGGCCGATGCCGCACACCGCGGGCGCGGCCACGGCCGCACGCTCATGCTTCTGGCGGAGATCCAGGCACGCGCCGCGGGCCGTGACGTCGTCACTCTGAACGTGTTCGCCGGAAACACCCCGGCCGAGCGGCTCTACGACTCACTCGGCTACCGGACGACGCAGTACGCCCTGTACAAGCCGCTGGTCTGAGCGGACCCGCACCCCGAAGGGGCGCGGGCCTGCGCCGGTCAGGCCCCCGCCTCGGCCAGCAGCCGGTCCACGATCTCCTCGATCCGCTCCCGCAGCCCCTCCTGGCTCTTGCCGCCGTCCAGGCGCTGACCGTCGATGACGTACGTCGGGGTACCGGTCACGCCGATCGCCTTGCCCTCGGCCTGGTCGGCGTCGACGATCAGGATGTGCCGGCCGTCGATCAGCGCGGTGTCGAACTCCTCGGCGTCCAGACCGAGTTCGGCGGCCACCTCGACCAGGAAGGGCTCTCCCGCACGGTCCAGCTCCTCGACCCGCGCCAGCACGGCCTCGACGTAGGCCCAGCCCTTGCCCTGCTCGACGGCCTCCTCGGCGGCCTGCGCGGCGGCGAAGGCGTGCTTGTGCTTCTCCAGCGGGAAGTGCCGCAGCCGCAGCTCCAGTCGGTCGCCGTAGCGGGCACGCAGGGCACGCAGATCGTCGAGGGCGCTACGGCAGTCCGGGCACTGGAGTTCGCACCAGACGTCGAGGACGGGCGCGGCGGGAGGCACGGGGGAGGAGTCGCTCATGCCGTCAGTCTCCCAGCTCGGCCGCGGTCGACCCAATCGGAGCCCCGGCCCCGGTGACCTGCGCCCACGAGGCCAACGCCGCCCGGCCCGGCCGTGCGGACGTCCGCTTCGTCGGCGCGCAGATCGCGGTGAAGTGGCCGGCCGGGCGGGTCCGCGACTCCCTTGCGGAACTGCTGCCCGTCCACCCCTGGCGCGGTCGACACGGCGGAGGGCACGGAGGCCAAGCCGCGCCGCACCCGCAAGACGGCCGCCGCCGCGGAGACCACCAAGGAAGCGAAGCCCGTGTCCCAGATCCCGGCGCAGGCCGCCGAGGCGGACCCTGATCCACACCCGGGCGAGTGCCCGGGACCGGCACCTTCGGAGGAGCCGACCCGGAGATGTCCCTGATGTCCGCCCGGACCATGGCCGCGCGGGGTCCGGGCGGTGCAGGATGGAAGGGACGAAGTGCCCCTGCCCGATCGAGCCCTGCCTGGAGGACCGGATGATTGCCGAGACCGTCTGTTCCGCCGTGTCCGCGGCAGGCCTGGGCATCGCGGTGGTCACCGCCTACCGCAAGCGCTTCCTGGCGGCCGCCCGCATCGCCGCCTACTCACTCGTCCCCATCGGCCTGGTGATGACCGGCACGGTGCAGTGGCTGGCGGACACCGCCTTCAGCCCGACGGCCTGGGCGGGCTTCGGTGTGCTCGGCGCCGCCTGGCTGCTGTTCTCCACCACGCGCGCGGTGGAGCGCCGCCGGGGCGGCACACGCAAGGAGCGCAGGGAGGCCAGGGCCGCGGAGCAGCGCGAGGCGGTCGCTCCGAAGGCCTCCGCGCCTTCCCTCGGCCCCGGGTCCCGCCCGGCCGCCCGGCCCGCGAGTACGCCCCGCGCCCAGTCGGCGGACGACTTCAGCGACATCGAGGCCATCCTCAAGAAGCACGGCATATGACCCGCGCATGACGACTGAAACGACACAGTGGATCAAGGCTGTGGCGTGAAGTGATCACGACCCGAACCGGACTTCACGGAATCCGGCGAACTGCCGGTCATGCCGGGCGTGTTGAGTGCACCGGACCTGTGGAGTGCGCCATCATCGCCGAGAGATGCTGGACACGGAACACGGCGACACCGCGCCGCCGAAGGACGAGCCGCGCGGATGCCTCTTCGCCCTTTCCCAGCCACCGCTGATGATCTTCCTTGCGGTGATCGGGTGTCTGCTGCTCATGGCCTCGTTGCACGACCTGCTGATGCTGTGAGCCGTACCCGTGGTCCCCGGCGCCACCCGCGGGGGACCACGTCGACATCCTTGTCCGGCCGCTCGGGCGTCAGCCCGCGGCCTCCTTGCGCCGCGCCCGGTAAGCGGCCACGTGCAGACGGTTTCCGCAGGTGCGACTGTCGCAGTAGCGGCGCGAGCGGTTGCGGGAGAGGTCGACGAAGGCGCGCCGGCAGTCGGGGGCCTCGCAGCGGCGCAGCCGTTCCTGCTCACCGGCGACCACGAAGAAGGCCAGCGCCATCCCGCAGTCGGCCGCGAGATGATCGGCGACGGAGGCACCAGGCGCGAAGTAGTGCACATGCCAGTCGTAGCCGTCGTGGTCCGTGAGGCGCGGAGTCGTGCCCGCGGCGGCGACCAGCTCGTTGATCACGCCGGCGGCGGTCCGGGCGTCGTGCGCCGCGAAGACCGAGGCGAACCGGCCGCGGATCTTGCGCACGGCCGAGAGGTCGAACTCCGAGAGCGCCCCCACATCGCTGATTTCATGGTTTCGTACGAAATCCTCGAGAGCCGCGACGTCGGGCAGTCCGTCCGGCGCCGCGTGGTCCTCCGGTGCGGTGTTCACCAGATCCACCACGGTGTCGAGCGCGCACCGGGTGTCGTGGGTGATCAGCACGTTTCGCTCCCTGGCCTGGGGGTCGGGCGGACGCCCGCCTCATGCTGGCCGATGGTAGTGGCTTGCCGCCCGACTGCGGGCGGTCCTGCCACCGGGGCACCATCCCCCTGCCCCGCCGCACACACCGGCGCCGCCCCCACGACTCGATCGCGGCGGCGGCGCTGATGCGTACCGTATGCAGTTGTTCTGGCCCGAGCCGTCTCCCCGAGTCGACGGCGCCGGGCGGCTTCGTGGTGCCTCGGCCTAGCTCTCCGCCAGGATGTGCGAGAGCTCCTGATCGAGATCGAAGTGCCGGTGTTCCGTACCGGGAGGCACGGCGGCGTCGGTTCGCTTCAGGAAGGACTCCAGCGCCCGCGCCGGGGCTTCCAGCAGGGCCTCGCCCTCCGGAGAGCTCAGCGCGATGCACACGACCCCCTGACCGTGACTGCGCGACGGCCAGACACGGACGTCGCCGGTTCCGGTGGGCCGGTGCAGCCCCTCCGCGAGGAGGTCGCGGGCGAACACCCACTCGACGGTCTCCTCGGCTCCGGTGTGGAAGGTGGCGTGCACGGCGTAGGGGTCGGCCGTGTCGTACCGCAGGCCTGCGGGGACAGGCAGGGAGGACTCGCTCGACACAACGAGGCGCAGGTGCAGCTCGCAGCTGACCGTGGTGTTCATAAGCGCCAGGGCCTTTCGCTCAGTGTGCGCTCGGGGATTCGCACGTCGGCGAAATCGACATGCCACCTACGGTGCCGTTGTAAACCCCTCTGAGTGTTTTGCGTGCCTTTACGTAACTCTTCCGGCCGATGGGTCGTTCGCGAGGTAGGGCCATTCCGGTGACTGGTTTCCGCTGGGTAAAGTAAGGTAAAGTTTGGCCGTATGAATACGGGGAGTAACCGGACCGAGGGGCTGTCGGGCGAGGCTGCCGTGGCATCGGACGAGACGAGGACGGACGGGGCGCAGGGCGAGCACGGTCTCGGCTCCAAGGCCCCGGCGTTCATCAAGAGGCGTCGCGCCCTGCATCTGAGCTGGCAGGTCGGGGTCTTCGTCGTCGGTCTGGCGGTCGTCGGCGCCGGCATCGTCATGCTGCCGCTGCCCGGGCCGGGCTGGGTGGTGATCTTCGGCGGCATGGCGATCTGGGCGACCGAGTTCGTCTGGGCCCAGCTGGTGCTCCGCTGGACGAAACGCAAGGTCACCGAGGCGGCCCAGCGGGCCCTCGACCCCAAGGTGCGGCGCCGCAACATCACTCTGACGGCGATCGGTCTCGTGATCGTGGGTGTGCTCGTCGGTATCTATCTGTGGAAGTTCGGCGTCGTGATGCCCTGGAAGATCAAGGACCAGTGATCCGCGCGACCGCGCGAGCGTCGGCGGGCGCCGGTTCATGCTGGTCACAGGCACCCCCTGACATGGGGTAATGTTCTTCCTGCGTCCGGGCGATTAGCTCAGTGGGAGAGCGCTTCGTTCACACCGAAGAGGTCACTGGTTCGAACCCAGTATCGCCCACCCGGATCGGGGGGGGGGGGGGGGGGGGGGGGCGGGCGGCGGCGCGGGGGGGGGCCCCCCCCGGGGGGGGGGGGGGGGGGGGGGGGTTGG
>NZ_JBITLY010000007.1:408733-574081 GCF_044465725.1 Streptomyces sp. NPDC049541 | reverse complement strand
GGGTGAAGCCCCTCAGGCACGAGGACTTCTGCGGACCCCGGCACGTCCTACCAGACGTGAAGCAGATCAACGACGCGCATGCCGCGGAGCCGGGGGGGGGGGGGGGGGGGGGGGGGGGGGGCGCCGCCCGCCCCCCCCCCCCCCCCCCCCCCCCCCCCCCCCCGCGGCGTCAGCTTGCGGCGGGGACCGGATCGCGGGTGGGTGCGGGCGTCTCCTTCGTGCCGGGCTCGGCGGTCGCCGCAGCAGGAGCGGGGGCGGGGGCGTACGGGATTTCGCCGCGCAGGACGGCCTTGGCCCGGGCCTCGTCGAGCTCGCCCTCCCAGTGGGCGACGGCCAGGGTGGCGACGCCGTTGCCGACCAGGCTGGTCAGGGCGCGGGCTTCGGACATGAACCGGTCGATGCCGAAGATCAGCGCCAGGGCGGCGACCGGCACGTGCGGGACGGCGCTGAGAGTGGCGGCCAGGGCGATGAAGCCGGAGCCGGTGACGCCTGCGGCGCCCTTGGAGGTGAGCAGCATGACGGCGAGCATGGTCAGCTGCTGGGTGAGGCTGAGGTCGATGCCGAGGGCCTGGGCGAGGAAGACCGAGCCCATGGTCAGGTAGATGGCGGTGCCGTCGAGGTTGAAGGAGTACCCGGCGGGCAGCGTGATGCCGACGACCGGTTTCGAGGCGCCCGCGTGCTGGAGCTTGGCCATCATGCGCGGCAGGACGGGCTCGGTGGAGGAGGTGCCCAGGACGATCAGCAGCTCCTCCTTGATGTAGCGCAGGAAGGGCAGCAGCCGCAGTCCGTTCAGGCGCATCACGGTCCCGAGGACCACCAGGACGAAGAACAGCGCGGTCAGCCAGAACGAGCCGACCAGCAGGGCGAGATGGCGCAGGGTGCCCAGCCCGTAGTTGCCGATGGTGAAGGCCATGGAGCCGAAAGCGCCGATGGGGGCGAGCCGCATGATCCAGCGGATGAGCGTGAACAGGACCGTGGAGAACTTCTCGATGCCCCGGGCGATGCCCAGGCCGGCCTCCCCGCTGGCGTGCAGACCGAAGCCGAAGAGCACCGACACCAGCAGTACCGGCAGGATTTCGTTGCCGGTCAGGGCGCCGACCAGGGTGGCCGGGATGATGGCGAGGACGAACTCGGCGAAGCCCTCGTGGGCCGTGGTCGCCTCCGGCGGCAGTCCCTTGGTGGACAGGGTCGAGACATCGATGTGCAGACCGCTGCCCGGCTTGACGACGTTGACGACGACCAGGCCGATCACCATGGCGACGGTGGTCAGCACCTCGAAGTAGACCAGGGCCTTCAGGCTCACGCGGCCGACGGCGCGGGCGTTGCCCATGGAGGCGATGCCGTGGACGACCGTGCAGAAGATGATCGGCGCGATGAGCATCTTCACCAGCGCGATGAAGCCGTCCCCGAGCGGCTTGAGGTCGGCGCCGAAGGAGGGCCACAGCCCGCCCACGGCGGCGCCGAGGAGAACGCCGATCAGGCACTGGACGTAGAGGTGGGACAACGTGCGGCGGGCGCGGCCAGGTGGTGCGGTGACGGTACCCGGGGCGGCGTCGTTGCGGCTCATGCGGGGCGTCCTTCCAGGACGGGAACGAGGAGTTCGGCTCGGGCGATACGCCGGGCGGCGCGGTGCAGCAGCACCGTGGGGGACGCGCCGTCCGGTGCGGGGACGGCTCGGGTGGTGACCACGCCGGCGGGGGTGCCCAGGCGCAGCGTGCCGTCGGCGGTCTGCCGGGCGACGCGGTGGGCGAGGGTGCCGGGGGTGGCGGCGGCCGTGGCCAGGGCCACGGCGGAGGTCAGGCCGATCGCCGGGTGCGGCGCGTGCATGGACACCATGCGTACGGCCAGGTCGTACTCGTCCTGGTTGACGAGTGTGCCCTGGGTGGTGCGGTAGGGGGCGGGTCGGGCGACGATGCCCACCTTCGGCACCGCGTGGCTGATGGGATCGCCCTCTTGGGCCAGGCCCATGGCCAGCGCTGCCTGGCGGCGCAGCAGGGTCAGTGCGGGCACTGCGGTGGCGAACTCGGTGAGGGGTTCCGTGCCGTCGAGGCCGAACGCCTTGGCCTCGAACAGCGCGGCCGGAGCGCCGGCGTCCACCAGGGATGCCTCGACGGGGCCGTCCGGGCCGGTCAGTTCGTCCAGTGCCCGGCCGGTCGGCAGAGCGCGTCCGGTCGTCGAGCCCGCCGGGTCCTCGAACCCGAGCAGGACCGGTACACCGCGCGCCGAGGTCCCCGGCACCACGGCCGCCCCCTGCTCCGGGGCCACGCCCGCCGGGGTGGGGATGGTGCCGGTGAGGCGGGCCCCGGTGTTGACGTTGAGCATGCGGACGGTGGTGGTGTCCGACGCGATCGGCACGAGATCGTGGTGGACGGCGTACAGGGCCACTGCGGTGGCGCAGTTGCCGCAGTTGCTGGCCCACTCCACGCGCTCGTCGCCGATCCCGACCTGTGCGAAGGCGTACTCGATGTCCACGCCGGGCAGGCTCGACGGCTGTACGACCGCGGCCTTCGAGGTGGTGGAGGAGGCGCCGCCCACGCCGTCGATCTGACGGGGGTCCGCCGCGTTGAAGGCGGCGAGCAGCACGGCGTCGACGTCCACACCCGTGGCGACCACGTCGCGGTGGTCGAAGATCCAGCACTTGCTGGTTCCTCCGCGGATCATCTCGCCCTGCAGACGCAGCACAACCGACTCCTCACAGACGTGGAAAGGGAAGTCCACCGACGGCCTCGCCGTGCGTGGTGTCCTCCACGGTGGGTTACGTCAGCGTGAAGTACAATCTCGGAAATCTGCATGGCTATTAAGCTGAAGTAAACGCTGGAGGTGGCGACGTGCTCGACGTCCGGCGCATCCTGCTGTTCACGGAGGTCGCCCGGCGCGGCTCGGTGACCGCGACGGCCCGCGCCCTCAACTACACCCCGTCAGCGGTGTCGCAGCAGATCAGCCGCCTGGAGACGGAGGCGGGCCAGCCGCTGCTTGAACGGCACGCCCGCGGCGTCACCCTCACAGACGCCGGACGGGCGCTGGCCGAACGGGGCCACCGGATCGAACGCGAGCTGCGGGCCGCGGAGAACGAACTCGCCGACTACGCAGGACTGCGCGCGGGCACGCTGCGCATCGGCACCTTCCCCACCGTCGGCGCGTCGCTCCTCCCGCAGGCCGTGATCGCCTTCCGGGACGCCCACCCCGACGTACGGCTGACCGTCCGCAGCGCCCGTATCGCCGGACTCCGGACCATGCTGGAGAACCGGGAGATCGAAATGTCGCTGATGTGGGACTACGACTGGAGCCGAATCGACCGGGAGGACATCGTCGTCACCCCACTCCTCGACGACCCGCCGGCCCTTCTCGTCAGCGACCACCATCCGCTCGCCGGCCGTGCCGCCGCCTCACTGGCCGACTTCGCGGACGACCCCTGGATCACCCGCGCCGAGCATCACCCGGTGGCCGAGGCCCTCGTCCGCGGCTGCCGCGCCGTCGGCTTCGAGCCCCACATCGCCTACGAGGCCCACGACTACCAGGAAGCCCAGGCCATGGTCGCCGCCGGCATCGGCGTCGCCCTCGCCCCCACCCTGGCCCTGGAGGGCACCCGCCCCGGCGTCACCGTCCTGCCCCTCCAGCCACCGGCCCCCATCCGCCGCATCCTCCTGGTCCGCATGGCCGACCACTCCCCCACCCCCGCCGCCCTGACCTTCACCGCACTCCTCCGCGACGCCGCCGCGGCCCGGACCCTGTGACACCGAACAGCGCCCGCCAAATTCAACGACGCCGAGAATTCCTCTCAGACGCCCCAACCATAGGCGTCGTTTGTCGAGAGCTCCCGCCAGAACGTCGGCTCGATCTGCGCTGACACCCCTGCGGCTTCGAACATCGGCCTGATCTCGGGTCCCTGCTCCTGGAAAAACGACTCGAAGCTCTGCCGGTCGGGCCACTCGTCGAGCACCATCAAGCTGCCGCCGTCCTCGGAACCGTAGAAGCGGTGCGCAATGAGGCCATGCCGCTTCGCGGCTTCGAGGACGGCCTCCATCTTCTCCGTGTTGGCTGAGGCGTACTGCTCCATCCCCTTCGGATCACCGGCGACCACCAAAGTCAGGATCACAGACATGACTTCTCCTACTCTTCACTCGCACACTCGGCACCGGGATTTTTACAGCAAATAATCGCCAATTCCGTCAAACACACCGGACACTCCGAACAGACCACGCGCCACGACCCGGGGGGCCTAATCCGCAGCAGCGGCGCCCGCGGCGGCCACCGAGAGCGCCTCGGCTGTCGCCGCGTCGGCGGGCAGGAACGCCTCGAGCTTCAGCTCGGCAAGGGTTACGTCGACGGCTGTGGCAAAGGTGGTCACGGTCGTGATCAGGTGCAGCTCACCGTACGAAGACTGCAGATGGAGCGGGACTGCGAAACCGAGGAGCCCGGCGGACGGATCGAGTTGAGGAACATATTCGGCGAGTTCGGCACGCAACTCCTCCAGGTGGCCGAGGCGCGCCAGGATGTGGCGTGCCCATTCGGCTAGATTACGGATGCGGGGAGCGAGGCCGTCGGGATGCAGCGCGAGGCGGTAAATGTTCGTGCCCGGGCCGACCAGCTCGGGGCTCGCCCCCTCGGTGATCCGGTCGAATGCGGAATTCGCGGCGATCAGGTCACCGCTGCGGTCCACCACCAGCGCCGGATACGGCAGATGCCCGCGCAGGATGTGATCGATCGCCGTGCGCACGGGAGCCAGCGCCGGGTCGTCGAGCGTGCTCTCGGGGTAGGCGGGCGCATACCCGGCGGCAAGCAACAGCTCGTTGCGCTCCCGCAGGGGCAGTTCCAGCGACTCCGCCAGACGTACGACCATTTTCCGGCCGGGGACGGACCTGCCGGATTCGATGAAGCTGAGATGGCGCTGCGTGGTGCCCGCCCGGAGCGCCAGCTCGAGTTGGCTGAGATGCCGGCCGGTACGACGTTCGCGAAGCGCACGGGGGAAGTCCACGGGCCTGTTCTAACGGTGGCGCCGGTTCCCTGGCCATTCCCCGCAGGGAATTGTGGCCTCTCGCACCGGTCGCCGACGATCGCCGGCATGGACATCGGCGTACTGCTTCCGACCGGAACCGCCCAGTGGGGCCCGGCCGACGACCCCCGCGAGCTCGTCGCCTTCGGCCGCCAGGCCGAACGCCTGGGATTCTCCTCGCTCTTCGTCAACGACTCCTTGATCAGCCCGCGCATCGAGGCGCTCACGATGCTGGCCGCGCTCGCCCCGACGACCGACACCGTGACGCTGGGTACGGCTGCACTGTTGCCGTTCCTGCGGCGGCCGATCCAGGCCGCGCAGTCGCTCGGCTCGATCGACGTGTTGTCCGGTGGCCGGCTCACCGTGACCGTCGGTGCCGGCTTCCCCGGCCGCTTCGGACAGCCCCTCTACACGCTGTCCGAGCTGCCATGGGAAAGGCGCTTCGCCCGCCTGGACGAGACCGTCGCGCTGTGGCGGGCCCTGTGGGACGGCGCAGACTCCTTCCATGGCGAGATCCTCCGGTTCGACGACATCCCGCCGACGACCAGGCCGTCCCAGGCCGGTGGCCCGCCGATCTGGCTCGGCGGCGCAGCACCCGCAGCACTGTCCCGCACCGGACGGATGTACGACGGCTGGCTGCCCTACCCGCCCGATCCCGCCGACTACGCCTCCGGTCTTCGCCATGTCCACCAGGCGGCAGCCGACGCCGGGCGCGCCGCCGAGGACATCACCCCCGCACTGTTCGTCTCCGTACGGTTGGACGACGACACCGAGCGGGGCCGTCGAGCACTGGACGCCTACGCACGAGCCACCTACGGCATGCCGCTGACTGAGCTGGAGAGGATCCAGACCGTCGTGGCCGGCTCCGCCCACCACGTGGTCGAGAGCCTGGGGCTGTACGCCGCCGCCGGTGCCCGGCACATCGTCGTACGACTCGGCGCCCTGGACCTGCACTCCCAGCGCGACCAACTCGAACGGCTCGCAGACCTGATCCCCGCCGTCCAGAAGACAGCGGACCACGCCACTGCCCCGGAGGCCTCCTGAGCCTGGCCGGACCTACGACGCCCTTCACCGCTGGAAAACTCGTCGAAAAGGTCTCCCCGCCGCAGCCCGGGATGGCCCCTTTCCGGCCCTTGACGGGGGGTTGAGCGGACGCAGAGTCGAGGCCTGGGGTGGGGTGGTTGATGGTGTCCCCCGGGGCGGCCAGCAACCCGTTCCCGTCGTCGACACAAATCGCCTGACCTGGTCTCTTCTGATCCTCGCTCCTACGATCGACGTCGGTCGAAAGGGGGCCGGATGGACCGGACCGTACGCACCGTCGAGGACGTTCTCGCGCTCCTGGACGGGTTCTTCGCATCTGATTCCGAGGCCGACCGCCTGACGACGGGCGACGGCAAGGGCTTCTGGGACCGCTTCTATGCCGACCGCTCAAGGCCGGTCCCGTTCTTCGTGTCCAAACCGGACGAGAACCTGGCCACCCACCTCGACCAGGGCCTGATCACTCCCGGCCGGGCCCTGGACCTGGGATGCGGGCCGGGCCGCAATGCCCTGTACCTCGCCTCGCGCGGCTTCGTGGTGGACGCCGTCGACCTCTCCCCTGTGGCCGTCGCCTGGGGTGAGGACCGGGCTCACAGGGCGGGAGTCGACGTCCGCTTCCTGTGCGGCGACGCCTTCGCGCTCCCCACCGCCGAGTTGAGTGGCCCATACGACCTGGTCGTCGACTCGGGGTGCTTCCACCACCTACCGCCGCACCGCCGCGTCAGCTACCTGGCCCTCCTCGACCGCGTCCTCGCACCGGGCGGCCACCTCGCACTCACCAGCTTCGCCGCCGGCGAGGCGGGCATGGGCTCGGAACTCACCGACGCGGACCTCTACCGTGAACGCCAGTTGCAGGGCGGCCTCGCCTACACGCCCGAGTCGCTGCGCTGGATCTTTTCTGACCTGGTGGAGGTGGAACTGCGCCGCATGCGGGAGCAACCGCCCGAGTCCGCACTGTTCGGCGTCACATTCCTGTGGACCGCGTTGTTCCGTCGGGGTACGGCTGCCTGAGGCGACGTTTGCACTGTTGACGACCGCGAGTAGACACGCGTCCACGCCGGGGTCCGAAGGCGAACTCGTCCTCGGACCCCGGGTTCTTACCCGTGTGGTTTCAGAGCATGATGAGCAGACGTGTCTTCGGCTTGAGTTTCCGGTTCACCGAACGGCTCTGCACGTATACCTCCAGCTTGGGGTTGTTCCCCGCCTTCACGGAGACGGTCCCCTGGATACCCGTGCCGAACAGCAGGGTGCGCGCCGCGTCGCCCGTGTAGGCACGGTCGGTGTCCTTGTCGACCACGATGACTTCTTTGTTCAGCTGAACTTGTGCGCGGGCGCCCAACTGGTAGTAACACGAACCCCGTTCGTACGTCACGCCTGGGTGGGAGTTGACGAAGGGACGGATCTCGACCTCCTGGTCCACCTTCAGCAGCCGGTATTTGTTCGCCGGAATCGGTTCGAGGTTCGCCCGGACCTCGTCCAGTGATATGTCCTGCCCCACGGCGAACAGGTTCTTGGTGCCGCGCACGCCTTGCTCTCGCCCCCGCAGGAAGCTGGTCGCGGCAGCGCGCACGGTGCCGATCGCCTCCTCGACGCCCTTCTGGGAATCCGCATCCCAGATGGCGATGTTCCCGGCCGGAAAACCGTAGTTCTGGGCGGTCCGCTTGGCCAGGGAGTTCGGAACGAGGATCGCCGACGTCCAGTGACCCGGGAGCCCGCCCATCTTCGCCGTGATTTTGTCGAGCCAGGGGCCGAGGATGGTCATGTCGCCGTCGTGCCGCCTGTCGCCCCCCGATGCGTTCTCCTCGCCGTCCGTCACCACGATCTGGAGGAAGCTGTGTTCGCCGTATTCCTCCCAGATATGACCTAGGTCGTCCAGGGACTTGAGCGAAGCCTCAATGAGGGCCGTCGCGCCATTGTTGACCCGGTACAGACCCCGCATGGACGGCAGATGCTTCACGTCCATGTCCCAGACCAGGTTCTCCACCTTGTGGTCGAAGGAGTAGAGGCTGATCCTGGTTTCATGGCCCAGGCTGTCTGATTCGGCCTTCAGTCCCGCCACGAACTCGTCCACGACACGGATGAGTTGACTTTCATGCGGACGCATGGAACCCGAACAGTCCACCACCAGCGCGACATGGTTCACCTTGTGCTGGATCTTGTTTGCGGACATGCTTCTGCTCCCCCTCCGAGCTGCCCCGAATGATGCTTTCACTCTATGGGGAGGCACTGACAACGGCCCTTCACGCAGACCGGGGCTCCCGGCCCTGTCGTACCGCAACGCCTTGGTGGACCACCCGAACTGATGGAGCATCAGCTCGGCCTTGGGGACCCCGTCCCGACCGTTCCGTGGCCGCGTTCCCTCACCAGTCCTCAACTCCGGCCATGCCTACGGATTTCATGGCACCACTGCCATCGCAACCGTGTGCTCCCGCCCCATTGTGTTGCGTCTTGCGTGGCTCTACTGTTCGACTTTGCCTGAGTCTGTTTGATGCTGATCGCTCAGGCGGTATGGAGGCCGCAGTGCGAAGTGATCGGTTCGGTTCGGAGGCCGCGAGACCCCGTCGCGGCAGGTGGTGGAGGGCAGTCCTTGCGACAGCCGCGACCATCGCCCTGGCGGCGGGCATGACCGCACCCGCGGCGGCGCAGGACAGGGGCGGTCAGGCCCCCGCCGCGTCTGCCGCAAGTCCACCGACGCACACGGTGAAGCTCGACGGCTATTCCTTCCTCGTCGACGGCAAGCGCACCTATCTGTGGTCCGGCGAGTTCCACTACTTCCGGCTCCCGAGTCCTGACCTGTGGCGGGACATCTTCCAGAAGATGAAGGCCGCCGGCTTCAACTCCACCTCGCTGTACTTCGACTGGGGATACCACTCGCCGAAGCCGGGTGTGTACGACTTCAGCGGGGTACGTGACGTCGACAAGCTGCTCGACATGGCGCAGGACGCCGGGCTCTATGTCATCGCCCGCCCGGCGCCGTACATCAACGCGGAGGTCGACAGCGGCGGTCTGCCCGGCTGGATGACCACCAAGGCCGGTCACAACCGCAGTGACGACCCGCAGTTCCTGAAGTACGCGGACGAGTGGCTGACGCAGATCGACCGGATCATCGCCCGGCACCAGCTGACCAACGGCACCGGGTCGGTGATCGCCTACCAGGTCGAGAACGAGTACTACAACGGCTCGGCGGCCGGCCGCTCCTATATGCAGCACCTGGAGGACAAGGCCCGCGCCGACGGCATCACCGTACCGCTGACCGGCAACAACAACGGCACCTTCAACTCCGGTGCGGGAGCCCTGGACGTCGACGGCCCGGACTCGTACCCGCAGGGATTCAACTGCTCGAATCCCTCGAAGTGGAACGGCGTCCCCGACATCAGTTACGACCACCCGGACGGCAAGCCGCTGTACTCGCCCGAGTTCCAGGGCGGCGCCTTCGACCCCTGGGGCGGGCCGGGCTACGACAAGTGCGCCCAGCTGATCAACGACCAGTTCGCCAACGTGTTCTACAAGCAGAACATAGCCGTCGGCGCGACCGCCCAGAGCTTCTACATGACCTACGGCGGCACCAACTGGGGCTGGCTGGGCATGCCGGAGAACTACACGTCCTACGACTACGGCGCCGCGATCCGCGAGAACCGTCAGCTCGATCCGAAGTACTACGAGGACAAGCTCATCGGGTACTTCACGCAGTCGGTCGCCCCGCTCACCAAGACCGAGGCGATCAGGACCACACCACCGGACGACTCCGCGGTCGTCGACACGGCCCGGATGAACCCCGACACCAAGACGCAGTTCCACGTCCTGCGGCACGGCAACTCCACCTCCACGGCGGTGGACAAGACCCACATCTCGCTGGACTTCAACGCCCAGCCGTCCGCGGACACCACCTACACCTGGGACGACCCCGACCCCGCGCTGCAGTACAGCGGTTCCTGGTCGCACGTGGCCGACACGAGCTACACCGGGGGCGACTACAAGCACACCGAGTCGTTCTCCAACAAGGCCGGTGACTCGCTCACCGTCCCCTTCGACGGCACCGCGATCCGCTGGATCGGCTCGAAGACCGACAACCACGGCAACGCCGACGTCTACCTCGACGGCACCAAGGTGGCCACGGTCGACGACTCCGGCGGCGAGAACCAGGCGGTCATCTTCCAGAAGACCGGTCTGACGGCCGGGTCGCACACGCTGAAGATCGTCGTCGCCGGGACCCACAGCTCGGGATCCACGGACAACTACGTGGCCGTCGACGCCATCGACGTCCCGACGGGTGCCGCCGCCGAGGAGCCGACCTACCCGGTCGTGCCCCAGCAGCCGGGCACCGCGATCACCCTCGACGGACGCGACTCCCACGTGATCACCGCCAACTACCGCCTCGGCGACGCGCAGTTGCAGTACTCGACCTCGGAGATCATGACCAGCGCCGCCATCGGGAACCGGGATGTGGCCGTGCTCTACGGCGACCCGGGCAGCGACGGAGAGACCGTGCTGCGCTACTCCTCCGAGCCCACCGTGACCACCAGCGGCGGCACGGTCACCACCACCTGGGACAAGGACACCGGTGACCTGCGGCTGAACTACACGCACAAGGGTCTGCTCCGCATCAGCATCAGCGGCGGCGGAAAGCCCCCGCTCCTGCTGCTCGTCGGCGACAAGGCCACCGCCAACACCTTCTGGCGTCAGGACACGGCGAGCGGCCCGGTGCTCGTCCGCGGCACCCACCTGCTGCGCACGGCGACCAGCCTGGACGGCGGCCGCACCGTTGCACTGACCGGCGACAACGCCGACGACAAGAACATCGAGGTGTTCACCTCCGCCGACCAGGTCACCTGGAACGGCAGGACCCTGAAGACCCGGGCCACCGACACGGACAGCCTCACCGGGACGATCCCCGTGGCCGCCCCGGTGCACCTCCCGGCCCTAACGACCTGGAAGCACGCCGACGAGTCCCCCGAAGCGGCCCCCGCCTTCGACGACACCAGCTGGCAGGTCGCCGACAAGACCACCACCAACAGCGTCTCCGGCGTCAACTCGCTGCCGGTGCTCTACGCCGACGACTACGGCTTCCACACCGGAAACACCTGGTACCGCGGCCGCTTCCGCGCCACCGGCAAGGAGACCGGCATCCACCTGGTCTCGGACTCCGGAGGAGACGCACAGGCCTTCTCCGCCTGGCTCAACGGCACCTTCCTGGGCAGCTCCACCACAGGCAGCGCCGACTTCACCTTCCCGGCCGGCTCGGTCAAGGAGAAGGGTGACAACGTCCTCTCCGTGCTCACCGTGAACATGGGACACGAGGAGGACTACAACTCGACCAACGGCAACAAGACCGCACGCGGACTGACCAGCGCCTCCCTCGTCGGGGCGCCGCTGACCTCCGTCACCTGGAGGCTGCAGGGCGTACGCGGCGGCGAGGACCTCCAGGACACCGTGCGCGGCCCGCTGTCGACGGGCGGCCTGTACGGCGAACGCGCCGGCTGGTCCCTGCCCGGCTACCCGGACGACAAGTGGAACCGGGTGTCCCTGCCGACGACCGACACCCGTCCGGGAGTCTCCTGGTACCGGACCGACGCGACACTGGACCTGCCGCGCGGCCAGGACACCTCGCTCGGGCTGACGTTCACCGACGACCCGTCCCGCAAGTACCGCGCGACGATCTTCGTGAACGGCTGGCAGGTCGGCAACTACGTCAACTACCTCGGCCCCCAGCACACCTTCCCGGTCCCCAACGGGATCCTCAACCCGAACGGCCGCAACAGCATCGCGATCGCCGTGTGGAACCTGGACGGCAGCACCGGCGGGCTGGGCAAGGTCTCACTCACCGATTACGGCAGCTACGCCTCGTCCCTGCGTGTGGCGCAGAACGACAGCCCCCGCTACGACCACAAGAAGTACGCGATGCCCGCTCGTCCGGGGGCTGACGTCGCCCTGGACGTACCGGACACGGCTCAGCCGGGCCAGGCCTTCACGGCCGAGGCCACGGTACGGGTGCCGGAGGACCGGCCGTCCGCCTCCCAGGTGACGGCCTCGCTCTCCGCCCCCGACGGCTGGAGCGTCGGCGCCCCGAGCCCCACTTCGGTCAAGCGCGTACAGCCCGGCGGATCGGCCACCTTCACCTGGAAGGTCCAGCCGCCGACCGGGACACTGCCGTCCGCCTCGGCGCTCACGGCGACGGTGCACTACCGGCAGAGCGGACGGCAGGCCGTGGGCGGTGACGAGCGCATCGTCGGCGGAATCCCGCCCGCCCCGCCGGCCGGCACGAGCGCGGTCAGCGACCTGCCGTTCCTGTCGTCCACCAACGGCTGGGGCCCGGTGGAGCGCGACAGCAGCGTCGGCGAACAGGCGGCCGGGGACGGCCGTCCGATCACCATCAACCAGGTCCGCTACAGCAAGGGCCTGGGCACCAACTCCGTCAGCGACGTCCAGCTCTATCTCGCCGGAAACTGCTCCCGGTTGACGGCGGACGTCGGCGTCGACGACGAGACAGGAGGTGCGGGAACGGTCACGTTCTCCGTGATCGCCGACGGCAAGACCCTGGTGACCACGCCGACGATCCACGGCAAACAGGCCGCGGTGCCGATCGACGTCGACGTCAGCGGCGCCCAGGTGGTCGACCTCAAGGTCGGCGACGCCGGTGACGGAAACGGCAACGACCACGGCGACTGGGCGACGCCGACACTGACGTGCGGTTGACACAGGGGCCGCTTCCCGGGCGGACGCCCGGGAAGCGGCCCCTGATTCATCACTGCCGCCAGAGCCTTTACTGGCCGAAGCCGTAGGCGAACAGGTGGTCGGTGCCCGTCGAACCCGTCACCGGCAGCGTGATCGACGCGACCTGCTTGGACGCGTCCAGCGGGACCTTCGTGGCGAAGACGTAGGTCTTCACGCTGTCCCGGCCTCCGCTCGCGGTATTGCGGTACGACGTCGTGACGGCCGTGGTGTCGCCCTCGATGGGCTTGCCGGCCCCGCCGTTCAGTGTCCAGTCCGAGAAGCCGACCGTCGCCTTCGAGGTGGTGCCGTCGGTGTAGGTGACGGTCACCGTGCCCGAGATGCCGTCGCTCGGCGCGTTGGTCGCCGCGCCGAGCAGGCCCAGCGACGCACCCGAGGTACCGGCAGGCATGGGGATGGTCTGGCCGGCCATCTCCAGGTTGTCCAGCTGACCGGATGTCACGGTCGGCCAGGTGTAGGAGACGCCGTCGACGGTGAGGGTCGAGCCGCTCGTGACACCCGCCGCTGACAGCGCGTTCTGCGAGTAGGCCCAGCCGTCGTTGTCGAAGCCGCCCGAGAAGGTGGCGCCGTCGGGATAGATGCCCTCATTGGTGTGGTACGGCCACAGGGCGCCGGCCTTGGCCACGGCCACGCGCAGGCTTGCGCCGCTCAGCGTCGCGCCGGAGCCGTGGTCGGTCAGCGCAAAGGTGACCGGATAGGTTCCCTCGCTCGTGCCTGCCGTCACATGGACCTTCGCCTCGGCGCTGCCCGACGCCGGCACGGTCAGCGATCCGGACGAGGTGTCCAAGGTGACGGCGGAGGGAGCCGTGGCCTTCCAGTCGACCGTGACGGCCTTGCTGCCGAGGTTGGTCAGGTCGAGGGTGCCGTCACCGGACGCGCCCGGCTGGAGCACCAGGCCGTCGCTGGAGGGGCCGGTCGCGGCCAGCACCCGGTTGCCGCCCGTGGTGTCCGAGGGCGGTGCCGCCGAGGGGTCGGACGCCCAGGAGGTGTTGGGCTGGGTGCCGAGCGTGAAGTCGATGCTGCCCGCGCCCTTGAACTGCCCGTACGTCAGCCAGGAGGTCTTCCACTCCTTGCCCTTGACGTTGAGGGACTGCACGTACGGCGCGTCGGGCGCGGCCTGCGGTGCGTTGATCCGCACCGTCCTGCCGCCGGCCAGGGTCGCCTGAGCCACCTGGAACGCGGGGCTGCCGAGCGCCAGGGTGTCCGTACCCGGAGTCTCGGGGTACATGCCGAGTTCGGACCAGACGTACCAGGAGCTCATCGCGCCGAGGTCGTCGTTGCCGAAGGAGCCGACCGGGGCGTTGAAGTACAGCTTCTGCTGGGCTTCGCGGACGGCCGCCTGGGTCTTCCACGGCTGGCCCGTGTAGTCGTACTCCCAGGGGATCTCCACGCTGGGCTCGTTGCTCAGGTCGGCGTCGGTGTTGCCGGGGCTGGTGATGTTGTCGAGGAGGCTGTCCAGGAAGGACGCGTACGCCTTGGCTCCACCACGAGCCTGGATCAGCTGCTGCAGGTTGAACGGGACCATGGGGGTGTACTGGGCGGAGGTGCCCTCGACGAACCCGTTGGAGGTACCGGGGGTGAATCCGCCCGCGAACTGGCCGTCCTTGTTCTTGGCCTGCAGATGGCCGGTCTGCGGGTTGAAGACGTTCATCCAGTCCTGGGCCCGGGTGGCGAACTTCTCGTACACGTCCGTCTTGCCCAACGACTTCGCGAACGCGGCCAGCGCGTAGTCGGCCGAGTCGTACTCCAGTTGAGTGGAGACCGGGCCGTAGAAGTTGCAGCAACCGTAGTCGTTCTCGTCCAGCGGGAGATAGCCCTTCGCGTCCCGTACGGCCTCGCCCGGGCGGTTGTTGTTGGGGACGGTGGCCTCGTGCTGGAGAGCGGCCAGCGCCTTGTCCGCGTCGAAGTTCGTCGCGCCGAAGGCGTACGCGCCGGCGATGATGCCGGCGGCCGGGTCGCCGACCATCACATAGCTCTCGCCGTTGTTCGAGGCCCACTTGGGCAGCAGGCCGGTCTGGTCGTAGCCGTTGAGCATCGAGGTGACGACATCACTCGCGACCTTGGGCTCCACCATCGCCATCAGCTGGGTCTGGGAGCGGTAGGTGTCCCAGCCCGAGTAGTTGGCGTACTGGGCCCTCTGGCCCTTGGCCAGTCTGTGGACCTGGTTGTCCATGCCCATGTACTGGCCGTTGGCGTCGGAGAAGACGTTCGGGTGCAGCAGCGCATGGTAGAGCGCGGTGTAGAACTGCGTCTGCTGGTCGGAGGTGCCGCCGCCGATCTGGAGCTTGTTGAGCACCGCGTTCCAGGCCTGGTGGTTGGCCTGTTCGACGGCGTCGAGGTTCCATGTGTTGATCTCGGTGGCGAGGTTGTCCGCCGCGTTGGCGTCGTTCGTGTACGAGATGCCGACCTTCGCGCTCACCGTGGGGTCGGCGGAGGTGTCGAAGGTCAGGTACATGCCGTTCGCGCCCGTGGTGGGGGGCTGGGCCGCGCGGGTCGTGGCCGACGACCGGGGCGCGGTACTGGCGCTCGGTGCCGGGGAGGAAGTGCCGGAGGCGTTGGCGCTGCTCCCGTGGATCGTGGGGGCCGGCTTCGCCGGGACGGTGAAGTGCTTCTCCTTCAGCGGTGCCGACGGGGAGGCCTGCGGGGTCTGCCGGACCTTGCCCGCCTTCAGTGACCTCGCGTCGGGGTTGATGGTGGTGCCGACCCAGGTGCCGCTCTCGGTGAAGGACCGGTCGAACTTGATGTCGAAGTGCAGCGTGTACCTGTTCTTCGCGCCGCAGAAGTGGCCGCTGTCGATCGCGCCGCTGATCTCGCGGTCGTTCACCACCTGGACCCGGGTGCCGTCCACCTGTGTGGCACCGCCGCTGAGCTTGAACAGCAGGTTCGCCTGCCGACCCGCCGGGAAGGTGAAGCGGCCGAGGCCTGCACGGGTGGTGTCGGTCAGCTCCGTCTTGACACCGTTCGCGTCGGTGACCTTGTAGGAGCCGATGGCCGCCTTCTCGTCGCTGTGGCTGAAGCCGACGGACGTGTCGCCGAGGCTGCCGGACAGCGCGCCGGTCACCGGCAGGATGGGCAGGTCGCCCGCTACGGGGCAGCCGGGGCCCGAAACGTGGGTGAGGCTGAAGCCTGAGATCCTGTTGTCGTTGTACTCGTAGCCGCCACCGTCGGGACGGTGGGGCGTCGTGTCGGGGCCCCACTGCACCATGCCCGCCGGCATGTCGGGACCGGGGAAGGTGTCCACGGCACCGGAGGTGCCGATGAGCGGGTTGACGAGGGACGCGGGATCCTTCACGAAGGGCGGCGTCGCCGTGCTCGCGGCATCGGCGCTGCCCACTGCCGAGAGCGGCAGGGCGGCCATGCCCAGCACACAGACTGCCGCCAGGCGCTGACGGCGTCTCTTTCGATCACGTGGCGCAGCTGAACGTCGGGGTCTCACCATCGGTTGCCTCCGCAGCGGTTCGTGCTTCGCACATCAGGTGCCGGCGCTCGGCGAACGGCGCAGCGCCGACGGCAGACAACGTTGTCGGAAGCTTTCTGCGGCGACCTGACAACGTTGCCATCCACGAGTGTCGAGTGAAACGCCTGAGCTGATGGGATGTCAACGAGGCCAACCGGACTTTCTGAGGGAGGAGTTCACTGACGGTCGCACCCGCCGGGGCCGGGGTCGCGTCGCGGCCGAGCCGGACGCGCCGACATGCTCGCTGGCAGGGGAGGCAGGATTTGAACCTGCGACATCCGGTTTTGGAGACCGGCGCTCTGGCCAGCTGAGCTACGCCCCTTTGATGGAGGAGAGCCTGGCATGAACAGCAGGTCCGCGGCCAATGGTTTTCCGCTGACTGCCTTGCGCACAAAGGCATTTCATGGCCCCTCCGGGACACCTGTACGGTCCGTTCATGGAGTGGAATTTTCTGACGGCCGAAGAACTCTCCGCTGCCCTGCGCGCCGGTGAAGTGACTTCGGTGGAGCTGACCGACGAGGCGATCGCCCGTATCGAGCGGGACGACAAGGCGGTCAACGCGATCTGTGTGCCGGACTTCGACCGTGCGCGGACCGCCGCGCACGACGCGGACCAGGCCCGCGCCCGCGGCGAGGACCGGCCGCTGCTCGGCATTCCGGTCACGGTCAAGGAGTCCTACAACGTCGCCGGACTGCCCACGACCTGGGGCATACCGCCGCACCGGAACTATCTGCCGGCCGAGGACGCGGTGCAGGTGTCGCGGCTCAAGGCCGCAGGAGCGGTGGTGCTCGGCAAGACCAATGTGCCCTTGCTGTTGCAGGATGTGCAGAGCTTCAACGAGATCTACGGCACCACCAACAACCCGTGGGATCACGGCCGAACCCCGGGTGGGTCCTCCGGTGGATCAGCGGCGGCCCTCGCCTGCGGATTCGGCGCGCTGTCCATCGGCTCCGACATCGGCGGTTCACTGCGCACCCCGGCACATTTCTGCGGTGTGTACGCCCACAAGCCGACCGTGGGGCTGGCGGCGACCCGCGGTATGGTCCCGCCGCCCGCGCCGGCGTTGCCCGCCGAGCCCGACCTCGCCGTCGTCGGTCCGATGGCGCGCAGCGCCCGCGACCTCGCGCTGCTGCTCGACGTCATGGCCGGACCTGACCCGCTGACGCTCGGTGTGGCGCACGAGTTGCGGCTGCCGCCCGCGCGCCACGAGCAGCTCCGCGACTTCCGGGTTCTGGTTCTCGACGAGCATCCGCTCATCCCGACCGGGTCCGCTGTGCGGGCGGGCGTGGGGCGGGTGGCCGACGCTCTTGCCGACGCCGGCGCCCGCGTCGAACGGCACAGTCCGCTGCTGCCCAGCCTCACCGAAGCTGCCGAAATCTACACGCAGCTGCTGTTTTCGAACTCCGCCGCACGTTTTTCCGTCGACACGTACGAGCAGCTGCGAACCCATGCCGCCGGACTGAGCGCGGAGGACCGGAGTCTTGGCGCGGCGCGGCTGCGCGGCACGGTGCTCAGCCACCGCGACTGGATGGAGGCGAACCACCGCCGTGAACTGCACCGCCACGGCTGGCGGCAGGTCTTCGCCGAGTTCGACGCCGTGGTGTGTCCCGTCACGCCCACTCCGGCGTTCCCGCACGACCACAATCCCGATCTGATGAGTCGTCGGCTCGACATCGACGGCGTCGAGTACCCGTACTTGGACCAGCTCGTGTGGGCCGGTCTGGCCACCATGCCCGGACTGCCCGCCACCGCCGTACCGACGGGCCGGTCCGCCGAGGGTCTGCCGGTGGGCGTGCAGCTGATCGGCCCGATGTTCGAGGACCGCACCCCGCTGCGGCTGGCCGAACTGCTCGAGCCGAAGCTCGGCGGTTTCCAGGCGCCGGAGCACTCCGAAAGCTCGTAGTCATGGAGCGCGACGCCTGACGCCCCCGGTGGGGGTGTCAGGCGAGGCCGAACCAGCCGAGCACTGTCTGCATCAGAAGGATGGTGGACATGGCGCCGACACCGACGACCACGGCGGTGGCCGCGATGCGGTAGCGGGGGCCGTTGGCGGCTGGGCCGAGGACGGAGCGGCGGTTGGTCAGCACCAGGAGGTACACCAGGACGATGGGGCTGATCAGGCCCTGGAGGACCTGGGTGCCGATGAGGAGTTGAATGACGTCGACCGGTGTCATGGCGACCGTGGCGCCGAGCACGATCTGGGCGGTGAACAGCCCCAGGAACAGCGGGGCGTCGCGGAAGCTGCGGGAGACGGAGCGTTCCACACCGGCGGCCTCGCCTATGGCGTAGCTGGCGGAGAGGGGGACCACGGCTCCGGCCAGGGCGGAGGCGCCGATCAGTCCGAGGGCGAAGAGGAGTTCCGCGTTCTGGCCGGCGACCGGTTTGAGGGCCTCGGCTGCCTGGGCGGCGGAGTTCAGCGGACCGGTTCCGCCGATGGCCGAGGCGGTGGCGATGATGATGGTCAGGCTGATGATGCAGGCGAAGACGGCGCCGAGGATCGCGTCGGCGCGGATGAGGGGGTAGTCGGCGGGCTTGGCACCCCGGTCGACGACGCCTGCGGCGGCGTAGAACTGCATGTACGGGCTGACCGTCGTACCGATCAGCGCGACCGCCAGCAGGATGAAGTCCTTGCTCGGCTCGACGTGCGGGACCACCAGGTGGTGGCCCACGGCGCCCCAGTCGGGGTGGCCGAGGATCATCGCGACCGGGTAGGCGAAGAACGCCAGCGACATGATCAGGAAGATGCGTTCGGCCCAGTGGTAGGAGCCGAACAGCACGAGGGCCCACAGGAGGATCGCGGCGGGTGGGATGACCGCCCATTTGGGGACGCCGAGGAGTTCGAACGCTGCGCCGATCCCCGCGAACTCACTGACCACCAGGCCGGTGTTGGCCAGCAGCAGACAGAACACGGCGAGTGCGCTCAGACGGAGGCTGAACTGCTCGCGGATCAGGGCACCGAGGCCCTTGCCGGTGTGGGCGCCGAGGCGTACGGCCATCTCCTGCACCATGACCAGGGCGATGGTGACCAGCACCATGAAGAACAGGGTGCCGTAGGTGAACTGGGCGCCCGCGGAGGCGTAGGTGGCGATGCCGGCGGCGTCGTTGCCGGCGTTCGCGGCGACCAGGCCGGGGCCGGCGATCGCCGCGACCAGGGTGATGCGCCGCCAGCCGGCGCGGCGCGTGGGGGTTTCCGGGGTGGCGGGGGTGGTGTCGAGGTCGCGGGTCACTGCAGGAACCTCCGGAAGTGCAGGCGCCCGCGTTCGGGCAGCAGGGCGTCGAGCAGGTCGTCGGCCAGGATCCGGCCGAGCGGGCGGTCGCCGTCGTCGACCACCAGGAGGGAGGAGGCGCGGGCCGCGACCAGCTGGTCGGCGGCGTCGGACAGCGGGGTGTCCGCCTGCACGGTGACGGGCGGGCCGAACTGGGCCCGCCAGGTCACCAGGTCGGCGACCGGGGCCGTGTCCTCGGCCACCGCCAGGTCGAAGAGGGGGATGTCGCACACGACCCGGCCCTCGTCGTCGACGACGGCGACGGCGTCGACCTCGGTGCGGTGCTCGACCTGTTCGGCCAGGAGTGCCCGTATGTCGGCGACGGTCGCGTCGCGGCGGGCGGTGACCAGCAGGGTGGTCATGGCGCCGCCCGCGGTGCCCTCACGGTGGGTCAGCAGCCTCCGCAGCTCGGCCGCCTCCCCCTTCGGCATACGGGTCAGCAGCGCCTCGCGTTCCTCGCCGGTGAGGTCGCGCAGGGCGTCGGCGGCCTCGTCCGGCTCCATCTCGTCCACCAGCCGGGCGGCGTATTCCGGTTTGGCCTCGCGCAGCAGGTTCTCCAGTTCGGCCGGTTCCATCTCCTCCAGTGCGTCGGCTGCCTGCTCCGGTTCCAGCCAGCCGAGCAGCTGCTGGCGTTCGGCGCGGCCGAGGTCTTCGAGGATGTCGGCCAGATCTGCCGGGCGCAGCCGGCGCAGTGCGGTCCTGGAGGCGCGCAGCCGCACCTCGGGCGGCCCCTCGGTGGCCTGTTCGGCGAAGGGGGCCACCGCCTGCCAGTCCAGCACCCGCTCCGGGGTCGGCCTCGCCTGCCAGCGGCGGGGGCCGAGCCGGCGCAGCAGCGTGGGCAGCGAGACGTCGACCCCGACCAGGACGACCTGGTCGACCAGGGGCGCGAGATACAGGTCGGCGGCGCGGGTGACCTGGACCCCGTCCACGTCGACCAGTTGGTGGTCGAGGACGTCCTTGGCCAGCAGCACCTCGCCCGGGCGGCGGGCGAAGTCACGCAGGTCGACCCGCGCGGTGCGCAGCCGTACCTGTCCCGCATGGAACTTGCCGACGGCGTCGGCCGGCAGGAAGGTCCGCCGCCGGCCGATGCGCAGGATCAGCCCGGTGACGGGCGGGTAGGGCTCGGGCCCGTACAGCCGTGCGACGACGTCGACGACGCGCCCGACCTCCTCGCCGGACTGGTTGGTGACCGGACCTCCGACGAGCCCCGCGAGCGACACCAGTGACGTACGGACCGCCTTGGACGCGGTGGCACGGCGTTCCAGAGTGACCCGCCGGTCGCGCAGGCGGGCCGAGGTGGACATGAGCAGAGTGTGGGCAGCCAAGACGAACACCCCCTTGCCCCACCGTGGCGGGGCACCGGGCAGCCCTGGGCAGCACGCGCCCTCCCGAACCGTCGGCACACAGCACGACGACGGCACGCCGGCGCCCGGCCCGGCAAGGCGGGTGCGCGGCAGCAGTCAGGGAAGGACGGGCTGTCCGAGGCCACGGAAGGACAGCGCGGACAACACGGAGAAGGGCCGACTGTGGCCCGGACTACTGTCCATCTCGCCTCCTCCCGGTCCCGGCCACGCAACGGGCGTCGCGGCCATACGGCAAGGGGCAACCGGGAGCACTCGGCTCCGCCGCACCCCAACTCGTCAGAGCTTTGGCACTCCACGGCGTGATCCCCCGCCGACCGCGCGGGGGAAGCCACTTGGGGTCACCCCTTGGGCCGGGGAGACCTGTCCTGATCCGGAGCGTCTCTCGACGGGTGGGATCAGTGGCCTGTGTCCGTGAAGACGCCTCACCGAACGAGGTGTCTGGTCAAACCGCTCACAGGATACGCCTGTCAGGGCGCGACTTTCCCGCCTATGACCGGCCCTTGACCATGCCTGTGACCTGTCGCGACCGGCACTCGGTGGTACGCCGTCCGGTCCGGCTGCCCGGTGGTGCCGCCGACCGGCTCTGCGGGGGCAGCGAACGCGGGGCCGGTACGGGGCTGTCGTCCCCCGTCGTGCACCCGGCCGGCAGACCACCGCAGAGCACCACCGCCGCGAGCCGCCGCACCATCCGGGCGCGAGGGTGTCATAGCGCATCAACTCCCCGCGGAACGGCGCGTTTCACCAAGAGAGCACCAAGGGACGGTCAAGGTGACCGGCAGATCTGTCCGCACAGACAACCGGCACCGGCAGCCTTCCGTCCTCAACTGCGCGAAGGTGAACTGGTCGGCCACCGGGGCCGGCGGTCTTCGCCGTCCGGACCGCACCTCAGCAGTCCTACAAGATGTAGGGTGCTCTCGCCCTACAAGACGTAGGGCGAGGTGGACGGCAAGCACGCGGGAAGAGAGATGAACAAGGAGCTGCGCTCCGACCGCGAGACAGTACACGGCGTGCCCGGCCGGCTTCAGGCTCAGGGTCTCGTACGGTCAGGCTCTCGATCCGCCGGGACCTGTAGGCCGGTGAGGGACCTCGCCGAGGCCACCTCCCGCTGGCGTTCGCCCGGACTACAGGGTAGAAGGGGTCGGGCACGCGACGGCCCTGCCCCGTGTCCCGTCCCCACCCGTACCGATCCCACCGCCCACTCCCCAAGGTGACCCCAGTCATGACCGCCCAGCAGCAGTCGGCCCTGATCCCCCGCCGGCGCTCCGCCCCCGAACAACCGCCCGCCCCCTCCCGGCTGCGGGCACGGGCAGCCGCCTTCACCGTCTGGTACCTGCGGCTGATCGCCCTGGTCAACATCGTGGCGGTCGTGTCCGTGCCGTTCCGGCGCGAGGTGGACGAGCACAACACCGGCCGGATCTACGCCTCCCACACGGCCCACCGGTTCCACGCGCACCACGCGGGTGACTACTTCACTCCGTACCTGGCCACCGCCGGCCTGGTCTCGGCCGCACTCGCGATCTTCCTGTCGCTGGTGATGCGGCGCAGGAAGCGGGCCGCCTGGACGGTCAACATGGTCCTTGCCGGGCCGCTCTTCGTGCTGTATGCCGTCGCACTCACCCAGAGCCCGTTCCGGGGGCACGTCTTCAACTGGGGGTCGGCCCTGCTCACCGGCCTGTTCGTGGCCGCGCTGCTGATCGGGCGCCGGGAATTCGAGGCGGTCGGGGACCCGTCCAACCCGAAGCTGGCGCTCGCCGTCGGAGCGGGCGGCATGCTGGTCAGCGGCGCGATCGGCACGCTGCTGGTCGGGGCGACCAACAAACTCCACGGTGCCACGCTGTTCGACAAGGTCGCGTACACGCTGTTGCGGGGCATCAGCGTCGGCCCGCTCGCCGACCGCGTGGATGCCGTGCAGGCGCCCCGCTGGGTGGACGTCATCGTCAACATCATGGTCGCGGCGACCTTCTGCCTCGTCCTGTACGTCTTCTTCCGCTCGCCCCGCGGCCGGGACCTGCTCGGCGCGGAGGACGAGGAGCGGCTGCGCGCGCTGCTCGACCGGCACGGCGAGCGCGACTCCCTCGGCTACTTCGTGCTCCGCCGCGACAAGGCGGTCATCTGGTCGCCGACCGGCAAGGCCGCCGTCGCCTACCGCGTGGTCGGCGGCGTCACCCTCGCCTCCGGCGACCCGATCGGCGACCCGGAGGCATGGCCCGGCGCCATCGACGCCTGGCTCGCCGAGGCCCGCCGCCACGCCTGGACGCCCGCCGTGATGGGCGCGAGCGAGGAGGCCGGCACGATCTACGCCCGGCACGGCCTGGACGCCCTCGAACTCGGCGACGAGGCCATCGTGGACGTCGCCGACTTCACCCTCGAGGGCCGCGCGATGCGCGTCGTACGTCAGGCGCACAACCGGGTGCGGCGGGCCGGGTACACCGTGAGCATGCGCCGCCACGCGGACATCCCCGACGACGAGATGGCGACGCTGGTCGAACGCGCCGACCAATGGCGCGACGGCGCCACCGAGCGCGGCTTTTCCATGGCGCTCGGCCGGCTCGGCGACCCGGGCGACGGAAACTGCGTGATGCTGGAGTGCCGCGACGGCGAAGGCGAGTTGCGGGCGCTGCTGAGCTTCGTGCCCTGGGGCGAGCACGGACTGTCCCTCGACCTCATGCGCCGCGACCGGGACGGCGAGAACGGCCTGATGGAGTTCATGGTCGTCGAACTGCTGCTGCGCGCAAAGGAGTTGGACGTACAACGGGTGTCGCTGAACTTCGCCATGTTCCGCGCCGTCTTCGAGCGCGGCGCGCGCCTCGGCGCCGGACCGGTGCTACGGCTGTGGCGCTCGATCCTCACCTTCTTCTCCCGCTGGTGGCAGATCGAGTCCCTCTACCGCGCCAACGCCAAGTACCGGCCGGTCTGGGAGCCCCGCTTCCTGCTGTTCGAGAAGACGGCAGACCTGCCGCGCATCGGCATCGCCAGCGCCTGCGCGGAGGGCTTCCTCACCCCGCCACGCCTGCCCAAGTTCCGCAGGCGCCAGCCCGCTGCAGGAGTTCGTCAGCAGGCTGACTCCGCAGCAGGAGCAGGCGCCGCCTGACCTCCTCGGCAAGCAGCAGTGAGGGCGCGGGCGGCCGGTGTCGGCCACCCGCGCCCTCCGCCCATCGCCCGGCACCCGGCGCCCGTTCGGTGCGCCGGAAAACCCTGCGCGCTCCGCCGCGGTCCGGCATACGCTGACGCCCGCTGTCTGACGAGGAGGATGCATGGGGATCCGAAGCCTGACCCGTGACGAAGCCGAGCACCGGGCCGCGCTGTTGACCGTCGAGCGGTACGACGTGGACGTCGACCTCACGGCACTGCCCGACGGACCCGAGGTGCGGTGCGTGTCCACCGTGACCTTCACCTGCCACCAGCCGGGTGCCGAAAGCTTCGTGGACTGCGCGGCACAGGTCGTCGGCGCCACCCTGAACGGCATCGCTCTCACCCCCGGCGACGACGGCCGGATCCCCCTGCCCGGCCTGGCCCGGCACAACGTGCTGCGCGTGGAGAGCATCCAGGCCGACACGACCGCGGGCGAGGGCGTGCACAAGGCGACCGACCCCGCCGACGGCGAGGTCTATGTGTGGACGAGCTTCGAACCGGACGAGGCCCGGTTCGTCTGGGCGTGCTTCGACCAGCCCGACCTCAAGGCCCCGCACGCCTTCACCGTCACGGCCCCCGCCGCCTGGACCGTCACCAGCAACTCCGGCGAGGCACGTATCGAGGAGCTGGGGACGGCCCGCCGCTGGATCTTCCCGGACACGCCGCCGCTGTCCACGTACAACACGGTCGTCAACGCGGGTCCCTTCCACGAGATCCGCCGCGAGGCCGACGGCCACGACCTCGGCCTGTACGCGCGCCGCTCGCTCGCCGAGGTCCTCGACCGTGACGCGGACGAGATCTTCACCCTCACTCAGCAGGGTCTTGCCTTCTACGGCGAGGCCTTCGCGATGCCGTTCCCGCAGCGCAGGTACGACCAGGTGTTCATGCCCGAGTTCGGCGGGGCGATGGAGAACTACGGCTGTGTGACCTGGTCGGACGTGTTCCTGCGGAGGGCTGCGCCGACGCCCGCCGAGCGGGAGCTGCTCGCCAAGGTGCTGCTGCACGAGATGGCGCACATGTGGTTCGGCAACATCGTCACCATGCGCTGGTGGGACGACCTCTGGCTGAACGAGGCATTCGCGGAGTTCGCCTGCCACTGGGCCGCCGAGCGCGCCACCCGCTACACGGACGCCTGGGCGGGGCACCTGGTGAGCGACAAGCTGAAGGCCTATCTGGCCGACCAAGGGCCGGTCTCCCACCCGATCCACCAGCCCATCCACGATGTCGCCCAGGCCGCGTCGATCTTCGACAACATCACCTATCCCAAGGGTGCCTCCGTCCTGCAGCAGCTCATGACGTATGTCGGCGAGGAGAGCTTCCGGGCCGGTATGGCCGCCTACTTCGCCCGCCACGCGTGGGGCAACACCACGCTCCAGGATCTGATCGACTCCCTCGGCAAGGCCAGCGGGCGGGACCTGGACGGCTGGCGCACCGCCTGGCTGGCGACGGCCGGCACCGACCGCTTCCGGCTGGAGCGCGAGGGCGGGAGCGTCACCCTGGTGGCCGCCGGCACCCCGCGCCCCCAGGTTCTGGCGGTGGGCGCGTACGCCCGGAACGGACAGGCGCTGGAGCGCACGGCGCTGGAACGGATCGAGGTGACACAGCCCCGTACCCCCGTCCTCGGCCTGCCTCCCGCGCCGGACGTGCTGCTGATCAACGACGACGATCTGACCTTCGCCACGGCCCGCCCGGACCCCACGACCCGGGACGCCCTCTTCCGTTCGGCCGCGGACCTGCCCACGGCCCTCTCCCGGGGCGTGGCCGCCGCCACCGTGTGGGACATGCTGACCACGGGCGAGGCCACGGCCGTGGAAGCCGGGCAGTGCATCACCGCGGTCCTTGCGGCCGAGACGTCGGACGCCGTGATCGAGCCGTATCTGACGCTCGCCGCGAACATCGCCGAACTGTGGGCGCCGCCCGGCGACCGCGCGGAGCTGACGGCGGCGGTGGCCAGGACCTGTCGGGAGCTCGCCGCGGACCCCGGCCGCCGCCAGGTCGCCCTGCGCGGGCTGGCCCGTTCCGCCACGACCGACGAGGACCTCGCCTGGCTGCGCGAACAGGCGGGCGACGACGTCGACCTGCACTGGCGCGCGCTCGTCCGCGCGGCCGAACTGGGCGGGGACGTCTCGTCCGAGGCCCGTCTCCTGCTGGAACGTGACCCGGACCCCGACGCCTGGATCCGCGCCCTCACCGTGCGGGCCGCGGTGCCCGACGCGGCCGCCAAGGCAGAGGTCTGGCAGCAGCTCGTCGTCGACCGCACCGTTCCCGTCTCCGGGGTCGGCCAGGTGGCGGCGGCCTTCTGGCGTCCCGGCCAGGACGACCTGCTCAGCCCCTACACGCAGCGCTACCTGGAGGTGATCCCCCATCTGCACCAGGGGGGAATGATCCCGGCGATGGGGTACACGAGCCACCTGTTCCCGCCCCACGCCATCGACTCCGGCTACATCGAGACCGCCCAGCAGATCGCGGCCGAGGCGGTCCCGGTGGTCCGCAACACGCTCCTCGAACGCTCGGACACGGTCCGCCGCATGCTGCGTTCGCGTTCCCGCAGGCCCTGACCGTTCCTGCAGGGCGCCCCGCCCGTGCAGGCGCGGCCGCATCTCCCTGCGGCCGTTCCTGCACGGGCGGCCGGCCTCCGCCGGCGAAGGAAACGGTCAGTCGTCGCCCCGGTGGGCGGCCGCGAACTCCCGCAGTTTGTCCGCGGGGGCGTTGAACTTGTCGTGGTCGCCGACGGTCGCACCGGAGGAGGTGTACTGCCACATCATGTACGTCGACCAGCCCGCCGGAAGCTCGCCGACCGTCGAGGCGTACCGGGCGACCCACAGGGGGTTGGTGGAGCCGAAGCCCTTGTAGCCGCCCGTGCAGCTGTTCCACCAGTTCGTGGCCGTATAGATCACGGCGGTGCGACCGGTGCGGGCCTTGTAGCGGTTCAGGAAGGCACGGATCCAGGCCACCATGCCGCTCTTGGTCTTGCCGTAACAGGCGTCACCGTAGGGGTTCCACTCGATGTCGAGGGCACCGGGCAGGGTCCGGCCGTCGGCGGACCAGCGCCCGCCGTGGTCGACGAAGTAGTCGGCCTGCGCGGTGCCGCTGCTGGAGTCCGGCGTGGCGAAGTGGTACGCCCCGCGGACCATGCCGACGCGATAGGCGCCGTCGTACTGCTGGGCGAAGTAGGGGTTCTGGTAGGACGTCCCCTCTGTGGCCTTGGTGTAGGACCAGCGGGTGCCGCTGCTCCACAAGGCGGACCAGGCGACTTCGCCCTGGTAGCTGGAGACGTCGACACCTTCGGTCTGGCCGACCTGCAGGGGCGGCGGGTCGGGATCGGGGTCGGAGTGGGCGCCCATTCCTTCGTACTTTCCGACGCCCATTCCCATGTAGGCGCCGCCACGCACGGGTGGATCGGGCCAGGGTCCGGCCGCCGAGTACGCGGGCGGCAATGCGGGCAGGGTGAGGAGGAGGCCGGTCAGGGCAGCGATGAGACGCCAGCGCGAGCGGCCGTGCTGAGGACGGAAGCAGCTTGGCACGCAACCCATCTGACCCCGGCGCGCGCCGCACCGCACGCCATGTACCGCCCAATGAAGGCATTACCGGGGTCGGAGTACTCCAATGGGTGTGACCGCATGCCGTGCAGGAGGAGGTGCTGGTGGGTGGTGCAGGCGACGGAAGGACGTCCCCGAGGGCTGTTCGTCGGTTTGTGCACGCTGGACGTCATTCAGCTCGTGGAGCATGCGCCGGCTTCGAACGAGAAACTGACGGCTCGTGAGCAGGTCGTCGCGGCAGGCGGTCCGGCGGCGAACGCGGCCGCGGCCTTCAGCCACCTGGGTGGCACGGCCCGGCTGCTCACCGCGATCGGCTCCCATCCGCTGGGGCTCGGGATCAAGGAAGACCTCGGCGGCCTGGGCGTGGCCGTGTCGGACCTGGCGGCGGAGTCGGCCGAGCCACCGGCCGTCTCGTCCGTTCTGGTGACTGCGTCCACCGGGGAACGCGCCGTCGCCTCGACCAACGCGAAAGGCCACCGGCTCGCCCCGCCCGACGATCTCGACCTGCTGGTGGCCGCCTGCGACATCGCGGAGTTCGACGGCCATCACATGGACCTGGCCGTGGCCGCCGCACGGCTCGCGCGCACCGCCGGCCGTCCGACCGTCCTCGACGGGGGCAGCTGGAAGGACGGCACGCGGGACCTGCTGCCTTTCATCGACGTGGCCGTCTGCTCGGCCGACTTCCGCCCGCCCGGCGCGAGCACGCCTGCGGACACGCTGCGGTTTCTGCGGGAGCACGGGGTCCCCTGGTCGGCGGTCAGCCGGGGCGGTCGGCCCATCGTGTGGGCGGGCCCCGACAGCAGTGGGACGGTGGACGTGCCCGCGGGCCGTGTGGCGGACACCCTGGGCGCGGGGGATGTGCTGCACGGGGCGCTCGCTCATCAGCTCGCCGTTCAGGGGCCCCTGACGTCGGAGGGCTTCGTGCAGGCACTGCGGGGTGCGGCCGCGGTGGCCTCGCGGGCGTGTGCGTCGTTCGGCACACGTGCCTGGATGCAAGGCAGTTGAGGCCACAGCATTCGCCGGGCGCATCCCGCCCGGCTTGTGGTTGAAATTTCAAACCCAGATCGGCCTCATCCATCGCGTGGATGCTCCGGATACGGGATTCGGATCGCGCCAAGGATGGCGGCCGGGCTCCAAAGGGGCCCATAGTCGTCCCTGCCCGCGCGCCGCTGTCCGGACCAGCCGCAGTCGCGCGGCACCGTCGCCTGCATGCCGAGCGCCGACGGCGCCCCTGACAGGCATGCCCCATTCCTTACACGTCGCCTGGAGTCGCCATGCCCGGTTCCGCCCCGCCGCCCTCAGCCGCCGCGGTCGAGGACGCCGCTTCGCCACCCGTAGCCATATCGGGGCCAGCCCATCTGCTGCGGGTGACCCTGCTGATGGCGGGCAGTTGTCTGCCGATCCTGGGGGCAGTGCTCATCGCGCCGGTACTGCCGAAGATGCAGGACCACTTCGGATCCGTTCCCGGTGCCAAGACGCTGGTGCCTCTGGCGCTGACCGTTCCGGCGCTGGCGCTGGCCCTGCTCGCCCCGTTCGCCGGCGTGATCGTGGACCGGCTCGGCCGCAAGCGTCTGCTGATCGTGGCGACCCTGCTGTACGCCCTGTTCGGCACCGCGCCGCTCTGGCTGGACTCGCTCGGCGCCATCATCGCCAGCCGCGCCCTCGTCGGGGTCGCCGAGGCCGCGATCATGACGTGTTGCACCACGCTGATCGGCGACTACTACTCGGGACCGCGGCGGGTGAAGTACCTAGCCCTGCAGACCATGTGCGCCTCAGCCTCGGCGACCGCGTTCTTCGTGCTGGGCGGCGCCGCCGGATCGGCGGGCTGGCGCGCGCCCTTCTGGGTGTACGCCGTGAGCCTGGCGCTCGCCCCGCTGATGGCGACCGCCCTGCCCGACCCTGCTGCACGCCCGGCCGCCGTCGAGGCGCCGGCCGCGCCGGAGGTCCGGCGGCCTTTCCCCTGGCGGCAGTTGCGGGGCAGCTGCGTCCTGACCTTCTTCGGTGCGATGGTCTTCTACACCGTGCCGGTGGAGATGTCGTACCTGCTGGACGACCTCGGGACGAAGAACTCCGGTGTGATCGGCCTCGCCACGGCGCTCGCCAGTGCCGCGACCGTGGGTGGGGCGATCACCTTCGCCCGTCTCGGGCGCTCCCCGGACGGGATGCTGCCGGCCGTTCTCGCCGTCTGCGGGGTCGGCTTCGGGGTGATGTTCCTCGCGGGCAATGCGCCGCTGCTGGTCGTCGGAGCGGTGATCAACTGTGTGGGTACGGGCATGCTGCTGCCCGCCCTGCTCACCGGCGCCATGTCCCGGCTGGCCTTCGAGGACCGCGGTCGCGGCACGGGACTGTGGACGGCAGCGTTCTTCGCCGGTGAGTTCGTCTGCCCGCTGGTGCTGCTCGCCGTGGAGTCGGCGGTCGGCACCCTCGCCGGCGCGGTGGGCGTACTGGGGCTGGCCGCCGCTCTCGTCGCGGCGGGACTGCTGGCGGCCCACCGCCGCGCGCCCGCCGTCGAGTCCAGGGCGCTGCCGGAGTCGCTCGCCTGAGGCCGCGTACACCGACGGCCACCGACGCGCCGTTCAGGGGTCGACAGCGGGCTGCGGGCCCGGCCCCTGGCGGCGCCGGGCCCGCAGCCCGCCGGCCACAACCCGCCGACCCGGCGCGCGCCCCAGCCCACCCACCAGGCAGACCCCGAACCGGATCACGACCGGCCCGGCGCCCCCCAGCGCCCCGTGCCCCGGCAACCGCCAGCCCGTGGCCGTTGCACCTCACCGTCGCGCCCACCTCAGCCGCCTTCTGCCGCAACCAAATATGCCGTCACCCCTCGGCCACAACCCGCCCACGCACCACGCAGACCCCGAACCGGATCACGGCCGGCCCGGCGCCCGCCCAGCGCCCCGTGCCCCGGCAACCGCCGGCCCGTGGCCGTTGCCCCTCACCGTCGCGCCCACCTCAGCCGCCTTCTGCCGCAACCAGATGTGCCGTCACCCCTCGGCCACACGCCGCCCACCCCGCCCGAGCCCACCCACCAGGCAGACCCCGAACCGGATCACGGCCGGCCCGGCGTCCGCCCGGTGCCCCGTGCCCCGGCAACCGCCGGCCCGTGGCCGTTGCCCGTCAGCGTCGCGCCCACCTCAGCCGCCTTCTGCCGGAGCCAGATGTGGGCCGCGTCCTGGGTATGGACGGGGTGCCACCACATCGCCTCCTGCACCGGTACCGCCTCGAAGGGGCAGGGCAGGACGCGTACCGCGGCGGAGCGGACCGCTCCGCGGGCCAGGCGTTCCTGGATCATCGCGACCCGGCTGGTGCCCTCGACCATGTGGGGCAGCAGCTGGAAGGCCTGCACGGAGACCTCCACCCGGGGGCTGATGCCGATCATGCTGAGCTGGCGGGCGGCCGGGGCGTCGTAGGGGCGCTGGTAGACGACCCAGGGCAGACGTGCCAGGTGGTCGAGGGTGAGTTCGTCACCGATCTCGGGATTGTCGTCGGCGACCAGGCACAGCCATCGGTCCTGGTGCAGGTCGACGGCGGGCAGGCCGTCGATGACGCCGTGCGGCATCAGAAGGCCGTCGACCGTGCTCAGCGCGGTGGCGGGGTTCTCCACGACGGAGGGCGGCGTGTGCTGGAAGGTGAGCCGGATGCCGGGCGCCTCGTGGTGCAGGGCGCGGGCGAGTGCGGCGCCGAACACGGCCGTGCCGTAGTCGGAGGCGAGCAGCGTGAACTCCCGGGTCTCGGCGGCCGGGTCGAAGTCGGCCTGGCTGGAGAAGACGCGTTCCAGCAGGTCGCAGGCGGTCACGCTGCGGTCCCGCAGGGCGACGCCGAGCGGTGTCAGCTCGTAGGAGTTCCCGGTGCGGGCGAGCAATTCGTCGCCGAAATGACGGCGCAGCCTGGCCAGCGCCGCGCTCATGGCGGGCTGGCTCAGTCCGATGCGCTCGCCGGCCCGGGTGACGTTGCGCTCCTCCAGCAGCGCACGCAGGGCGACGACCAGGTTGAGGTCGAGACGGGACAGGTTCACTTGCTACCACCTGGAGCGAGCTGACGGGTGAGGGCGGCCATCCCGCGGGCCATCCATGCCATGGATGTGGTGCATTCACAGGATTGATTTCCCTGATTGGTTGATCAGGGCCAGAGTAGTCCGCAACCCAGCAGGAGGAAATCTGATGGCAACGCTCGCGCAACCTGCCGGCCCGTTCGCACTCGGCACGTTCTCGGCCCAGGACGACGCAGAGCCTTTCCCCGGCCTCTTGGCCGAGGACCGGGTACTCGACCTGAGCAAGGCCCTGGACTGGGCACCGTCCGGGATGCGTGCCGTGGTGGAGCGGTGGGAGCAGGCCCTCCCCGTGCTGCACGCCCTGGCGGCCGACACCGCCCTCGACTGGCGGCCGCTGGAGGGCCTGCGGGTGCACGCCCCGCTGGAGCCCCGCCAGATCTTCCAGTCCGGCGCCAACTACCGGCAGCACGTGATCGACCTGGAGGTCGCCCACCGCTCGCCGGACGACCCGCGCACGGTCGAGGAGGCGCGTGCGGAGATCGCCGCGGTCATGGACCGCCGGGCCGCCGAGGACCTGCCGTACGTGTTCATCGGCCTGCCGAGCACCATCGCGGGACCGTACGACGACGTCGTACTGCCCGAGTGGGCCGAAAAGCCGGACTGGGAGCTGGAGTTGGCGGCCGTCGTCGCCAAGCCCGCCTACCGGGTGCCGGTCGAGGAGGCCTTGGAGTACGTCGCCGGGTACACGATCGCCAATGACCTCACCGACCGTGCCACCGTCTTCCGCCGGGACATGAAGGCCATCGGCACCGACTGGCTGCGGTGCAAGAACGCCCCCGGTTTCACACCGCTCGGGCCGTGGCTCGTGCCGGCCGGGTCGATCGCGGATCCGGGGGACCTTCGGGTCACGCTGAAGCTGAACGGCGACACCATGCAGGACGAGTCCACCAAGGACATGCTCTTCGGCGTCGCGCGGCTGGTGTCGTACATCTCCCAGACCTCCCGACTCCTGCCCGGCGACCTGGTGTTGACCGGCAGCCCGGCCGGCAACGGTATCCACTGGGGCCGTCTGCTGCGCGACGGCGACGTCATGGAGGGCTCCATCACCGGTCTGGGTGTTCAGCGCACCCGCTGTGTGGCGGAGAAGGCGTCATGACGCTCGGCCGTCACGACCCGGCAGGGGCGATCGCCGAGGCCGCCAAGGCCTTCTCGAACTGGGGGCGTTGGGGTGAGGACGACGTGCTCGGCACCCTCAACTTCCTCGACGAGGCCAAGCGGCGCGAGGGCGCTGCGCTCGTGCGACGGGGGGTCAGTTTCTCGCTGTCGCAGTCCTTCGACATGAACGGTCCGCAGAAGGGCTGGCGCCGGCGGACCAACCCCGTCCACACGATGCTCGACACCGGCACCGACGCCGCCCTCGGCAACCAGGGCTTCCCGCACGGCATCGGCGGCGCCGACGACGTGATCGCCATGCCGTTGCAGTGCTCCACCCAGTGGGACGGGCTCGGCCACATCTTCGACCACGGCAAGGCCTGGAACGGACGCCCGGCGGAGAAGGTCGTCACCTCCGACGGGGACCTCGTCACCGGCATCGAGCACATGGCACCCCATGTCGCCGGGCGCGGAGTCCTCCTCGACGTCGGCCGAGTGGTGGGCAGCGAAGGCGAGTTGGCCGACGGGTTCGCGATCACCGAGGAGCATCTGACCGCGACCGCCGCGGCGCACGGGGTGGCCGTCGGACGCGGCGACATCGTCCTCGTACGGACCGGGCGCCTCGCCCGCGCCCGGCGCGAGGGCTGGGGCGACTATGCGGGCGGGCCGGCGCCGGGCCTGTCGTTCACCACCGCCGGCTGGCTGCACGGCACCGAGATCGCCGCCATCGCCACCGACACCTGGGGCTTCGAGGTACGGCCCAACGAGTTCGAGAACGCCTTCCAGCCGCTGCACCAGGTCGCCATCCCCAACATCGGCCTGCTGATCGGTGAGATGTGGGACCTCGACGCGCTCGGCGCGGACTGCGCCGAAGACGGCGTGTACGAGTTCTGGCTCACCGCCGCGCCGCTGCCCATCACCGGTGCGGTCGGCTCCCCGGTCAACCCCATCGCCGTCAAGTAACGCCCACAGCCGCCCTCACGGGGCGAGCCGCATCCCCCGCCGCCCGAAGCCGTGCGGCCCCGTCCGGGAGGTATCCCCTACATGACCGATCCTCACGCCCGTTCCGTCCTCGTCGTCGGCGGGGGCGCCTCCGGCAACGCCGTCACGATCCTGCTGCGCCGTGCGGGCATCACGGTGGACCTGATCGAGGCCAGCCCCGACTGGCACTCCTCCACCGGCTCCGGCATCACCCTCCAGGGCAACGCCCTCAGGGTGCTGCGCGAACTGGGCGTCTGGGAGCAGGTGAGCGCCTCCGGGTTCGCCTTCGGTTCGGTCGGGATGACCGCCACCGACGGCACCGTGCTCTTCGTCGCCGAGGACATCCAGACCGGCGGCCCGGACCTGCCCGCCACCGTCGGCATGCAGCGCCCCCGTCTGCAGCAGATCCTGAGCGACGCGGTCCGCGCGTCCGGCGCCACCGTGCACCTGGGCGTCACCGCCGAGTCCCTGGAGCAGGACGGCGACGGCGTCTCCGTGCGCTTCAGCGACGGCACCGAGGGCCGGTACGACCTGGTGGTCGCCGCCGACGGCCTCAACTCGGCGACCCGCGCCGCGATCGGCATCACGGACAAGCCCGAACCCACCGGCATGGCCATCTGGCGCATCGCCGCCCCTCGCCCCGAGGGCCTGGAACGCACCGACCTCGCCTACGGCGGACCGGCCTACATCGCCGGATACTGCCCCACCAGCGAGAGCACCCTCTACGCCTACGTCGTCGAGGGGTGCCGGGACCGTGCGTCGATCCCGCAGCAGTCGTACGCCGACGAGATGCGCGCCCTCGCACAGGGCTACGGCGGCTTCTGGCCCGAGATCGTGAAGCACATCGACGATCCGGCAAAGGTCAACTACACCTGGTTCGACCGCCACCTGGTGGAGGGCCCCTGGCACCGCGGCCGGGTCGTGCTGGTCGGGGACGCCGCCCACTGCTGTCCGCCCACCCTGGCGCAGGGCGCGGCGATGTCCCTCGAGGACGCCTCCGTCCTCTGCGAGCTGCTGACCACCCGTGACGACTGGGACGACCAGCTCTTCACCGACTACCGGGACCGGCGGCTGCCCCGGGTGCGCATGGTCGTCGACGCCTCCGTCCAGCTCGGCCAGTGGGTGCTCGACGGGGTGCACGACGCCGACGTGCCCGGGCTGATCGGCCGCACCATGAACGCGCTGAAGGAGCTCCCGTGACCGATCCCGCCGACCTCTCGTCGACACCGACGATCGACGTCCACGCCCACCTCCTGCTCGCGGAGGTCGAGGAGGCCGTCGCCGGACATCCCGGACTTGCCGGGGCCCGCGAGCTCGACGCCCGCCGCAACGGGCCGGCGGCCCTGGCCGTGAGCGGTCCGATGGTCGGCGCCCGTGTGCCGAAGCTGACGGACGTCGACGTGCGGCTGGCGGCGATGGACGCGCAGGGTGTGGACGTCCAGCTGGTCAGCCCCTCCCCGTCGCACTACCACTACTGGGCCGAGCCCGAACTGGCCCGGCGGGTATGCCGGTTGGCGAACGAGGGCACCGCCGCGCACTGCGCGAAGGCCCCCGACCGGCTGCACGGCCTGGGCCTGATCCCCCTCCAACACCCCGGCCTGGCCGTGGAGTTGCTCGACCACGCGCTGGACCAGGGGCTGAAGGGCGTGGAGATCTCCTCCCACGCGCCCGGCCGCGAGTTGTCGGATCCCGCGTACGAACCGTTGTGGTCCCGGGCGGAGGAGACCGGCGCGCTGGTCTTCCTGCACCCGTTCGGCTGCACGCTCGACGAGCGCCTGGACCAGTGGTACCTCTCCAACACAGTCGGCCAGCCCACCGAGAACGCGGTCGCCCTCTCCCATCTGATCTTCTCCGGCGTCCTGGACCGCCATCCGGGGCTGAAGCTGATCGCGGCGCACGGCGGCGGCTATCTGCCCACCCACATCGGCCGCTCCGACCACGCCTGGCGGGCCCGCCCCGACGCCCGGGGCTGCGCGCGGGAGCCGAGCAGCTATCTGCGGCAGCTCTACTTCGACTCCCTCGTCCACGACCCCCACGTACTGCGGGAGTTGCTCCGGGCCGCCCGGCCGGAGCGGGTCCTGCTCGGCTCCGACTTCCCCTTCGACATGGGCACCGACGACCCGCTGGGCGCACTGCGTGCCGCGGACCTGCCCGAGCCCGACTTCCACGCGGTGCGGGGCGGCAACGCCGCCGCCCTGCTCAACCTCGTCTGAAAAGGAAGCCCCCATGAGCAACCGTCTGCTCACCCACCTGCGGCATGTCGACCTCGCCGTGCCCGACTACGACAAGCAGCTCGACTTCTACTCCGGAGTATGGGGTCTGACCAAGGTCGCCGAGGACTCCGGCATCTCCTTCCTGGCCGCCGAAGGCAGCCCCGAGCAGTATGTGATCCGCCTGCGCAAGGCCGACGAGAAGCGCCTCGACCTCGTGTCCTACGGCGCCGCGAGCGCGGCCGACGTGGACACGTTCGCCGATCAACTCCTGGCCGACGGAGTGCAGTTGATCTCGCAGCCGGGCAAGGTGGACACCCCCGGCGGCGGCTACGGCTTCCGCTTCTTCGACGTCGACGGGCGCACCATCGAGGTCTCCGCCGACGTCGAGGTACGGCAGCACCGCAGGATCGAGGAGAAGGAGTCCATCCCGGTCAAGCTGTCGCACGTCGTCCTCAACTCCCCCGATCTGAACCGCACCCGGGAGTGGTACGAGCGCCACATGGGCTTCCGTCTCTCCGACACGCTCAGCTCGCCGCACATGGGCGAGGTCATGCACTTCATGCGGATCTCCAACCAGCACCACTCGATGGCCATCGCGAAGGGTCCCCACACCTCCCTGCACCACGTCTCCTTCGAGATGCGCGGACTGGACGAGTACATGCGCGGCTCCGGGCGGGTGATGCGGGCCGGGATCCGCAAGATCTGGGGTCCCGGCCGCCACATGGCGGGCGACAACACGTTCACCTACTTCCTCGACCCGCACGGCAACACCGTCGAGTACACGACGGAGCTGGAGGTCCTGGACGAGGACACCTGGCACCCGCACGTCTACGACTTCTCCCAGCCCGAGGTCACCGACCAGTGGGGCACCGCGAACCCCATGAACGAACTGGTCGCCAAGGAGTCCTTCAACGACGTGGACCGGGGCGTCTTCGTCGCCCCGCCGGTCTGACCGGCACCCCCTGTCACCGGGGGCGCGGCAGCCCTGTCATGCCCTGACTCCCCGCCGCGCCCCCGGTCTTCGCGCCCGCCCTCCCCTCCGACAGGACACCGCCCATGCGTTTCGCCACGTACGAGTACCGCACCCGACGCCAAGTGGCCGTCGTCGATGACAACGGCACGCTCTACCCCCTGCCGGGCGTCAGCTCGCTGACCGGTCTGCTCGCCGAGGGCAGCGGTCTGCCCGAACTGCTCGACGCGGGCTCAGTGATGGTCGACGTACCGGCCGGCCCCCATGTCTCGGACGTACGACTGCTGGCACCGCTCCAGCCGCCCACCCTGCGGGACTTCGTCACCTTCGAGGAGCACGTGGAAGGCGTACGGCGGTCGGTGGACGGAAGCGCGGGCGTGCCCGAGCAGTGGTATGCGGCCCCCACGTTCTACTTCACCAACCCCTACGCGGTGTACGGCCCGGGCGACGACATCCCCATGCCGCCGGGGTCCAGTGTGCTGGACTTCGAGCTCGAGGTCGCCGCCGTGATCGGCAAGGAGGGCCGCGACCTCACTCCCGAGCAGGCCCGCGAGCACATCGTCGGCTACACGATCCTGAACGACTGGTCCGCCCGCGACCTGCAGTCCGCCGAGATGCGGGTGGGTCTCGGCCCGTGCAAGGGCAAGGACACCGCCACCACTGTGGGCCCGTACCTGGTCACCGCCGACGAGCTGGACGAGTACCGCGACGAGGACGGGTTCCTGCGGCTCGCTCTCACCGCCGCGGTGAACGGCGAGGTGGTCGGCAAGGACCTGCTGTCCAACATGAGCTGGACGTTCGAGGAGATGGTCGCCTACGCCTCGCGCGGGACCTGGGTGCGCCCCGGTGACGTCCTGGGCTCGGGCACCTGCGGCAACGGCGGCTGCCTCGCCGAGCTGTGGGGCGTACGAGGCAGACAGGACCCGGCGCCGCTCAGGCCCGGCGACACGGTCACGCTCACCGTCGAGGGCCTCGGCAGTGTCTCCAACACCGTGGTGAGCGGGCCCGATCCGCTGCCCGTCCCGGCCGGCCGGCGCCGCTCGCGGGAGCGGCCGTGAGCGGCCTCGGTCGGAAGCGGCTGCTCGGCAAGGTCGTCGTGGTGACGGGTGCGGCGGGCGGCCAGGGCGCCGCGGAGGCCGAGGCACTCGCCCGCGAGGGCGCCCGGGTGATCGCCACCGATGTGGCGGAGGGGCCTGGCTGTCGCCGCCTCGACGTCACCAGCGAGCAGGACTGGGCCGGCCTCGCCGCCGAACTGCGGGAGTCGTACGGGCAGGTGCACGGCCTGGTCAACAACGCGGGCGTCACCTGGCGCGCCCGCGTCGACGAGGTACGCCCCGAGGACATGGCCCGCGTCCACGCCGTCAACGTCACCGGACCGCTCCTCGGCATCCAGTACCTGGTGCCGCTGATGCGTGCGGGGGCGTCGATCGTGAACGTCGGTTCGTCCGCGGCGCTCACCGCTCACTACCCGGTCGCCTACACGGCCTCCAAGTGGGCGCTGCGCGGCCTGTCGAAGACCACGGCCATGGAACTGGGGCCCCGAGGCATCCGTGTGAACACCATCCACCCCGGTTTCATCGAGACGGACATGACCGCCTCCGCGGCTCCGGCCTTCCGCGAGGCGAACCTCCGCCTGACCCCGCTCGGCCGCACCGGCACGGTGGACGACATCACCCCGCTCGTCACCTTCCTGCTCTCGGACGACTCCGCCTTCATCACCGGAGCCGAGATCCCGGTGGACGGCGGCCTCACCTCCCACGGCGGCGCGATGCCCATCTCGGACGCCCTGCGCCGCGACGCGTGAGCCGGGGGGCGTGCATCCCCGACTCACGCCTGCCGGTCTGTTCCTACGACAGCGGCATGACCTTGCGGTAGGTGAACACCGCGGCCGCCGCGACCACGACGTGCATCAGGAGCAGCGCACCGACACCGATTGCACCGCCGGCACCGAAGAGCAGGAAGTCGGGAACGAACGAGACCACGACGAGGGTCGGCACCAACCACCGCACCAGCGCCTCGGGCTCCTTCGCCACCTTGCGCACAATGGCCCAGCCGACCGCGCCGGCCACCACGCCGACCGCCGTCAGGAATATGTACGAGGACGCCTTCAGCGGCTTGAAGTCATCCGGCGCGCCCGCGGCCAGGGCGAGGAGAGCCAGGACCGCGTCCGCCGCGGAGGCCACGACGATCGCGACCAGCACACCTCCCGCCACGACGAGTGGACCACGGCGCACGGCGACGGCGTCAGAGGCAACAGACATGGCGACTCCAGGGAGAAGGGCGCGGAGAGCTCCACGATGCGTTTGAAGTATCAAACGAGAGTCTGGACGAGTGTGTTTGATATTTCAAGCTCTACGGGTTGACGAACCAGCACCCGGTGGAGCCGTACGCCGGTCGCCTCTCAGGCCGGCGGTCGCGGGGCCGGTCCGCTGGTGCCCCGGACCACCAGCTGGCCCCCGCACAACGGTCGTTGCCCGCGAGAACAGCCGTCAGCAGCGGCAGCCCCCGGTCGCGCTCCGCCAGCAGCACCGGTCGGTCTCGATGCCGGACTGCTCGTTGTGCTCGCCGGGGATCACCCACGCGTCCGCCTCCAGACCATGGCTGCGCATAGCCGCCCGGTAGGCGTGCCGGCGGCCGGCGGAGCCCGGGCCGCGGCCCCCGTCGATGTGCACGATCCCGCGGTGCCCCAGCTCGACGAGGTGGTCCGTCGCCTGCCGTACGCCCTCGGCGCTGTGCACGAAGTCCACGCGGGCGCGTGGCACCCTGCGGCGGACCGAGACGGTGACAGCGCGCTGCCCGAGCCCGTCGAGGTAGGCGGGCTCGGCGTCGGGGCCGAGCAGGATCAGCGCCTCGCAGCGGTGGCCGAGCAGGGCCTCGAGGGCCTTGGCCTCGCTTCGGGCCTGGGCGGCGGCGGAGAGCACGACGTCGTAGCCGAGCCGTCCCGCCTCCGGGTGATGCCGTCGATGAGGTCCGGGTGGAAGCCCTGATCCCCGGCCCTTGTCCACCAGCATCTCGACATCGGCCAGGGCGAGGTCGACCGGGACGCCTTCTTCGGGACGCTGCGCGAACTGAACTTCGACGGCGTGGCCACGGCCTGCGTCTTCGCCTGGGAGGAGCGCGGAGGAATCCTCGGCCTTCATGCTCGACCGCATCACGAAGGAGCTGGCCGGGTGACCGGGCGGATCTGACCCGTACACCGGGTTTCCGGGGCCTGGCGTCCCAAGGCACGACTGGAGGACGCCCGGCCCCCACTGCCCTGCGCCCTGGCCGCCCCGGCCGACGGATCGCCATGGCCGTCGGCGCCGGGCTCTCCGCCGCGCTCGCCGTGCGGGCTCAGCGGTGACACCGAGCCGGGCGACCGAACCAGTTCGGCCGATACGTGACGTGTGGTCAGGCTTCCGCGACCGTCACGGTGACGGGCGTGCCGGTCTCGACCGTGCGGCTGACCGTGCAGAGCCGGTCGTGGGACGTCTTGACGGCCCGGGGGAGAATCGCGCGGGCCCGGTCCGCGCCCTCGCCGTCCGGGAAGGCGACGGAGAAGGTGACCTGGAGATCGGTCATCCGGTTCCCCAGCTCGTCATTGATCTTGTTGCCGGTGACCGCGACGGAGAACCTGGCCGGCTCCGCGTGACGGCTGGTGGCGATGTCCACATCGACCGCCGTGCAGCCGCCGAGTGCGGCGAGCAGCAACTCGACCGGGGTGAATTCGTCCTCCCGGCCGGGTTCGGAACCGGTCCCGAAGCTGATCGTGCCGCCGCGGGCGTTGGTCGCGACGAAGTGTCCGGTGCTGGTGCGCTCTACGGTGATGGAGCGCAGGGAGTCTTCTGCCATGGCGACGACACTAGGCGCTCCGCGGGGTCGGCGATGCCGGCGCGGCTCCTGGCGGAGCCGACCGTGTCGTGGCCAAGGAAGCGGGAACGGATGCGTCCGGCACAGCGGTCGGGTTGGTGATGCCGGCGATGGTGTGGTCGAGGCAGCCGGGGACGCCTCGGTCATTGATGAAGCGGGTCACCCTGCTGCCTGTCCATGACCTGCACGAGGGAGCGGGTTCCGTCGGTCACCTGGGTGCCTGTCGTGGACCGTTTCAGGGCGGGACCGAGGGCGCTGATCACCGTGCAGCCCGAGGCGAAACCGCGTGCAGACGCCGAGCGCAACCGCGATCTCACCCCGGCCGCTGCCCGCCGCCTCTTCGCCGCGGAAGGGCTCGGCGTGTCACCTCCGCGAGGACTGCGTCCCGGGACATGATCCGCTCCTACGCGGCCGGGTGGGCGATGGCAGGTTTGTCGATTCGGGCCGGGCCGTGCCACTGCTGGAGCTTGTACGCCTCGGCGTCAAAGGCGGGCGGGAAGAGGGACAACTCCCTCTTCCCGCCCGCCCTGTGGGTGAAGGCGGCTCTGCCGCGGGTCAGACGCAGAGAAGGACGATCAGGCCATTGCACTCGTTGTCGCCGTCGTCACCACCACCATGGCCACGGTGACCTCTTCCTTCACCGTGGCCGTGTGCCGAGGTCCGCTCGGCAGCGGTCGTCTTTGTGGTGAGCTGCGTGGTGGGCGTCGCGTCAGCGGCGGAAGCGGCGGTTGCCGCTCCTGCCACGCAGGCGATGCCCAGCACGGCACTCACCGCGAATATTCGCGGAAGTCGGAAAGCGATCTTGTTGGCGCGGCCGAGGCGAGTGGGGCTGTTCCCCTGTGTTGTGTTCATGCAGCCACCTTGCACACCCCTGCGGCCAATTTCGCTCCGAGCGCGGCCAATTGGGTGAGCCCGGCGGAATCGGACACTTGGCGGGCCCCGCGGCGCTTTCCCGGGCACTCCCCCGGAAGTACGAACTCGCCGTACGGAGGCGGGATTTGCGCGACCACCCCTCTCAGGCGGCGGGAGCGTCCAGGGGGCGCAGCTCGTCCGCGTACGAGACGGAGATGCGGCGCATCAGGCCGTCCGCGGAGATGTCGTACTGGCCCAGCCGCCACAGCGGCGGAGAGTAGGCGTGGATCGAGACGGCGTCCTCGGTGGCGCCGGTGAGCCGGTGGATGTGCTCGGGGCCGAAGCAGAAGGAGGTGCCGGCCTCGACGGTGACGCGCAGATGGCTGCCGCCGATGCGCGGGATGGACTCCTCGAGTGCGCCCTGTACGACGCTGACGGCGCCGGCGGAGAGGTCGTGGTCGTGCCAGCCAGTGTCGTTCTGCCGGGTCCAGCACAGCAGCCAGACGTCGACGTAGGCGTCGCGGTACAGGGAGGCGTAGTGCCGCTCGTGGTCGGAAAAGGCCACATGGGCGCGCCAGAGGTCCGGGCGGGCGGCGAGGTCCGTCACCAGTGCCCTCAGTTCATGCTTGTCGAGGGTCCGCTCCGGCAGGGACTCGTACGTCACGGGTGGCTCCTTTCGGGGCTGCGAGAGGCTCGGGGCACGGGGTCAGGTGCGGCCGTGCAGGAGGCGGGCGGGGTTGGCGGTGCGCAGGGCGTGGAGGGCGGCATCCGAGCCGAGGTCGGGTACGGCGGGCGGTGCGTAGGGGCGGTCGCTGCCGTTGACGACCACGTCGATGCCGACGGCTCGGACGAGTGCGTCGACCGCCCGAGTGCCGTAGGAGGAGGTCTCGTAGAACACGTCGAAGTCGATCTCGCCGCGTCCGCCGCCGCGTGCGGCGAGGCGTTCGCCGTGCAGGGGCGCGAGGCCCGCGAGGGCGGCGAAGCAGACGCGCAGGGCCGGGTGGCGGGCGCGGCCGAAGGCGCGGAAGGCGAACCAGGAGGCGTGCAGCTGCTGCGCGTACGGGACGAGGGCCGGCCACCACGGCGGGGTGGCGTCGGCGGGCGGGGCCGCGCCGGGGTGGACGAACAGGGGCTTGTCGTGGCGGGTGAGGACGTCGAGGAGGGGTGCGCAGTGCGCCCAGCCTGCCGCGTCGAGGAGGGCGGTGGCGGGGAGTTGGAGGCCGACGCAGCCACGGCGCAGTTCGCGTTCCACCGCCTCGGGGTCCGGTGCCGTCAGGCAGGGGGAGGCCCAGACGGCGAAGGGGGCCGGGAGGGCGAGGGCACCGTCGTGGAAGGCGGCCAGCAGGGGTACGGCCTCGGCGGGCGGCAGATGTTCGATGCCGAGGGGGCTCGAGAGCGACACCAGGGCCAGGTCGAGGCCGTCGGTGGCGGCGAGGCGGATGCGGGCCTCGGGGTCGTGGTCGGCGGGGTCCACTGTGAAGGGCGGTTCGCCGGCCAGGTGCAGGGTCCAGGCGTCGAGGTACGGGGGTGTCGTGCGGGAGCGCAGCAGCTCGATGAGGGCGGGCGGCCAGATGTGCTGGTGGACGTCGGTGGGCACGCGGCGGTCCTCGCTGGGGAGAACGATGTTAAGCGGTTCACTGATGCGGTTGACTTAACCGCTTGACATCGAGTCGTGTCAACGGTGACGAGGCCCTGGGCGGGGCGATGCGACCACAAGGCGCAGCCGCCCCGGTAGGCTTCCCGGCATGGCCAGGCCCACCAAGCGCACCACCCTCCGGGAGGTGGCCGAGGCCACGGGCCTCTCCACCGCAGCCGTCTCCTACGCCCTGCGCGGCACACACGTCTCCAAGGAGACCGAGGAACGGGTGCGCAGGGCCGCGGCCGAGCTCGGCTACGAGGCCGACCCGATCGCGCGCGCCCTGGCCAGCGGCCGCACCAGCATGGTCGGCGTCCTCGCGGGCGACCTCCAGGACCTGTGGCAGCAGCAGCTGATGGCCGCCATCGGCCGGGAACTCCTGGCCGGCGACCGCTATGCGCTGATCCTGGACGCGGGCGGCGACCCCGACCGCGAGCTGGTCCTCGCCAAGCAGCTGCGCGATCAGCGGGTCGACGCGCTGCTGGTGTCTCCCGTGGATCCCTCGGCGCAGGGCTGGGCCGATATCGCGGACGCGCTGCCGGTGGTGGCCGTCGGCGACTCGCTGAGCCGGGCCCGCACGGCAGGGCAGGTCATCTTCGACAACCGGGCCGGCATCGACGCCGTACTGGAGTATCTGCACGGGCTGGGCCACCGCCGGGTGACCGTCCTGACGCCGACCCGGCCGAGCACACCGGACCGGCCGGCCGATGTGTACGTCGGCGAGGCGGCCGACCGGCTGGGCCTGCGGGCCGAACTGGTGCCCTGCCCGCAGGAGTTGGGCGAGGCGACGGCGGTGGCGCGGCGCGTGCTGCAGGGTCCGCACTCACCGACGGCGGTGTTCTGTTTCTCGGACTCGCTGGCCTACGGGGTGTATGCCGCCGCGGCGGAGGACTCCCTGGAGGTCGGCCGGGACGTCTCCGTGGTCGGCTTCGACGACCATCCCGTCTCGCGGGTGCTCACGCCACCGCTGACCACGGTGGACTGGGGGCTGAGCGAGATCGCGGCCCAGGCGGCGCGGCTGACGGTCGCGGCGGTCGAGGGCAGGCGGGTGCGCAGGAAGCGGGTGTTGTGTGCGCCGCGGATGCGGGAGCGCGGGTCGGCCGTGCGGGCCTGAACTCCGGTTGAACCGAAGATAGACTCACGCGGCATGACCGTCTCCCACCCGTATCTGCGCTACGTCGCGCTCGGCGACAGTCTGACGGAGGGCATCGGCGATCCGGGCCCGGCGGGCGGGCACCGCGGCTGGGCCGACCGGTTCGCCGAGATCCTCGCGCAGCAGCAACCCGGTCTCACATACGCCAATCTCGCCGTCCGCGGCAAGACCAGCACCCAGATCAGGGCCGACCAGGTCGGTCCGGCGCTCGCGCTGCAGCCGGATCTGGTGACGGTGACGGCGGGCATGAACGATGTCGTACGGCCGCGCTACGACCCGGAGGCCGTCGCCGCGAGCATCGAGGAGACGTTCGCCCGGCTCACCGCGTCGGGCGCGCGCGTCGCCACCATGACCTTTCCGGACCTGGGGAAGGTGTCACCGGTCGCGCGCCGGGTCAGGCCTCGCATCCTCGACCTCAATGCGCGGCTGCGGGTGCTCGCGGCACGGCACGGGGTTGCCGTCCTGGACCTGTTTCCGCATGCGTTCACGGCCGACCCGCGGCTGTGGAGCGACGACCGCCTGCATGCGAGTCCGGTCGGACATGCCCGGATCGCCGCCGGCATGGCCCACACGTTCGGCCTGCCGGGCCATGACGGCTGGGCCGACCCGCTGCCCGCGCTGTCCCCGGTCCCGCTGCTGCGTGCCGTGAAGGCCGATGTGCGCTGGGCCGTGGACCATGTCGGGCCCTGGCTGTGGCGGCGGCTGCGCGGCCATGTGCCGGGAGACGGCTTCACCGCTAAGAGACCCGAGCCGACCCCGGTGACGCCGCAGCAAGTCGCCTGAACCGGCTTTAGGACTCTAATGCGAGCGGGTCTCCAGTCGGCAGCAGCAGGAGGCCTCGATCGGTACGTCCGCGGTGGCCGTGGCGATCTTCAGCTGCTGGGCCACGATCTGTGCCTCGCCGGCCTTGCCGAGCCGTACGAGGCACTCGTGGAAGCCGTGCAGGGCCCAGACGTTGGCGGGGTGCTGCTGTGCCCGCGGCAGGGTGTCGTCGAGGCCCAGGTCGGCCCGGTAGACGGCCTCGGCCTCCGCGACCAGGCCCTGTTCGAGGAGCAGCGCTCCGTAGGCGTGCCGGGTGGGCTGCATCCAGCCCCAGGGTTCGTCGTAGGGAAGGCCGTCGTCGAGCTCGATCGAGCGGCGCAGGGCCGCGAACGCGGTGTCGTGGTTGCCCTTGCGGTACTCCAGCTCTCCGTCCAGCATCGCCGCGGCGATCGCGAGGATGTCCGCGCAGGTGTTGTTGAACAGCATGCGGGTCTCGGGGACCCGGGCGACCGCGTCGTGGAAGAGCCGCCGCTCGGCCTCGGCCTCCTCGATCCGGCCGGTGGCGGAGAACGCGACACCGCGCGCGTAGTGCAGCATCGCCGTGCTGACGCAGTACAGGCGCCTGTCGGCGGGCAGCGGCAGGGCGAGGATGTCGTCCCAGCGGCCGAAGCGGACGAGTACGTGCACGCGCATCGCGAGGAAGCTCTCCACCCAGTCCGCCATGGGCGGGCTCTGGACGCGCAGCAGCTCCTCCGGCACGGCCGCCTCGAGCCGGCGCACCGTGTCGATCGCGTCCCGGTAGCGGCCGAGGAACATCGCTCCGTAGATCTTGAAGTGGAGGTTGTGGCACCGGTACAGGGTGTAGAAGTTCATCGCCCCGGCCCGGGCGTGGAACTTCTCGTCGGCTTCGATCGCCGTGGTGTTGTCGGAGACGACCCGGCGGTAGTCGCCGCAGAGCACTTCCAGATGTGACGGCATGTGCTGCAGATGTCCTGCGTCGGGCATCAGACCGCGCAGCCGGTCACCGGCCGGGAGGGCGGCCTCCGGGGTCGGGGACATCTCCATCAGATGGATGTACAGGTGCAGCAGACCCGGATGGTGCGCGCCCGCCTCCGTGGCGAGGGCCTGCTCCAGCACCGCCCTGGCCTCGGTGGTGCGCGCGCCCGGGGCCGGGGTGCCGGTGCGGATGTCCCACAGCTGCCAGGGCGTGAGGTTCATCAGGGCGTCGGCGTACAGGGTGGCCACGTCGAGGTCGTCGGGGGCCAGTCGGTGGACGGCCCGCATGCTGTCGGCGTAGGCGGTGTTCCACACGGAGCACTCCTCGACGGCCGGGGCTCTCTCCTGCGGATAGCGCGCTCGCAGGGCTTCGACGAGCGCCTGCTCGACAGGGGTGGCGCCGGCGGCCTTGGCGTGGGCGCGCTGCACGGCGGCGTGGGTGCGCTCCACCGTCCGGGCCAGGTCCTTCTCGTCGAAGAACTCCCAGGGCTTGTTGTAGTTGGGGCCGAGCGCATAGGCCACGCCCCAGTCGGCCATGGCGCAGCAGGGATCCGCCGCGGCGGCGGCCTCGAAGCAGCGCACGGCCTCTTCGTGGTTGAAGCCGAAGGTCCAGTTCAGTCCACGGTCGAACCACATCTGCGCCTCGGACGAGGAGGTCGTCACGCGCCGCCCGTGGCTGCCGAGGTCGTAGTAGTTCACAGATGACGAATTACCGCACACCGGCCATATCGCACAAGACCCACCCCCCCAGCCTGGCAGGTGCAACGCAAAGGAATCGCATGGTCTAGACCAAGAACGCGTTTGGTCTAGTCCAAAGCATGGACGCGGTCGCGGTCCGGCAGGAAGCTGGGGCACTCCCCCACCCCCATCGGAGGCACACCGTGAGACGTCTACGTGCATGCCTGGGCGCAGCCGCCGCCGTCGGACTCACCGCCGCAGGAACCACAGCCCTGGTGGCGGGCAACGCCTCGGGCGCGACCGCCGCGCTCAGCAACCGCTGGTACGCGGCGGCCCCGTACCTCATGCCACTCGACAACGACCCGCCGGACCCGGCCGCCGTCATGGACGCCACCGGCCTCAAGGCCTTCCAGCTCGCCTTCGTCCTCGCCCCCAACGGCGGTGGGTGCTCCCCCACTTGGGGCGGCACCGCCCCCGTCTCCTCGGACACCGCCGTCCAGTCCGTCATCAACACCATCCGCGGCAAGAGCGGCGACGTGTCCGTCTCCGTCGGCGGGTACGGCGGCACGAAGCTGGGCCAGGTGTGCTCGGACGCGGCGGCCACGGCGGCCGCGTACCAGCAGGTCATCACCAAGTACGGCCTCCATGCGATCGACTTCGACCTGGAGGAGCCGGAGTACGAGAACACCGCGGCGATCAGGAACGAGATCGGCGCCGCGAAGATCCTCCAGCAGAACAACCCCGGCCTGTACGTCTCCGTCACCACGGCCGGCACGGCCGACGGCACCGGCTGGTTCGGCAAGCAGATGCTGCTGGAGGCGAAGTCGCAGGGCTTCACGCCGAACAACTTCTCCATCATGCCCTTCGACGGCGGCTTCAACGGCGCGGCCTCGCAGACCAGCGCGCTCACCAACTTCAACGCCATCCTCCGGTCGACGTTCGGCTGGGACCAGGCGACGGCCTACGCCCACGAGGGCTTCTCCGGGATGAACGGGCGCAGCGACACCGGCGAGTTCTTCACCCAGGCCGACTTCCAGACCGTGCTGGACTACGCCACCGGCCACAACATGGACCGCTTCACCTTCTGGTCCCTCAACCGCGACCGGCAGTGCACTCCGCCCGACAACGGCGGGCGCACCTCCGGCACTTGCTCCAGCGTGGCGCAGAACTCCTGGGACTTCGCGAAGTACTCGGTGAAGTTCGCGGGCGCCACCCCGCCGGACCCGACTCCCACGCCCACCCCGACGCCCACGCCGACACCCACGCCGACACCCACCGCGTGCAAGGCCGCCTGGAGTTCGAGCGCGGTCTACACCGCCGGCGACGAGGTCTCGTACAACAAGCACAACTGGAAGGCCAAGTGGTGGACCCAGAACGAGACGCCGACCGCCACCGACTGGGGGCCCTGGCAGGACGAGGGAGCCTGCTGAGCACCGTCCCCGGCTGAACCGGGGCATCGGCGGACGGCCCCTACAGGTCGACGGCACCCTCCGCCGCGCAGGCCCGTGCGGCCAGCCCTTCGCGGTCCGTGTCCGGCCGCAACATCCCGGCGACGATCTCGGCCGTGGCCCGGTGCCAGTCGCCGCTGCGGCGGAGCATGGCGTGGTCGCCGCCGCGGACCAGGACCAGGCCGGCCCGGGCTCCGGTCTCCCTCGCCCGGCGCACGTAGTCCGCCGACTCGGCGGGCGACGTCACACGGTCGCGGTCACCGTGCAGGACCAGCAGGCGCACGCTGCCGAGGTGGCGGGCGGAGTCCACGGGCGGACACCACGGTGCCAGCGCCAGCACGCCGCACACCAGCGGGTGCGACGCGGCCCGCAGGGCCGCCCTGGCTCCCATCGAGTGCCCGACGAGGACGGTGGGCACCGTGCCCGCCAGCCGCTGGAGTTCGTCCAGCGCCCGCAGTGCGTCGTGGACGGGATCGGCGTCGTTCCAGCCCTGGTGCCGGTAGCGGACCTGGCCCAGCAGGACGTCCGGGGGCGAGGCCGCTCCGGCCGCCCGCAGGACCGGAAGCATGCGGAGCGCGGCCGGCTGCCAGGGGTGCGCCGTCCGGTGGCTCAGCTCGTGGCCGCCGTGCAGCGTCACGATCGCCGCGGCCACGGCTTCGGGCGGCGCGTGCCGCACGATCAGCGCGGACTCGCTGCGCTGCACTGCCCCACGGTTCCTCACCAGTACCGCACCTCTCCACTCCGGACACCTCATCCTCCCCCGAGCCTCCGGGGAGGCGCCGCGCAGGGGGCGCACGCAGTAGATCAGTGAGCCCTGTACGCGCCTCCACGCAGGTGAGGAAAATACGCCAGGTCGGCGCTCGCGTGGCCGAGAACGCCGTGCACCTCCGCTCCAGTTCGCCGAGAAGGAATTCGTCGAGAAAGCAGGTCGGCTCCCGTGCTGCTACGTCTGCCCGAGTGCGTGTCCGAAGCGCAGGAGTGCCTCGTCGAGGGAGCCGTACCCGTCGGCGGGGCGACACTGATCTGGGCCGACTGGCAACGCGACGGGTTTCCCGAGCAGGCCATGTCGTTGCGCAGGTTGCCGGAGGCGAATGTGATCGGGCGCGGGGTGCTGGGCGGTGCCGTCGTGCTGAACACCGTCGACGACCGCGTGCCCGAGGTGCTGTGCCGTGCGGCCGCCGCGGTGGGGACGGGAGCCGTGCGCCGGACGGCCACCGTCGGCGGCAACCTCGTCGGGAGCACGCTGCGCTGTCTGCTGCCGGCCGCGCTGGTGCTGAAGGCCTGGGCGACGGTGCTCGACCAGGACCGGGTCCACGAGACCGACCTCGCCGAAGTCCTCGCCAAGCACCACCTCCTGCTCAGCCTGCACTGGCGTGAACCACTCGCCAGCAGCTACCGCAAACTGCCCGGCGAGGCGGGCGGGCAGCCGCCGTTCGTGGTCGCCGCCGCGGTGCACACCCAGGACGACGGGGTCGACCGCCTGCACGTCGCCGTACGCGACGGCTACGAGGTGCTCACGGACGACGTCCCCTGCCACGCCGGGACCGAAGAGGCGATCCGGGCTCTGGGGGACACACCGGTCGGCACGCTCCACGCGGCGGCGTGGCAAACCGTGCGTGAACACGTCACCGATCTGCTGGCCCGCCCCGTCGGACGATGACGTCAAGCCGCAACGGGCATGGACTCCGCGGCACTTCGTGCCGAGCAGCTTTCGTGGGATGAGGAGACCACGATCGCCGTCGCGCGCCCCGCCAGACCAACACCGCTGGAAGTCATGGAACTCCCGAGAAGACAGGCGACGTGATCGGTCACTCCGCCGTCTTGCGGGCCAGCGCGTTGTTGTCTATCGAGTTGTGCACGCTGAAGCTCACGGCGTCCGAGCGGTAGCGGTCGTCGGACCACTCGACCGGGCGTCCCTCGCGGGTCGTCGTGACGCGGCGGACGCGCAGCAGGGGGCTGGTACGGCGGATGCCGAGGAGTTCGGCGTCCTGCGCGCTCGCCGCGACCGCGTCGATGACGTGCTCGCCGTAGGCGAAGACCAGGCCCGTGCTGTCGTACAGGAGTTGGGTGACGGAGGGGGCGCACGGGTCGAGCGCCTCGACGGCGGGTGAGATCCAGTCGGCGTACACGGTGCGCTCGACGAGGACCGGTTCACCGTCCAGGCCGCGGACCCGCAGGACGTGCAACACCTGTGCGCCCTCCCGGAGTTGGAGGCGGGCGGCGTCCTGCGCGGTGGCGGGCAGGTACTCCTGGGCCACGACCCGTCCGGTGGCCTCGCGGCCCATGGCGCGGGCCCACTGGGCGAAGCTGCGCAGTTCGGCGAAGCTCTGGCTGCGGCGGCTGGCCAGGACGACCCGCCGGGCACCCTGGCGGGAGCCGATCAGGCCCTCGGCGGTCAGCGCGGCGACGGCCTGGCGGACGGTGCCGCGCGAGACGCCGTAGTGGGCGGCGAGTTCCGTCTCGGCGGGCAGCCTGCTGCCGACCGTGTACTCCTCACGGTCGATCGCCCGCCGCAGCTCGTCGGCGATCTCCTCGTGTCGTGTCGCCACCGTATCCCTCCGAGTCAGCTGCTGTGCACAGCGTGACCAGCCTAATCGAGACCGGCAACTGATCGCGCTTGCCCCGAACTGTGCAGGGAATGGGAGGTCACAATTTCGCCACTGTTTACGAAGTGGTCACCACAGACGGCATTACTGAGGCCAACTTGTTCAGACAAGTTCTCAGCCTTGTGCGTCCTCCCCTGCGCCCCTTTCTGGAGTCACCGTGTCCCAGCCGAGAACAGCCGCCCTGGCCGGCTCCCTCGCCGTCGTAGCCGCACTCGCCCTGAGCGCCTGCGGCGCCGCTCCCGACAACGCGTCGACCACCGCCAACGGCAAGAACGCCGCCACGGCCACCTCCGCCGCCGACTTCGGCGGCATGGACGCCCTGGTGAAGGCCGCCAAGAAGGAGGGCACGCTGCACGCCATCGCGCTGCCCCGCGACTGGGCCAACTACGGCGCCCTGATCGACGGCTTCAAGAAGAAGTACGGCATCAAGGTCGAGGTGGAGAACCCGGACGGCACCAGCCAGGACGAGATCAACGCCGTCACCTCCCGCAAGGGCCAGGACCGTGCCCCGGACGTCCTCGACCTCGGCAGCTCCTTCGCCCTCAGCGCCGCCCAGCAGGGCCTGCTCGCGCCGTACAAGGTGGCCTCGTACGCCGACCTGCCCGCCGGGCAGAAGGACCCGCAGGCCCGCTGGTACAACGACTACGGCGGCTACATCTCCATCGGCTGCGACGCCAAGCGCGTCAAGACCTGTCCGACCACCTTCAAGGACCTGCTGAAGCCGCAGTACAAGGGGCAGGTCGCGCTCAACGGCAACCCCACCAAGTCGGGTTCGGCCTTCGGTGGCGTGTACGCGGCCGCGCTCGCGAACGGCGGCTCGTTCGACAACATCCAGCCCGGCCTGGACTTCTTCGCCAAGCTGAAGAAGAACGGCAACTACACGCCCGTCGAATCGACCCCGGCGACCGTCGAGAAGGGCGAGACGCCGATCAGCATCGACTGGGACTACCTCAACGCCGGTTACGCGGACGAGTTCAAGTCCAAGGGCGTCAACTGGAAGGTGTCCGTCCCGTCCGACGGCCAGTTCTCCCAGTACTACTCGCAGGCCATCAACAAGGACGCCCCCCACCCGGCGGCCGCCCGCCTGTGGCAGGAGTACCTGTACAGCACCGAGGGCCAGAACCTGTGGCTCAAGGGCTATGCCCGTCCGGCGCTGATGACGGCCATGGAGAAGGCCGGCACGCTCGACAAGACGGCCGCGGCCAAGCTGCCCGATGTCTCCGGTACGCCCTCCTTCCCGACCGAGGCCCAGCAGAGCAAGGCCAAGACGGTCATCGCGCAGGGCTGGGCGAAGGCCGTCTCCGGATGACGGCCACCCTCACGGGCGTGGACGTGGCGCCGCCGGTCGCTTCGGTGAAGCGGCGGCGCCGGGTCCCCGGCTGGCTCGCCGTCGTCCCGCTGCTCGTGTTCGTCGCGGTCGCCTTCGGGGTGCCCGCGATCGCCATGCTGAACGGCGCGTTCAGCGTCAAGGACCAGGCCACGGGCGTCAGTTCGTACAGCACCGAGAACCTCACGGCCTCTCTGCAGGGCGCCTATCTGACGGCCCTGCTCGGCAGCGTCAAGCTGTCCGCCGTCTCGGCCGCCATCGGAACCGTCCTCGGGCTGCCGCTCGCGCAGGTCGTGGTGACCTCGCGGTTCCGAGCGCTGCGCGAGGCCGTGCTCACCGCGTCCGGGGTGCTCGCCAACTTCGGCGGTGTCCCGCTGGCCTTCGCGTTCGTCGCCACCCTGGGCAACGCGGGTGTGCTGACCAAACACCTGCACCTCGCGGACAGAGGCTGGGACCTCTACAGCTTCTGGGGCCTGGTGATCGTCTACCTGTACTTCCTGATCCCGTTGATGGTCCTCACCATCACCCCCGCCCTGGAGGGCCTGCGCTCCCAGTGGCGGGAGGCGGCACAGAACAACGGCGCCACCGCCGTGCAGTACTGGCGGCACGTCGCCCTGCCCGTGCTGCTGCCGTCGCTGCTCGGCGGGTTCGTGCTGCTCTTCGGCAGCGCGTTCGCCGCGTACGCCACCGCAGCGGCCATGGTGGGCAGTTCGGTCCCGCTGGTCACCCTGCAGATCGCCGACGCCATCTCCGGCAACGTACTCGTCGGCCAGGAGAACGTGGCCCTCGCCCTCAGCCTCGACATGGTCCTGGTCGCAGGGCTCGTCATGGCCGTGTACCTGCCCCTGCAACGACGGAGCGCGCGATGGCTCGACGCCTGAACCCGTGGCGGTGGGTCATCCTCGGCCTCGCCGCCCTGTACTTCCTCGTCCCGCTCGCCGCGTCCGTGATCTTCACGGTCGATGTGCCGGGCCAGGGCGTCACCTTCGACGCCTACAGCCAGATCGTCTCCACCGACGGCTTCACCTCCAGCCTGCTGCTCTCGCTGGAACTGGCGGGTGCCACCATCGCGATCGTCCTGCTGCTCATGGTCCCGGCCATGGTCGCGCTCAGGCTGGCCGCGCCCCGGCTGCGGCCGGTCGTCGAAGTGGTGTGTTCGCTACCGCTGGTCGTGCCGCCGATCGCGTTCGTCGCCGGTATCGCCACGGTGCTGAAGTGGGGTCCCGAATACCTCTCGCGCACCCCGCTGTTCAAGACCTTCGTGGCCGTGCAGAACCCCGGTTTCCCGTTCGTGCTCGTCCTCGCATACGTCGTGATGGCCTTGCCGTTCGTGTACCGGGCGCTGGATTCCGGGTTGCGCGCCATCGATGTGCGCACCCTCGTCGAGGCCGCCCGCAGCTGCGGCGCGAACTGGCCGCAGGCCCTCGTGCGGACCGTGCTGCCCAACCTGCGCGGGGCCTTGCTCAACGCCTCCTTCCTCACGCTCGCGCTGGTGCTCGGCGAGTTCACCGTGGCCCAGCTGCTCGGCTTCCAGCCCTTCGCCGTGTGGATCTACAGCGTCGGCGGCTCGCAGGCCCAGCTGTCCGTTGCCGTCTCCGTGCTCAGCCTGCTCGTCACCTGGGCCCTGCTGCTCGCGCTCGCCGGTGTCGGCGGGCGGACCCGTACCTCTTCCTCCCGGGGTTGAACCATGACCGCCACCACGCTTGAGAAGACAGCCGTCGAAAAGGCCGCCACGGTCGAATTCCGTGGGCTGCGCCGCGAGTTCGGGACGACCGTCGCCCTGGACGGGCTCGACCTGACCGTGCAGCCGGGAGAGTTCCTGGCGCTGCTGGGCCCGTCCGGCTGCGGCAAGACCACCGCGCTGCGCATGCTCGCCGGGTTCGAACACCCCGACTCCGGTGAGGTACTGGTCGACGGCGAGGACGTCACCCATGTGCCGGCCCACCGCCGGGACGCCGGGATGGTCTTCCAGTCGTACAGCCTCTTCCCCCATCTCAGCGCGCTCGACAACGTGGCCTTCGGGCTGCGGATGCGCAAGGTGCGTACGGCTGAACGCCGCTCCCGTGCCGCCGAGTTGCTGGAGCTGGTAGGTCTCGCCGACAAGGGCGACCGGTTTCCGCACCAGCTCTCCGGCGGCCAGCAGCAGCGCATCGCGCTGGCCCGCGCCCTCGCGCTGCGCCCCCGGGTGCTGCTGCTCGACGAGCCGCTGTCCGCGCTGGACGCCAAGGTGCGGCTGACGCTGCGCGAGGAGATCCGGCGCCTCCAGCAGGAGCTCGGCATCACCACCCTGTTCGTGACGCACGACCAGGAGGAGGCCCTGTCCGTGGCCGACCGGGTCGCCGTGATGCGGGCCGGACGGCTCGAACAGTGCGCGGAACCGGCCGAGTTGTACGGGCGTCCGGCCACCGCCTTCGTCGCCGAGTTCGTCGGCACGATGAGCCGGATTCCCGGGCACCTGTCCGGGACGACCGTGGACGTCCTGGGCCTGCGGCTGCCCGCGGAGGGCACCCTTCCCGCGGCGACGGAGGTGGACGTGCTGGTGCGGCCCGAGGCCGTGCACGTCACCGCGGACGCCACCGGTGACGCCCGGGTGATCGCCACCGCGTTCCTCGGCGCCGCCACCCGCATCACCGTACGCATGGCCGACGGCACCGAGGTCAAGGCCGACCTGCCCACCCAAGAGGCCGCCGCGCTGGGAGCGGGGGCGACCGTACGGGTCTCGCTGCCCGAGCGCCCGGTGCTGGTCGCCGAGCGGGCGGCGTGAGACGCCGGACATTGCCCCGTAGGACATCCGGGACATCCCCCCACATGAAAGAAGAGACCGTGACCCAACCTCCGCTCCAGGCCGTCCTGTTCGACATGGACGGCACGCTCGTCGACACCGAGCGGCTGTGGTGGGAGGCGGTGCAGTACGTGGCCACCGGCCTCGGCCGGCCGCTGACCGAGGCCGACCAGCCGGAGGTGCTCGGCAGGCCGGTCGAGCACACCGCCGCCTGGCTGTGCGCACTCACCGGGACACCGGATCTCGCCGACCGGCTGCACTCCGAGTTCGCCGACCGCGTGCGCACCGGCATCGTGCCGCGTCCCGGCGCGCTCGGCCTCCTCGACGCCCTCGCCCGCGAGGGCGTGCCCACGGCCCTGGTCACGGCCTCGCCCCGCGCGGTGGCCGACAGCGTCCTGGCCGTCCTCGGCGCCGACCGCTTCCATGTCTCCGTGACCGCGGACGACACCGAACACACCAAGCCCGCCCCCGACCCCTACCTCGCGGCCTGCCGTGCCCTCGGCGTCGACCCGGCGCGCTGTGTGGCCGTCGAGGACACCCCGACGGGGGTCAGCTCCGCGGAGGCCGCCGGGTGCACGGTGGTGGCGGTGCCGTCGCTGGCACCGATCGACGCGGCTCCCGGGCGGACGGTCGTGACCAGCCTGGAGGAGGTGACCCCGGACCGGCTGCGTGCCCTGGTGGCCCCCCGGCTGCGGGTGCTGAGCTGGAACCTCTGGCTCGGCGGTGCGAAGGTCGACGACCACCGCGCCAAACAGCTCAAGGTCATCCTGGACACCGAGGCCGATGTGGTGGGACTGCAGGAGACGGCCGGTACGGCGGCCCGGGAACTCGCCGAGGCGCTGGGCTGGCACCACCACCAGGCCGGTGAGAACCTCGGCATCATCAGCCGCCACCCCATCACGGCCCCCCTCGGCGACCCCGACGTCGGCTTCTACGGGGCGGCCGGCGCCCGCATCCGCATCGGCCGCGCCCATGAGGTGGACGTGTGGACGGCGCATCTGCACTACACACCGTACGGCCCGTACGAAGCGGCCTTCGACGGGCTGGGGCCGGCCGAGCTGATCGCCCACGAAGACGTACGGCTGGCCCAGATGCGGGAGACCCTGCGCCGGATCGCGGAGTCGGCGGACGAGACGACTCCCGTGATCCTGACCGGTGATTTCAACTGCCCCTCCCATCTGGACTGGCCCGACGTGGCCTGGCCGGTGACGAGGGCGGCCGAGGAGGCCGGGCTGCGCGACTCCTACCGAGAGGCCCATCCCGATCCGGTCCGCGCACCGGGCCACACCTGGTCGCCGGTCCACAGCCGCAACGAGGACGACAGCACCCGCCTCGAACCGCAGGACCGCATCGACTACGTCCTCCACAACGGCCACGGCCTGGCAGTCGTCGACTCCCGCACCGTCGTCACCGGCGTCCCACGCACGTGGCCGGACGTCGCGGGCAACGACTGGCCCTCGGACCACGCGGCTGTCCTCACCACGTTCGCCCTCAGCCATCGGGAGTGACGCATCGCGAGCCCTGTCGTTGGTCCATCCGAGTGGTGTATTCCTGCCCGCAGTCGTAGCGTCGGAACGAGTCCTGGCGTCACAGCGTCACAGCGGTAGGAGACGGCAGCGGGGAGCGGACATGCGCAGGCACACACTGAGTACGGCGGTCACGCTCTGTTTCGCGGCCTCGCTCGCGGCAGCCGCAAGCGCGCCCTCCGAAGCGCGGCCTGCGTCCCCGCCGGCCTCGCAGAGCGCACGGCAGCAGGCCAGGGTGCCCGTGCTCGTCGACTGTCTCTTCCACCCCGAAGTGCGCCCCACCGACTTCATCCTCGCCTGCGGTGACGGCAACAGCCGCCTGGCCGCGCTGCACTGGTCCAAGTGGGGCGCGGGCTCGGCAACGGCCGAGGGCGTCAACATCGTCAACGACTGCAAGCCGTACTGCGCGGCGGGCAAGTTCCACTCCTACCCGGTCGTCGTCCGGCTCGACCGGGCGCAGCCCTGGAAGAAGCACCCGCATCTGCGGCACTACAGCCGGATGACCCTCGAATACCCCGCCGGCAGGCCGGACACCTTCACGCCGACGGTGACGTATCCGCTGTGGAACTGAGGTCAGTGCCGGTCGTCCAGCTCCATGGGCGGCAGGCTCTGCGGGTTCTCCCCCGCGGTGAGGTGTTCCAGGACCTCGACCAGTTCCTGGCAGGCCTGTTCCACCGACCGCCTGGTGTTCAGCTGCTCGGTGATCACGGCTGACAGGAGCAGGGCGGTCAGCGCCATCGCGCCGTTGAAGGCCTGCAGTTTGATCATCACTTCGACGCCGGTCAGCCGGGCGAAGGGCCCGGCCCGGTCCGTCGCCGCGACGGTGGCCAGCACGGAGGCGAAGAGGGCGCACAGCATGCTGCCCGCGAGCTGGAAGCGCAGGGCCGCCCAGATCAGGAGTGGGTAGACCAGGAAGAGCAGGCCCACGGAGCTGTGCATGGCGAAGGGGACGAGGACGCAGCTGAGGAGGGTCAGGGCCACGGCCTCCTTCCAGCGCTGCGCGCAACGACGGCGGGGCGCGCCGTACAGCACCAGCAAGACCGGGGTGACGATCAGGACGCCCATGGCATCGCCGGCCCACCACGCCGACCAGACCAGCCAGAAGCCGTCCGTGGCGAGTTTGCCGGTCAGGACGAGCAGCCCGGCGCCGGCGGTCGCGCTGACCAGCGTGGCGGTGAGCGCGGCCAGGAACACCAGCGCGAAGCCGTCCCGCAACCGGGCGAGGTCGGTGCGGAAGCCGACCTTGCGCAGCAGGTAGTAAGCGCAGACGGGGGCGGCTGTGTTGCCCACGAGGGTGCCGGTCACGGCGGGCTGGACCGAGCTGATGGAGATGACCACGAGGAGCGCGCCGAGCGCGATGCCGGGCCAGATGCGCAGGCCGAAGAGCAGCAGACAGGCCATCGCGACGCCGGTGGGCGGCCAGATGGGTGTGACGACGGCGCCCTCCACGACCAGCTGCCGCAGAAGTCCCAGTCGCCCGGCGGCGAAGTAGCAGGCGGCGACCGCCAGTGTCTGGAGGGCGCGGACAGCCGGTCGGCGCAGATCGGGGATACCCAGCACAGCTGACATCAGACACCGGTGCCGCCCGCACGGCGAGGCGAAAGGCACCGGGTCGGGCCCTATGGCTGAATGCCGGGACCGTCGTGGGTGACGACGAGTACGGCCGCGTCGTCCTCGTGGCCGACCCGCTCGGCGATCTTCATCACGCCCGCGGCGAGGACGTCGGCCTCCATGCCGGCCACTGCGGCGCTGCCCGCGAGCTGCACCACCCGGGCGAGGCCCTCGTCGACGCTCAGCGAGGGCCCTTCCACCACGCCGTCCGTGAGCAGGACCAGCACACCGCCGGTGGTGAGCCGGTGGCGGGTCACCGGGTAGCGCATGCCCGCCGCGATGCCCAGGGGTGGTCCGCCCTCGTCCTCGGCGATGCCGCACTGTCCGTCGGCCGTGGCCCAGATGTGCGGGATGTGTCCGGCGCGTGCGCTCTCCATGAGGCCGGTGGCCGGGTCGAGCCGTATGAACGTGCAGGTGGCGAAGAGGTCGGTGCCCAGGGACAGAAGCAGGTCGTTGGTGCGGGTGAGGAGTTCGCCGGGCTCGCCGGTGACGGAGGCGAGCGCGCGCAGGCCGACCCGGACCTGCCCCATGAAGGCGGCAGCCTCGGTGTTGTGGCCCTGGACGTCACCGATGGACAGTCCGATGCGTCCGTCGGGCATAGTGAAGGCGTCGTACCAGTCGCCGCCCACGTTGAGGCCCTGGCAGGCCGGTGCGTAGCGGACGGCCAGGTGGTAGCGGCAGCCGGCGGGCAAGTCGCGGGGCAGCATGCCGCGCTGGAGGGCAAGGGCCAGCTCCACGCGGGAGCGCTGCAGCTCCGCGAGTTCGCGTGCCTGGGCGGTCAGCGACCCGAGTCGGGCAAGCAGTTCGTCACCGTCCTCTGTCGGACGCTCGAGGGACATTGATCACTCCGGCGGGACCGTGGGCGTGGCCCCTTCGGGGCAAAACCCCAGATTATGCGTTTAACGGGATGTTCGCGACACGGCGGCCGTCGACGTCCGCCGTGTCGCTTCGCCGACCCGCCCTGCCACGTTCCGGCACTCCTGGCCGTGGCGTCCGGGTCAGCCGCCGAGGGCCGCCATGACCACGTCCTTGGCCTCCTCCTGCACCTGGCGCAGATGGTCGGGGCCGCGGAACGACTCGGCGTAGATCTTGTACACGTCCTCGGTGCCCGAGGGGCGGGCAGCGAACCAGGCGTTCTCGGTGGACACCTTGATGCCGCCGATGGCGGCGCCGTTGCCCGGGGCCTCGGTGAGCACCCCGGTGACCGCCTCCCCGGCCAGGGTGTCCGCGGTGACCTGCGCGGGTGAGAGCTTGGCGAGCAGTGCCTTCTCCTCTCGGGTCGCGGGTGCGTCGATGCGTGCGTAGGCGGGCTCGCCGAAGCGGGCGGTGAGGGCGGCGTAGTGCTCCGAGGGGCTCTTGCCGGTGACCGCGATGATCTCGGAGGCGAGCAGCGCCAGGATGATGCCGTCCTTGTCGGTGGTCCACACCGAGCCGTCCCGGCGCAGGAAGGACGCCCCGGCCGACTCCTCCCCGCCGAAGCCGATCGAGCCGCCGACCAGGCCGTCCACGAACCACTTGAACCCGACCGGCACCTCGACCAGGCGGCGTCCCAGGTCCGCGGCGACCCGGTCGATCATGCCGGAGGACACCAGGGTCTTGCCGATGCCCGCGTCGGCCGGCCACTCCTTGCGGTGGGCGTAGAGGTAGGAGATGGCCGTGGCCAGGTAGTGGTTGGGGTTCATCAGGCCGGCGTCGGGGGTGACGATGCCGTGCCGGTCGGCGTCCGCGTCGTTGCCCGTGGCGACCTGGAAGCGGTCGCGCTGTTCGATGAGCGAGGCCATCGCGTACGGCGAGGAGCAGTCCATACGGATCTTGCCGTCCCAGTCCAGCGTCATGAAGCGCCAGGTGGGGTCGGCGAGGGGGTTGACCACGGTCAGGTCGAGACGGTGCTGTTCGGCGATCCGGCCCCAGTAGGCGACCGAGGCGCCGCCGAGCGGGTCGGCGCCGATGCGCACGCCCGCGGCGCGCACGGCGTCCAGGTCGAGCACGTGCGGCAGGTCGGCGACGTAGGCGCCGAGGAAGTCGTGGCGGCGGGTGGTCTCGGCGGCGAGCGCCCGGGTGTACGGGATGCGCCGTACGTCCTTCAGCCCGGCCGCGATGATCTCGTTGGCCCGGTCCTGGATCCAGGAGGTCGCCTCGGAGCCCGCGGGCCCGCCGCTGGGCGGGTTGTACTTGAAGCCGCCATCGGCGGGCGGGTTGTGCGAGGGGGTGACGACCACGCCGTCGGCGAGGCCGGAGGTGCGGCCGCGGTTGTGGGTGAGGATGGCGTGCGAGACCGCGGGGGTGGGCGTGTAGCCGTCCGCGCTGTCGATGAGCACGGTCACCTCGTTGGCCGCGAACACCTCGAGGGCGGTGACCCGGGCCGGCTCGGACAGGGCGTGGGTGTCGGCGCCGAGGAAGAGCGGGCCGTCGGTGCCCTGCTCGGCGCGGTACTCGCAGATCGCCTGGCTGGTGGCGGCGATGTGGTCGTCGTTGAACGCGGTCGCCAGGGACGATCCGCGGTGTCCTGACGTGCCGAACGCCACTCGCTGCCCCGGGTCGGCCGGGTCCGGGTGCAGCGCGTAGTACGCGGTGACCAGCCGGGCGACGTCGACGAGGTCCTCGGGGCGTGCCGGGCTGCCCGCTCGCTCGTGCTGCATGTGCCCGCTCCTCCACATCGGTTGACCAAAACGCTTGCCGCCCCATCTTCCCCCGTCTTGGCGGCGGCCGACGAGAGCGGGTCAGTGCTGGGAACGTGCCAGCAGCGCGCAGACGAAGTTCTCCTGGACGGCGCGCAGTCGGCTGAGCAGCGCCGGGGTCTGGGACTTGTTGATCTGCGTGGTGACGGAGAAGGTCAAGGAGCGGCGGCCGTCGGGGGTGGCGGCGATGAGCTGGGTGTAGCCGGGGAAGTTGCCGGTGTGCCCGAGGACGACGCCGCAGCGGGTCGCGTAGCGGAAGATGGCGAGGCCCGCCGTGTTCCGGCCGGGGCCCGCGGGTTCGGAGGCGCCGGCGATCCAGCGCCGTTGCTCGCGCACCACGTTCTTGCCGTAGAGGGCGCCGCCCGCGTAGCCGCGGATGAAGCGGGTCATGTCAGCGGGCGTGGAGACGATGCCGCCCGAGGCCCAGGAGCCGGACGCGCCGAGGAGCTCGCTGACGTCCTGCGGGGGCGGTGGGGTCACGTCGTAGCCGTGCAGATAGGGCTCGAACATCAGGTAGCCCTGGGGAAGGGTCGTGTCGTGCAGGCCCAGCGGCCGGTAGACCAGCTTCCGGAGCAGCAGCTCGTACCGGGCTCCGGTCGCCGCCTCCGCCATCAGGGCGACGGCGATGTTGTCGGAGTTGGAGTAGCGGTACTGGCTGCCCGGGCGGAAGTTGAGGGGCTGGTCGGCGACGAAGTCGAGCAGGCGCCGGGAGTCGAAGTGGTGGTGCGGGTCGGCGGCGAGGATGCTGCGGAACTCGGGGGCCGCGCTGAAGTCCGGCAGTCCGCTGGTGTGGTTGAGCAGTTGCCGGAGCGTGACGCGGTGCCAGGCCTTGGGCAGTTGTGGCAGCCGTTCGCCGATGGTCTCGTCCAGGCGCAGGGTGTGCCGGTCGACCAGGGACAGGGCCACGGCTCCGCTGAAGGCCTTCGCGGTGCTGGCGATGCGCATGTGGTCGTACTGGCTCGGGCGACGGCCGGTGGCGAGGTCAGCGACGCCCGCCCGTACGACCTGGGTGCGCCCGTCCGTGCGCAGCACGGCGATGGCGCCGGGGGGTCCGCCGGGGGCGCGGACCAGCTGTTCCAGCTGGTTCTGCAGCTCGCCGCCGCGTGCTGCGGGAGCGGCGGCGGTGCTCGCGGGGGTCTGGCAGAGCGCTGCCAGGCAGACCGCTGCGACACCGGTCGCCCGCAGCCGGGTCCGGAGCGGGACGGGACGGGCCGGAGTGGAGCGAAGGGGCATCAGGTCTCCCGGGGCGGGCCGTAGTTGCAGGCCAAGCCTGTCCCCGTGCCCGTGGGGAGGCTCTTCCGGCTGCTGCATACGGCCGCACGGTTCACCCGTCGGCCGGGACCACCTTGAGCACCTTTCCCTGGGGGCTGGCCAGCACATAGCCGGTGGCGTACTCGTCGGCGAGGCAGACCTCGAAGGCCTCGGGGTCATCGTTGAACTCGCTCGGCGGCTGCAGGAGCAGATAGGGGCTCGCCGGCTTGCCGACGCCCAGCTTCTGCTCGGCGAGAGTGAGGAGAGCGGGCAGCTTGTCCCAGCGGTAGTTCTTCAGGCTGACCGGGAGCTTGCCCATCAGGGTGCCGGGGACGGTGCCCTTCTCCACACCCTTGCCGGGCCGGTAGGTGTAGCTGTCGTAGCGGGTCCGGCTGCCGGGGACCATGGCCTTGACCGACACGTACTCGGGGTAGACCGCGAGATCGCCGAAGGTGTCCCGGCCGGTCTTGTCCTCGATGGCCCTGAGCGCCTTGCGGATGCCGTCGGGGGTGAGCATGCCGGTGGCGAGCTTCGTCGTGGGACTGGGCAGCGGTGTGTCCGCCGGTGTCGTGGCGGAGGCGGTGTGCCGGCCGCCGGTCGTCGGGGACGCCGACGCCTTGTTGCCGCCGTCCGGCCACGCCGTCCAGGTGATCCCTCCCACCAGCACGGCTCCGGCCGCGACGGACGCGAGCGCGGCCCGGCGCATCCGGCCCCGGCTGTCGGGGCGGGGCACGACGGTCTCGGAGGGGGTCGGCACCGGCGGCGGGACGGCGTTGTGCGGGGGCGCCAGGGGGTACGAGGTGGCCGTAAGCCCGTGTTCGGTCTCCTCCGCGGCGGCCAGCATGTGCTCGACCGCCTCCGCCTCCGGCCGCGCCCCGGCGTCGCGGACCAGCACCGCGGCGAGCACGGGAGCCAGCGCCCCGGCCTGCTTCGGCGGTGGCACTTCCTCGTGCAGTACGGCGGCCAGCGTGGCCAGGGTCGTTCCGCGCCGCAGCGGATGGTGGCCCTCGACGGCGACGTACAGCATCATCGCGAGCGACCACAGGTCCGCCGCGGGCCCGCCCTCGCCGCCCGTCACCCGCTCCGGGGCCATGTAGTCGGCGGTGCCGATGATCGATCCGGTGGCGGTCAGCGCGGTGGAGTCACGGATCGCGGCGATCCCGAAGTCTGTGAGGACGGGCCTGCCGTCGGTGCGCAGCAGCACGTTGGCGGGCTTCACGTCGCGGTGCTGGACGCCCGCGCCATGCGCGGCGCGCAGGGCGTCGAGCACGTCGCGGCCCAGGCGGGCCGCTTCGGCGGGCGTCATCGGTGCGCGGGCCAGCCGGTCGGCGAGGGAACCGCCCTCGACCAGTTCCATGACGATCCACGGGTAGGTGCCCTCGCCGCCGTCGACGATGTGATGGATCGTCACGACGTTCGGGTGCTGCACCCGGGCCAGCGCACGGCCCTCGCGCAGGACCCGTTCGCGCAGCATCCGCGCGGAGTCCGGGTCGTACTCGGCGAGGTCCGGGTCGGCGGGCCGGACCTCCTTGACGGCCACGCTGCGGTGCAGCAGCAGATCGCGGGCGCGCCACACCGTGCCCATCCCGCCGCCACCGAGCCGGGACTCCAGCTCGAAGCGGCCGTCGACGACCCGTCTGCCGGTGTCCCCGTCGTTCATGGCGAGGAGCATAAGGTACGCGAAATCCGCCTCCGCACAGTGCGGCGCACAACGACGGCCCGGGCGGGAGCGCCCGGGCCGTCCGCCGTTGCCGGCCGCGTCAGCTGCTCGGCGTCATCCGAACATGCCCGGCTGGTAGTCGCCGGCGGGCTGCTGGACGATGACGTTGAAGCGGTTGTACATGTTGATCACGGCGATGGTGGCGACCAGGGCGGCGAGCTGGTCCTCGTCGAAGTACTTGGCCGCGTTCGCCCAGGCCTCGTCCGTGACCCCGCCGGCCGCATCCGCGATGCGGGTGCCCTGCTCGGCCAGCTCCAGGGCAGCGCGCTCGGCGTCGGTGAACACCTTGGCCTCCCGCCAGGCCGCCACGAGATGGAGACGCTGGGGATCCTCCCCCGCGGCCAGGGCGTCCTTGACGTGCATGTCGGTGCACATGCCGCAGCCGTTGATCTGACTGGCGCGGAGCTTCACCAGCTCCTGCGTCGCGAGCGGCAGCGGCGACTCCGAGACGATCCTGCCCGCCGCGTTGAGGTGCCGGAAGAGCTTGGCCGCGACCGGGTTCTCGAAGAGGTTGAGACGAGCTTCCATGGTGTGCTCCTGTGCCGTTGTCGGTGGTTACACCTCTTCGACGGCACGGCCCGGCGGGTTGTGACACGCCAGAATGTGACCTGCGTCTCAGAGCAGTCCCGCGGCGAGCGTCGCGCCCAGCTCCCAGCAGGCCTCGACGTCTGATTTGGTGGGCTCGCCGGTGACGGTGACGGGTTTCGCGGTGCGGCGCCAGCCAAGGCCGGTCGTGATCGCCTCGATCCCGCGCACCGCACCGGTGACGTCGCTCCCGCCGTGCACGTAATAGCTGAAGGGCCTGCCCTGCGTGGCATCCAGGCACGGGTAGTAGATCTGGTCGAAGAAATGCTTGAGCGCCCCGGACATGTAGCCGATGTTGGCCGGGGTGCCGAGCACAAAGGCGTCGGCCGCCAGCACGTCGGACGCCGTGGCCGCGAGCGCCGCCCGCCGCACGACCTCGACGCCCTCGATCTCGGGCGCGGTGGCGCCGGAGAGGACGGCCTCCAGCATCATCTGGCAGTTGGGCGAGGGCGTGTGATGCACGATCAGCAAGGTGGGCACATCCCGCACCCTAGTGCCGCATCAGGCAACGTTCGCCCTGTCGATGGCTACTCTGACGACGTGGCCGATGAAAAGGACGGTGGGAGCGGCTCGATCCGACGCCGCTCGTGGGACCCGGTAGTGTCCACCGTGGAGCTGGAACTGGTCGGCCTTGCTTTCTCCGGGTTGGTCGCTCTGGCGGGGTGGCCGTTCGGGTGGCTGCCCGACACCAGTCTCGTCGGCCTCGTGACGGGCCTGATCGCGATCGGACCTGCGGCTGAGTTGTACCGCGGGGCGGACCCGCCGCGTCGGCTTGCTGTTGTCGCCGCTCTCCTTGTGCTGGCAACGGTGAGACTGCTCGTGGCCGCGGCAGTGAACTGGGCCTTTCCTGCGCTCGCTGATCCGGGCGTCGGCATCCTCGTCGGCTACCTTGTTGCGTTACCCATCGGCGTGGCCGTGTTGGCTTGGTTCCTCAACAGGGCGAACGTTGACTGATGCGGCACTGGTTCAGGGCCGGTACTGCCTCGCGAGGCGGCATGGGATCGCCCCGGGACCGCTCAGCACAGCACCCGCAGCGCTCCCGGCAGCACTCTGGCCGTGACGGGCACAACGGCCTCGACCTCGCCGTCGGCGCCGAACGGCACATCGCGGTCGGCGGAGATGGTGATCTCCCTGCCGCGCAGGATGCGCACCTGCGGCCGGTTCACGTGGGCGCCCGTCTTGAGTTCGTTCATCATCGCGAAGAAGAGCCGCCGGGGTGCCTCGCTGATCATCACCACGTCCAGGAGGCCGTCGTCCACCCGGGCGTCGGGGGCGATGAGGCGGCCGGAGCCGTAGTAGCCGGAGTTGGCGGCCACCACGGTGTAGCCGGTGTGGTGGTGCTCCTCGCCGTCGACGGTGACCCGGTAGTGGGCCGGCCGCCAGGTGGTGACGGCCCGGAGGCCGCCGGCGTAGTAGGAGGCCGCGCCCCGCAGGAGTTTGGCGTGGTTGGCGTGGCGGTTGGCGAGGGCGTCGACGCCCGCGTACACACTGCCGAGGACGACGGTGCGGTCGTGGGCGGCGGATTCGACCTCGATGGTGTCCACGGCGCGCGGTTCGTTGTGGAGCAGGACTTCGGCCAGCTCAGCGGGTTCCGTGGGGAGTTCGAGGGCGCGGGCGAAGTCGTTGCCGCGGCCGGCCGGGACCAGGCCGAGTACGGCTCCGGTGCCGCTGAGGGCGCCGCCGATGCCGCCGGCCATGCCGTCCCCGCCGACGGCGAGCACCACCCGGCCCCGGCTGCCCGCCCGCCGGGCGAGTTCCTGGGCGTGGGCCAGGCTGCGGCTGTACTCGGTCTGCAGCTCGGCACCCGCCTCCCGCAGCGGCCCGGCCACGGCGAGCAGTGCGGCGGCCGAGGTGGATCCGCCCGCGGTGGGGTTGACGACGGCGGTGAACTGTCGCATCGGTGTGCCTCCGAGGGCGGACGGGTCGGTGCTGCCGGACAGGGGGTGGCGGTCAGTCGTCGAGGGGCAGCAGGACCCCGGGGTTGAGGAGTCCGGCCGGGTCCAGTCGCCGCTTCACGGCGCGCAGGGCCTCGACGGCCAGCGCGCCTGCCTCACGGACGTACCAGTCCCGGTGGTCGGTGCCCACGCCGTGGTGGTGGGTGATGGTGCCGCCGGCGGCGAGGATCGCCTCGTTGGCGGCGTGCTTGGCCCGGGTCCAGTGCGCGAGGGGGTCCTCGCCCTGGGCGGAGACGACGGTGAAGTACAGCGAGGCGCCGTTCTCGTAGACGTGCGAGATGTGGCACATGACCAGGGGCGGCGTACCGGCCTCGGCGAGTGTGGTGGTGAGCGCGTCGCGTACGGCCGAGTACAGCTCGGGGATACGGGACCAGAAGGTCGCCGTCTCGAGCGTCTCGGCGAAGGCACCCGCGTCGAGCAGGGCGTCGCGCAGATAGGGGGCCGAGTAGCGGCCGTGCGCCCAGCGCTCGCCGGGCTCCCCGCCGAGCGGTGTGCCGCCGCACTCGCGCAGCACGGCGGCGGCGCGCCCGCGGCGGTACGCGACGTCGTCCTCCGTGCCTTCGTAGCCGGCGATCGCCGTGCATCCGGCGGCCGCCTGGGCGTCGGAGGAGCCGATCGCGTCCGGCTGGGCCAGGCCGATGAGGGTCTCGGTCTCGTCGGACAGGCGCAGCACCGTCGGGCGCGGCCCGTCCTGGGCGAGGTGGCGCAGTGCGGCGGCGCCCTCCTCGAAGGAGGGGAAGCGCCAGCCCTCGTAGACGCGGGTTTGCGGGACCGGTCGGATGCGGACCGTCACGGACGTGATCACGCCGAACGCGCCCTCCGAGCCGAGGACGAGCTGGCGCAGGTCGGGTCCGGCCGCGGAGCGCGGTGCGCGGCCCGTGTCGATGGTGCCTTCGGGGGTGGCCAGGGTGAGGCCGAGGACCATCTCGTCGAAGCGGCCGTAGCCTGCCGAGGCCTGGCCGCTGGAGCGGGTGGCGGCGAAACCGCCGATGGTGGCCCACTCGTAGGACTGCGGGAAGTGGCCGAGGGTGAAGCCGTGTTCGGCGAGCAGCGCCTCGGCCTGCGGGGCGCGCAGACCCGGTTGCAGGGTGGCGGTGCGGGAGACCGGGTCGAGGGCGAGCAGGCCGTCCATGCGCCGCAGGTCCAGGGCTACGAAGATGCCCCGCCGGCCGGGGGCGAGTCCGCCGACGACGGAGGTGCCGCCGCCGAACGGGACGAGCGCCAGGCCGTGTTCGGCACATGCGCGCAGCACTGCGAGGACCTCGTCGTGGCCGGCCGGGAGCAGCACCGCCGCCGGGGTGTCCTCGACGTCGCCCTGCCGGATGCGGAGCAGATCGGGGGTGGACTTGCCGCGGGTGTGCCGGATGCGGGTCTCCGCGTCGGTACGTACGTACTCCTCGCCGCCCACGGCCGCCACGAGCGCCTGATGCACCGCGGGCTCCAACTGCCCCTTTGGGACGGCGATGTCCGCCAGGCCGACCGGCTCGGCGCTGCGGGGCTTGACGCCGAGCAGATCGCGCAACAGCCCGATCACCGTGTCGGGCAGCGGCGTCGCCCTGGCCGGGTCGCCCCAGCCGCTCCACAGCATGTCCATGACTGTCGTCCTCACCGGTCGATTCGAGCGATTCCGTTCGAGCTGTTCCGTCCTCGGGCCCCCTGCGGGGCATCGAGGCGTTACACTGTGACACATGACGCCTATTCGTCACAACAGCTCGGACAGTGATGCGGTGCTCGACGCGGTGCGGGACTGCGTACTGGCCGTCGGGGTCCGCCGCACGACACTCACCGACGTGGCCCGCCGCGCGGGCGTCTCCCGGATGACGCTGTACCGGCGTTGGCCCGATGTGCGCTCACTGGTCGGAGACCTGATGACCCGTGAGTGGGTCGACGTGGCCACGCGGGCGATACCCGAGCAAAGAGCGGAGGCGGACGCGCGCAGCCTGCTGGTGGAGGGACTGGTGGCCGGAGTGGAGTCCTTCCGCGCCCATCCCCTCTTCCGCAAGATCGTCGACGTCGATCCCGAGCTGCTCCTGCCCTATGTGCTGGACCGTCGCGGAGCCAGCCAGATCGCGCTGCTGGAACTGCTGGCCGACGGCCTGAAGCAGGGGCACGCCGACGGGTCGGTCCGCGTCGGCCATCCCGAGCGTCAGGCCCGCTCCCTGCTGCTGATCGCCCAATCGTTCACCCTGTCCCTGCGGACCATGACCGACGAGGACGACGCCGAGCTGTCCTCCGCGGCCTTCCTCACGGAGCTGCGCTCCATCCTGGAGAGGACCCTGACGCCATGAGCCCCAGCCCTGCCGCCCCCGGATCGTCCCTGTCCGCCGGCCGGCGGTCGCGCGAACTGGCCGAGACCGTCGGCGGCCCCACCGTGGACGTCCTCGTCGTCGGGCTCGGCGCCACCGGTGCCGGAGCCGCCCTGGACGCCGCGGCGCGCGGCCTCAGCGTCGCCGCCGTCGACGCCCACGACCTGGCCTTCGGCACCTCCCGCTGGAGCAGCAAGCTCATCCACGGCGGGCTGCGCTATCTCGCTTCCGGGCAGCTCGACGTCGCCCATGAGAGCGCGGTCGAGCGGGGTGTGCTGATGGAGCGCACGGCACCCCACCTGGTCCGCGCGCAACCGTTCGTCCTGCCGCTGACCCCGCTGGTCTCCCGTGGTCAGGCGGCGCTCGCCTGGGCCGGCTTCCGGGCCGGAGACACCCTGCGCCTGACGGCCCGCACCGCCCGGGCCACCCTGCCCGCGCCGCGCAGGCTCTCCGCTCTGGAGACCCGCCATCTGGCCCCCGCCCTGCGCACCGACGGGCTGCGCGGCGGCCTGCTGTCCTGGGACGGCCGCCTCGTCGACGACGCCCGCCTGGTGACCGCCGTCGCCCGCACCGCCGCCGCCCATGGGGCACGCATCCTGACCCGCCTCAGGGCGCTGGAGCTGACCGCCTCCGGTGCCCGCGTCCGCGACGAACTCACCGGCGAGGAGGGCGAGATCAGGGCCCGCGCGGTGATCAACGCCTCCGGTGTCTGGGCGGGCGGCCTGGTGGACGGCATCCGCATCCGCCCCTCCCGCGGCACCCACCTGATCCTGCGCTCGGACCACCTCGGCCCGCTCCCGGCCGGCCTGCACATCCCCGTCCCCGGGGAGACGAACCGCTTCGTCCTCGTCCTGCCCCAGGGCGACGGCCGCGTCTACGTCGGCCTCACCGACGAACCCGTCGAGGGCGAGATCCCCGACGTACCCGAGGCGCCCGAGACGGACATCGGCTTCCTCCTCGACGTCCTGGGCTCGGTCCTCGACGTCCCGGTCCGGCGCGAGGACGTCGTCGGGGCCTTCGCGGGACTGCGCCCCCTGCTGGACACCGCACCCAGGGCCGGCTCCGGCGCCGTGTCCAGAACCGCCGACATCTCCCGCCGGCACGCGGTGCTCACCTCGCCCGAGGGCGTCATCACCGTGGTCGGCGGCAAGCTCACCACCTACCGGCGCATGGCCGAGGACGCCGTGGACACCGCCGTCGCCGCCCGCCGCCTCCCCTCCGGCTCCTCCCCCACGGCCTCCCTCCCGCTCGTCGGCGCCGCATCCCCCCGGACTCTCGACGCGGTGCAGGCGCCTCGCCATCTGGTACGGCGCTACGGCACCGAGGCACCGGCCGTCCTCGCACTCGGCGCTGACGACCCACGGCTGGGCGAGCGGGTGCTGCCGGGCCATCCGGTCACGGCCGCCGAACTGCTGTGGGCGGTGCGCCACGAGGGAGCCCTCGACGAGTCCGACGTCCTCGACCGCCGCACCCGGATCGGCATGGTGCCGGCAGACCGCGCCGCGGCGCTGGAGACCGCGCGGGAACTGCTCGGCGAGGCCTTGTCCCGGAAGGGCTGAGAGCCTGCTCGCCGCGCGAAATGCCACATGTGCGCTTATGCTCCATTTGCGTGACACATACCTTCGACGAGCTGGTCGAGAAACAGCGCGCAGCCGACGAGGCGCACCTCCGGGTCGAGGAGCTGCAGCACTCGTACGGCCCGGTGACCCAGCCCGGTGGCTGGAGCGGACAGCAGGCCGACACGTACGAGACCGCCCGCCGCGCCTGGCGCGACCTGGCCCGCGAGGCGCGGACGTCGGTCACCGAGTATGCGAAGGAGTCCGGCAGGTCCCGCAACGAGGTCGAGGCGGAGGTCGAGCAGGCGGTGCGGCAGTCCGAGCAACGGAGCTGACCGGCCGCCGCCTGCTATGATCTTGCGGGTTTCCGGAACCCCCTCGCTCACGCTCCGCCACCGCGGGCGTCGCGGGCCGCCATCGGTGCGGCCGGTTCCGTCTCGAAACACACCGCGCTCCAACTGACACCCCATCAGCAATCTGCTGATGGGGTGTCACGCGTTGTGCGCCCGGTTCCCGTTGGAGGCGCCGGACGACACCTCAACGAAGGGACCCACCGACCGCGATGACCTCCCTGCCCCGCAAGGAAACAGGCGCTCCAACACCTGAAGCAGCGGACATCCCACTGCGCCGCGTCCCCGACTTCCGCTGGTTCTGGCTCTCGCGCGTGGTCTCCGGGCTGGGAACCGCCGTCACCACGGTGGCCCTGCCCGTGCTGACCTTCCAGGAGACCGGCTCGCCGCTGATGGTCTCCCTGGTGGCGGCTTCGGCGACCCTGCCCTACGTGGTCTTCGGACTGATCGCGGGCACGGTGGCGGACCGCACCGACCGGCGCCGCCTGATGATCCTCACCGACTGGTTCAACGCCGTCTGCATCGCCTCCGTACCGGCCGCCTCCGCTCTGGGCGTCCTGACCGGCGGCCAGGTTCTCGTCGTGGCCTTCGCCTCGGCCGCTCTCGGCCTCTTCTTCGACGCGGGCGTGTACGGCTTCGTCCCCGACATCGTCGGCAAGGAAAAGCTCACCGAGGCCAACAGTGCCGTCTACGGTGCGCAGACGGTCGTACGCATCGCCGGGAACGCGGTGGCGGGAGGCCTGATCGTCCTGTTCCGCCCGGCCGGCACCCTGGCACTGGACGCCCTGTCCTTCGCCGCCTCCGCCCTGCTGCTCAAGGCGGTCACACACACCGCCCCCTCCGGCAGGACGGCGGAGCAGCGGCCGGGGTTCAGGGAGTCCGTCCGGGAAGGGCTCCGTTTCCTGCGTCGGCACTCGACGCTGCGCCTGATGACGGTGGTCGGCACCCTGCAGTCCTTCTCCGGCGGGGCCGTCATCGGCCAGCTCGTCGTCTTCGCCGACCGCGTGCTGGGCATCCACGGCGCCGACGGGCGGATCGGCCTGCTGTACATGGCGTGGAGTGCCGGAGGCATCGGCGGGTCCTTCCTGCTGCCCCGGCTGCGGCGCCGCTTCGAGGCGTTCCCCCTCCTCCTGGGAGTGCTCCCCGTCGGAGCCCTGCTCGGCCTGGCGGTCGTCCTCAGCTCGGACTGGCGGATCACGCTGGTCGCCCTGACCGTATGGGGGTCGGCCTACCTCGTCGTCCTGGTGAACACGATGACGTACTCCCAGGAGGTGACGCCGCCCGAGCTGCAGGGCCGGGTCAACACCACGCGCCGGATGCTCTCCTCGGGCCTGGGTGTTCCACTCGGCGCCCTGGTGGCCGGCACCCTCACCGTGCGGGTCGGCGTTCAGGCCGGGATGTCGACGGCCGTCGCGTCGATCGCCCTGGCGGCCGTGCTGGTCTGGAGTGTCCGGGTGCGCGGGCGGGTACGGGCAGCGGCGTAACAGCGGTGCCGGGGCCCCTGCAGCGGCTGCAGGGGCCCCGAGGCGTCAGCGCAGGTAACTGCGCCGTGTACGGGTGAGCAGGAACAGCCCCGCGAGGAGCAGCACGGTGCCGACCGTTGCCGGCCACAATGTGGTGCCGGTCTCGGCCAGTGCGCCGCTCTGGGCCGCCTGCGGTTCGGTCTGGTTGCCGGCTGCGGGGACGTTCCCGCCCGTGGCCTGAGGCTGGGCGGAGTTGTCGCCCGCGTCGGTGCCGCCGTTCGCCGGTGCGGCCGCGGCGCTCCGGGAGGCCTTGGCCGATGCGTAGACCCTCGGTTCCGACGTGCTGGAGATCGTGGGCGTGCCGTCGTCGGCGGGCTGCCCGGTCTCCGGAGCGGTGGTCACGGGCTGCGTGTTCTGGTCGCCGGATCCGCTGCCGGAGTTCCCCTGGCCGGACCCGTCACCCGAGTTGCCGTTGTGGTCGCCGGCGGGAGGCGTGGTCGGTTCGTCGGTGGGCTCGGCGGTCGGCTCCTGGGTGGGCTGATCCGTGGCCGTCGGCTCGGCCGTGGCCGTCGGCTGGTCCGTGGCCGTGGGCTGGTCGGTGGGCTGCTCGCTGGGCTGGTCGGTCGGCTGCTGGGTCGCGCCCCCGCCGGAGCCCGGGTCCTCGCCGGTGCCGGCGCCGCACTCACGGCCACCGTTGATGCAGGACACGACCTCCTTCATCAGGCCCTCGTCGAAGACGTTGATGAAGTCGCCGTGGTCGGTGACCGGCTTGTGCAGCTGCTCGGGGAAGGAGTCCACCGCGAACAGCGGGGTCGTACGCCCGCCGTCCTGCAGGCTCGGCGCCTGCACGTCGTAGACGATGCGCTGCACCAGCTGCGGAATGGCCTTGAAGCCGTTCGCGCAGTTTCCGGAGGCGTCGGCGAACGCCACGTGGGTGCGGTGGTTGGCGCTGTCGATGTTGCGGCCGTCCCAGCAGCTCTGGAACCTGAAGGTGCGGACCACGTCGCTGCCCTGCGGGCACAGCGGGTACTTGTCCTTCAGCTGCCGGTCCTCGAAGCCGGTGCAGCTCCAGGAGGCGTTGGCGTTGGCCGGGCCGTTCACGAACGCCTTGGCGTCGCCGGTGATGATGCGCAGCAGGCGGGGCATCTCCGTGACCTGGCTGCGCGGGCTGCCGATGAACGTCATCGTGACCTGCTTGGGCGTCACGATCTGGCCCGCGTTGCCCTCGATGCCGCCGCCGGGCGAGTTGGCGTCCTTGTCCTGGGTGCCGTTCTGCAGCCGCAGCACCGGCCAGTAGTAGGTGGACTTGTCGCCCGGGTTCTCGCAGCTGGTCTGCGCGTTCGCGAGGTCGTCGTCGCTGGCGAAGGCGTTGTTGGACTGGTTGCCCACGTAGTCGTGGAAGTGGTGGGCGCCGTTGGTGACACCCGGGGCGACGATCACGTTGTCGGAGTTGCGCAGGCCGTTCGCGTTCACACCGCAACTGGTGGTGAAGGTGCCCTTGGAGACGAAGGACTTGAGGTCCGGCGCCGGGGCATTGGGCTGAACCGAGTTGATGTCCTGGTAGTCCCCGGCGACCGGCCCGTTGCCGGCCTGGCCTCCGTTGCCGGCCTGCTGACCGCCGCCGTTCTGCTGGCCGCCGTTCTGCTGGTCTCCCTGCCCCTGCTGCTGGCCGCCCTGCGAATCCTGGCCGCCGTTCTGGTCGTTCCAGGTGCGCATCGAGCAGTCCGCCATGGATCCGAGACCGTCGGGACGCCGGCCGGCCTGGTCCATGGCGTTGCCGATGCGGTCGAGCGACTCGCTGCGCTTCTCCTTCAGCGGCTTCATGACCTGGTCGTCGGTGTAGCCGCCGTCCTGGCGCTGTTCCGGCGTCGCCGCCTGCAGCCGCTGGTAGGCCTCGGCTATCTGCTGGTCCATCGAGGCGAGTTCCTTGTCGACCTCGCCCCGCGCCTGCTCCGGCACCTGCGTCAACCTGCTGCCGACGTCCGGGCAGTCGATCGTGCCGGCCGCGGCACTGCGCGTCTGCGCGTCCGTGCCCGAACCGCCTTCCGTCGCGGAGGCGTAGACATTGACCGCCACCAGCCCGCCTCCGCCCAGCATCAGCGCGAATGCCGCAAAGGTTGCGCGGCGCGGGCCTGTTGGGCGTCTGCGCGTGTTGCGTCCCACGAGAGTTCTCCTACGGATCACGGCGGTCAGGCATGGAAATCCCTCGCCACATACGGACGGCGGAACCAGCGTGTTCAAGCACCCCACAGATTCATACGAACCTCTTAGAAAGCGCGTGCCCCCACATCCCCACACGTGGCGCAAACCGGGACAGCACGGCACAGTGGAAGCGTGGCTGGGCAGGACTTCGACGTGTGGAGCGCCGGAGACGCGTACGAGCGGTACATGGGACGCTGGAGCCGCCTGGTGGCCGACGCGTTCGTGGCCTGGCTGGCGTGTGCGCCCGGCGCCCGGTGGCTGGACGTCGGCTGCGGCCCGGGGGCCTTGACGTCGGCCGTGGCGCGCCGGTGCCGGCCCCGGACGCTGCTCGGGGTGGAACGGTCCGCCGGGTTCGTGGCCGCGGCCCGGGCGCACGGATCCCCTCCCGCGCTCTTCGCCAGAGCCGACGCACAGGCCCTTCCCGTGGGCGACGCAGCGGTGGACGTGGCCGTCAGCGGACTGGTCCTCAACTTCCTCGCCGAGCCCGGTGCCGCGGTCGCCGAAGCCGCGCGGGTGGTGACGCCGGGCGGGCTGGTCGCCGCGTATGTGTGGGACTACGCAGAAGGCATGGGGCTTCTACGGCACTTCTGGGACGCCGTGGCCTCGGTCGATCCCAGCTCGGCGGCGGAGCTGGACGAGGGCCGCCGGTTCCCGCTGTGCGCGCCGACCCCACTGCGGCGGCTGTGGAGCGAGGCCGCGCTGGTCGAGGTGGAGGTCGCGCCCCTCGAAGTCCCCACCCGTTTCGACGACTTCGCCGATCTGTGGGATCCGTTCCTCGCCGGTCAGGGACCTGCCCCCGGTTATGTCGCCTCGCTCGCACCGGCGGCCAGAAAACGACTTCGGGAAGCACTGCGGGAGCGGGTGCCGACTCGGGCGGACGGCTCGATCCCGCTCCGGGCACGCGCCTGGGGCGTGCGGGGCCGGAGAGCAGGAGGCCGCGACAACTGACGGTCGCCCGTAAGACCGCTCTTCGCCGCCGCGGCTCGGTGACCTGCACCCGGCGGCCCTGCGGAAACCCGAAGAACCCATGCCACGACGGCGGACCGGGAACACGCGCAATGCGCGTTCGGGCGTGGGAAGGGTGGACGGCCAGTCCGCAGTTGTACCGTCTCACCGGCCGCGAACCGCCTCGCGCTCCCGTCCCGTCCCTTACGCCTCCAGCCAGAACCCCGTACGGGTCAGCCAGAGTTCGAGCAGTGCCGTGTCGCCTCGGGTCTCGACCGCGGGAGCGGGGCGCCGGTAGAGGAACAGCAGCAGGTCAGTGACCGGTCCGCGTACGGTCGTGGCGGCCGCCGCGCGCCCGCTGTGCCACACGGGCCGGTCACCGCCGAGGTCGACGTGCCACTGTCCGGCGCCGGTCGCCTCGAACTGCAGCGTACGACCGGGGCCGAGGAGGCCGGGCGCTCCCGGCCGTGGCTCGTACGCCTCCGGGACCGTCGCGAACTCCATCCACTCCTGCACCGCGTCCACGGCTGTGTCGTCGTCGAGCGTGAATGCGGCGCCCGTCGCCAGCGCGGCATCGGCACGGTGCACGACGGTCTCGTGCGTCATCCTCCTGGCCCAGAAGAAGGATGTGTTCCGATCGTGGGCCGGGGTCCACACCCGTGCATCGGGGCCGGCATCGCGCAGGGTGGCACCGAGTCGTGCGGCTCCCTCGGCGAGCCAGTCGTCCAGTGCGCGGTCGTCCAGTCGAGCGTATGCGGCCGGGTCGTCGACGGGGTCGCCGGGAACGGGTTCGACGGCTCGCGTCCGGACCGCCTCCTCCGCCCAGCGGTGATCCCCGCCCACGTGCCGCAGCAGCCGGCCGAGATCCCAGCCGGGGCAAGTGGAGACCGGGGTACTGGTGTTAGCTCCTTTGACCAGCGCTCTGAGCAGGTCGGTCTGGGTGACGATCTCGCGACAGCAGCGGTCGAAGGTCAGCGAAGTCATCCGCTCATGATGGGCGAACCGGTCCCCCGGTCGCACTCGGATTCCCTAGGCACCCGCACCACCGACACCACCCTGTCGTCGACGTTCGCGAGCAAGACGCAGGCCGCACCCACGGGCGCCGAATCGAACCGTACTGGCGTTCCCTACGATGACCCGGTGACGAGTGACACCCCCACACGGGCCGACGTCGACGAAGACGCCCGCGCGACCACCGCACCCGAGGCGACCCCCTGGGCGCTGCGGCTGCGGCGGTTCGGGTACACGGCAGCCCCCCGGACCGACGTCCGTGCCCGGCTGGTGCCGCCCTTTCCCCAACCGGCCACGACAGTCTGGGAGTTGATCGGCCTCGGCCCTCGGACGGCCCGCCGCCTCGCGCGCTCCATGGGCTGGCTGGGGCCGGTCCTCGTCGCCATGCTGGCCGGCGCGCTCCGGTTCTGGCGGCTGGGGCAACCGCGGGCCGTCGTCTTCGACGAGACGTACTACGCCAAGGACGCCTGGGCGATGCTGCGGCTGGGCTACGAGGGCAGCTGGCCGGACCGCAAGATCGCCGACCCGCAGATCCTGGCGCACCCCCAGGTGATCCCGCTCTCCGACACCGGCAGCTTCGTCGCGCACCCGCCGATGGGCAAGTGGGTGATCGCCCTCGGGGAGGGGGTGTTCGGACTCGACCCGTTCGGCTGGCGGTTCATGACGGCGGCGCTGGGCACCCTGTCGGTGCTCATGCTGTGCCGAATAGGGCGCCGACTGTTCCGTTCGACGCTGCTCGGCTGTCTCGCCGGAGCACTGCTGGCGGTGGACGGCCTGCACTTCGTGATGAGCCGGACCGCCCTGCTCGACCTCATCGTGATGTTCTTCGCGCTGGCGGCGTTCGGCTGCCTGCTGGTCGACCGGGACAAGGCGCGTGCCCGGCTGGCAGCGGCCCTGCCCATCGGCGACGACGGCTTCGCGCGTCCCGATGCGTACACCGGCGAACAGGTCGGCATGGGCGCGCGTCCGTGGCGGCTCGCGGCCGGTGTCCTCCTCGGGCTCGCCGCCGCGAGCAAGTGGAACGGCCTCTACTTCCTGGTCTTCTTCACGGCCCTGACGCTCCTGTGGGACGTCGGCTCACGCCGCGTGGCCGGGGCGGGCCACCCGTACCGGGCGGTGCTGCGCAAGGATCTCGGCTGGTCGGCGCTCTCCCTGGTGCCGGTCGCCGTGCTGACGTATCTGGCGACCTGGACCGGCTGGTTCCTGTCCGACAACGGCTACAACCGGCACTGGGCGGACGGCCGAGGCGGCACCTGGTCCTGGGTTCCGGCTCCGCTGCGCAGCCTGTGGCACTACGAACACGCCGTCTACCAGTTCAACATCGGCCTCCACGCCCCGCACCGCTACCAGTCCAACCCTTGGAGCTGGCTGGTCCAGGGGCGCCCCGTGGCGTTCTACTACCAGTCGCCGAAGGCCGGGCAGCAGGGCTGCCACGCCGCCACCGGCTGCTCGCAGGAGATCCTGGGCCTGGGCACGCCGCTGCTGTGGTGGGCGGCCTGCGGCGCACTGCTCTACCTGCTGTTCCGGTGGGCCTTGCGCCGCGACTGGCGCGCGGGCGCGGTCCTGTGCGCGGTCGGCGCCGGGTACCTCCCGTGGTTCAACTACCAGGACCGTACGGTCTTCTCCTTCTACGCCGTCGTGTTCGTGCCCTACCTGTGCCTGGCCGTGGCGATGACGGCCGGGGCCCTGCTGGGGCCGTCGGGGGCCGACGAGCGGCGGCGGCTGGTCGGCGCGGTGAGCGCGGGCGTGCTGGTGCTGCTCATCGCCTGGAACTTCATCTACTTCTACCCGCTCTACACGGGCACGACGATCCCGTACGGTGACTGGCGGGCCCGGATGTGGCTGGACACCTGGATATGAGGCCGGAGTTGACGTTCCCGGGGCGTCACAGGGTGTCCAACTCCCCTGTCGAGCGGCCGAGATACGTGACGGGCCCCGGGTCCGGAACGTCGATGCGGTGAAAGCCCAGCCGGTCGTAGAAGGCTCTGGCCGGGGTGTTCGCCGTGACCATGGACAGGTGCACGGCGTCGACGCCCTGGTCGTACAGCGCCCGCAGGAAGGCCCGCATCAGCCCGCGCCCGTGCCCCTGGCCCTGCCATGCGGGGAGCAGATCGATGTGCAGATGGGCCGGGTACGCGGCGACCTCGGGGACGAGCATCCGCTCCGGGTGGTGCAGGAGGGGGATCATCTCCTCGTCCGGGATCGTCGCCGGTCCGGTCGGCTCCGGGTAGCGGTCCGCGACCACGGGCAGCCACTTCGTGCGGAACTCCGCTACGAAGCGGTGCGTGTCCGCGGTGCCGAGGATGTAGCCGACCGCCCGGCCGTGCCCGTCGTCCAGGACGAAGGCCAGTTCCGGCACCAGCACGACGTAGGGCGCCGCGAAGATCGTAGGGAAGATGGTGGGGTCCGCATAGACGGGACGGCTGTCCTGGCCGTTGTGTGCCGTGCGGATGCAGATGTCGTCGAGGGCTTCGCGGTCCTCTGGGCGGTAGGGGCGGATGGCGGGGGGCGCGGTCACCGGGCCATCCTCCACAACTGGGAGCGCTCCCACAACCCGCCGCCAGTCGGAACCCGGGAGCCGGCGCCGACGGGCCGGCCCTGGTTGCACTCGTCCGGTGTGCCGGTGGTCTGCGGGCCACCTGGCCCCGCAGGGGTCGTCCTCGTCATAGTTGAGGATGAAGGCGGTCCGGCAGCCGTGGTCCTGCGGATCGGCCTTCCAGCAGATGCCGGTCGCCCGGAGGGGCCCACGTCGTCCAGCGGTACGGCGCCCGGCGCGACGGTGTTCGCGGCGTCCGACGGGCAAGTCGTCATACTGATGCAGCGAACCGCTCTCGGGCGGCCCGGCGGCGACGGCCTGCTGGACACTGAGGGTGCCGGTGAGGGCGCCGGTGAGGGTGCTCAGCAAGTGATCACTCCTCGTGGGCGCGGGGACGAACGCCCGGATACATGCCCATTACAGTTCCGCCCGATGACCGGACCGGAGATCTTCACGTCACATCCCGGTCTGTCCGGCGTTTCCCTCCGCCCAGGTGCGCCACACGCCCGTAGTGGCGCATTCTTGCTGTGTCGCCCGCTGGACGGCGTACGGACGAGGTAGGGCCGATGACTCGCGCGGAGTACGCACACCGGACGCCCGGACAGCTGGCCGCACTGCTGATCGACGCCTCGACGGAGGCGATCGGCGCGGCCGGCGGGCACTCGGGCGCGGTCTATCTGCGCTCCGGCACGCCCGGGCTGCTGCGGCTGGCGGTGCTCGCGGGGCTGCCCGGCCCGCTGTTCCGGCCCTGGTGGCGACTGCATGTGGACCGCCCGTTCCCGGTGGCCGACGCCTACCGGCTGGGCGTGCAGGTGGTCCTGCCGAACGCCGCGGAGACGATGCGCCGCTATCCCCAGTTCGCGGCCGGCCTGCCGTTCCAGTTCGGGTCCATGCACGTACCGATCGGCTGCGGTTCGACGACCTTCGGGGTGCTGAGCGTGCTGCGGCCCTCCACCACGGACGCCACCGAACTGCTCCACCACCGCGACCGCATGGTGCGGCTGGCCGACGACCTGGGCACGGCCCTGTGGCGACTTGAGGACGGCGGCAGGTCGTCGGTCGCCTGGGACGGGGAGCCCGTGTCCGTACGGCCGCCCGGCGCGCGCCCGCCCGCGGGGCGTGCCGGGGGTTTCGCCTGGGACCCGGTGACGGACGTCGTGACCGTGGACGAACGCCTGCCCGCCCTGCTGGGCGTGCCGATCGACGCGTTCGCCACGTCCGTGGAGGCGCTCGCGGACGCCGTGGCCCCGGCCGAGGCCCAGCGGGTCCTGGCCGCCCTGCGGGAGACGGCCGCGGGCAGACCGCCGCCGCTGCCGCTGTACGTGCGGGCCGAGGACGGCGCACTGCGCCTGGTGGAGCTGTGGAGCCCGTACGCCGCCCCGGCCCCGCCCGGCACTCCGTCCGGCGCGCATCCGGTCCGTGGTTTCATCGTCGATCCCGGGCCCGGCGCGGCGGCCGACGCCGCCGATCTGCTGCCCGACGGGGTGCTCTGCCTGGACCGGCTGGGGCTGGTCCTCTACGCCAACCCGCGCGCCGGACAGCTGCTGCACTGCTCCCGGACCCAGCTGCTCAGCCGTCCCCTCTGGGAGAGCGTGCCGTGGCTGAACAACCAGCCCGCCTTCGAGGACCACCTGCGCAGCGCACTTCTGTCCCCGGACCCGGTGCGCTTCCATGTCGCGCGGCCCGCCACGGACGGTGCGCAGGACGAGGACCCTTCGTACGAGGGCGCCTGGCTCGACGTCTGTGTATACCCCGGACCGGACGTGCTGACCTGCACCTTCTGCCCGGCGAACCGGGTGGCCGACGCTGCCGCCGAACTCACCCGGGACCCGGCCACCGCCACCTCGGCGGGGGTCCCGTCGATGGCGCCGCTGTACCGCCCCATCGTGCTCGCCATCGCGCTGACGGAGGCGGTCACCGCACGGCAGGTGGCAGCCGTGGTCATGCGGGAACTGCTGCCCGCGTTCGGCGGCCGCCGCCTCGCCATCTATCTGCTCCAGGACCGGCACCTGTACCTGGCCTGGGAAAACGGCTTCCCCAAAGGGTTCCTCAGCCCCTTCGAGGGCGTGGGCCTGGACGCCCATCTGCCCGGGGTCGAGACGCTGACCAGCGGCCGGCCGATCTTCTTCGACTCGATGGAGCAGTTGGCCGCCGCCTATCCGGGCATTCCGCTGGACGCGGACGAGGGGGCCCGCGCCTTCCTGCCGCTGATCGCCTCCGGGCGTCCGGTGGGCTCCTGCATCCTGGGCTTCGACGGTTCGCGCAGTTTCAGCACCGAGGAGCGCACCGCCCTCACCGCGCTTGCCGGGCTGATCGCCCACGCCATGGAGAAGGCCAAGCGCTACGAGAGCGAGGCGGCGCTCGCCCGCGGACTGCAGCAGGCCCTGCTCCCCCGCCGGCTCTCGGCCCATCCGCAGGTGGAGACCACCGGCCGCTATCTGCCCGGCACGCAGGGCATGGAGGTGGGCGGCGACTGGTACGACGTCGTGGAGGCCGGGGACGGTCTGGCGCTGGTCATCGGCGATGTGCAGGGACACGGCGTGCAGGCGGCGGCCACCATGGGGCAACTGCGCAGTGCCGTAAGGGCGTTCGCGCTCGGTGACCGACCGCCCGACGAGGTGATGAGCGGCACGAACCATCTGCTGATCGACCTCGACCCCGGACAGTTCGCGAGCTGCTGCTACATCCGGCTGGACCCGGCCTCGGGCCTGGCGCGAGCGGCCCGCGCCGGGCATCCGCCGCCGCTGCTGCGGCACCCGGACGGCCACACCGAGGTGCTGGACCTGCCCGGCGGGGTCGTGCTCGGCGTGGATCCGCACGCCCAGTACCCCGTCGCCGAGCTGCGCATCGAGCCCGGCGCCGTCCTCGCGCTGTACACGGACGGGCTGGTGGAGCGGCCCGGTGTCGACATCGACGAGGGCATCACCGCCCTGCGGGTGGCCCTGGCCAAGGTCGGTGCGCCTGCCGCCCGCCCGGGCCGCCGTCCGCTGGCCGGGGTCGCCGACCGCCTCACCGCGACGGCCCGGCACTCCGCGGACCGCCCCGACGACATCGCGCTGCTGCTCGCCACGCGCCGTGCGGCGCACGGGAACCAGCAGTGAAACCGTCCACCGCCCGTGACCGGCACCCGGACAGAGGGCGATCTTCGTCACCCGCTGTGACGCCTCTCGCCTCACGCGGCCCGGCAGTGTAGACATGGGCACATGGTCCGACTTCCGGACCGTTCCGGGACCCGGTCGCACCGCCGTCCCGGCGGTCCCCGTGCCCGCCGCGCGAGCGATCGCGCCCACGCAGCGCACGGGCGGCGCACGACGCGGACGCCGCACAGTGCGGCCACCCGCCCGAGTGGACACCCGGCCGAGCCGGAACCGGGCCGCATCAGCGCACTGCGGTCGGCGCTGACCGGGCGCAGCATCGCCCGGCAGGTGTTCGTCCTGCAGGTGGTGATCGTGCTGCTGCTGGTGGTCGCCGCGGTGGTGGCGCTGTATCTGCAGGTCCGGCACGACAGCACGCAGGAGGCCCGCAACCGGTCGGTGGCCGTCGCGCAGGCGTTCGCCAATGCGCCGGGCACCCGTGAGGCGCTCAGCAGCCCCGAGCCGACGAAGATTCTGCAGCCGCGGGCGGAGGCCGCCCGCAAGGCGACCGGCGTGGACTTCATCGTCGTCATGAACACCGACGGCATCCGCTACACCCACCCCAAGCCGGACCGCATCGGAAAGAAGTTCGTCGGGACGATCGCACCCGCGCTGGCCGGCGGGACGGTGACCGAGGAGATCAACGGGACGATCGGACGGCTGGTGCAGGCGGTCGTGCCGATCAAGGATCCCGACGGCAAGGTCGTCGGCCTGGTGTCGGCGGGCATCACGACGGCAACCGTGGGTGGCACCGCCGACCGGCAGCTGCCCCTCGTGCTGTTCGCCGCGGCCGGCGGACTCGCCCTGGCCACCGGGGGCACCGCGCTGGTCAGCAGACGGCTGCTGCGCCAGACCCACGGCCTGGGCCCGCACGAGATGACCCGCATGTACGAGCACCACGACGCGGTGCTGCACGCCGTGCGCGAGGGCGTGCTCATCGTCAGCGGCGAGGGCCGGCTGCTGCTCGCCAACGACGAGGCGCACCGCCTGCTCGACCTGCCCGCGGACGCCGAGGGCCGGCACGCCCTCGACCTGGGCCTCGCCCCGGACACGGCGGAGCTGCTGGCCTCCGGGCGTGTCGCCACCGACGAGGTGCACCTGGTCAAGGACCGGCTCCTCGCGGTCAACCAGCGGCCCACGGACGTCCAGGGCGGCCCGCCGGGCAGCGTCGCCACGCTGCGCGACTCGACCGAACTGCGCGCCTTGTCCGGCCGCGCGGAGACGGCACGGGAACGCCTCAACATGCTGTACGACGCCGGGGTGGGCATCGGCACCAGCCTGGACGTCGCCCGTACCGCGGAGGAGCTGGCGGAGCTCGCCGTGCCGCGGTTCGCCGATTTCGCCACGGTGGACCTGTTCGACGCGGTGCTGGGCGGGGGCCAGCCGGAGGCGACGGCCTCCTTGCGCCGTACCGCGTCGAGCGGGATCCGTGAGGACGCCCCGCTGTACAAGGTGGGCCGGCAGATCAAGTTCGTCGACTCCTCGCCGCATGCCCGCAGCCTGCACTCCGGGCAGGCCGTGCTGGAGCCGGACCTCGGTGCGGCGCCGGGCTGGCACGCGCAGGATCTGGAGCGCACCGCGCAGGTCGTCGAGTACGGGATCCACTCGCTGATCACCGTGCCGCTGCGCGCCGGCTCGCTGGTGCTCGGGGTGGTCAGCTTCTGGCGCTCCGAGAAGCCCGAGCCCTTCGACGCGGACGAACTGGCCCTGGCGGAGGAGCTGGTGGCCCGCGCCGCGGTCTCCATCGACAACGCCCGGCGCTACACGCGTGAGCACAGCATGGCTGTGACGCTGCAGCGCAGCCTGCTGCCCCGCCGCCTGCCCGAGCAGACCGCGCTGGACATCGCCTACCGGTATCTGCCGGCGCAGGCGGGAGTGGGCGGGGACTGGTTCGACGTACTGCCGTTGTCGGGTGCCCGGGTCGCCCTCGTGGTCGGCGACGTCGTCGGGCACGGGCTGCACGCCGCGGCCACCATGGGGCGGCTGCGCACGGCGGTCCACAACTTCTCCGCCCTGGACCTGCCGCCCGACGAACTTCTCGCGCTGCTCGACGAGTTGGTCGGCCGCATCGACCAGGACGAGACGGCGGACGGCGGCAACGCCCCGGTCACCGGCGCCACCTGTCTGTACGCGATCTACGACCCGGTGTCGCGCACGTGCACCATCGCCCGGGCGGGCCATCCACCGCCGGCCCTCGTCCGGCCCGACGGCGAGGTCGAGTTCCCCGACGTGCCCGCCGGTCCTCCGCTCGGCCTCGGCGGCCTGCCGTTCGAGACGGCCGATCTCGTGCTGGAGGAGGGCAGCCGTCTCGTGCTCTACACGGACGGGCTGGTCGAGGACCGGGAGCGGGACATCGACGAGGGGCTCGCGCTCCTGCGGGGGGCACTGGAGCGCGCGGGTGAGTCGCCGGAGGACACCTGCCGGGTGGTGCTCGAATCACAGCTGCCGGCCCGGCCGAGCGACGACGTCGCCCTGATCGTGGCCCGTACCCGCGGACTCGACGCCGACCGGATCGCCGAGTGGCAGGTGCGCAACGACCCGGCGGCCGTCGGGGAGGTACGGGCGTCCGTCAGCCGCAGGCTCACCGAATGGGGACTCGACGAGCTGACGTTCACCACGGAGCTGATCCTGAGCGAGCTGGTCACCAACGCGATCCGCTACGGCGCCGACCCCATCCAGGTGCGCGTGCTGTTCGACCGCACCCTGATCTGCGAGGTCTTCGACAGCAGCAACACCTCGCCGCACCTTCGATATGCGGCGATGACGGACGAGGGGGGCCGCGGGCTGTTCCTGGTGGCCCAGCTCGCCGACCGCTGGGGCACCCGGTACACCCCCGAGGGCAAGGTCATCTGGGCGGAACAGCCACTGCCCTGACTCACCCCCTTTTGGTCCGTACCTGGTTCGTACGTCCCTACGAACTTGTTCCGCGACGGGTGTGCGTCACGTCGCCGCTCTGATAGGAAACCTTCCTATCAGTGTCAGGCAGGCCAACTCCCCACCCCCCACCACCACTTGGAGCCCCCGTGACGCACCCCTCCAGCGACCCGGCACGTCCAGCCCGCATCGCACGCCGCACCGTCCTCGTGGCGGCCGGCGCGTCCCTGGCCGCAGCGCCCTTCCTGCGGCCTTCCCACGCCTCGGCCACCCCGTCCGCGGCGGCCTGCGTGGGCCTCGACGACCCGGCGAAGAAGGAGATCGCCATGAAGCTGGTGTCGAGCGCGGAGAACTCCTCGCTCGACTGGAAGGCGCAGTACAAGTACATCGAGGACATCGGCGACGGCCGCGGCTACACCGCAGGGATCATCGGCTTCTGCTCCGGCACCGGCGACATGCTCGACCTCGTCCAGCTCTACACCGACCGCAAGCCCGGCAACGTTCTTGCCAAATACCTTCCTGCGCTGCGTGCGGTGAACGGTTCCGACTCGCACGAGGGGCTGGACCCCGACTTCCCCCGCGACTGGCGCAAGGCGGCCCAGGACACCGCGTTCCAGCAGGCGCAGAACGACGAGCGCGACCGCGTGTACTTCAACCCGGCCGTCCGGCAGGGCAAGGCGGACCGGATCGGGACGCTGGGGCAGTTCGCGTACTACGACGCCATCGTCATGCACGGCGACGGCGACGACCCCACCAGCTTCCGCAACATACGCAAGCGGGCCCTGAACAAGGCCAAGCCGCCGGCGCAGGGCGGCGACGAAGTGGCCTACCTGAACGCGTTCCTGGATGCCCGGGTGTGGGCCATGAAGCAGGAGGAGGCGCACAGCGACACCAGCCGCGTCGACACGGAGCAGCGGGTCTTCCTGCGCAACGGGAACCTGTGTCTCGACACGCCGCTCAACTGGAAGGTGTACGGCGACAGTTACCACATCGGCTGAGCGGTGCGCCGGGCTGCCGTACCGTCCCCCGGTACGGCAGCCCGTGCTGCCGCTCTCCGTCGATCTTCTTCGCGCTGCCGCCGTTCAGGCGCCGGAGTCGGAGTCGTCGGGCGGGCCGAGGCGCGGGCATGGTCGACTCCTGTGCGCCGATGCCCGTGTTCGAGTTCCCGTTCCCCGCTCATAAAATTGATTTATGAGTTCATAGAGCGGACCCGCGTACCGACTTAGGCTTGCCTTAGCTTAGGCTTCCCGTTCGAGTCGCCTGTCATCGCTCGAAGGGAACCTGATCATGCCGCGCCCCCTGCGGGTAGCCATCGTCGGAGCCGGCCCCGCCGGGATCTACGCCGCCGACGCCCTGCTCAAGTCAGAGGTGGCCGCCGACCCCGGTGTGTCCATCGACCTCTTCGAGCGGATGCCCGCCCCGTTCGGCCTGATCCGCTACGGCGTCGCCCCCGACCACCCGCGTATCAAGGGCATCATCACGGCCCTGCACCAGGTGCTCGACAAGCCCCAGATACGCCTCTTCGGCAACGTCGACTACCCGACCGACATCAGCCTGGACGACCTGCGCGCCTTCTACGACGCCGTGATCTTCTCCACGGGTGCGACGGCCGACCGTGCCCTGCCGATCCCCGGGATCGACCTCGACGGCTCGTACGGCGCCGCCGACTTCGTGTCCTGGTACGACGGCCACCCGGACGTGCCGCGCACCTGGCCGCTGGAGGCGGAGAGGGTCGCCGTGCTCGGCGTCGGGAACGTCGCGCTCGACGTGGCCCGCATCCTCGCCAAGACGGCGGACGAGCTGCTGCCGACGGAGATCCCGCCGAACGTCTACGACGGCCTGAAGGCCAACAAGGCGCTGGAGGTCCACGTCTTCGGCCGGCGCGGCCCGGCGCAGGCGAAGTTCTCCCCGATGGAGCTGCGGGAGCTGGACCACTCCCCCAACATCGAGGTCATCGTCGACCCCGAGGACATCGACTACGACGCCGGCTCGATCGAGACCCGGCGTGGCAACAAGCAGGCCGACATGGTCGCCAAGACCCTGGAGAACTGGGCGATCCGCGACGTCGGCGACCGCCCCCACAAACTGTTCCTGCACTTCTTCGAGTCGCCCACCGAGATCCTCGGCGAGGACGGCAAGGTCGTGGGCCTGCGCACCGAGCGCACCGCCCTGGACGGCACCGGCAACGTCAAGGGCACCGGCGAGTTCAAGGACTGGGACGTCAGCGCGGTCTACCGCGCGGTCGGCTACCTCTCGGACAAGCTGCCCAAGCTGCCCTGGGACCTCGACTCCGGCACCGTCCCGGACGAGGGCGGACGGGTCGTCCAGGAGTCCGGCGAGCACCTGCAGTCGACGTATGTCACCGGCTGGATCCGGCGCGGTCCGGTGGGCCTGATCGGGCACACCAAGGGCGACGCCAACGAGACGGTGGCGAACCTGCTGGACGACCACGCGAACGGCCGTCTGCAGACGCCGGGTTCACCGGAGCCCGAGGCCGTGGACGCGTTCCTCGCCGAGCGTGGCGTCCGCTTCACCACCTGGGAGGGCTGGTACAAGCTGGACGCCGCGGAGAAGGCGCTGGGCGAGCCGCAGGGCCGGGAGCGCGTGAAGATCGTCGAGCGTGAGGACATGCTCGGCGCGAGCGGCGCCTGACGCGGACGAACGCCGGTCGTGCCACGCCCCGCAGGAGCACGGCACGACCGGCGTCGGTTTCGCACGGAACCCCTGCTGTCGCTCATGCGTTCCTCCCTGTGTGCGTACGACCGCGGGGGCCGTGCGGAGACGAGCGGGGTGGGGCGTGGCACGCGTACTGGTCATCGGCGGCGGCACAGCCGGCACGGCGGCGGCTCTGGCCCTGCGCAAGGCGGGCTTCGAGGTGACCGTGCACGAGGCGCATCCCGGCTCGGCCGAGGACCTGGGGGCGTTCCTGACCCTCGCGAGCAACGGCATGCGCGCCCTCGCGCAGCTCGACGCCTCCGCCGTGGTCACGGCGCTCGGCTTCCCGCTGACCTCGATGCGGGTACTGGACGACTCGGGCGCCGAGCTGGCACAAGTACCCCTCGGTGAAGCCGCCGACCCTCTCCTGCAGTACCGCTGCCTGCGCCGCGGCGACCTCACCGCGGCCCTGCAGGCGGAGGCGGCACACCGGGGCATCGTCATCCGGCACGGCGCCCGCCTCGCCTCCGTCCAGGACGGCGCCGACGGCGTGACCGCACACTTCACCGACGGCAGCACCGCGACCGGCGACCTGCTGATCGGCGCCGACGGCCTGAATTCCACGGTCCGCCGGCACATCAGTCCCGAGACGGTGCCGTGCTACGCCGGTCAGCGGGTCTTCTACGGCTACACCGGCGCCACGGAGCGGACGGGACCGCAGGCGCGCATCACCATGGTGCGCGGCAGTACGGCGGCTTTCGGCTACGCCGTCTCGCCGGACGGGGAGGCGTACTGGTTCGCGCGCGTGGGCGGTGAGCCGCTGGAGGCCGACGAGATCGCGGACGGTTCGCCCGCCGACTGGCGTGAACTGCTCGTTCCGCTTCTGCGCAAGGACGCCACTCCGGCCGCGGACATCGTCGCGGCCGCCGGTGACGAGGTCATGGTCACCAACGCCACCGAGATACCCGCCGGCACGCCCTGGCGCTCCGGTCGCCTCCTGCTCATCGGCGACGCGGCCCACGCCGCCTCCCCGGCGACCGGTCAGGGCGCGTCCATGGCGCTGGAGGACGCGGTGATCCTCGCGAAGTGCCTGCGCGACGCACCCGACACCGACACGGCGCTCAGCCTGTACGAGGAGCTGCGCCGCCCACGCGTCGAACACAACATCACCGTGAGCGGGAACATCTCCCGGGGCACGCACGCCCCGTCTCCCGCCGGCCCTCGGGGTACGACTCCCGCGCGGCCCGGGGAGGACGGACTGATACGTCTGCTGGAGTGGGAATCCGACATCCTGGAAGAACAGGCGGCCGGGACCGTGTGAGCGTGCCGGGCACCGGCCGGCGGCCGGAAAAGGCACGGCCCTGACACGGCCTCAGCCTGTTACCGTCGCCCGGTGTTCTCCCTCACCGAGCCCCCTTTCTTCACCCGTCTGCGCGATGCCCGGCGGGTCCTCGTCGCCGGGGCGGGCGGCGGCTTCGACGTGTACGCCGGCCTACCGCTGGCCCTCGCGCTGCGCTCGGCGGGCAAGGAGGTCCATCTGGCCAACCTGTCCTTCGCCGACCTGTACGGGCTGGACCTGGACGTGTGGCTGGAGGCGGACGTCGCGGCCATCGGGCCGGACACCGCGGCGCGCGGTGACTACTTCCCGGAGCGCACGCTCGCCCGGTGGCTGCAAGGACAGGGCCTGCCGGCCACGGTGTACGCGTTCCCGCAGACCGGTGTGCGACCGTTGCGCGCCGCGTACCGCGCGCTCGTCGAGCATCTCGGCGGTGTGGACGCCCTGGTGCTGGTGGACGGCGGGACCGACATCCTCATGCGGGGTGACGAGCACGGCCTGGGCACACCGGAGGAGGACATGGCGAGCCTGGCCGCCGTGAACGGGCTGGACGAGATACCCCAACGGCTCGTCGCCTGCCTGGGGTTCGGCGTGGACGCCCATCACGGGGTCAGCCACTCCCTGGTGCTGGAGAACCTGGCCGCGCTGGACCGGGACGGCGCCTACCTGGGCGCGTTCTCGCTGCCGCGCGAGAGCCGGGAAGGCTCCCTCTACCTCGACGCGGTCGCCCACGCCCAGCGCAGCACGCCCGAGCACCCGAGCATCGTCAACGGCTCCGTGGCGGCAGCCGTACGCGGTGACTTCGGCGACGTCCGCTTCACGCGGCGCACAAAGGGCAGCGAACTGTTCATCAACCCGCTGATGTCCCTGTACTTCTGCGTGGACGCATCCGGCCTCGCCCGCCACAACCTCTACCTGGACCGGCTGGAGAACACCGCGCTGATGCGCCAGATCAGCTCCCTCATCGAGGACTTCCGCGCCGGGCCGATGCGCCAGCGGCCCCCGCGCGCCTACCCGCACTGACCACGGACGGGCGCAAGCGCTGAAGATCAAGGGCGGTCAGTGCGCCCGGCGAGGTCCCGCCCGGCCACCACCGTCAGCGCCAGGGTCAGCAGCGCGAGCGCGGCCGTCTGGCCCAGTGCGGCGCCGACGAAGGCGGCGGGCACCGGAAGGCGCAGCCACGGATACAGCGCGGCGATCCGCACCGCCAGGAGCAGCAGGCCCAGCGCGGCCAGGGCCATGGCGCCGCAGGCAGGGCTCATGTCCTGGCGGCGACGGCGCAGCAGCAGCCAGCCGAGCGCCCCGAGGACGAAGCAGGTGGCCGGCGCCCAGACCGCGTCGGGCACGGCGGGCAGCACCACCTCGGACGCGCCCATCACCACACCGCAGGCCGCGAAGACGAGGCCGGGTGTGCCGAGGGGTAGCACGGCCGCGGGGGCGTCCCGGTGGTGGGCCGCGCACAGGGCGAGCGCCGGCAGCCAGGCGAAGAGCGCGCCGGCCGTGGCGAACCACGGGTCCCACGGCTCCAGTCCGCTCACCAGCGGACCGGCGAACGGCCACAGCGTGGGCAGCGCGGCGAGCAGCACCGACGTCCGGGCAAGGCTCCGGCGGTCGTGCAGGAGGGCGAAGTATCCGACCGTCCACAGCAGCGGCAGCGTCCACCGGGCGGCCTCGACGACGCTGATGAGGGGCCCGCGGCCGGTGAATCCCGTCAGGAACATGTCCCACTCGCGTGCTCCGTGCGTGGTCGCCCAGGTCAGCTCAAGGGCCCGGTCGACGACCGCGGCGGCGGCCTGCAGCAGCACGGCGAACAGGGCGAAATTGCGGACGGCCGACCCGAGCAGGACATACGGCCGGGGCGCCCCGGTGGCGGCGAGCCTGCTGCGCACGGCGAGGGCGGCGATGCTCGCCACCTCGCCCAGGGTGGGCCTGCTCTGGTCCTGCAGTTCCTGGTCGACCTCCCACAGGAAGACCTCGACCATCTCCTCCTCCCGGGCCCGCCGGTAGTAGGCGGGCAGCAGGCGCAGCACCGTGCGGTAGCGCGTCTCGAGCAGCGTCGTCATGCCACACCACCGGCGAGTCCGGGGCCTGCGGACGGTTTCGCGACCGCGCCGGGGGTCTTGCGTCCTTCGGCGATGCGCGACTTGGCGGCGCTGGCGCCGGCCGCCATGCGCTCCGCCTCCGCGGCGAGGGCCCGCGTCCCTTCGTCGGTCAGGCGGTAGTAGCGCCGCAGCCGGCCCTCGTGCACCTCCTCGCGGTCCAGGACGATCAGCCCGTCCGCGGTGAGCCGGTCCAGGACGCCGTACAAGGTGCCGACGCGCAACTGCACGGCGCCGTCGGAGACTTCCTCGACCTCCCGCAGAATCCCGTAGCCGTGCCGGGGCCGGTCGGCCAGGGCGGTGAGGACGAAGAACGCCGCCTGAGTCATGCTCCTCGATGCCATGCCGCCATGATATCTCGGCTTCCGATATATAACGCAAGGGCGAGTCATGCGGCGTGGTGGGACACGAACAGGACCCGCCCCTAAGCGGATGGTGGGCGGGCCCTGTTCGCGGGCGCCATTGTGGCGGTCCCGGTCCGCCGGGGATACGGGTGAACCGGGTGTCCTGGAGTGCGCTCCTCGCACCCCGAGTGCACCGCGCGCCTCCCGTGCGGGCACCCCCCGGGGGCACCCCGCCGGCGCGCGGCGACGATACTGGTGGATAACACGTGCCCCCGCCCTCAGATGGACTCATGCGTACTTCGCCCTCCGTCCGACCGACCCCGTCCCCCACCCTGTGGCTGGCCCGCGGCCGCCATACCGGGCCCGATGCCGAAGACGTCGTACGCCGGACGCTGCACCGGCTCAAGGACGAGGGGACCATCGACGACCATCTCGAGGTGGCCGTCTCCGAGACCTCCGCGAGCAGTCCGGACTGCGTCCTCGAGGCGCGGTGGACGGTCGCCGAGTCGGTGACCGTGCGGGCCCGGCTGACCCTGACGCGCGATGACGAACCCGGCGTGGCATGGGTGCTGGCGGCGGAGGCGGAACGCCCCTGGGAGCAGGGGTGGCCCTCCCCCGCCACCATGTTCTGGCCCGCGGAGCCGGATGCACCCTGGGACCACCAGCCCGGCACGGGATTGCGCCTGCGGGAGGCCAACCGCCTGCCCGCGGACGACAAGGACATCCGGCGGCTGCTCCGCAACTCCGTGCGCGGAGGCTGGAACATCAACCTCGTCGTGCACGAGGCGATGACGCCCGACGCGCGCGGCCGGCGGCCGCTCGGCCCGCTGCTGCCGCCGAGCCTGCGGCATCGCGTGCTGGAGCACCGTGCCGCACCGGACCAGCTGCGCATCGTCAACCGGGTCCTGCGCGAGTTCGGGGTGCAGGTCCCGCGCGGCGGTGCCGTCCTGCTGCCCACCACGCCGGCCCCCGAAGGCTTCGACGCGGACGACTTCTCCGTACGCACCGTCTTCCTCGACGGCTCACGGCCCGCGCAACTCGTCGACGCCCTGACCCGTTTCGCCGCACTGCCGCTTCCGCTGCCGGACGGCGCCGAGGAGGCCGTCACCGCCCTGCGGGACGACTGGCGGCTGAGGACGCTCGAGGAGGAACTCGCCCACGCACGGGGGCTCGTGGCCATGTACGCCGAGGCGCTCGAGGCCATGACCAAGTCCCGGGATCTGTACCGCGAGGCCGCCGAGCGCGCGCACGAGGCGCTGGCCGTCTACCGCGAGAACGGCGACGGGCTGCCCGCCCGGCCGCAGCCGCCTGCTCCGCTCCAGGGATCGCCCTTCCAGCAGCTGACCCGGAGGCTGGAGCGGCTGAAGGACACCGCCAAGGCGTTGCGTCCCACATCCGCCCCGGACAGCGGGCGGGAGGCGGACGGCGCAGTCGAGCGGTCGGACTCCTCCGGCCGCTGAGCACCTGGGCGCAGGGACCACCCCTGCGCGGGGTGTGTCCACCGGGCGTCGAAGCGCCCGCGGTCCGGAGAACCGCGGGCGCGGGGCCGCGACGCCGTGCGGGCGTCGGGGACGCGGCGCATCAGTCCAGACGCCGTGCCGTGGCCAGAGGACGAGCAGGAGCACCCCCCAGAGCGGGAGGGCGCGCTGCTGCGCGCAGGACCAGGGCCGTCACTGCCGTCAGTGCCGCGATCACGGCGACCAGGCCGGCGAGCCAGCCCGGAGCGAGCGTGAGGTCGAGCGCCCGGAACAGCGACCGCGAGCGGAACCCGCGGTACAGCTCGGCCCCGGCCAGCAGCGCCGGCAGCACGGCCGCGACCACGAGCACGGCCCGGACGGGACGCAGGGTCACCAGGACGGCCAACAGGGCGTACAGGATCGACACCGCGATGCCGGAGGCGTACACGTCGACGGACGTGCCCGACTTGTACATCGGGAACCAGAGCAGCGCGCACAGGAAGAGTGCGGCTGCGACGAGCAGACCCGCCCACGGCGGGCGCTCGGCGGCGCGGCGCGGCGCGCCGACGGGCTGCCTCGGCATGGTGTCGCCAGCGTAGGAAGGCAGGACCGTCGGGAACGGCGGAAGACCGGTGCCGGTGCCTTCCGGGCGCCATTCCGCCTCGCCTGCCTGCGGAAGCGACGGCTCCGCCTTCGGCGGGGCGGGGTGGGCACCGCGTTCCGTGCTCAGCCGGCCGATGAGTTCCACGAGGTCCTCCACGGACCGCGCCGCGGCGACCGCCTTTGCGGCCTCCTGTCCGAAGCGGCGCTCCGTCGACGGCAGGTGCAGCAGCGCCATCAGCCGGGTCACTTCCTCCACCGGACGGTTCTCGGCCGCCGCACGGATCACCTCGTCCGCACTGGAAGGGTCCCGCGGTGGTTGGGTCAGCAGAGTGACCAGACGGGTGACGTCCTCCACGGAGCGGTCCGTGCCCACCGCACGCAGCGCGTCGACGGTGGCCTTCGCATACTCCGGGGACTGCTCCAGCATGGTGATCAGGTTGGCGACTTCCTCCAGTGGCCGGTCCGCGATGGCGGCATGCACCAGGGCGCTGGCCGGGTCGTCGTGCGCGCCGACTATGGAGGGGTCGTAGGGACGGGGTGATGAAGAGCGGATGCTCATGACTCTCCTCCATGGAATAGACGGAACGGTTCACCTGCTCTCGCATCTCCCGGCGCGTTTTCACGACGTTGCGATGCAGTGCCATTACTAGGTGCCGCTTCCGGCCCGTGCCAGTCGGGATGGGCCACAGGTGTGAGGCCCCATCGCGCTTCTGACGGGGTGACGGAGGACGTACGAACGCCGGAAGGGGGAATCCGGGACAAGGGGCGCGCCGTTCGGCACGCCGGATGGAGGAGGACCGTGAAATGGACCACAACGGTGATCGTGGTCGCCGTTGCGCTCGCGGCGCTCGCCCTCGCGGTGGCCGTCGCCCTGCTGGTGCGGCTGGTGCGGACGCGGCGCGATCTGATGCGTGCCGGCCTTCCGACCGGCCGGCGCTGGGTCTTCTGGGGTGCCGTCCTGTACTTCCTGCTGCCGACCGACCTGCTGCCCGACCCTGTCTACCTGGACGACATCGGCGTCCTTCTCCTTGCTCTGCGCAGCCTGCGCGGCCCTCTGGACGGGCCGAATCGTCATGAATCCTCCCTGTGACTACGCAGAGTAAGGAAACCAATCACTCGTTCGATTCGTATAAGTGACTGGAAGGGCAATGCAGTCGGCGGGCCGGGCGGCGCCGCGGGGAGCGGACCGCCGGGTCGGTGCTGCACTGACGAGGGAGACACGATGCAACCGTTCGCGCTCAACTACGCACGTCCGGCGGTGGAGTTGGAAGCCACGACTCCGTACGTCTACGACTCCGGGCTGCAGTTGAACGTGCTCAGTGACGGCCGGGTCGCCGCCGGTGACCTCGCGCTGCTCCGGGAGTTGGGGACCACCACGTCCACCGCGGGTTCCAAGACACACTTCGACGACTGAACGCGGAACCGCCCACTATGACCGTGCTGATCCTGACCTGTGAAGAGGACGTGACCGCCGACATGGTGGTCGTGCACCTGAACGCGTCCGGGGTCCCGGTGGTCCGCCTGGACCCCGCCGACCTGCCCGGCGGTGTCGCGTTGTCCGGTGAGTACGTGCACGGCCGTTTCCGCGGCCACCTCCAGTCCGCGGGCCGCCTGGTGAGCATCGCCGGGCTGCGGTCGGTCTGGGTGCGCAGGCCGGGGGACGCGGCCGCGCGAGCGGCCCAGCCCTCCGCGTGGCTGACCGAGGAGTCCGCCCAGGCGTTGTACGGCATGCTGCGGGGCTCGGACGCCCGCTGGATGAACCATCCCGACGCGGCCCGCCGGGCCCGGCACAAGCCGTGGCAGCTGCGGCTCGCCCAGCGCTGCGGACTGCCCGTGCCGGCCACGCTGATCACGACATTTCCGCAGGCGGCCCGGGAGTTCGCCGACCGCTATCCGGATCTGGTGGTCAAGCCGGTCTCCGGGGCGCATCCGCAGGATCCGCCGCGGGCGGTGCCGACCAGCAGGGTGGCCCCGGACACGGACTTCTCCGCCGTGGCGTTCGGGCCGACGCTGCTGCAGCGGCGGGTCGGCAAGCGGGCCGACATCCGGCTGACCGTGGTGGGCGAGCAGCTGCTGGCGGCCCGCAAGGCGGTTGCCGACGACGCGGATCCGGACGATCCCGGCACGGTGGACGTGCGCTTCGCCTCGGCCGACACACCGTGGCGTGCGGCCGACGTTCCGCCCCGCATCGCCGACGCCGTCCGCTCCTATCTGCGTGAGGCCGAACTTGCCTACGGCGCCTTCGACTTCGCCGAGGACGCCGACGGGACCTGGTGGTTCCTGGAGTGCAATCAGTCGGGGCAGTTCGGCTTCGTCGAGGTGGAAACGGGGCTGCCGATCGCCCGGACCATAGCGGAGTGGCTGGCCCGTCCCGGGCCGGAGCCGCAGACACGAGTCAACGGCTCCAGCACCACGGTGTGTTGAGGGCGGTGGTCAGTGGGGCAGCGAGCCGGGCAGCAGCGCGGTCCGCTGCCATCCGGCCCCCGGGGAGGAGTGGCGCTCGGGGGCGACGGGTACGGAGCCGAAGGACTGCAGCGGCCGCATGGCGTACTCCAGTTCCCGGCTCACGCGCTCGGCCTCCCGGCGAGCCTGAGTGGGGACGTCGCCGCGCTCGGCGACGAGTCGGTCGTAGATCGGGGAATCCTGGAACACCGACGCGCCTTTCGTGTGGTGGCCCATGCGCATGGGCACGGCTGTCGAGTGTATGCGCCCCGGGATACCAGGGTGTGAATTCTCCAGGAGCACTTGACGCCGACACGGCGGTTGTGACTGTCCGGATGTACCTCATACGAAGCTGTCGTCGCGTCAGACGGCCAGTGACAGGCCGCCGTCCCCGCCTGCGGCCCCTCGTGAGGCGATGAGCAGGGCGTCCGCCTTCGCGATCGCGTCCTCGACGCTCGCGGCTCCCATGGCGGCGCACAGGGCGCGGCTGACGTCCGCCAACTCCTGTGCGACCTGCGGCTTCTCACGCTCCGCCTGCGCGATGCGCAGCGACGCGTATCTGGTGAGCAACGTTCTGACGACCTTCGGGTCCGCAACGAGCACGAAGTGCCCCTCTCTTTGGTTGCGCCTCGCCTTCCCGGTCAGGCCCGGACCAATCGCATCTTCCGTGCCCCGGGCCTCAATTGACGCAAAACCGCCGTCCGACCCGATTCCCAGCGCGCTGCGAGGCGTTGAACAGAGGGTAACCCCCTCAGCACGAACGGTGAAGCTCATGAACCGCTCCGGCCGCCTCCTCTGCACCCTCTACCTCACCACCAGCGCCGAACTCACCTGGGTCACGGTCCTGGAATTCCTCCACGGCCCCCGGTGGGCCGCATGTCTGTTCGCCGCGGCAAGCCTGGTCCCGGTCATCGCCGTCGTCCGCGAGACCCTGATCCGCGACCTGCGCAGGGCCGCGGTCGTGGCACGCCACCCCGCGCGCACGGCCACCGACGAGATCGTGCGCGGTGAGCTGGACGCCGCGTGCTGTGAACGGTGGTGGACGAGCCTCGGCATCCACCACGACTCGACCTGCCCGCACGGTATGCGCCGCAGCAGCGCCGCCTGAGGAGGCAGCCGCGGGGCGCACGCACGACGGCTCATGCGACCTGTCCGCCGTGCAACTGTGTGCACGCCCCGCCGCCGTGGCCAGCCGGCCCGAGCAGCAGGCGCAGGCCCTGGGGCAGGACGTGAACACGCCGACCGCCGCGATCAGGTTGCGGCGGTCGGCGCGGAACGGGTACCCGAGGGTGCGGACCGGGTCAGACGGCGTCGAGCTGTGCGAGTTCCCCGGCGTCCAGGGTGAGTTCGGTCGCGGCGAGGGAGTCCAGGATGGTCTCCGGGCGGCTGGCGCCGGGGATGGGGACGACCACCGGCGACTTGGCGAGCATCCAGGCCAGACACACGCGCTGCGGGCTGACCCCGTGAGCCTCGGCGATCCGTGCGAACGGCGCGTAGGCGGAGCCCAGTTCACGCGCCCGGGAGATGCCGCCGAGCGGGCTCCAGGGCAGGAAGGCGATGCCGAGCTCGTCGCACAGTTCGAGTTCCGGCTCGCTGGAGCGGAAGGCCGGGGAGAACTGGTTCTGCACGGAGACCAGCCGGCCGCCGAGGATGTCGTTCGCCTGCCTGATCTGGCCGGGGTCGGCGTTCGAGATGCCCGCCAGCTGGATCTTGCCCTCGTCCAGCAGGTCCCGGATCGCACCGACGGACTCGGCGTACGGCACCCTCGGGTCGGGGCGGTGGAACTGGTAGAGCCCGATGGCCTCCACGCCGAGCCGGCGCAGGGACGCCTCGCAGGCCTCCTTGAGGTGGCGGGGGCTGCCGTCCAGGGTCCAGCTGCCGTCGCCGGGACGCAGATGGCCGCCCTTGGTGGCGACCAGGACGTCCCGGCCGCGGTCGTGGGAGGAGAGGGCCTTGGCGATCAGGGTCTCGTTGTGACCGACCTCGTGGGCATCCCGGTGGTAGGCGTCAGCAGTGTCGATCAGGGTGACGCCGGCGTCGAGGGCGGCGTGGATCGTGGCGAGGGAGCGTGCCTCGTCCGGCCGTCCCTCGATCGACATGGGCATCCCGCCCAGGCCGATCGCGCTGACTTCGACGTCACCGATGCGGCGGGTCTGCATGTGCTCGTGACCTCTTCCGGTTGTTGCACGGTACCGAATGGCGTTCGGCCCACCGCACATGGGGCGCGGCAAAGCCCAACCGCATTCCAGCCTGGCCCGCCCACGGGCCGCAGTCCAATAGAGGAAAGTGAACGCATTCAGCAGCCGCACCGCTGAATCGCCGCCTCCGCCGGATCTGCTTGCGCGGCCGGCCGGTCGGTGTGCGAGGCTCACTGGCGACCGGTCGCCGCAACGGGCGACGGAGTGGAGAGGCGGCGGCATGCGCACAGGACTGCTCGGTACCGGCCCCTGGGCGGAGATGGCGCACGCCCCCGCCCTGCACGCACATGCGGAGCTGGAGTTCGTGGGGGTGTGGGGCCGCCGTACGGAGGCCGCGAAGCAGCTCGCCGACCGGTTCGGCACGCGTGCCTACGACGACGTCGACGCACTGTTCGCCGACGTGGACGCCATCGCGGTCGCCCTGCCGCCGGCCGTGCAGGCGGAGCTGGCGGTGCGGGCGGCACGGGCGGGGTGCCATCTGCTGCTGGACAAGCCCCTCGCCACGACGGTCGGGCAGGGGCAGGCCGTGGTCGACGCCGTCCAGGAGGCCGGTGTCGCCTCGGTCGTCTTCTTCACCAGCCGCTTCCTGCCCGAGACCGAGGCGTGGATCACCGAACAGGCGGAGGTGGGGGGCTGGTTCACGGCTCACGCCCAGTGGCTGGGGGCGCTGTTCGGCGGTGACAGCGACAGCCCGTTCGCCAACTCGCCGTGGCGGCGGGAGAAGGGTGCGCTGTGGGACGTGGGCCCGCATGCCCTGTCCGTGCTGCTGCCGGTCCTCGGTGACGCCCGGCGGGTGGTGGCCGCGGCGCCCGGTCCCGGCGACACGGTCCATCTGGTCCTCGACCACGCCGGCGGCGCCTCGAGCACCCTGACGCTCAGTCTGTCGGCCCCGTCCGCGGCCTCGTGCGCCGCGGCCGAACTCCGGGGCGCGGCAGGGGTGTCGGTGCTGCCGCAGAGCGCCGGGGGAGCCGTCACCGCGCTCGGACACGCCGCCGACGCACTCCTCGCCGCCGCCCGCACCGGCCGACCACACGCATGCGACGCCGCCTTCGGCCAGCGGGTCACCGAGATCCTGGTCGAGGCCCAGGCGCTGCTGGACGGCGCCACGGGCTGATGCGGCGTCACGATCCCTTCGACGCGGCCTGTTTGGCCACGGCGAGGATCGAGTCGTGCGACTAGCCGCAGACCCGCCCCGCGCCCCGGCACGGTCCTCGAGGGCTGGCCTTCAACCCCCTGCATAGGGCGTGGCCCCGTCGAGCGCAGGAGCTCGGCGCCCGCCTCCACCACCGAGCCGAGACCGGCTCGCGGTCGCCGAGGACGGCCCCGTCGTCCTCGCCGCGAGCGGCGCGCACACAGTCCGCGAGGATACGGCGGACGGGCGCACCGTCCCAGGGCCCTGTTGGAGGACGCGGTCGGGTGACGCGATGTCACGGCTCCTCCGCCGCAGGCTCTTCGACCACAGCGAGACCAAGTCGACCAGCGCCCCCGGCATCACAGCAAGGCCCGGGCCTGCACACGGGCGCGCAGCACGGCTTCGTCGGCCGTCAGGGACGCAGAGTGCTCGGCGACATGCGCGGGCACCTCCCGCTCCGGGGTTCTCCAGGGCCGCTCGGCGCGACCGGCCGGCACGTCCCCCGATCAGCACCACCCGCACGCCACGCGCCTCCGCGTCCCTACGCATGCGCGAACGGTTCGTCGCTCCAGCGGAACCAGGCCCGGTCGCCCTCGATGTGCAGCAGGAACTCGGCAACGGGTCCGTCCGGCGACGACAGGGACACCCGTCTGGTGATCTCGTCATAGGTCGTTTCCCACTCCTGCCAGTGCTCCTCATGGTCCTGGTCCATCAGAGCGAGTTCCCGGGCGAACAGATCCCGGACTGATTCAAAGGCCGGACCGGCGGTGAAACGGCCGGACAGCCATGGAAAGTCGGCGTCGTCGATCAGGATCTCCCCGACCGGTTCCGCGCCGCTGCGCACCCGCCAGACCTCGCCCAGGAACCCCATGCCGCCTCCCCCTTGTCAGCCACCGATGACGCCATTGATCAGCATGCCACCCGGCACTGACAACGGGTCCGGCGTGCGGGCCGCGTCCCGCCGTAGGAGCGTGGTGGTGTGGGAAAGGTGCACCTCCTGTCAGCGCGCCGGCAGGACCACGACCGGCGGGGCTGGCTGCGGGGCGCGCCACCGCCCCGGCTGGTGCGGATGCTCCCGCTCGTCCTGATCGGGGGCATCTGCGCGGCCACCCTGGCCAGCCACGAACCCCTCGACATCGGTTTTCTGCTGGGCGCCATCCCACCGCTTGCCGTCCTCTCGTACGGGCCGCTGGCGACCGCGCTCCTCGGCGGTGCCGTCGTCGCCGTGCTCAACATCCCGGCCTTCCAGCTCAACCACCCCGGAAACACGGACCTGTTGACCATCTCCTTCGTGGCCGTGCTGAGCGTGTTCGTGTCCTATGTGCGCAGCCGCCGCGACGCCCAGCTGGATCTGGAGCGCACCGTCGCGGAGGCCGCGCAGCGCGCCGTCGTCCCCCCGCTGCCCGAGCGGGTCGGCCCGGTCCGCTGCGTGGGCCTGTACCGGGCCGCGCAGCGCGGCACGCTGGTCGGCGGGGACTTCTTCGACGTACGCGAGGGACCGCACGGGGTACGGGCGGTGATGGGCGACGTCCAGGGGCACGGGCTGGCGGCGGTCTCCACCGTCGCCTCCCTGCTGGGGGCCTTCCGGGAGGCGGTGCTGGACCAGCCGGACCTGGAGTCGGTCGCCGCCCGGCTCGACCGCAGGCTGGAGCTGGACTCGGCGTCGTCCCGGTACGCCGAGCTGTTCGCGACCGCCGTGCTGCTGGAGTTCTCGCCCGACGCCAGGTCGGTGCGGATGGTGTCCTGCGGGCATCCGGCGCCTGTGCTGCTGCGCGGCCGGCAGGCCACCGAGATCGAGCTCGCCGCGTGGACGCCGCTCGGTCTCGGCCTGTCCGACGGCGGTCCGAACGCCGCGCTCACGGTGCGGCTGGAGCCCGGCAACAGCTTGTTCCTGGCCTCGGACGGGGTGAGCGAGGCCCGTGACCCCTCCGGCACCTTCTACCCGCTGACCGCCCGCCTTTCCGCACTGGCCGTCGACGACCCGGCCGTACTCGCGGACCGGGTGTGGGCGGATCTCCTGCGGTACTGCCCTGCCGTCGACGACGACGTGACGATGCTCGTCCTCACGCCCGCGTCGCCGGACGGCGGCTGACCTCGGACGCGGGGCCTGCCATCTGGTCGCCCTCGGCGTCGATGTGCGGCATGATCCGGTCCAGCCAGCGGGGCGTCCACCAGGCGTTCGGCCCCAGCAGCGTCATCACGGCCGGAACCATCAGCAGCCGTACGACGGTCGCGTCGATCAGCACGCTCACCGCGAGCCCCAGACCGAGCATCTTGACGACGATGTTGTCGCTGACGATGAAGGCCGCGAAGACGCTCACCATGATCAGGGCGGCGCAGGTGATGACCCGGGCGGTGATCTCCAGGGCGTGGGCGACCGAGGCCTTGGCGTCGCCGGTGCGCAGCCAGGCCTCGTGGACGCGGGAGAGCAGGAAGATCTCGTAGTCCATGCTCAGGCCGAAGATGATCGCGAACATCATCATCGGCACATAGCTCTCGATGGGCACCTTGCCGTGCACGCCGAGCGCGGGCCCGCCCCAGCCCCACTGGAAGACGGCCACCACCACGCCGTACGAGGCACCGATCGACAGCACGTTGAGCACGGCCGCCTTGACCGCGACGAGCAGGCCGCGGAAGACCGCCAGGATGATCAGGAACGCGAGGCCGACCACGACGCCGATGATCAGGGGCAGCCGGCCGGCGACGATGTCGCGGAAGTCGACCTGGGCCGCGGTGGTGCCGGTGACGTACCCGTGGGCCTTCGTTCCGGAGACCCCGTCGGGGAGGGTGTGGTGGATCAGGCGGTTGGTCAGGGCGGTGGTGGAGGCGCTCTGCGGGGACTGCTTCGAGTAGACCGTGCCGACCAGGACGTCGCCGTCCTTGGTGGGTGTCAGGGGCGTGACGGTGGAGGCGCCGGCCACCGCGTTCAGGGTCTTCTGGGCCTGGGAGGAGAGGGCCGAGCGCTGGGAGGACGGTACGGAGGTCTGGTCGATGACGACGGTGAGCGGGCCGTTGGAGCCGGGGCCGAACGCGTCGGTCATCAGGTCGTAGGCGCGGCGGTCGGTGAAGGAGGTGGGGTCGGCGCCGTCTCCGATGTGGCCGAGCTGGATGGAGAGCAGCGGGATGGCGAGGACGACGACGGTCGTGATGCCTGCCGCCAGGAACTGCCAGGGTCTGCGCTCCACACGTTGGGCGTAGCGGTGCCAGGTGCCGGTCGGCTCGGTTCCCGGCTCGGCGTCGGTCTCGGCGACGGGTCGCCGTACGCGGTAGCGGTCGATGCGTCTGCCGATCAGGCCGAGCACGGCCGGGAGCAGCGTCAGGGCGCCGACGACCGCCGAGACGACCGTCATGGCGGCGGCCAGGCCGAGTTTGCCGATGAAGCTCACCCCGGACGCGTAGAGGCCCGCGAGTGCGATGATCACCGTGCAGCCGGAGACGAGCACGGCCCGCCCGCTGGTGGACGTGGCATGGCCCGCGGCATGGACCGGATGCACCCCGTTCATGAGGTCCTGGCGGTGCCGCGTGAGCTGGAACAGGGCGTAGTCGATGCCGACACCGAGCCCGATCATGGTCGCCAGGGTCGGCGAGACGGTCGCGAACGTGAACGCCGCCGCGAGCAGTCCGAGGATCGCGAGGCCGCCGACGACGCTGACCAGTGCCGTGAACAGGGGCAGCCCGGCGGCGATCACGCTGCCGAAGCCGATCAGCAGGACGACGATCGCGACAGCGAAGCCGATCAGTTCGCTCACCCGGTCGTCGGCGGCGGGCCGGCCCAGTTCGCCGAGCGGTCCGCCGTACTCGACCTGGGCGCCGGCCGAACGCAGCGGCTGCACCGCCTTGTCCACGCCGCTCAGGTAGTTGTCGCCCAGGGTGGAGGGCTGGACGTCGAAGCGGACGGTGATGTAGCCGGTCCTCCCGTCGGAGGCGAGGGGGCCGACCTTCGAGGCCGGGGCGGACAGCGGGTTCTGGGCCGACAGGACGTGCGGCAGTTTCTGCACGTCGCCGATCGCGGTGGACATCTGCGAACTCAGCGCGCTGAGGGACTTCTGCCCGTCGTGCAGGACGATCTGGCTGCTGTAGCCGCCCGCCGCCGGGTCGTGCTTCTTCAGGACGTCCAGGCCCTGCTGGGACTGCACGCCCGGCAGGGAGAAGTTGTCGGAGTACTCCCCGCCGAAGGACCGGTTGAGGGTCTGCAGCGCCACGAGCGCCACCAGCCAGGCCAGGATGACGATCACGAAGTGCCTGGCGCACCACTCCCCCAGCCGCCGCAGTACCCCTCCGGTGACGGCCCCCGCGCCCCCCTCGTCGGTGCGGGCAGGTGACACGTCTCTCATTAGACGCCCGTCCTGTCACTCCGGCATCTCGTGGCACTTGTGTGCGCTTCCGGATGCACGCAGCGCTCCCGCGATGAATGGTGTTAGCAGTAGCGATCCTGACCCGAGGGAGCAGAGATCATGCCGACGTTGCAGCCCGACGCGTCCAGGCCGTCCGAGGACCGCGTCACCCCGGACGACCTGCTCCACACCCGTACCGGGACCGAGGTGTCCCCGGAGGACCTCGTCCTCGCGACGGGCAGGGACATCACCCCCCACAACCTCGAGTGGGCCCGGCGCAAGCTGGAGACGGAAGGCCCCGCCGCCATGGAAAAACTGCTGCCGTAGCCGGCGCGGTTCAGTCCGCCTCGACGGGCTCCAGGCACAGCACCGGCACCCGCTGGACGAGGTTGTTGGTGAAGCCGCCGCGGTTCCAGTGCTGCTCCAGCGGCTGGGTGTGTCCTTCGGCATCGGTGGCCCGCGCGCTCAGCACATGCTCGCCGGGGGTCGCCGTCCAGTCGAGGTGCCAGCGGCGCCACGCCCACCGGTGCCCGCCGTCGGGCTCCAGTGCGGCCTCGTGCCAGCTGCGCCCGCCGTCCGTGCTCACCTCGGCCCGTACGAGCGGTGCCCGCCCCGACCAGGCGCGGCCCTCGAGGGTCACCGGGCCGGGCCGCAGCACGCGGGAGCGGGACATGAAGTCCGGGAAGCCGGGCGGGATCAGCAGGGCGCGCGGCTCGATGCGGGTGACCGGCCTGCCCTCGTCGGCGGGGTCCTGCCGCAGCCGGTAGGCAACGGCCTGCTGGAAACCGGTGAACGGCGCGTCGGTGACGGTGATCTCGCGCAGCCACTTCACCTGGGCCATGCCGTACCAGCCGGGCACGATCAGACGCAGCGGGCGGCCGTGCTGGGGCAGCAGCGGGGCGCCGTTCATCGCGTACGCCACCAGGACCTCGGGCTCGGTGGACATGGCCGCGTCCACCGGCAGGGAGCGCTGGTAGTCCTGCTCGACGCCGCGTTCCACGCCGTGGTCGGCGCCGGTGAAGACCACGTCGACGGCATCGGGTGCCACGCCGGCCTCGGCGAGCAGCAGCCGCAGCGGTACGCCGGTCCACTCGGCGGTGCCGACCGCCTCGACGAGCCAGGGCTGGCTGACCGGACGGGGCGTCAGCAGGGCGCGGCCGTTGCCCGCGCACTCCATGGTGACGCGCGTGGTGACCTGAGGGAGGGTGCGCAGTTCGGCCAGGTCCAGCTGGAGCGGCCGGCGGACCCGGCCCCCGACGCTCAGCGGCCAGGGCGTGTCGTCAGGGACGTACGGGATGTCGTAGTGCGTGAGCAGGTAGTGCAGGCCCGGCGGGGTGACGTCGTAGCGCAGCGCCTCGAGCGGGAGGCCGTGGTTGCGGGTGGCGAGCGCCAGTTCGTCCCGGCCGATGCCCTCGTCGGGGGCGGCCAGCCGGGCGGGTGTGCTCGCGTCGGCGAGTCGGTGGCCCATGTCGGCATTATCGCTCCGCCGGGTTGTGCGGCGATGGGGTGTGCCGCGATGTGCCGTCGGTTGTCTGCCGGTTCGTCGTGGTTGATCGCGCCCACGCGGCGGAGCCGCATATCGATGCAGCCCCGCGCCCCTTACAGGGCTCGGCAACTGCCGGGGACGCCCCGTCACTTCGTGGGCGATCGTTGTCCGTTCAGTCTTTCGAAGCGGGGCCCCGGGCTGACAGACTCCGGAGGGTGCCCGACTTCGACATGCTTGTCATCGGATCCGGCCCGGGCGGCCAGAAGGCCGCCATCGCCGCGGCCAAGCTCGGCCGCCGGGTCGCCGTCGTCGACCGCCCCGACATGGTCGGCGGGGTCTCCATCCATACCGGCACCATCCCCTCCAAGACCCTTCGCGAGGCGGTCCTCTATCTGACCGGTCTCACCCAGCGGGATCTGTACGGGCAGAGCTACCGGCTGAAGGAGGACATCACCGTCTCCGACCTGACCTCGCGCACCCAGCACGTGGTCGGCCGGGAGGTCGACGTCATCCGCAACCAGCTCTCCCGCAATCACGTCTCCCTCTTCGCCGGCACCGGCAGTTTCGTCGACCCGCACACGATCGCGCTGCGCGAGGTCACCGGCAACGAACGGCTGCTCAGCGCGGAGCACATCGTCATCGCCACCGGTACCCGTCCGGCCCGGCCCGACAGTGTCGAGTTCGACGGCCGTACGATCATGGACTCCGACAACGTGCTGGCGCTGGAACGCGTCCCGCGCTCCATGGTCATCGTCGGCGCGGGCGTGATCGGCATGGAGTACGCGTCCATGTTCGCGGCGCTCGGCAGCAAGGTGACGGTCGTCGAGAAGCGTGCCGGGATGCTCGACATGTGCGACGTCGAGGTCATCGAGTCGCTCAAGTACCACCTGCGGGACCTCGCCGTGACGTTCCGGTTCGGGGAGACCGTCGCCGCGGTGGAGCGGCATCCGCGGGGCACGCTGACCATCCTGGAGAGCGGCAAGAAGATACCGGCCGACGCCGTGATGTACTCGGCGGGCCGGCAGGGCCTGACCGACGAACTCGACCTGGACAAGGCCGGACTGTCCGCGGACAAGCGCGGGCGGATCACCGTCGACGAGCACTACCGCACCGAGGTGCCGCACATCTACGCGGTCGGCGACGTGATCGGCTTCCCGGCGCTGGCCGCGACCTCGATGGAGCAGGGGCGGGCGGCCGCCTACCATGCCTGCGGCGAGCCGGTCGGGCAGATGCACAACCTGCAGCCCATCGGCATCTACACCATCCCGGAGATCAGCTTCGTCGGCCGGACCGAGGACCAACTCACCGAGGACTGCGTGCCGTTCGAGGTCGGCATCTCCCGCTACCGCGAGCTGGCCCGCGGCCAGATCATCGGCGACTCGCACGGCATGCTGAAGCTGCTGGTCTCCCCCGAGGACCGCACCCTGCTCGGGGTGCACTGCTTCGGCACCGGTGCCACCGAGCTCATCCACATCGGCCAGTCGGTGATGGGCTGCGGTGGCACCGTCGACTACCTGGTCGACGCGGTCTTCAACTACCCGACGCTGGCGGAGTCCTACAAGGTCGCCGCCCTCGACGCCACCAACAAGCTGCGGCAGATCGACCGGATCGGCGACTGAGGGGCCGGTGTCAGCGGTCCTGCTCGGCGTCGGGCAGCTGCGTCTCGTCCTCGACGACGTGGACGGCGGCCTCCTCGGCGCCGGCGGCTCCGCCGTCGATGCCCACGTCGTCGGCGACCGTCTCCTTGGTCGTGTCGGGGTGGGCGCCCTCGTCCGGAGCGACCAGTCGGCCCGCGCGCTCCGTGCCGGCCTCGGGGTCGACGGGTTCGCCCTCGCCCCCGGGGAGGTCGCCGACCTCGTCACCGGCGGGCACGGCAGCGTCGGGGACCTCCTCGGCGAGCCGTTCGTCGAGGCTCTCGCCGGTGCGCTGCTCGGCGGCCGTCGTGCCGTGCTTGGTGACGCCGAGCGGCTTCTCCGGCGGGGAGTAGCCCTCGTCGAGGGTGTCGTCGTAGGTGCGTTCGTCGACGGCGTCCTGCAGGTCGAGCGGCGCCGCGTCCTCCTGCTCCTCGTTCGTCCCGGTGGGCTGGTAGGCGTCGTCGGCCATCGGTTCGGGGCTCGTGCGTTCGCTGCCCATGAATGCCTCCCTCGCGCGCTGCGGCGGGTCGTTCTGAGTACGGTGTCCCGATCCGCGTTTCCCGTTGGGCGCCGTCCAACCACGGCAGTCCCCGGCGGCGCAGGAGGTTACTTCTTGGTCAATCTTGAAAGGTCAAGGAGTAGGGCTATCATCACTCGCACACACGGTGTGACCGAACGACAACGCAGGCAGCCGTGCACTCTCCACCACCCCTTTGTCCATTCGCTGCCCTTGATCTGCTCCGAGGCCAACCCTCGGGGATCCGGGGCGGGTTCATCACCCCCCACCTCCCCCTACGCCGTCGGGGCGGGTCGCCCTCGCGTCGTGCAAGACGGAAAGCAGCGCAACCATGAGCAACAGCAGGGGCAGAGGGCTGCAGGCCAACGCCCTCGGTACGTTCGACACCGTGGTGATGGCCGTCGCGGGCAGCGCCCCGGCGTACTCGATCGCCGCGACCACCGCGGTCCTCGTCGGCGCGGTGGGCCTGGCCAGCCCGGCCGCGCTGCTGTACTGCGCGATACCCATGCTGGGCATCGCGCTGGCGTTCAGCTATCTCGGCCGTATCGACGTGAACGCGGGCGCCAGCTACTCCTGGGTGGGGCGCACCCTGCATCCCTTTCTCGGGTTCATCAGCGGCTGGGCACTGGTCATCTCGGCGACCATCTTCATGGTGGCCGGCTCGCTGCCCGCAGGGTCGATGACACTGGCCCTGTTCGACGACGGCCTCGCCGGCAACACCGCGCTGTCGACGGTGGTCGGCGCGGCCTGGTTCATCATCATGCTGCTCGTGGTGCTCGGCGGCGCCCGGCTCACGGTCCGGGCCCAGCTCGTCATGTCCGGCGTGGAGCTGGCGATACTGGCGCTGTTCGCCGTGCTCGCCGTCTTCCACACCGGCAACGCCCGCGTGTTCGACTGGTCCTGGCTCGGCTTCTCCCACTTCGACGGGGTGTCGGGCTTCGCGTCCGGCGCGCTGGTGGCCGCCTTCTACTACTGGGGCTGGGACGTCACCAGCAACCTGAGCGAGGAGACCCGCAACAGCCGCCGTACGACGGGGCTCGCCGGGCTGATCGGGGTGGGCATCGTCTTCCTGCTCTTCGAGGTGTTCACCATCGCGGTGAACGTCATCCTGACCTCGAAGCAGATCGAGGCGAACGACGCGAACGTGCTGGGTGCGCTCGGTGCGGAGATCTGGCCGGGCTGGGGCGGCAAGGTGCTGATCGTGGCGGTGATGCTGTCCACCATCGCCACCCTGGAGACCACCCTCATCCAGGTCACGCGCTCGCTGTTCGCGATGGGCCGGGACCGTACGATGCCCTCCGCGCTCGGCCGGGTGCACCGTACCTGGAACACGCCGTGGGTGGCGATCACGGTGGTCGGCGCGGTGGCGCTCGCGATGTTCATCGCCTCCAACGCACTGGGCTCCGTGGGTGAGATCCTCTCCGACGCGATCTCGGCGATCGGACTGCAGATCGCCGTGTACTACGGCCTCGCGGGCCTCGCGGTGGTCGTGGCGTACCGCAGGATGCTGCTCAAGTCGCCCGGCAACTTCCTGCTCGGCGGGGTGTGGCCGCTGTTCGGCGCCCTGTTCATGTTCTGGATCTTCGCCGAGTCGCTGAGCTCGCTCGACACCGCGGCGATCGCGATCGGCATCGGCGGGCTCGCCGTCGGACTGGTCCCGATGCTCTGGTACTGGAGGCAGGGCAGCGACTACTACCGGCCCGCCCGCCTGGACGCCAGCCGCACCGTCGAGACGGAGTACGTCCCCGACGAGCTGTCCACCGTGAACTCCCGTGTCCACGAAGGTCTCTCCACCGACTTCTGAGGCAGACCCCGATGGCGAGAGACCGATTCGTTCCCGACTACGACCCCGACTGCGGGGACGCGCCCCTGACCAACGCACGTCACGACATCGTCATCGGCCGCTGGCAGGGCCTCAGGGACCTGCTGCGGAACACCGGCCCGGACTGGCTCGCGCGCGGACACCGCATCCGACTGCTCGCGCAGGCCTGCGCGGGCAGTTCGACCGTGGAGTCCTGGCTCGCGGCCGAGCCCCACAGCGGCGACGCGCTGGTGCTGCGGGCGGCGACGGAGACGGCCCGCGCGTTCAACATGGCGATCGCCGCCGGCCGGGGCGTGCCGATCGACCCGCACCGCATCGACACCGCGGTGACGGCGTGTCTGCAGGCCGCGGAGGCGTACCTGGACGACCCGACGCCGTGGATCTCCCTGATCTCGGTGGCCCGGCTGTACTCCTCGGGGGTGCGCCGGCAGGAACTGTCGCGCTGGTGGGACGAGTTGCACCAGCGCGACCCGTACAGCGTGGAGGGCCATCTGCAGGTCCTGCACTACTACTCGGCGCGCTGGCACGGCAGCCACGGCCTCATGTACGACTTCGCCCGTGACGCGGCCGGAGTGGCACCCACGGGCTGCGCACTGCCGGTTCTGGTGCAGTACGCGCGCGTGGAGGAGTACCGCTACGCCCTCGCTGCGGCGCAGGGCAGCCAGTCCGCGGTGGGCCTCGGGCAGCACTGGAACCACGACGGCGCGGTCAGCGACGTGCGCCGCACCTGGCAGCGGTGGATCATGGGCCGCCCGGACAACGGGATCGCCCCCGGCGAACTGCGCGACCTCAACTACCTGGCCCACGCCGCCTGCAATGCCGACGTCCCGGACGTCGCCGCCACCCTGATGCGGATGCTGGGCCGCCGGGCCACACGAACCCCCTGGTCGTACACGGGAGATCCGGACCAGCAGTTCGTGAGGTGGCGCAAGGAGCTGAAGCTGCGGGGCTGAGGCCTGATCGGGCGGCGGGGCTAGGCCTGGTCCGCGGGCTGCTCCGTGGGTCGGGACAGGCCCGCCGTCCACTTCTCCTCGATGCGGCCCAGCTTCCACACCAGCAGGGCCGCGATCCAGGTGGCGAGGAACAGGCCGACGATGGCGAAGCCCACGGTGTTGAGGTCGAGGCCGGCGATCCAGTCCCAGAACGCGCCGTGCAGAGGGAGCTTCCGGGCCAGCAGGCCGAGGAGTTCGACGGTGCCGATGAGCAGGGCGACGGCGACCGAGAGGCCGGTGACGGTGAGGTTGTAGTAGACCTTGCGGACCGGCTTGGAGAAGGCCCAGTCGTAGGCGAAGTTCATGAACGAGCCGTCGATGGTGTCGAGGAGCGACATGCCCGCGGCGAACAGCACGGGCAGGCACAGGATCGCGTACCAGGGAAGTCCCGAGGCGGCGCCGGAGCCGGCCAGCACGAGCAGGGCGATCTCGGTGGCGGTGTCGAAGCCGAGACCGAAGAGCAGGCCGAGCGGATACATGTGCCAGGGCTTGGTGACCGACTTCATCACGCGGCCCAGCAGGCGGTTCATGAAGCCCCGGTTGGCCAGCTGCTCCTCCAGGGCCGCCTCGTCGAAGTCGCCGGAGCGCATCCGCCGGAACACCTTCCAGATCCCCGCCATGATCACCAGGTTGATGATCGCGATGAGGTAGAGGAAAGTCCCCGAGACGGTCGTGCCGATGAGGCCGGTGATGTCGTGCAGCCGGGAGTCGCCGTCGCGGACCGGTCCGGCCACGGCCTTGACGCCGAAGGAGAGCAGCAGCGCCAGGGCGAAGACGACGCTGGAGTGCCCCAGCGAGAACCAGAAGCCGACCGACAGGGGCCGCTGGCCCTCGCCCATCAGCTTGCGGGTGGTGTTGTCGATCGCGGCGATGTGGTCCGCGTCGAAGGCGTGCCGCATGCCGAGCGTGTAGGCGGTGACGCCGATGCCGACACCGAAGGACTGCGTGCCGACGCTGTAGTGCTCGGGGGCGACGATCCCGACGAGCGTGAACCAGCCGACGAGGTGCAGGGCGAGGACGAAGGCGGCCATCCCGCCGATCCTGGTCCACTCCTCCCGTGTCATCGAGGTGCGGACACGGTGCCAGGCGGAGCCTTCGGCGGTGTCCGGGGCGAGCGGTGGTGCGGTGTCTGGAGCAGCGGTCACATGCGCCATCATCACGCACTTGCAACTCATGTGCAGTAAAGGGCGGGACAGCTCTTCGCCATGGAGGAGGAAAGGCGGACCGCCGCTCAGGGAGCGGCGGTCGGCCCGTCCGGCCGGCCGCGGCGCTGCTCGACCATCTCGCGGCTCAGCGCCTCCGTCTCGGGCTCCGACAGCCGCTCGAAGCCCTCCTCGGTGATCACCGAAACGATGGGGAAGATACGGCGGTTGATGTCCGGGCCGCCGGTCGCGGAGTCGTCGTCGGCCGCGTCGTAGAGGGCCTGCAGGGCGGCCAGGGCCGCTTCCCGCCGGTCCATGCCCTTGTGGAACAGCTTCTTGAGCGCGCCCCGGGCGTACGGCGATCCGGAGCCCTCGGCGTGGAAGTCCGTCTTCTCGTACAGGCCGCCGGCGACGTCGAAGCTGAAGATGCGGCCCTTCTCGCCGTCCGGGGCCGCCTCGTCGTAGCCGGTAAGGAGCGGTACGACGGCGAGGCCCTGCATGGCCTGGCCGAGGTTCTGCCGGATCATCCCGGCCAGCCGCCTCGCCTTGCCGTTGAGGGTCATCGGGATGCCCTCGATCTTCTCGAAGTGCGTCAGCTCGACCTGGTACAGCTTCACCATGTCCAGGGCGAGTCCGACGGAGCCGGCGAAGGCCACGGCGGTGTAGTCGTCCGCGGGGTGCACCTTCTCCAGGTCGCGCTGGGCGATGAGGTTGCCCATCGTGGCGCGGCGGTCGCCGGCGATCAGCACACCGTCGCGGTAGGCGAGCGCCAGCACGGTGGTGCCGTGCGGGAACCTGCCGGGTTCGGCGCGGACACCGTCCGGGAAGGGGGGCCGGGTGGGCAGCAGTTCGGGGCGGTGGGCGGCCAGGAACTCGGTGAAGGACGCGCTTCCCGGAGTGAAGAACTCCTCCCCCAACTGGCCGCCGGTGTCGCTCACTGTCATGCCACTCCCCCTTCTCGTCGGCCGGACATCCGACTCCTACCTGAACCGGCGCCCCGGGAAACGCCCGTCCCGCTCCCGCTCGGACCGCCGGGGCCGCCGGGGCCTCGCATCGGCGAGCCCCGCGCACGCGCCGTCGGTCCCTAGCACGGGCTGCGGTGCAACGGCTGCTGTGGGGCCGGTCGGGACGGCAGTCGGGGGGTTGCGCGGACGACGGGGCCGTCGTCGTCCAGGGTCACGGGGGTTTCGTGGTGGCGGATGGTCAGGGGCGGGCCGGACAGCAGGGTGTACGTGGCCTTGTCGGGGCCGACCTCCACGCGCAGGCGGCGGCCGAGGAGCTGCAGGGAGAAGGCCAGCCGGCTGAACCGCTCGGGCAGCCGCGGGGCGAAGCGCAGCGTGTCGCCGTCACGGCGCAGTCCCCCGAAACCGGCCACCAGGGCCGTCCAGGTGCCCGCGAGGGACGCGATGTGCAAGCCGTCGCGCGTGTTGTGCTGCAGGTCCGCCAGATCCATCAGCGCCGACTCGGCCGTGTAGGCGTAGGCGAGGTCCAGATGGCCGGCCTGGGCGGCGATCACGGCCTGGACGCTCGCCGACAGCGAGGAGTCCCGGACGGTGAGGGGCTCGTAGTAGGCGAAGTTGCGGGCTATGTGCTCGTCGTCGAAGTGGCTGCCGCAGGTGTACATCGCGAGCACCAGGTCGGCCTGTTTGACGACCTGTTTGCGGTAGAGGTCGAAATAGGGGAAGTGCAGCATCAGCGGGTACTGGTCCGGGCGGGTGCGGTCGAAGTCCCAGCGCTGGTAGCGGGTGAAGCCGGCGTGCTGCTCGTGCACGCCGAGTTCGTGGTTGTACGGGATGTGCATGGCCTCGGCGGCGTCCCGCCAGGCCGCGCTCTCCTCGTCGTCGACACCCAGCCGCGCTGCCCGCTCCGGGTACCGCTTGCAGGCGTCCGCGGCCGCCAGCAGGTTCGCGCGCGCCATGAGGTTGGTGTACGTGTTGTCGTCGGCGACCGCACTGTACTCGTCGGGCCCGGTGACGCCGTCGATGTGGAAGGCGCCCTCGTGGTCGTGATGGCCCAGCGAGCGCCACAGCCGGGCCGTCTCCACCAGCAGCTCGATCCCGGCGTCCCGCTCGAACTGCTCGTCCCCGCTCGCCGCCGTGTACCGCACGACGGCGTCGGCGACGGCGGCGTTCACATGGAAGGCGGCGGTGCCGGCCGGCCAGTACGCCGAGCCCTCCGAGCCCTCGATGGTGCGCCAGGGGAACGCGGCGCCGTTCAGACCGAGCTGGGCCGCGCGTTCCCGGGCGGCGGGCAGGGTGCTGTGCCGCCAGCGCAGCGCCTCGGCCACGGCCTCGGGCGCGGTGTAGGTGAGCAGAGGGAGCACGAAGGCCTCGGTGTCCCAGAAGGCGTGGCCGTCGTAGCCGGAGCCGGTCAGGCCCTTGGCGGGGATCGCGCGCTGTTCGGCGCGGGCGCCGGCCTGCAGGACGTGGAAGAGGGCGAAGCGGACGGCCTGCTGGATCTCCTCGTCGCCGTCGACCTCGACGTCGGCGCGCGCCCAGAAGTCGTCGAGATACGCGCGCTGTTCCTCCGCGAGGCCCGCCCAGCCACCGACCGCGGCGGCCGCGAGGGCCGCATCGACCTGGTCGCTCATCGCCGGTTTGGAGCGGGTGGCGGACCAGCCGTGCGCGACGAGCTTCTCCACGCGCAGCCGCTCGCCCGGTTCGAGGACGGAGGTGACGGTGAGGCGGGCGACGTCCTCGTTGCTCTCGCTGCCGGTGGTGGTCGCGTCCGGGCCGGCCACGACGTGGTCGGCGCCCACGGCGACGCGCTGGCCGGTGCGCCGGGTGCGGTGCACGAGGCGCAGCCGGGATCCCTCGGCGAAGGCCTCCTCCGCCTCCAGGGGCGACTGCAGGGCCATGGCCGCCCGTGGGTCGCCCTTGCGCTCGGGCAGCTGCTCGTTGGCGACGAGCTCCGACTGGACGACCACACGCGTGCGCGTGCCGACGGCCTCCACCTCGTAGGCGACGGCGGCGATCGCCCGCTGGGAGAGCGAGACGAGCCGGGTCGAGCGGACGCGGATCGTGGTACCGGCCGGCGAGACCCACTCGCAGACCCGCTCCAGCACTCCCCTGCGCAGGTCGAGGGTGCGCTCGTGGGAGACGAGGCGGCCGTAGCGCAGGTCGAAGGGCTCGTCGTCGACCAGCAGGCGCAGGACCTTGCCGTTGGTGACGTTGATGACGGTCTGTCCGGACTCCGGGTAGCCGTAGCCGGCCTCCGCGTAGGGCAGCGGGTGCAGTTCGTGGACGCCGCCGAGGTAGGAGCCGGGCAGGCCGTGCGGTTCCCCCTCGTCGAGGTTGCCGCGCCAGCCGACGTGGCCGTTGGACAGCGCGAAGACCGACTCGCTCTGCGCCAGGACGTCGAGGTTGAGCTCCGTCTCGCGCACGGCCCACGGTTCGACGGTGTACGACCGGTGGGTGATCACGCCCGGCCTCCCAGCTCGGCGAGGTCCTGCACGACCACGTCCGCGCCGTGTGCGTACAGCGCGTCGGTCTGTCCCACGCGGTCGACACCGACGACGTATCCGAAGCGGCCGGAGCGGCCGGCGTCCATGCCGGCGAGGGCGTCCTCGAAGACGGCCGCTCGCGACGGCTCGATCCCGAGGTCCCGGGCGGCCTCGAGGAAGGTGTCGGGGTTTGGTTTGCCGGGCAGTTTGCGCTCGGCCGCCACGACACCGTCGATGCGGACCTCGAAGAGGTCCTCGGCGTGGATCGAGCGCAGCACGTCACGGGTGTTGGCGCTGGAGGAGACGATCGCGGTGCGCAGACCCTGGGCCCGTACGGCCTCGATGTAGCGCAGGGTGCCCTCGTAGGCCTCGACGCCCTGGGTGCGGATCCTCTCCAGGAGCAGGACGTTCTTGCGGTTGCCGAGCCCGTGGACGGTCGCCTTGTCGGGCGGGTCGTCCGGGGAACCCTCGGGCAGTTCGATGCCCCGGGAGGCGAGAAAGGTGCGCACGCCGTCGGCGCGGGGGCGTCCGTCGACGTACTCGTCGTAGTCGGCAGTGGCGTCGAAGGGCCGGAACCGCTCGCCGTCCCGCTCGCGCAGGAACGCGTCGAAGGTCTCCTTCCAGGCGGCGGCGTGCACGACGGCCGTCCGGGTCACGACCCCGTCGAGGTCGAAGAGGCAGGCCTGGATGTCTTCGGGGAGACCGAGCTGCGTCATACGGGTCCGGTTCCCCTTTCGGGGGCATCCAGCTTGTGGCGCACGCCACACCGTTCAGTCGTGCGGGAACGAGTGGTGCTCGTGTGCGACCAGCCAGCGTCCGTGCTCCTTGCGCAGACCGAGCGTCAACCGCAGCCGGACGGTAGGGCGTTCGGCCAGCTCCTCGGGTGTGCCGCAGCGCAGCAGTGCGTGCGCGTAGGCGACGTCGGTGCCGGCCGTGACGTCGAGGGACTCGATGTCGAAGCGGGCACCCTGCGCCTGCCACTCGAAGAACGGCGGCCAGGCCGCGCGGTAGGCGGCGAGGCCGTGCAGGCCCTCGTGCGGCGGCGGGACGTCGTACATCACGATGTCCTCGGTGTGGTGCGCGAGGACGCCCTCGAGGTCGCCCCGGTGAACGGCCTCGGCCCACTTCGTGATCAGTGCGCGGATCTGCGCCGCGTCGTCGGGCACGGCACGCTCCCTTCCCGTACGGACCTGTGTCGGCCTGTAGGAGTACGACTCCCCGCCCGGCCGGAAATCATCGCCGCCGGACGGGTGACACACTCGGCTGTGTGCCGCTGACTTTCGACGACCTCCTCACCCGTGCCCGCGCCCTCGCCCGCCCCGGGCGGCGGGCGGTCCTGGGCATCACCGGCAGCCCCGGCGCCGGCAAGACGACGCTCGCCGAGAACCTCGTGCGGGAGCTGAACGGCACCGGGGAGCCCTGGGTCGCGCACGTCCCCATGGACGGTTTCCACCTCGCCGACATCGAGCTGGAGCGGCTGGGCCGACGGGACCGCAAGGGGGCGCCCGACACTTTCGACGCGGCCGGGTACGCGGCGCTGCTGGGCCGCCTGCGCGAGAGCGAGGAAGGCGAGGTGGTGTACGCGCCGGGGTTCGAGCGGGTGCTGGAGCAGCCCCTTGCGGGCGCCGTCGCGGTGCCGCCGACGGCCCGGCTGGTGGTGACCGAGGGCAACTACCTGCTGCTGGACACGGGGGCCTGGCCCCGCGTGCGCGGCCGGCTCGACGAGGTGTGGTTCTGCGAACTCGACGAAGCGGAGCGCCTGCGGCGGCTGATCGCCCGGCACGAGGAGTTCGGCAAGGGACACGAGGAAGCGGTGGAGTGGGTGCTGCGCAGCGACCAGCGCAATGCGGAGCTGGTCGCCGCGACCCGCGACCGGGCGGACCTGGTGGTGCCGGTGGGCGACCTCGCCCTCAAGAGCTGACGGCGCGCAGCGTCAGCTGCGGCTCCCCCCGCTCGTCGTCTGCGCCGATCACCGCGGTGAATCCGGAGGTTGCAATGCGCAGCCCGTCCCCGTCCCGCTCGACGGACACGGTGAGCGGCGCGGCGGAGCCGTATCGTACGGCGAACACATGCAGGTCGTCCGGTGCGCCCGGGATCGGGCCCGCCTCCAGGGCGGTGGAGCTCACCAGGTGGCGCCAGCCCTCGTCGGGGTTGCCGTAGCCGCGCGGGTCGGCGGCGAGCGCGAACGCCGCCTGCTCCTGGGTGAGTTCCGCGCGGGCGTCGAAGTGCTCCGGGGCCTGCGCCTCCGGATGCGTCAGACGGAGGGTACCCGCCGACGCCACCGCGCCCTCGGCCGTCCGGCGCACCCGGTCGCCGTCGTCGGCCGCGTAGGGCAGTCCGGCGAGCAGATACGGCTCTTCGGGCAGGCGTTCCACGGCGACCGTCGTCCACAGGCTCGTGCCGTCGGTGACGTACAGGGACCGCACGTGCCGCAGGACGTGGTCGCGGCCGACCACCGGCTTGGTGACCAGCTTCGCCGCCAGAGCGTCGGTGCGCAGGTCTTTGACCCGGACCTCGCCCATGGGACGGCAGAACACGAATCCGTCCAGCACCGGGCCGAAGCCGTGCTGGCGGTTCACGGCCGCCGGCAGGTAGTAGGTGCCGCCCGCCTCGACGACCGACGGGGTCATACGGTCGTCGAAGGCCACCGAGACGGTGCCCGCCCGCAGTTGGTGGCGCACGGGCTCGGCCGAGGGCGTGCGGTGCCAGCGGGTGGGGTCCTGGATCTGCCAGACGAGCATCCAGGCGAAGTGCCCGTCGACGCCGCCGTCGGGCCCCGCCGCGTGCCGCGCCCAGCGGCTGTCGCCCCGGTAGCGGCCCAGGTCGGAGCCGATACGGCGGCTGAAGTAGCGCAGGCCGAGGACCGATTCGAAGGCGGAGTGCTGCTCGCTGTAGCGCGGGCCGCCGTTGTCGAAGCCGCCGTTCGTCAGGCGGGCGTCGATGTAGCGGGCGAGCGCCTCGCCGTCCTCGGCGAACATCTCCTCCCCGCTGACACGATGGGCCTGGGCGAGGAAGGACAGGGAGATCGGGCCGTAGTTGTTGTCGTACGCCCCGCCGTGCTCGGGCGGCAGCAGCGCGCCCCGGTCGGCGATCCGGTGGTCGCGGATCTTCTCGACGTACAGCTCGATCGCGCGGGCGCGGACCGATTCGGCTTCCTCCGGCGGAAGATGGCGGGCGAGCATCAGGCCGCCGACGACACAGCCGATGGCCTGGTTACCGGCCTCCTGCGGGTTGAAGAACGTCGCCTCGGTGAGCCAGCGCCAGTATCCGCGGGCCATGTCGAGGAGTTCGGCGCGCTGCGCCTCCTCGACGAGACCGTCGGCCGCGTCGAGGAGGTTCACCGCCTGGAGCAGCGCCCACACCGTGCTCGGCCAGTCGCCGATGGGATGGACACCGGCCGCGAGGGTGTAACGGGCGTACGGCAGGCTGGAGTTGCGGACCCTGAGGTTCGGGTAGCCGGGGTTGTCGTCGGTGTACACCCGCTCGCGCAGATGGAAGGCGAGGCTGCGGCGGACCGCCTCGGGCAGTCGGTCGTCCTTGGTGCGCTGCCAGGCGAAGGCGAGCAGTGAGGTGATGCCGAGGGAGGTGTCGCCGATGTCGTCGAGGCAGTCGGGGTGTTCGAGGTTGCCCTCGGGGGTGAGGCGCGCGAGGGCCTGCTCGGTGATGTCGGCGAGGACGGCGTCGTATGCCTCCGGGGTGTCCGGCAGGTCGTGCAGCGGCCCGAGCTGGCGTGGGAGGTGCAAGGAGATCAGCCCTTCATGCCTGAGAGGTGGCGCGCACTGTGAGGGTCAGTGTCTGCGGTCCGTGTCCGCCGAGGTAGACGCGGTTCCCGGTCGTCGCGTCGGTGCCGCCGACCACGGTGTAGTCCTGCCCCGGGTCGTAGCGCAGTACGTCGCTGCGGTCCGGTCCGGCGAGCGGTTCGCCCGTCTCGACGGCGGCCTCGACCCGGATCTCGTCGTCGCCGACGCGGTAGGTCAACGGCTCGGTCGTCAGGCACCAGCGTCCGTCGCCGAGCGGTACGGCGCCCTGCGGCTCGCCGCCCGGCCGGAAGGTCAGTTCGAGTGCCCAGGGCACCGATGGGCCGCCGATGTCGATCCGCAGGTCGGCCCCGTCCTCCCGCAGGTCGACCTCGACCCGGGTCGTGTGGGAGACCTCGTCCTGAGGGCGGTCGGGGAACGCCATCGCAGCGGAGAAGCGGCCCTCGTCCACCAGACGGTAGGCGCCGTCGTCGCGCCTGAGGTCCTTCGGGAGCGGCTGGTAGTAGGCGGTGGTGAGGGTCTGGGTGAGCCGGTAGCGGTGGTCGGCGAGCTGTTCCATGTCGGCGGCGCGGAACGGGCCCAGGTCGAAGAACACCCGTGAGAGGCGGACCGCGTCGAGGACGGCGGCACCGGCGAACAGGCGCAGGAAGGTGGGGTTGCAGGCGAGGCCCGAGCGGATGCGCCGGTGTTCGGGCACGTCGGAGCCGCCGTACACCACGGTGTGCGCGGTGGCCGAGGCATGGACGGCGAGGCGTGCGGTGGGGAGGTACCGGTCGCGCGGGAGCTTCTCCGCGTCCGGGACCGGCAGGGCGCGGCACAGATCCGGGGTGAGGAGGGTCTGGGCGAGCAGGTCGGGGTCCTTGATGCCGTCGGCGGCCGCCAGGCGGGCCGCGCGGGCGAAGTCGCCCCGGCCGGTGCGGACCGCGAGCAGCCGGTAGTGCGGCAGGTAGGGCCAGAGCGCGAACGACTGCCTCTGGTCCTGGCGGCGCGAGTGGACGGTCTCCACGGTGCCGTCCGGCCTGATCAGGTCCAGGGTCGTGGCGAGGTTGCGTTCGACGGCGTCCAGCAGGTCGCTGCGCCCGAGCACCTCGGCCAGCAACAGCAGCGACGGGTTGGTGACGATGGCCGCGTAGACGGCGCTGCGTTCCGAGTACAGGCCGTCCGCGTCGATGTCGACGCCCTCGGCGAGCCACTCCTCGACACGGGCGAGCAGCCGGTCGTCCGGGAACGACCGGTGCAGCCGGGCCAGCGCCGCGGACAGCTCCCAGCGGTGGTTCGGGGTGTGCACCCCGCCGGTCAGGAGAGGGCCGGTGGCGGCGACGGCGATCTCGGCGAGCGCCGCCGTGACTTCGTCCAGTTCCGGTCCCGCGCCCGCGGCGAGGACGTGCGCGTCGCACACGTCGTTGACGGTGAACGCGGAGTCCGGCGGCGACTGCACGTTGTCGCCGCCCGCGAAGAGGCCGGAAGCCGTCTGCAGGGACCGCAGGGCACCCAGGTGGGTCAGCGCGGCGTCGACGGCCCGCTCGCTGCCGTGCAGGGCCGACTCCGGCGAGCGGTACGCCGCGACCAGGGTCTTCACCCGCCGGGCCAGGGCGCGGTGCGGCCCGATGAATTCCGCCGACGGGTCGGCCGCGAGCAGGGCGGCCGACCCGTCGGCGGCGACCGCCACCGCGCGGACGAACTCGTGGTCGAGCGGCGTGGGCAAGGTCAGTCCTTCAGTCCGGCGTTGATGTCGGCGCCCATGACGTAGCGCTGGAAGACCAGGAAGATCACGATCAGCGGGATCATGGAGATGACCGAGGCGCCGAGCAGGACCGACCAGTTGATGTTCTGCGCGCCGACGATGCTCTGGATGCCGATCTGCACGGTGAACTTGTTGGGGTCGTTGAGCATCAGCAGCGGCCAGATGTAGTCGTTCCACCGCCACTGGAAGGACAGGATGGCGAGGGTCAGCATGATGGGCCGGGAGAGCGGCACCATGATCCGCAGGAAGATCGACAGTTCGCGGGCACCGTCGATGCGGGCGGCCTCCACGAGTTCGTCGGGGACCGTCAGGAAGAACTGGCGGAACATGAAGCATCCGGTCGCGGTGAGCACGGCCGGGAAGATGATGCCGGCGAACGAGTTGTAGAGGCCGAGGTTGCGGACCACCAGGAACTCCGGCGCCAGCATGACCTCGCCCGGCAGCATCGTGGTGGCCAGGATGCAGAGGAAGAACGCCTTCAGCCATCTGTTGTCGTACTTGGCCAGGGCGTACCCGGTGCAGCAGCTCACTCCCACCGTGAGGATCGTCGTGATCACACACACGATGGTCGTGTTGATGAAGAACTGGGAGAAGTTGGCACTGCGCCAGGCCGTCAGGTAGCCCGACAGGGTGGGGTGGTGCGGAATCAGCGTCAGCGGATAGGAGAACAGGTCGCTGGCCGGCTTGAGGGAGCTGAGGATGAACCACAGCACCGGCAGCCCGTAGAGGCACGCGAGAATCCACAGCAGGGTCGTCGCGGACACCGCCTGCCGGATCCCGCCGCTCGCCGCGCCGCGGGTCCGCTTCCTGGAAACGGTCCGTCCGGGACCGGCGTCGACCTTGCGGGGCATGTCTGTGGTTGTCATCGGTTCTCCACCCGCCGGTTGACGATCAGCTGCACGACCGCGACGGCCATCAGGATGAGCATGAGCACGAACGACGCGGCGCTCGCGTAGCCGATCTGGCCCCGTTGGAAGCCGGTCTGGTAGATGTACTGGACAAGGAGGTTGTTCGACGTTCCGGGTCCGCCGTTGTTGAGGGAGACGAACACCGGGTATTCCTTCATCGCGTTGATCGTGTTGAGCAGGATGACGATGAAGGAGGTCGGTGCGATGCTCGGCAGCGTGATGCTGAAGAACTGGCGCCATGGTCCGGCGCCGTCGAGCGATGCCGCCTCGTAGTACGACACCGGCACGTTCTTGATCGCCGCGATGAACAGCAGCATCGTGAAGCCCGTCCACATCCAGGACGCCGCCATCACCACGACGAGCAGCGACAGGTCCGCGTTCGACTGCCACGGGACGGCACTTCCGCCGAGCTTCTCGATGACGTAGTTGACCAGGCCGAAGTTCTCGCCGAACAGCCAGCGCCACAGGACACCCACGACGATGGGCGACAGCAGCCACGGGATGAAGAAGATGACGCGGGCGACCGAGGTGCCCTTGGCGTGCTTGTTCACCACCAGGTTGGCGGCGAGCAGTGAGAGCGCGAAGTTCAGCGGTACGAAGAGCACGGTGTACAGGAGCGTCCGGCTCAGTGCGTCGTAGAACGTGGAGTCCCCGAACAGGTTGTGGTAGTTGTCCAGTCCGATGAACTGGAACGCGCCCACACCGGTGTAGTTCGTGAAGGAGTAGACGAGCCCGATCACGGCCGGCCAGACGAAGAACAGCGCGAACAGCACGACATTGGCCGCGATGAGGACGAGGGGCGCAAGGGTGTACTTACTGCGTCTCCTGGGCGGGCTCGCGGACACGGCCGAGGCGCGTTTTGTCATCTTCCTGACTCCGTGCTGGTGGATTGGGTTGCGGTGGGTTCACGCGATGAGCCCGGCATCGTGTGGGCGTTCAGGGCCGGGGGCGGCGTCTGCGACACCGCCCCCGGCCCTGTGACCTACGATCCGCCGCCGACCTGCTGGTTGTAGCCGGCCACGATGTTCTCCAGGGCCTTGTCGGCCGACTGCTGGCCGTTGATCGCCTTGCCGAGCTCCGTCTTGGTCGGGTCGGTGGTGAGGCTCTTGCCCTTCAGCACCCACTCCGTCTGCGCGCCGTTGAAGTAGCCGGAGATCGGGGCGTACAGCGGGATCTCCTCGTTGTACAGCTTGAACGCCGCCTGCGCCGCCTCGGACTTGAAGGGGTAGTTCGGGGTGAGACCGCTCTCGACGGGGAGGAACCCGGAGCTCTCGACCAGCTCGGTGTACTGCTTCGGGTCGTACACCCACGTCATGAACTTCTTCGCGGCGGTGGCCGCGGCACCGTTGTTGTTGAAGCCCACCATCAGGCCGCCGGCGTTGACGTCACTGGCCTGCACGGGCTCGGCGGGGGTCGGGACGCTCGCCCAGTCGAACTTCTTGATGCTGTCCGAGAAGGCGGCGACCTGCCACACACCGGACCAGTAGGCGACCACGTCACCGCTCTGGAACATCGCGGACGGGTCGGCGCCGCTGGTCCACACCGACTTCGGCATGGTCTTGTCGTCGTTCCATCCGACGAAGGTGTTCACGGCCTTCTTGGTCGCCGCGTCCACCGAGAACTTGCCGGAGGAGTCCGCGTGGACGTACTTGCCGCCCATCTCGTAGACCATGGCGCGCAGCCGCGAGGGCGACTGGTCGAAGGTCAGGGAGTACTTGGCGCCGGTCTTCTCACGGACCTTGTTCGCGGCCGCGATGAAGTCGGTCCAGGTCCAGGTCTTCGAGGGCGAGGTGGGGAAGGAGACGCCGGCCTTCTTGAACAGCGTCTTGTTGATGAACAGACCGGACGCGGTGACGTCCGAGGGGATGGCCAGCACCTTGCCGGAGGAGTCCTTCGCCAGGAAGTTGGCGTTGATGTTGTAGCTCTTGTTGCCGGCGATGGAGCTCAGGTCGATCAGCTTGTTCGACCAGATCGGGTCCAGCGACGGCACGGCCGCCACGTCGGGCAGGGCATTCGCCTGCGCGGAGTTGTGCAGCTTCGTCGTGTAGCCGTCGTAGGGGATGTTGACGAGCTTGACGTCGACGCCGGCTTCCTTCTTGTACTGCGCCACCAGCTTCTTCCAGCCCGCGTCCTGCCCCGGAACCGTGGAGATCCAGAACGTCAGGGACTTGGAGTTCCCGCCGGAGCCGGACCCCGACCCGCCGCAGGCGGTGAGCAGAAGAGCACCTGCCGTGGCCACGGCAGCGAGGGGAACCACGCGGCGTATGCCGCCGCGGCCGAGTCGGCGGGAGCGCCGCACACCCACACTGGTCATTTTCTTCCCTTTTCGTCGTACTGGACGGAGCACGGCGCCAGCCGAGGCGGCACGGGTGCATTTTGCAGGAAATTTCGAATTTCGCCTTCCGGGGCACGGCCTCGCCCGGCCGCGTCGCCTGGAGCGGGTGGAGTCCCCGGCCGTGAGGGCCGTCGTCGCACGAGCACGCCCTCGTGCGACTGCCGTACTTCGCGTACGGGCGGGAAGCTCACCCGGAGTCGGCGTCCCGGCCGACTTAGAAAGCGCTTGTCCGGACATTGGCACGTCGAGTCGGAGGCCGTCAATCCTTAGCCCCCGCGGCCTCGGTCACGGTTTGGACTCCTCGCGAAACCGCGAGCCGGGCGGCGCCCACGACGGTGCCCAGATCACCGACCGTGCTGCTGACGACTTCGGTGGGCCAGCTCAGCCGGGCGAGTTCCGCCCGCACACCGGGCAGCACCTGCGGGTCCGCGCCGGTGCTGCCGCCCAGGACGATCAGTCCCGGGTCCAGTACGGCGGTCACGGCGGCGGCCAGCCGGCCGACATCGGTGGCATGGCGGCCGATCACCTCACGGGCCGCCGGCCTGCCCTCCTGCGCCAGGGCGAAGAGCTGCTCGGCGGTGCGCGGGCAGGGCCCGTCCTCGTCCTGCCAGGCCTCGGCCGCCCGCCGCAGCAGCGAGCGGGCGCCGATGTACTCCTCCAGGGCCTCGTGGCGCGGCTCACGGCCGTCGTCCCAGGGGTAGGGCAGCCGGGCCAGCTCACCGGCGGCGCCGTTGGCGCCGCGCAGCACCTGGCCACCGACCACGATGCCGAGGCCGATACCGACGCCGATCCGCAGATAGCCGAAGGTGTGCCGGCCGCGCGCGGCGCCCTCGTGGAGTTCGGCGAGCGCGGCGCAGTTGACGTTGTTCTCCAGGTGGACGGGAACGCCCGGCGGCAGGGCGACGGCCATGGCGTCGAAGGCGGGGCCCGCCTTGGCCGTGGCCGGGCGCATGCGGGCGCCCTCCTTCTCCCGGGCGGTGACGTCGCCGACGGCGACGACGACGGTGCGCAGCGGGGCGCCGTCAGGCAGCGCGACGAGTGCCTCGCGCACCACGTCGGCGGCCTCCTGACGGGTGCCGGTGGCCTGGGCGAGCAGGGTGCCGTCCAGGGCGCACCCGCGCACCCGGGTCAGGGCCGGACCGAGGTCCACGGCGAGCACGGCACCGGCGGCGGGTCCGAGGCCGTAGACGGCGGCGGAACGGCCCGTGCCGCCGGAGGCGGTGCCCGAGTGGGCGGCGAGCCGCGCGCTCTCCAGCTCCGCCACGGCGGAGGACACGGTGGGCTTGGACAGGCCCGCAAGACTTGCGAGCTGCGGCCGGGTCGCGCTGCCCGCCTCGGCGAGCACGGCAAATACCGCGCTTGCGCTCTCGGTCAGACGGGGGGCTTCCGCCACGTCGTGTATCACAGTTCTCCCACGGGTCACGGGCCGCTCAGTGGTCGAGTGGGCGATGCCTCTTGACGCACTGTACTTCGTTAGTTAACTTCCTAACGAACTTCACGGTACTCGCCTGCCGTGTCCGCCAGAAGCCCGTCCCGGGGCTTCCCTAGTTCACCAACTCCCGTACTCTCAGGCACGGTTCGCCCACCGAGCGGTCCGCTGGGTGTGCCGCAAAGGACCGGTCGGTCATCTGCGGCACCGTCGTGGCTGGTCGCGCAGTCCCCTGCGCCCCTTCAGGGCGCTCCCGGACCGCGTTGGCCGGCGCAATGACGAAAGAGGTTCCGTGCAGGACTCCACGCCCCTCGTGGTCGGCATCGACGTGGGTGGCACCAAGACGCAGCTGCGTGCCTACGCCGGCAGCGAGCAGGTCGCCGACCACGTCCGTACGAGCAGCGGCTGGCGGCCGCACGACCCCGTGGCCGCCGCCGACTGGCTGGCCGCGCTGGCCGCCGACGCGCTGCCCACAGGCGCGCGCCCGGCGGCCGTCGCCGTGGGCGGCCACGCCTGTGAGACTCCGCGCCAGTGCGCCCGGATACGTACCGCCCTGCAACAGCACGTCGACGCGCCCGCGCTGATCGTGGGCGACGCCGAGCTGCTCGTACCCGCCGCGGGACTGGACAAGGGCGTCGGCCTGGTCGCCGGCACCGGTTCCGTCGCGGTCGGCCGGCTCTCCGACGGGACCTCCGTGCAGGTCGGCGGCTGGGGTGCGGTCCTCGGCGACGAGGGCGGCGCGGCCGGTCTCGTCCGCGAGGCCGCACGGGCCGCCTGGGCGGCGCACGACCGCGGGGAGGAACCCGACGAACTCGCCCGGGGCCTGCTCGCATCCTTCGACGTCTCCGAAGTGCCGGCGCTCGGCGCCGCGTTGGAGAGCGCCACCGACGTCTCCGCCCAGTGGGGCCGGCACGCGCCGGTCGTGTTCGCGGCCGCCGAGGCGGGCTCGCAGCTCGCCCGAGCGGTGATCACCGAGGCCGGCCGTTCGCTGGCCGCGCTGGTGGAGCGGCTCGCCGCGCGCGGGGTCGTGGTGGACGACGTGGTGGTCGCGGGCAGCACGGTGCTCGCCCAGGCCTCCCTGTACGGCGCGTTCGCGACAGCGCTCGCGAGGTCCGTGCCGGGAGCACGTCCGCAGCCGCTGCGCGCACCGCCGGTGGCGGGTGCGGTGGCACTGGCCCGTTCGATCCTGTGAACCGGTCGGCCCGCGTTCACGCACCCGACACGTCACGGCCGCCGGGCCCTCGCCGTCGGGACAGGACCCGGCCGTAGATCTTCGCTCAAAGCTTCACGGGACGCACCGGATTCGCACATCTCATGCGTCCCGCGGGACATCTCTGATCGCACGATCTCCTCCCCCGGCCGCAGGGCCGCAGAACTGAAGAGAGGCACACGCATGCCGTCACCTGCCGGGCACCGCTCCTCCTCGAAGGCCGGACGACTCACCGTGGACAGGCGAGGGTTCCTCAAGACCTCCCTGGGCGCCTCGGCCGGTGTGCTGGCCGCGCCCACCTTCGTGACGTGGCTGGGCGCCGCCGACGCGAAGGCCGCCACGGCGCCCGCGGCGTTCGTCGACGACTACAGGACCAACCTCCCGACGAACCTCACGCCCGAGACGAACGCGGTCGTGCGCGTGCTCGGCGGGTTCGCGCGGATATGGAAGACCGGCAGCGCCTGGAACACCGGCACGCCCCTGCGGCCCGAGACACTGCGCGCCAACATGAGCTACTGCGCCCGCATCACGGCCGCACGCACGGACGCGCAGGCCAAGGAGGCGTTCGTCTACGACCGCCAGCACCAGAGCTACGCGATGATCGCGGGCCTGGGACCGCTGGCCGACCTGTACAAGGCGGGCGCCAAGGCCGTCACGTCGATCACCAGCGCCCCCGACGGCACACCGCCCACCAAGATCGACGACGCCGTGCCCGCGGACGCCCCGGCCGGCTCCGCGCTCGGCGCCGGCTCGCACGACTCCGCGCTCGGCAAGGTCGCCGAGCTGATCGACACGTTGCGCGGCAACTGGGCCTCGGGCAACCCGTCCAAGTACGCCTACCAGTACCCGCGGCCGTGGCGCATGAACGAGGACAGCGAGGTCGTCGACACGGGGAGGACGGACGCCCTCGGCTTCCCGGTCTACGACTCGAAGGTGGTCGTCGCCCCCCAGCTGCTTCGCCAGCGCAACACCTCCCCGACCGACGACGGCGGCTTCCCCAGCGGCCACACCAACGCCTTCCACCTGGCGGGCCTGGCCTACGCGTACGCCGTTCCGGAGCGTTTCCAGGAGCTGGTGACGCGAGCGCTCGAGCTCAGCCACACCCGGATCATGGCGGGCATGCACTCCACGGTCGACGTGATCGGCGGCCGCATCATGGCCACCGCCCTCGCCGCCGCCACCCTGGCCGACCCGGCGAACGCCGCACTCAAGGCCGCAGCCCGCGCCCAGGCCCTTGCCTACTTCGAGGCCCAGACCGGCACCACGGCCGACACCCTGTACGCATACGCGCACTCGGACGCCACCGACCCGTACGCGGACCGGGACGCCAACGCCCGTGCGGTCAGGCCCCGGCTGACGTACGTGCTGACCCGCCACGGCCGCAGCGAGCCGCTGACCGTGCCGAAGGGCGCGGAGGTGCTGCTGGAGACGCGGCTGCCGTACCTGGACGCGGAGCAGCGGCGCGAGGTGCTGCGCACGACCGCGCTGCCCTCCGGGTATGTGCTGCTGGACGGCTTCGAGCAGTGGGGACGGCTGAACCTGTTCGCCGCGGCGGACGGTTACGGCGCGTTCGAATCCGACGTGACCGTCACGCTCGACGCGGCGACGGGCGGCTTCGGCGCGGCCGACAGCTGGCGCAACGACATCTGCGGCGAGGGCGGCCTGACCAAGCGGGGCAGCGGGACGCTCACCCTGACCGGCCACAACAAGTACACCGGCGGCACCGTGGTGAAGGACGGCGTGCTGGTCGCCGCCTCCTCGCACGCGCTGGGCCACGGCGAGGTCCGGGTCTCGGGCGGCACGCTGCGGCTGCAGCGGTCCGTCCGGGTGCACGGGGTCTACGCGCAGGAGTCGGGCGCACTGGAGCTGACACTGCGCTCGGGGCACGGGCCCGCCCTCGAGGTCACCCGCCGGGCCGTGCTGGGCACGGGGAGCGTCCTGAGGCTGCACCTGGACGCCGACAAGCCGCCGGCCGCGGGCAGCAAGGTGCGCGTGCTGTCCGCTGCGGGGCTGCGCGGCCAGTTCGACCGCATCGAGCTGAACTCCGACCGGTTGCGGGCCGTACCCGTCTACACGACGGAAGGTCTGTCGGTACGACTCCTGAAGCGGTAACGCCCGGGAGGCGGGAGCTGATGCGACAGTAGGGCCCATGGGATGGGCCCGGATCGCTCCCGCCCCCTCGCGGTCCGTGTCACCGCGGGGCGGATGATGGCGCACGAACAGCACTCGGTCCTCGAGCCGGGCACACACGACGACGAGGAACACCCGCCGCCGGCGACGGCCCCCGAGCGGTCGCCCCGCGCGCGCAGGCGGTGGCTGCTGCCGCTCCTCGTGGTCGTGCTGCTGGCCCAGATGGCCGCGGCGATGGTCACCACCGCCGTGCAGCAGACCCCGACGATCGACGAGCCCGTCTACGTCGCCACGGCCGCCGACTATCTGCACGAGCACCGGGTGCGTCTCAACCCGGAGCATCCGCCGCTCGGGAAACTGGTCGTCGCGGTCGGGGTGGCGATCGCCGCTCCGCACGTCGACACCTCGTACACAGGTGATCAGGGGCAGTTCGGGCGGCATCTGCTGTACGAGTCGGGAAACGATCCATGGCGGCTGATGTTCTGGGCGCGCCTGCCGGTGATCGTGCTGACGCTGCTGTTCGGGCTCGTCGTGTTCGCCTTCGCCCGTGAACTCGCGGGCGCCGCCGCCGGGTTGACGGCCCTCGCCCTGTACGCCTTCTCCCCCGACGTGATCGCACACGGCGCCCTGGCCACGCTCGACGTGCCCGCGGCCGGGTTCGTGCTCACGTCGGCCTGGCTGCTGTGGCGGGCACGCCGGCGGCCCCGGCTGTATGTGCCACTGGCCGGAGTGGCGCTCGGGGCCGGGCTGGCGACCAAGATGAGCGTGCTCCCGGCGGTTCCGGTGCTGCTGGCGCTGGCCGCCTGGTCGGTGTGGCGGGCGGGGGCCGAGAACCGCCGCAAGAGGGCGGCTCTCGGTGCCGGCGTGGCGGCGGTGTCCGCGGTCGCCGTCGTATGGGCGTCGTATCTGGTGGTCGACCCGAGGCTGCGGTGGACGCCGGAGCAGCCCGTGCCCGCGGTGCACGGAGTGAAGGGGCTGCTCGTGCGGCTGCTGCCGTTGCCGGCGTCCTACCGCGACGGGATGCGCATCCAGTTCGGCCTCGAGGACTACCCGTGGCAGGGCTTCCTGTTCGGGCATCTGTACTCCGGCTCCCGCTGGTACTACCTGCCGGCCGCGCTGCTGGTGAAGACGCCGCTCGGCATGCTCGCCCTGTGGGTGGCCGGGGCGGCGGTGCTGGTGGCGGTGCGGCGGCTGCGGCCCGCGGCCCCGTACGTGCTGGTGCCCGCCGGTGTGCTGCTGGCCGCGGCCATGACCGGGTCGCGGGACTTCGGGACGCGGTACGCGATTTTCGTGCCGATGTTCCTGGCGGTGGCCGCGGGCTGTGTGCTCGCCGTCCGGTGGCGGTGGGCGCCGCTCGTGACGGGAGCGCTGGTGCTGTTCGTCGCGGTCAGTTCGCTGCTGACGTATCCGTACTACCTGCCGTACTCCAACGAGGCCTTCGGCGGCCCTGCCAAGACCCGTCTGCGGCTGCACGACTCCAACGTGGACTGGGGCCAGGACCTGGGCCGGCTCGCCGACCGGCTGCACCAGCGGTACCGCGGCGAGCGGATCTGGCTCGTGTACAAGGGCAGCGGAGTGCCCTCGTACTACGGCATCGACGCCTCCGATCCGCGCCAGGTGCCCCCGCGTCAGGTGCACGGGCTGCTGGTCGTGTCGGACTCGGCGGCGGCCAAGGCGCGGGGCCGGCTGGCCGCGTTGATCCACAGCAGCCGTCCGGTCGACGACGTCGGGCATTCGATCACGATCTACCGCCGGTGACGGCGGCGCCGGATGCCGCCGTACAAGCCCTGGTCACGACGGTGTGTGGGCTATGTTGAAGCACTGTGGGAGACAAAGGAGGCGCACCGGTGTCATCGCCGCAGCAGGCACGCGCACAGGCGTCCGCGATCACCTCGGGCAAGACGGCTCCGGAAGCCGAGGCGGCCCCGGCCTCCCAGCTCAGGACCCTCTTCGACCGGCCCCGGCTCTCTCCCGGCCAGCGGCGCATCGCGCAGTACCTCATCGAGCACATCACCGAGGCGGCCTTCCTGTCGATCACGGACCTCGCCGAACGCGTCGGCGTGAGCCAGCCCTCGGTGACGCGGTTCGCCGCGGCGGTCGGCTTCAGCGGCTACCCCGCGCTGCGCGAGAAGCTCCAGTCGATCGCTCTCGGCACGCTCGCCGGCGGCCCCGCCGCGACCGAGGAGAACGGCAGCAACGAGCTGCAGGCCGCGGTCGACGCCGAGATCGAGAACCTCGAGAACCTGCGGCGCGACTTCGCCGACCCCGACCAGCTGATCGAGCTCGGCCGCAAACTGTCGGCGTCCACGCCCCTGACCGTCCTGGGGCTGCGCATCTCGGTCTCGCTGGCCGAGTACTTCGCCTACGCCGCACGCCGTATCCACCCGGACGTGCGGCTGGTGACGCGGGGCGGCAGTGTCGCCTACGACGCGCTGTTGCAGTCGCGTGAGGCGGGCGGCACCTGGGTGCTGGCCTTCTCGATGCCCCGGCACGCCCAGGAGACCCTCACGGCCGTGCGGGTCGCGCGCAGCGCCGGGCTGAAGGTCGCCCTGGTCACCGACCTGGCGCTGGGGCTCGTGGCCGACGAGGCGGACGTCGTCTTCGCCACCGGCACCGGCTCCCGCCTGGTCTTCGACTCCTACGCGGCGCCCGGCGTGATCGCCGCAGCGCTGCTGCAGGCCATGACCGACGCCGATCCCGAGCGCACCCAGGCGCGGCTCGAGGAGTACGAGCAGATCTCCGACCAGCACCAGTTCTTCCTGCGCGACTGATCCGGCGTTACGGCGGAATTACAAAGGGACCTTTCGCAACAGACTGGGCATGAATGTTTTCATGCTTCTTGCAAACCGGACGGCATATATAAATACTTCTCACGGATCGCGCACCGGCTCACTCCGGACACGTTCCGCACCCCTGTCCCCACCCGCATCAGCCCGGAGAAAGCCGACGGTCCGCCCATGCGCCTGCACCATCCCCGCGCCGGCACCGTCTGCCCTCCCGGGCTCCTGCACGGACACCCGAAGCCGCCGTCTCCTACCCGCGTCGGCGCCCAGGGTGTTCGGTCGGGCCTCGCCTGTGCGAGCGCCCTTGGCGGCCCCGGTCATCCCCTAGACCGGGGCCGCCCGCCCACGTCGGACCACCCCCACACGACGCCGCACACCCGGAAGCGATGATCATGCAACTGACGACCACGCGCATCAGCCCGGACTGGCCGTGCCAGGTCAAGACGCCCGGCTCCTACGACTGGGAGCGCTCGGCGGCCAAGTGGCTGCGCGAACTGGTGCCGTCCCGCTACGGCAGCTACCCGGCCCTGATGCGCCACCCCGTGCTGCTGGCCCGCCATGCGCACATCCAGGTGCAGCACGAGATCCGGGTCGCGCGCACCGCGCTGCAGACCGCACGCGCCGATCTGCCCTCGCTCGGCATGCCCGAGTCGGTCATCGAGCACACGATCAAGCTGTACGCGGCGGAGGTGCTGCAGCTCCAGCACATCGCGCGCAGCGTCCGGGCGGTCTCCCAGGCGTTGGTCGACTCGGGGCGCTGACCGCGGCGACCGGGTTCGCACGGCATGATTCGCGCCACGCGTGGCACACGTGGTGAACATGAGCACCACGCAGTTGCGCAGGCGCGATCCGGTCACCACGGTGCTGACCTGGCGGGTGCGTCCCGGCCGGGAAGCGGAGTTCGAGGACTGGACCCGCGGGATCACCCGCTGCGCCAGTCGGTTCCCCGGCAATGAGGGCGTCTCCTGGCTGCGCCCCGAGGACGGCCCCCGGTATCACGCGGTGCTGCGCTGGTCCGATCCACAGCGTCTGGCGCGGTGGCTGGAGTCCACGGAACGGGCCGAGTGGCATGCGCGGATCGAGGGGATCGCCACGGAGGTGGGCGACGAGCGGCAGTCGACCACCGGGATGGAGACCTGGTTCCACCTGCCGGGCACCGCGGCGCAGTCCCCGCCCCGCTGGAAGATGCTGCTGACCACCTTCCTCGGCGTCTATCCGTTCACCCTGCTCATCCAGTGGCTGGTGACGCCCCGCACCGCGGCCTGGCCCCTGCCGCTCAGGGCGGCCGTCTTCCCCGTCGTACTGTTGCCCGTGCTGACCTACCTGGTCATGCCGCTGCTCAGCCGTATGTTCCGGTTGTGGCTGTACCCGCCGCCCGACGACTGACGGGCCGGGCGGACCCGGCGTCCACTTCGACACGCGGGCTCTTCTCCTTTCGAGTGAAGCCAGGGCCGGACGGACCACGATCGAACCCGCCCTGTTGTGCGATGCTCGACGCGTGACGAGCAAGCCCGCCACGCCGACGGAGTCCAGCACCGCTGCCGACACCGTCGCGCTGGCCCAGATCGTCGCCAGGCAGCGCGCCGAGATGGACCGGCTGCGCCACCTGGCGGCCATGTCGGCTGTCCTGGAGCAGGCCAAGGGTGTGGTCATGGCACTGACCGGCTGCTCCCCCGGCGCCGCGGAGGAAGAGCTGCAGCGGCGGGCCGAGACCGCCGGCCGCACCGTGCTGGAGGAGTGCTGGATCACCCTCGGCAGCCTGCCGCCGCCGGGCGGTGCCGCCCCCACCCCGGAGCCCGCCGTCCTGGCAGAGTCCGCCGTGCCGCCCTCGCGGGACGCGGCCGCCCAGTGGGACTCCACGGCACTGGGCGCTCTCGGCAGGGAGCTCGTCCGTGTCACCACACCGCAGGACCTCGCCTCCTGCCTGCTGGAGCAACTCGCCCCCGAGGTGGGCGCCGACGCGGTCATGATCTACGCTCGATCGCCCGCCGGAGGGCTCGAACTGATCGGCCACGCCGGCATCGACGCCACCCTCGCCGCCCAGTGGCAGCAGATCCCGCCACTGAACCGGATGCCCGCCTTCGAGGCCCTGCGGGCGGGCGAGCCGCGCTGGCTGGAGGACGCCGCCGCGGACCGGAAGCGTTATGTGCTGATCGGGGACCCGTCCGACCGCTGGGCGTCGCGCGCCTGGCTGCCGGTGCCGACCGGTGCCTCGCCGAGCGTCTGCATCGGGATCCTGCGCACCCGCAGCGGGCCGTTCAGCGGGAGCGAGCGGCGTCATCTGGAGGCCGCCGCCCTGCTGTGCGCAGGACGTCTGCGGGACTTCTCCACCGGTCCGCAGGCCGCCGTCGACGCCACCGAAACCGCGCAGGCCATCCAGGCCGTCTTCGAAGCGCTGCCCGGCGCGGCCATGCTGCTCACTCCGCTGCCCGGCGCCTCGGGCGAGATCGACGACTACCGCATCGACGCGGCCACCGCGCAGGCAGCCGACGTGGCCGGCGGTGCCGGGCCCGAGCTGGTCGGCCGGCGGTTCCAGGAGGCCTGCCCGGCCCTTGCGGGCGAGCCGCTGTGGCAGGGTCTGCGCAGCGCGCTGGCCACCGGGAAGCCGTACGAGAGCGCGCCGTTCGCCTACCAGGAGGTCGTGGACGGCATCGCGGAGCTGTCCACCTACACGGTGCGGGCGGCCCGGCTGGGCGACGGGCTGTTCGTGACGTGGGTGCGGCACGGTTCCTCGGACCGGCAGGAACAGCGCCTGGCGGACGTGCAGCGGCTGGGCAGCCTCGGCTGGGCGAGCTGGAGCCTGGTCACGCACGAGGCCACCTGGTCCTCGCAGGTCTTCGAGCTCCTCGGCCGCGACCCCGGCGAGGGCCCGGTCGGCCTCACCGGCCTGCCCGGACTCGCCCTGCCCGAGGACGCGCCCGCGCTGGCCCGTGCCATCGGCGAACTCCTCGGCGCCGGCCGCCCCTTCGACGTCCCGTTCCGCATCAGGACGGCGGACGGGCTACGGCATCTGCGGGCCGTCGCCGAGGCCGTTCCGGACGCCGCCGGTACGCCTGTCGAGGTGCACGGCGTCGTGCAGGACCTCACCGCGCAGCGCAGCGCGGAGCTCGCCCTCGTCGAGAGCGAGCGGGCCGTGCTCACCCAGCACGATGTGCTGCGCGCCGAGCGGACACTGGCCGGCCGGCTGCAGCACGCCCTGCTGCCCCTGCCCACCCGGCCCGTGCACCTGGCGGGGCTGCGTGTCGAAGTCGCCTATCTGCCCGCCCAGTCGGGCACCCACGTCGGCGGCGACTGGTTCAGCGCCATCGAACTCCCTGACGGGGACGCCCTCTTCGTCGTCGGCGACGTGGCCGGCCACGGCATGGACGCGGTCGCCACCATGGCCCAGCTCCGCTTCACCGCCAAGGGCATGGTCATCACCGGGTCCTCGCTGACGGGAGCGCTCGCCCGGCTCAACACGCTGCTGCTGCACTCCCGAGGGCCCCACGGCACCGCGACCATGGTCCTCGCCCGCTACGACCCCGCCGAGCGCCGGCTGATCTGGGCGCAGGCCGGCCACCCGCCGCCCCTGCTGCTGCGCGACGGCCAGGCGCACTACCTCGACCGCCCCAGCGGCATCCTGCTCGGCGCGAGCACGGCGCCGGTCTTCGCGGAGGCGGAGTTGCCGCTTGAGCCCGGCGACCGTGTCCTCCTGTACACGGACGGCCTGGTCGAGCGGCCCGCGGAGGACCTCGACCGAGGCTTCAAACGGCTCTCCGGGGCCGTCCTCGGCCACCACAGCGACGAGCCCGGCTCCCTGGCGCCCATGCTCGCCGCCATGCTGGAGGGCGACCGGCGGGACGACGTCTGTGTGCTCGACATCCGGGTGCCGGCGGATCCGCAGTAGGTGGCGAGGCCTCCGCGGTGTCAGCCGGTGCCGGAGGCCGTCCGGGACTCCAGTGCGGCCCGGGTGTCGTTGCCGTAGACGCCGGTCTCGTCGCCCCGGATGCCGTACCAGAGCTGGAAGCGGGCCACCGCGGCCCTGAGGGTGGCGTCGTAGGTGCCGCCGGTGGAGCCGCCCGTGTAGACGTCCGGGACGCGCAGCAGGCGTTGCTGCAGATCGGTCACGGCGGGGCCGCTGTCACCCTCGCGGAGGGTGCCCGGGCCGTCCGGGTCCGACGCGGCGGAGGCGGTCACGGTCGGCTCGGCGGAAGGGGTCGCCGTCGGCTCGGCGGACGCGGCGGCGGGAGGCTCCTGCGCGGCGGCGGCGTCGTGCCGGTCGTGCAGCAGCAAGGCGCCGAGAAAGCCGATGAGGACGGCCGCGGCGACGGCGATCGTGACGGCCGCGCGGCGCAGTCCCGGCCCGAAGCCGAAGCGGCCGTCCTCGTTCGGTGGGCTGCCGCGGCCGGTGCGGACGGGCGGGAGTTCCTGTGTCTCGCCCTCGTCCCAGGACCGCGGGTCCGGCACGGTAACGGGCTCGAGGTCGCCGGTGCCCTGCTCCATCTCCTTGAACAGCTCCGCCAGGGCGTCGGTGCTGCGCGGGCGCAGGACCCGGATGGGCTCCAGCGGTAAACGGTCCTGCGGTGACCCGGATGCGGGCGGTGTGGGCACAGTGCTCTCCTTCCGTCCCCGTTGCGGGGCCTCCGCCGTTCCCCGGGGAGTGATACGCGTCCTGCACCGCGCCGGTTCAGCAATCCCACCGGAGGACACTCAGTTCCCTTCAGCAGCGCACTGAGTGCCATCCATGGCGTCCGGATGCTACTTTCCCGTTCATGAAGACGGAGCCGGCTGCCGCGCGGCCACCCATGCGGGACGCCCTGGTCGCGGCGGCCTTCCAGCTGTTTCTCGAGCGGGGCTACGAGCAGACCACGGTGGACGACATCGTGGCGCTCGCCGGCGTCGGACGGCGGTCGTTCTTCCGCTACTTCCCCTCCAAGGAGGACGTGGTCTTCCCCGACCACGAGCGGTGCCTGGCCGAGATGACGGCGTTCCTCGCCGACAGCGGCGAGGAGGACGAACCCGTGCAGCGGGTCTGTGACGCGGTTCGGATCGTGCTGCGCATGTACACGGAGAACCCGACCTTCTCCGTGCAGCGTTACCGACTGACCAAGAAGGTGCCCGGACTGCGGGCGTATGAACTCTCGGTGGTGTGGCGCTACGAGCGCGCCTTCGCCGACCATCTGCGTGCCCGCCTCGAGGGCCGTCCGGACGGGACGCTGCAGGCCGATGTGATCGCGGCGGCGGTGGCGGCCGCGCACAACAACGCACTGCGTTCCTGGCTGCGCTCGGACGGGCAGGGGGACGCGAGCGCGGCTCTCGACCACGCGCTGGGGTACGTACAGCAGGCCTTCACCACGCCCCCGCCCGAGGACGAGGAACCCGAGGACGTGGTGGTGGTCGTCTCCCGGCGTCGCGCACCGTTGTGGCGGGTGGTCCAGGAGATCGAGAGCGCTCTCGCGCAGGACTGACCGGAGTCACAGATTGAGGGTACGCAGTGTCTTTACGTATGACACTCAGTGCCATACATTGATGCCGTGCACGGTGGCACGGCGACCGGGCACGTGCGTGCACGGTTGAGCCGCGCACGCGGGATTCCGGGCCGAGCGCAGGGAGTTGACCAGCGTGTACCACCACTCAGGAAACGTTGCTCGTCAGACAGCCGGCTCCGCGGCAGGCGTGCTCGATCCCCAGGCGCCCGATGCGGACACCATCCTCTTCCAGCGCTGCACCTGGTGCGGCACCGCGACGTACCACCGGTTGCTGTGTCCGGTCTGCCAGGGCGGCGACCTGCGCACGGAGCGCAGCGAGGGCGTGGGCACGGTCCGCCATGCGACGGTCGTGCACCGCAACACCCCCGCCGCGCGCAATGTGTCGCTGGTGGAGATGGCCGAGGGATTCGTCGTGCGCGGCAGGGTCATGGGCCCGCTGATCGGCATTCACAGCGGGGATCGGGTCCGGCTGTCGACGGCCAAGGACCCGGTCCGCGGCGAGCCGGTCTTCCAGCTGGTCGACGAGCCCTACCGCGCCTGGTCCTGACGCTCCCTCAGTTCTGCCACACCCCGGGGACCAGGTCCCGCACGGCCACCGGCCGTCCGGTCTCGAAGCACCGGTTGGCGGCGAGCCCCACGGCCAGAGCGAGGGCGCCGTCGCGCTGGGTGGCGGTGGGATGCGCTGCCGCGCCCTGATCCGGCGCACCGGGGGTCAGGGGTCCGAAGAGCGCGTCGAGCATACGGGGGTCTCCCCCGCCGTGGGCCTCGTGGGCGGCGTCGACCGGCACCTCGACCGGCGGCCGCCACAGCGGGCGCAGGGTGAGCCGTGCGCCGCCCGCCTGCTCGGCAGCGGTGTCTCCGTGCAGCGCACCGCTGTCCGACGCGGCCGGGGTCCGCGGCTGCGCCCAGCGGCTCTCCTCCACCTCCAGCTCGAGCCGGCCGGAGCTGCCGTTGAACATGACGCGGTAGCCCTCCCACGGGGAGTAGGCGGTGAGGTGGTAGGTCATCGTCGCCCCGTGTGCGTAGCGGACGAGGACCGCCATGTCGTCCTCGATGGTGACCGGGCCGCCGAAGACATTGCGGTCGCGGAGGTAACCGTCGTCCCCCTCTGCGTCCAGATACAGGGCACGCAGGGTGTCGTTGCCTGCCAGGTCCAGCGCGAAGGGGTCGTCGGCGGCCGGGGCGGCCCCGTGGGCGCGGTCGTAGTCCCGGCGCAGTCCGTGGCGTTCGCCCGCCTCGGGGCCGTAGAAGGCGAGCCGGCCGTAGCCGAAGACCTCGTGCGGCTCGTCGGCGAGCCACCAGTTGACCAGGTCGAAGTGATGGCTCGACTTGTGCACCATCAGGCCGCCGCTGCTGTGTTTGTCGCGGTGCCAGCGGCGGAAGTAGTCGGCGCCGTGCCGTACGTCGAGGACCCACTCGAAGTGCACGGACAGGATCTCGCCGATCGCACCGTCCGCGAGCAGCGCCCGCACCTTCTCGTGCACCGGGTTGAAGCGGTAGTTGAAGGCGACGGTGAGGGTGTTGCCGGTCGCCCGCACCGCGTCGAGGATGCGTGCGCAGCGGTCCGCGTCGACGGTCATCGGCTTCTCGGTGACGACGCGGCAGCCCGCCTGCAGCGCGGGAACGATGTAGCGGTCGTGTGCGGCGTCGACGGTGGTGACGACGACCTCGTCGATGGCCTCCTTGGCGAGCATGTCGGTGAAGCGGTCCGGTTCCCACTCGGTGGCCGCCGGTTCCCCGGCGGCGGCCAGCGCCCGGTTGTGGAAGGCCATCCGCGTCGGGCTCGGGTCGCACAGGGCTGCCACGCGGTGGCCCGGGCGGGCGGCGAGTCCCCGTACGAAGGTCTGGGCGCGGTGGCCGGTGCCGACGACGGCGGCACGCAACGGTGTTCGGCTCATTGGGGGGTCCTGTCCCGCAGTCCCGGCGGCCATGCCTGGTCGTCGGGGCCGGTCTGATCGCGTCACGGGCACCGGCTGAATCGTCAGTCACAGGCAACCCACAGGCCCCTCCTGACGTCCTCTGAAACGCGTGACGCCCCCGGCTGACCAACGGGGGTGCTTTTGCTTGGTACTTGAGGAGGGGACCTTGTTCCGTGCCCGGCGAATATGGGTGACCGCTGCGGCGGTGCTCGTGGTGGCGGGGGGATCGCCAGGACTGGCGCAGGCGGCACCGCCGCCCGACGCCAGAGCGTCCAGCACAGGTGCCGACCGGAACGGTGGCCTGCCACCCGGCTGGCGGATCGCCGGCAAGGGGGACGCCCGGCAGCTGGTCTGGCGCTCGACCGCCCCCGTGCCGATGGGAGACGCGCGACTCGAGTTCTACTCCGCGGGCCGGATGCTGGGCGTCCCGCAGCCGGACCGGGACGGCCGCACGTTCCGACTCGGCCTCGGGCGAGGCGCGGCGGCAACCGGGCTCACGAGCCTTCATGTACGGGCCGGAGGGCGGGAGTTGGACGCCGCGGGCCGCAGCGAGACCCCGGGCGGACGGCGCTCCGCGGCGGCTGCGCCGCCCGCCCGGCTTCCCGCGAACTCCGTGGACCCCGGCAAACCGGGCCGGTACGCCACGACGACCGGCGAGTACGACCTCGCCCCCGTGAAGCTGCCCGGCTTCCCGCAGCCGGTCGAGATGCGTGCAGTCGTGGTCGCCCCGAAGGGCACCACCGGCCACCGGCCGCTCGCCCTGTTCCTGCACGGCCGCCACTCCACCTGCTACACCCGTACGAACGTGACCGGTGACTGGCCCTGCCCGCAGGGCACGAAGCCGATCCCGAGCTACCGGGGCTATCTGCGCGACCAGCGGCTGCTGGCCTCGCAGGGCTATGTGACGGTGTCGATCTCGGCCAACGGCATCAACGCCCAGGACGACGCGGCCGAGGACGGCGGCGCACAGGCCCGCTCCTCGCTGGTGCGCCGGCACCTGGCGCGCTGGGCCGACTGGGCCGCAGACCCGGGCTCGGCCCCCGCGGCCGTCCGCAACGCACCGCCTGCCGACCTCTCGCGCGTACTGCTCGTCGGCCACTCCCGCGGCGGCGAGGGCGTCAACCGGGCGGCCATGGACAGCCTCGACCCGCCGCCCGCCGCGCAGGACGGCTACCACGGGCCGGTGCGCTGGCACATCCGCGGCACCGTCCTCATCGGACCGACGGTGTTCGGCCAGAATCCGGTCGCGGACGTGCCGTCGGCGACGATCCTGCCGGGCTGCGACGGCGACGTCTCCGACCTGCAGGGCGAGGTCTACGTCGACGGCACCCGCGCGGTCAGCCGGGGTGCCGCGCTGCACAGCGCGGTGTACGTGACGGGCGCCGACCACAACTTCTTCAACACCGAGTGGACCCCGGGGCAGGCGCAGGCGCCTGCCGAGGACGACTTCTACGACGACCCGGACCACCGTGACCCGGTGTGCTCGCCGGGCACCGCGACCCGGCTGACGGCGAACCAGCAGCACAAGGCGGGCAGCACCTACATCGCGGCGGCGGCCCGGCTCTTCGTGGCCGGGGACGACCGGGTACGGCCGCTGCTCGACGGCTCGGGCCGGCGGGCACCGTCGGCCGATCCCGCGCGGGTGCTCACGCACGCCGTCGGGGCGAACCGCGAGGGCGGGTTCCTGCCGGACGGCCAGGTCACGGTGACCGGCGGGCGGCTGTGCTCGGCCGTCGATCCGGACGACCACGTGGCCTGTCTCGGATCCCGGGTGAAGGGCGCCTCGCCGCACTTCGCACGATGGGAGACGGACCGCGAGATCGGCCGGCGCGCGGTCGCGCTGCACTGGTCGGCGGCCGGGTCGGCGGTCCGGGTGCAGCCCGCTGCGCCGGTGTCGCTGGGCGCCGCCAAGGACCTCGCGCTGCGCGTCATCGTGCCGCCCAACTCGACCGGCACCAGCCTCGACGTCTCCCTCGCCGACACCCACGGCAAGAAGGCCACGCTCGGCCGCACCACCGTCGACGGCCTGCCGGGCACGGAACGGACGGCTTCGTACTGGGCGCGCGAGGTCCGCGTCCCGCTGTCGGCGGCGTCCCGGGCCGGTCTCGACCTCAAGCACATCAAGTCCCTTGCTCTCACCCCGCGTTCGCGCTCCGGGCAGGCCTGGCTGGTGGACGCCTGGGGCTGGCGCCCGGGCACTCCCGCGGTTCACGAGGCCCCGCTGGCACGCGTCGACATCGGCCGCACGACCGTCAAGGAGGGCGACTCGGGCGTCCGCACGTACCAGGTGCCGGTGGAGGTGTCCGGGCAGGGCAGCGGGCAGGTGCGGGTGTACGTCGTCGACCCCGCCACCGGCAGGGCCACGGCACGCCTGGTCACGGTGCATCCGGGCGGCCATGACATCGACGTACCGGTGGAGGTGAAGGGCAACACGCGCTACGCCTACGACGTGGACCACACGGTGATCGTCAAGGCCGTGCGGGGCGCTGTCATCGGCTCGTACCGCGGCGGTGTGACGGTGCAGAACGACGACCCGATGCCCACGATCTCCGTGACGCCGGTGGCGGACCGGGTGATCGAGGGGAACCCGCTGAAGTGGAAGGTGTCCCTGTCCGAGGCCGCGGACGTGGACCTGAGCCCGATGTTCCTCGTCGCCCCGGTCACGGGCGGCCCGGAGCTGTCCACCAAGGACGTCGACCCGGCGTGGCTGGCCGGCGCCTCGGGCGAGACGCCGGATCCGGAACGTCCCCTGTCGCAGATCAATTACCTCTACGTGGGGGCGAACGTGCCCACGGGGAAGCTGAGTGCGGAGGTGTCCGTGCCGACGGTCAAGGACCGGGTGACGGAGCCGGCCGAGTCCGTGCGCTTCCAGCTGACGAACGACAACGGTGATCCAGCGCCCGGGGGACCGGTGCTGACCGGCACGGTGCTGGACGGCTCGTAGAGCACGGCGCGCCGTCGTACGGCCGTGTGGTCCTCCCCTGGGAGGACCACACGGCCGTACGCGTCTCAGGGCTTCAGCGTCACGCGGATGCCGACGGTGCCCTTCAGACCGCGGCGCAGCCGGCTGCCGAGCAGGGTGAGGCGGCCGACGATGCCGTACTTGCGGGCGATGAGCTGGCGGTAGCGGGCGACACTCGCCTCGTCGACGATCTCCGCGGTGGCCGGGAGCTGCGCGCCGGTGGGGTTGCCGCGCACGTCGCAGGGGCCGACGAGGATGTCGCCGCGAGCGCGGATCCGCTTCACCTTCCAGGAGTCGGCCGCCGTCCACACCCCGAGCGTGTCACCGTCCCGCACCGCCCACACCGGCGTGGCAACCGGCGTACCGTTCTTGCGGTAACTGGTGACCAGCACGTACTTCCCCGCCCCGAGCCGCTCCAGCGCCGTGTTGTCCATACCCGAAATTCTAGGCAGACAGCTCACACGAGGAGCTGGATGAACCGGCGGGCGAAAAGATACGCATCCCCCGGCCACCGCGCCGACAGAAAATTGCCGTCCTGCACGACAAAGGCGTAGGTGTCGTCGTCCGCCGTACCCCTCTGGGTCAAAACCCGGGGGCCCCGCTCGAACTGCTCAGCCGGCTCGGCCAGAGCAGAGCGCACCTCGTCCTCCACATACGCCGGGTACGTCCGGTAGTACCGCCCGAGCCTCCATGCAGTGGTCAGGTAGGCGGTGCGCTCCATGTACTTGGGCAGGCACGTCGTGCGACGGTCGGCGAGGACACTGCGCCCCGTGCCGGGATCCCGGGTGCGGGCCGGCACGAGCACCCCGTGGCAGATCGCACCGACCGGCCGCTGAAGCGCCCAGAACCGGGCGACCTGCCGTTGCAGCTCGGTCGAGCCGAGATACTGCCGCATACCGGGCGCGTGTCCGCCCGGCAGCAGCAGTCCGTCGTACTCGGTCACGTCCACGTCGGCCCAAGCGACCGTGGCGGTGAACTCCGATGCCGCGGTGAGCTGTTCGTAGAACCGCTTGGGCTCGTCCTCCGCTCCGAGCTGCCCGAAGAGGACACCCGCCAGCAGCCTTGGATCGGCCGCGGGCCGGGTCCCGGCGCGCTCGGTGGCGAAGACGACCTCGTGCCCGGCGGCGGTGAGCAGTCGCCAGGGCACGGCGACCTCGGTGACGTCGAAGTCGTGGTCGGGGAGGGGGATCAGCACGCGCATGGGGCCATCATGCAGAGGTGTCACGTGTCCATGACACCCCCACCAGGCCATCTGGGGGTCGGTTCAGGCGAGTGCCGCTGCCATCCGCCGGACGCCCTCAGTGACCACCTCGGGCGAGGTCGCCAGGTTCAGGCGTACGTGCCCGGTCCCCCCGGTGCCGAAGGGAATCCCCGAATTCAGGGCCACCCTGCCCCGCTCCAGGAAAACCTGCGCGGGATCCTCACCGAGGCCCAGTCCGCGGCAGTCGAGCCAGGCCAGGTAGGTGGCCTCGCCCGGACGGTAGGAAATGGCGGGGAGGTGTTCGGAGAGCAGGTCGGTGAGCAGGCGCCGGTTGTCGTCGAGGCCGGTGAGCAGCGCGTCCAGCCAGGCGGTGCCCTCGGTCAGGGCGGCCGTGTGGGCGATGACGCCGACGTGGCTGGGGCCGTGGCCGACCTCCTCGGGCAGCCGGGCGAGGTCGGCGGCGGCCGCGGGTCCGGCGATCGCGAGCGCGGCCTTGAGGCCCGCCAGGTTCCAGGCCTTCGACGCGGACATGAGGGACAGACCGCTCTCCCCGCCGGGAACGCTCAGGTACGGCACGAAGTCGATGCCCGGCAAGGTCAGCGGGGCGTGGATCTCGTCGGCGACCACGCGGACGCCGTACCGGTCGGCGAGCGCGGCCACGGCGGCCAGTTCCCCGGCGGTGTGCACGGTGCCGGTCGGGTTGTGGGGGCTGCACAGCAGATAGGCGGCCCGGCGTCCGCCGGTGACCGCCTGCCGGAAGGCCTCTTCCAGGGCGTCGAGGTCGATGCGCAGGTCCGCCCCGAGCGGAGCCTCCCGCACCCGCCGGTCCATGTGCTCGATGAACTGGTAGAAGGGCGGATACACAGGCGAGTTGACGACGACCGGATCCCCGTGCCCGGTGACCAGCTTGAGCATCTCGACGACGCCGAGCATGACGTCGGGCACGATCGCGGTGCGCTCCACGGCGAGCCCGTCCCATCCCCAGCGCTTCTCGGCGAACCCGGCGAGGGCCTCGGCGTAGGCGGTGCCGGCCGGGTAGCCGGTGTCCCCGAGCGCGAGCGCCCCGGTGACCGCGCGGACGACGGGTTCGGCGAGGGGCACGTCCATCTCGGCCACCCACAGCGGCAGCACGTCGGCGGGGTAGGTGCGCCATTTCATGCTCGTACGACATCGCAGGCTCTCCAGGGAGAGTGCACGCAGGGGGTTCGGCTCGCCGGACGTCGCATGCGGGGTGCTGTTCATGGGGCACAAGATAGGGGCTGCGGTGTGACCTGGCACCGCCTGGCAGCGCCTGCGGGGAAAAGATCCGCCCCGCACTCTCGGCACAGGTCAACATGGCCGTCTAGATTGCCGTTTGACGTCGCACACAACGCACCATCAGGCACTCCAGGAGCAGAGCGCGTGACGGAGAACCCGGCAGCCACCGAAGATCCCGCCGCGGCGCTGCGCCGCCGCATCGACACACTGCGCCCGCACACGGCCCGGATCTGGAACTACTGGCTGGGCGGTGGCGACTACTACGAGGTCGACCGCATCGCCGGCGACCGGATCCGCGAACTGCATCCGGCCATCGGCGAGTACGCCCGCGCGGACCGTCTCTTCCTGGGCCGTGCCGTGCGTCATCTGGTGACCGAGGCGGGGATCCGGCAGTTCCTCGACATAGGCACCGGCCTGCCCACCGCCGACAACACCCACGAGGTCGCGCAGCGGCTCGCCCCCGATGCGCGGATCGTCTACGTCGACAACGACCCGCTCGTCCTGGCACACGCCCGCGCCCTGCTGACCAGCTCGCCCGAGGGCCGCACGGACCACCTGGACGAGGACCTGCGCAATGTCGACTCGATCCTGGAGCGCGCCGCCGGCACCCTGGACCTCACACAGCCGGTCGCGCTGATGCTGCTCGGGGTGGTCATCTTCATCGGCGACGAGGAGGACCCGTACGGCATGGTGCGGCGGCTCCTGGATGCGCTGCCCTCCGGCAGCCATCTGGTCCTCTCCCACACCATCACGGGCCCCGGACTGTCGGAGGTGGACGAGGCGGTCCGGTTCTGGAACGAGCGCGGCGTCCCGGCGCTCACCCAGCGCACCCCCGAGGCCGTGGCCCGTTTCTTCGACGGTCTGGAGCTTCTGGAGCCCGGCGTGGTCTCCTGCTCGCGCTGGCGGCCCGAGCCCTCGCAGGCGGGCGAACCACAGGAAGTGGCCCTGTTCGGCGGGGTGGGCCGCAAGCGGTGAGAAGATCGCCCGCGCGCTGAACGCGACCGTCCCCGGCCACGTATGGAGGGAGGGTGCTCAACGACCGGAGGGCCCCGCGGTGTTCGCGCCGCGCGTTCAGGTTCGGGAGCCATGCATGAGGCACGCACGACGACGGATCGTCCGGCGAGTGACGCGGCTGGCGGCCGTCGGCGGACTCCTGCTGGGAGGAGCGATGGTGACGCAGGCCGCCATGGCGAGCGATACTCCCGGCACCTCCGCCCTCCCGCTGAAGGCCTCGGGGACCTCGCCCAACCCTGGTGCCGCGCTCGTGTCCAAGCTCGGCACCTCCCGTACGGCGGGCACCTGGATCGGCGCGGACGGCCGCCCGGTCGTCGCGGTGACCGACGACGCGGCGGCCGCCGAGGTCAAGCGTGCCGGCGCCGAGGCGAAGATGGTGTCGCACAGCATGAACGAGCTCAAGGCCGCGACGTCGACGCTGCGTGCCGCGCCCCGGGTCGCGGGCACTGCATGGGTCATGGACTACCGGACGAACCAGGTGGTGGTGCAGGCCGACAGCACCGTCTCGGCGACGGACTGGTCGAAGATGACCAAGGTCGCGGGCGGCATCGGCAGTTACGTCCGCATGGAGCGCACCCAGGGCACCTTCACCACCCGTCTCAACGGGGCGTCACCGATCCTGTCCACCGGCGGGCGCTGCTCGGCGGGGTTCAACGTGACCAACGGGCAGAGTGACTTCATTCTCACCGCCGGGCACTGCGGGCCGACCGGGTCCGTCTGGTTCGCGGACAACCAGGGCAACCAGCAGCTGGGCAAGACCGTGCAGCAGAACTTCCCCGGCAGTGACTTCTCGCTGGTCCAGTACGCGAACGGCGCGGCGGGAGCCGGAGCGGACATCGTGGCCATCGGCAACGGCAACGGGGTGCGCATCACGGGGGTGGGCGATCCGGCCGTCGGGGAACGGGTGTTCCGCAGCGGCAGCACCAGCGGTCTGCACGACGGCGAGGTCAAGGGGCTCGACGCCACGGTCAACTATCCGGAGGGCACCGTCACCGGCCTCATCGAGACGAACGTGTGCGCCGAACCCGGGGACAGCGGCGGCCCGTTGTTCTCCGAGGGCATCGCGCTGGGCGTGACCTCGGGCGGCAGCGGCGACTGCACCTCGGGCGGTACGACGTTCTTCCAGCCGGTGACGAAGGCGATGCAGGCGCTCGGCGTCCAGCTGATCGTGTCGAAGCAGGCCGCCGCCGGACAGGGCGGCGCCGCGCCCTCCTCCGCACCGTCGCCCGCGGCCACGCACAGCGCGATCGCTCCCAGCGCGGCCTCACCCGGCTCCTCGACTCCCGTGACGGGCATCACGGGCGGTTCGACGCTGCTGGCCAGGCTCACGAACCCCCAGAACATCGGTCCCGGGATGCTGGTGATCGGAGGCAGCCTGCTCGCCCTGGTGGCCACCCGCTGGATCCGCGCCGAACAGGACCGCAAGGCGTACCGACGCTACTACTCGGCCACGTGGGGGTGAGGGGCTCAGCCGAGGGTCAGCAGGACCGTGGCGGCCGCGGCGCCCAGCAGGCCGGCCGTCTGCCGTGGGGTGACGCGTTCGTGCAGCAGGGCCAGGCCGAGGACGACGGGAAGTGCGGGGTAGAGGGAAGCGAGGACCACGGCGACGGCGAGCAGCTGCCGCTGGGCGGCGAGCAGATAGAGGATCAGCCCGAGGGCGGCACCGGCGCCGACGAGGAGGGCCTCGGCGGTGAGGTGTCCCGGCAGCCGCAGCTGGTGTCGGTGCCGGGTGGCGGTGGGCAGCAGCAGAAGCACGGCGGCGACGCGGCCCGCCGCCACCGGCCACAGTCCGGCGGAGGGTCCCGCCAGTCCGAGCGCGACGTACTGCACGGCGACCCCGGCGCTCGCCAGCAGGCCGTCCGCCACCTGCCCGCCCGCGCCCCGGCCGCCGGATCCGCCGCCGGCGACGAGCCAGAGCGCGGGGACGGTCACCGCGATGCCGGTCCAGGCCAGGGCGCCGGGGCGGTCACCGAGGACGAGCACCCCGCACAGCACGGACAGGGCGACGCCGGTGACCGCGCTGACGGGGACGACGACGCTCATCGCGCCGCGGCTCAGTCCGCGGTTGAGGAAGTGCATGGCGGTGCCGCTACCGAGGCCGGACAGGGCTCCCCAGAGCAGGTCGGCGGGGTGGACGGCGTCGGCAGGCACCAAAAGGGCGGCCAGGCCCGCGAGGAGCAGACCGCCCAGCTGACCGAGGAAGGTGATCGAGGTGAAGGGGGCGCGGCGGGACAGCAGCCCGCCGGTGAAGTCGACGAGGCCGTAGCAGACCGCCGAGGCCAGTGCGAGGAGAGGGCCCATCCGGTGTGGGGTGCCCCGGTCGGGGGCTCCGATGCGCGGTGGCGGGCCCTCAGCGGGTGGTGCTCAGGCCGCCCGCGCCGGTTGCGGGGCCGCGGCGGCCCACTCCAGGACGAGACGCTGGTACTCCTCGCGCTGCTCGCCGCTCAGTGTCCCGCCCGACCGGCGCCACAGGGCCCGGATCTCCTCGTTGACCTCGGCTGCCGAGCGCTCGGAGACGGGTTCAACAGTGGTGGACATGATGTGAAGCATACGGCTCCGGAGGTGAAGGCGCTGTGAGTAAGGCGACATCAATCAGGCATATCGGACGTGTTGCTGATCACGTCCATCTGCCCACGCGAGCCGCCGAGTTCAGGCTTCCGCCGCGCCCAGCACCAGCACCTGGATCGCGAGGACGGCCGCACCACGGGCCCAGTCGTGGAAGTCGGACACCTTGGTCTCCAGCGGGACAGGGTCGGCCATCGGATGCCGGTGGGCGGCGATCGTCTGCCGCACTGTGTCTCCGGCCACATCCATCAGGCCGACGCCCTCGCCCGCGAGAAGGATCTTCTGGGGCATGACGAAGTTGGCGATCTGGGCGACCAGGGCGCCGAGGGCGCGGGCCGCCTCGTCGATGACGCGGGCGGGCATGGGTTCACCGGCGGCGGCCAGGGCGAGGATCTCCTCGTAGGTCCGGTCGCGGCCGTCGGCGGCCCGGACCTGGTAGCGGATGCTGGGGATGGCCAGCAGGGAGACGGCGCTGCCGCGTTCGCCGTCGGGGGTGAGCGGCCCGTTGGGGTTGATGATCCAGTGGCGGCCGAAGCCGCGGTCCTCCTCCGCGCGGGAGACCCGTTTGCCGCCCAGGACCAGCCCGTAGCCGATGCCGGCGCCGATGGTGAGGACGACGAAGCGCTCCAGGCCGCGCCCGGCCCCGAACCAGGTCTCGGCCTCGACGAGGGCGGCGACGTCGTTCTCGACGACGACGGGCAGCCCGGTGCGCTCCTCGACCAGACCGGCCAGCGGGACGTCCCGCCACTGCAGGAAGGGCGACTCCCCCACCACGGCCCGGTCCTCGACCAGCCCGCCCACACCGATTCCGATGCCGGCGAGTCGCGGGTGGACGCGGGCGAGTTCGTCCGTCATCGCGGCCAGCACGTCGGCGACTTCGGCCGGCTCGTGGGTGGTGAGCGGGCGGTCGTAGCGGGCGACGATGTCGCTGCGGAGGGTGGTCACGACGCCGTAGACCATGTCCTCGGTGATTTTGAAGCCGACGAAGGAGCGGGACTCGGCGACGACGGCCAGCGGCTGGGAGGGGCGCCCCTGGCGAACCTCCGCCGGCGCTCCGGCCTCGGCGACCTCGATCAGCAGGCCGGACTCGATCAGCGGTTTGGTGAGCCGGGTGAGGCTGCCCGCAGAGAGGTCGAGCCGCCGGGCGAGTTCGGTACGCGACAGCGGGCCGTTCACGAGCACCTCGATCGCCACCGAGCGCTCACCGGGGCTCAGCGGAAGCCAGCTGTCGGCAACTGTGGTCATGAAGGTCAGACTCCCACATGATTTTTTTCGCCATGGAAGTAACCAGGTCAGGTTAGCGCGCTCGACCGCGCAGGAAAAAGATGTCCGCCAGCCCCTTGACGCATTGATTCTTTCGAACCAAAAGTAAGTGGCCTGAGGACGAGCCGCCGCAGACGAGGGAGTCTCCCGATGACCATCGCCTCCAGCAGCCCTCCGTCGCGCCTGTCACTGCGCGGCCGGCAGAGGGAAGGGACCGAACAGAGGACGGGACGGGTCAGGGCCCGTGAGAACGGGGGCGACGGACGGCTGGCCGCGGTCTTCATCGCGCCGGCGCTACTGGGCTTCACGGTCTTTCTCCTCTGGCCGACGCTGCGCGGCATCTATCTGAGCTTCACGCGCTTCAACCTGCTCACGCCGGCCAAGTGGGTGGGCGTGGACAACTACATACGGATGATCCACGACCCGATCTTCTGGGACTCGCTCAAGGTCACCGTCGAGTACGTGGTCATCAACATCGGTGTCCAGACGGTGGCGGCGCTCGCCATCGCGGTGCTGCTGCAGCGGCTGACGCAGTCGGCGGTGCTGCGCGGGATCGTGCTCACGCCGTATCTGATGTCGAACGTCGTGGCGGGCGTCGTCTGGCTGTGGATCCTGGACACCCAGCTCGGCATCGGCAACCAGGTCATCGGGGCGCTCGGCTTCGACCACATCCCCTTCCTCGCCGACGAGCACTGGGCGATCCCCACGATCGCGCTGATCAACGTGTGGCGGCATGTCGGATACACGGCGCTGCTGCTGTTCGCGGGGCTCATGGCCATCCCGAACGACATGTACGAGGCGGCCCGGGTGGACGGCGCGAGCGAGTGGCGGATGTTCTGGCGGATCACGCTGCCGCTGCTGCGGCCGGTGCTGGCGGTCGTGCTGATCATGACGGTGATCGGCTCGTTCCAGGTGTTCGACACCGTCGCCGTGACCACCATGGGCGGCCCGGCGAACGCCACCAACGTGCTCCAGTACTACATCTACGGCGCCGCCTTCGGCCGCTTCCAGTTCGGCTATGCCTCGGCCATGTCCGTGGCCCTGCTCCTCGTGCTGAGCGCGATCACGTTCCTGCAGTACCGGCTCACCCGGGCCGGCCAGAGCGACCTCGGCTGACGGAAGGGAGAGAAACGACATGGCTGCCGTGGCAACCACCACGACCGTACGGCCCACCAGGCGCCGCACCTCCTTCGGCCGGATCGTCGCCTGGGCGGTGATGGCCGCGATCCTGCTGATCACCCTGCTGCCGTTCTACTGGATCCTGCGCACCGCACTGTCCACCAACACCGCGCTCGCCGCCCATCCCGGCGACCCGCTCCCCGTCGGCCTGACGGCGGGCGGCTTCGAGCGGGCGCTGGGCCTGCAGTCGGCGAAGGAGGCGATCGCGCAGGGCGGTGCGGGCGGCGGGCTGACGTTCTGGCGCTATCTGCTCAACTCGGTGATCGTCTCGACGCTGATCACCGTCTGCCAGATCTTCTTCTCCTCGATGGCCGCCTACGCCTTCGCGCGCCTGAGGTGGCGCGGCCGGGACAAGGTGTTCGGGCTGTTCCTCGCCGGCCTGATGGTCCCCGCGATCTTCACGCTGCTGCCGAACTTCGTGCTCATCAAGCAACTCCACCTGGTGGACACGCTGTTGGGCATCGCCCTGCCGACGATGTTCATGACGCCGTTCGCGGTGTTCTTCCTGCGCCAGTTCTTCATGAACGTCCCGCGCGAGGTCGAGGAGGCCGCGCTGCTGGACGGCGCGGGGAAGGTACGGATCTTCTTCCGGGTGCTGCTGCCGATGGCGTCGACGCCGATCCTCACCCTGGGCGTGCTGACGTACATCACCTCCTGGAACGACTACTTCTGGCCGCTGATGGTGTCCTACAGCGACAGCTCGCGGGTGCTGACGGTGGCGCTGGCCATCTTCCGGGCGCAGACCCCGCAGACCGGCTACGACTGGTCGGGTCTGATGGCCGCGACCCTCATCGCCGCGCTTCCGATGCTCGTGCTCTTCGGGTTCTTCGCGCGCCGCATCGTCAGCACCATCAGCTTCACCGGGATCAAGTAAGGGGACTGGCATGCGAGTTCGGATGCGGAGCGCCGTGGCGCTGACCGGCGCGCTGGCGCTGTCCCTGGTCGCCGGGTGCGCGAAGGGCGGCGGAGCGGGAGCGGACGCGAACACGGTGACGTACTGGCTGTGGGACTCCAACCAGCTGCCCGCCTACCAGGCCTGCGCGAAGGGTTTCGAGAAGGAGAACCCGGGCCTGGACGTGAAGATCAGCCAGATGGGCTGGGACGACTACTGGACCAAGCTGACCGCGAGCTTCATCGCGGGCACCCAGCCCGACGTCTTCACCGACCACATCCAGAAGTTCGGCCAGTTCGCCGACCTGAAGGTCCTCGAACCACTGGACGACCTCGGCATCGACCCCGCCGACTACCAGTCGGGGCTGGCCGACAACTGGATCGGACAGGACGGCCACCGGTACGGCGCCCCCAAGGACTGGGACACGGTCGCCCTCTTCTACAACACGAAGATGGCGAAGGCGGCGGGCCTCACCCCGCAGCAGCTCAACTCCCTGTCCTGGAACCCGAAGGACGGCGGCAGCTTCGAGAAGGCCATCGCCCACCTCACGATCGACATCCACGGCAAGCGCGGCGACCAACCCGGCTTCGACAGGAAGCACGTCAAGGTGTACGGCCTGGCGACCGGCGGTGGCGGCGACGGCGACGGACAGACGCAGTGGAGCAACTTCGCGGCGTCCGCGGGCTGGAACTACACCGACAAGAAGCGGTGGGGCACCAAGTACCACTACGACAGCAAGACCTTCCAGTCCGTGATCAAGTGGTACTTCGGGCTGGCGAAGAAGGGCTATCTGGCACCGCTGACGGACTACAGCGCGGGCGCCAACCCGGCCAACGCCCAGGTGGCCGCGGGCAAGGCGGCGACCGCTTTCGACGGCGCCTGGATGATCTCCACGTACTACGCGATGAAGGGCATCAAGGTCGCCACCGCCTCCACACCCGTCGGCCCGACCGGCAAGCGCGCCACCATGATGAACGGCCTCGCCGACTCCATCACCAGGAACGCCCACAACAAGCAGGGCGCCAAGAAGTGGGTGCGGTACCTGTCCTCGGACGCCTGCCAGAAGATCGTCGGCCGTTACGGCATCGTCTTCCCGGCCACCCTCGCCGGGACGAAGGCCGCGGTGGCCGCCTACGGGAAGAAGGGCATCGACGTCACGGCGTTCACCAAGCCGGTCGCCGACAAGAAGGACTTCAGGACCTTCACCTTCCCCATCACCGACAACGCGGCGGACGTGTTCGCCCTCATGCACCCGGCCATGCAGGGAATCTTCGGCGGCGACAAGTCGGTCACCAGCCTCGACCAGACCAACGACCAGATCAATCTCATCCTCTCGCAGTGATCTCCCGACCAGTGAAGGACACTTTTTTCATGACGTTCTCGCTCGGCATCGTCGGTGCCGGCCAGTTCTCCGGCCAGTTCGCCACCCTCTTCCAAGCCCATCCCGGGGTCAGCGACGTCTACGTCACCGACCTCCTTCCCGAACGGGCCGAACAGCTCGCAGCAGCACAGCGGTTGGCGGGCACCTTCCCCACGTACGAGGCCATGCTGGAGTCGCAGGCCGTCGACGCGGTCGCCATCTTCACCCAGCGCTGGACCCACGGACCGCTGGTCCTGCAGGGCCTGGGCGCCGGCAAGCACGTGTACTCCGCGGTCCCGATGGCCATGGCCACCGAGGAGATCGCCGCCATCATCGACGCGGTCAAGGCGACCGGGCTGACGTACATGATGGGCGAGACCAGCCAGTACAACCCGGCGACCGTGCACGCCCGCAACCAGATCGCCGAGGGCGCCTTCGGACGGATCTTCTACGCCGAGGGCGACTACGTCCACGACATGGATCTGGGGTTCTACGAGGCCTACCAGTACAGCGGCGGCGAGAACTGGAAGCAGACCGCCAGCTATCCCCCGCTGCTCTACCCCACGCACTCGGTGGGCGGTGTGCTCGGCGCCTGGCAGACGCACGCGGTGAGCGTGTCGGCCATCGGGGTCGTGGACGAGCGCGGCGACGGCGTCTTCGACAAGGAGGTCAGCCAGTTCGGCAACGACTTCTCCAACGCCACCGCGCTGTTCGAGGTGGCCGGCGGCGGGTCGTTCCGTACGAACGAGTTCCGTCGCGTGGGCTATCCCTCGCACATCCGGGAGTCGCGTTTCCGGTTCTTCGGGACCGAGGCGAGCATGGAGCAGCTCGCCACGGTGGCCCTGTGGCAGGACAAGAAGGGGGTCAAGGACATCAGCGAACTGCTGGAGCCCAAGCCCACCCTGTCTCCTGACGACCCGTCACTCCAGCACATCGCGCCGGATCTGCGGGCCGCCTTCACCTCGGGTTCGGCGCCTGTGCACGACCGGGCGCGGCTGCCGCGGGAGTTCGACCATCTGCACAACGGGCACGAGGGCAGCCACCACTTCCTCGTCGACGACTTCGTGACCGCCGTGAACACACGGTCGCTGCCGTCGGTGAACGCGTGGGTGGCCGCCCGCTACACCCTGCCGGGCATCGTCGCGCACGAGTCGGCGCGGCAGGGCGGGGTCAGGCTGGAGATCCCGGACTTCGGGGACGCCCCGCAGTAGGGGGGACGCCGGGGCCGGGTGCCTGCTCAGGTGCCCGGCTTGCGGCCGTAGACGAAGACGTCGTCGCCGGTCTTCAGCAGGTCCCAGTACTTCTTGGCCGTGGTGGGGGTCATGTTGACGCAGCCGTGCGAGCCGGGCGGGTTCCACATGCTGAGGTTGACCGAGTGGAAGGCCTGGCCGCCGTCGAAGAACTGGCTGTAGGGCATGGGCACGTTGTAGATGTTCGAGACGTGGTTCTTGTCCCGCCAGTAGATCTTCTTCAGGCCGGTGCGGGTCTCGTAGCCGTCGCGGCCGGTGCGGACCGGGACGGGGCCGTAGACGAGCCTGCTGCCGTCCTGGATCCAGCTGAGCTGGAGGGTGAGGTTCACGCAGGCGATGCGGCCCTTGTTGGTCGGGCAGGCGCCACTCCGGTTGGGGTTGTTCCCGACGGCCTTCTGCTTGGTCATGAGGTCCATCACGCCCCAGGTGACGGAACCCGCGTACCCGATGTTCGGGGTGATGCCGTGCTTGGTCTGGAAGGCCTTGATGGCCTTGCAGTCGGTGGCGGACTGCTTGCCGTCGACGGTCAGGCCGAGGAACTTCTCGACCTGCTTCTGGTAGGGCCCGGTCTGTGTGGTGCAGCCGGTGGCCGCCTGCGCGGGCGCCGTCCCCAGCGCGAGTGCGAGCGGCGCCACCAGTCCGGTGAGCCCGAGTGCGACGACACCCCGTCTGCGTATGTCCCCCATGGCCTGCCTTGCCTTTCGTGCGGTCGGATTCGGTCAGATCTGCGATCTCTGCCAGCTAGACCGGCGTCCGGCGCGATCGGTTGCAAGGCCTCCTCACGATGCGACGAAACGGTGACATTCGCAGTGCCGCAGGTCACAGCGTGATGCACGCCCCACCTCGGGCCGCCTGCGCCCCTTGGCTCTCGCCTGTCCCGCGAGCCTCAGACGTCCCGGCTCTGGCGGGTCGCCCTGAGGAATCCCGTGTTCACCGCGGTGAGGCCGCCGTCGACCGTGAGCGAGGTGCCGGTGATCCAGGACGCCTCGCGGGAGGCGAGGAAGGCGACAGCGGCGGCGATGTCGTCCGGCTCCCCGACCCTGCCGAGCGGGTACAGCGGACGCAGGGCCTCGAGCTCGTCCTCGCGGCCCTCCCACGCCGAGGTGCGCACCGTGCCGGGCACCACGAGGTTGACGCGGACCCCCCGTGCGGCGACGTGCGCGGCCATGGTGCGGGTGAGGGAGACCAGGGCGGCCTTGGCCGCACTGTAGGCGTGGTTGCCGAAGTCCTGAAGGGCGTTGACGGAACCGATGTTGACGACGGCACCGCGCCCGGAGGCGGCCAGGTGCGGGAGGGCCGCGCGGCAGCAGCGGTAGGTGCCGGTCAGGGTGATGTCGAGGTCGCGCTCCCAGGCCTCGTCCGGGCCGTCCTCGAACAGGGGGGTGTCGGGGGTGCAGCTCGCCGCGCTGTTGACCAGGACGTCCAGCGAACCGAAGGCGTCCACGGCATGCGCGACGGCCGCGTCCACGGAGGCCCGGTCGGCCACGTCGCACCCCGCCGCCTCGGCGGCCAGGCCCTGTTCCCGCAGCACTGCCGCGGTCCTGGCCGCCTCGGGCGCGTCCACGTCGGTCAGCAGCACTCGCGCCCCTTCCTCCGCGAGCCTGCGGGCGACAGCGGCTCCGATGCCTCGGGCGGCGCCGGTGACGAGAACTCCGTATCCTGCACAGCGCATTGCGTCCGTCATGGATCGCACCGTAGTGCCACGCCGATCAACTGGGCCGATACTGTGCGGCATGTCCGCGTTCATACAGCAACTGCCTGCGCTCATCGGCGTCGTCATCGGAGCGCTCGGTTCGTATCTGGCCGTCGTGCGCAGCGACCGCGCCCGCTTCCACCGGGAGCAGACGGTCCGTTGGGAGGAGCGGCGGCTGGCGGTGTACGCCGACTACGCGAGCGCGCTGAAGAAGTCCGTCACGCTGGCGTGCCGAGGCGCGTCCCACCTCGGCAACGACCCTCACCCGCATCCCCTGCCCCCCGAGGAGGTCGCACCGCTGCTGGCCGAGGCCACTCTCGGACGGGATCCGGTGGGAGAAGCGCTGCTCCTGCTGGGGAGTCCGGAGGTGGTGGAGAAGGCCCGGGGGTGGGTCACGGTGGTGCTGGAGATGGAGCAGTTCCTGCGCGACGGGACTCGCGATCCTGCGGGATGGCAGGCGCTGGTGGAGCGGCATCGCATCGGACGTGACGGCTACTACGGCGCCGTACGCGACGACTTGGCTCTGCCACCGGGCCTCTCGGTGCGGTGGCAGCTGCCGCCGGTGTCCTCCTCCTGATCTCACCGGTACCCGGTGGTGTCCGCCGGCTTCCCCGCGTCCTGGACCTCGACGAGGTACCGCCAGGCGTCGGGACGGCTGCCGTCGAGGTCCGTGAAGCCGTACTCCCGGGCGAGTGAGCCGCTGGAGAGGGACGCGCCGTTCCACCGGGCCACGTCGGGGTCGGCGGCGAGGGCGGCGACGGCGCGGCCCACGTAGTGCGGGGTCTCGGAGATGGCGAAGTGGGGGACGCGTTCCAGGGCGTCGCGCCAGTTGTCCTCGCGTACGCCGAACTGGTCGAGCATGATCTCCGAGCGCAGCCAGCCGGGTGTCAGCGCGAGGGCCGTCGCCCCGCGCGGCCCGAGTTCATGGGCCAGGGCGAAGGCCATGCGCAGCACGGACGCCTTGGCGAGGTCGTAGAAGAAGGAGACGCGGTAGGTGTCGCGGTTGTACTCGGCGGTTCCGTCGGTGACCTCCACGACCAGGCCGCCGGGGTGGCGCAGCAGGAGCGGCAGGGCGTGGTGGCTGGTGATCGCGTGCGTCTCGACGGCGAGCCGGAGCAGCCGGAGCCCGTCGTCGAGGTCGTGCTCCCAGAGGGGCCTGTCCCATGCGAAGAGCTTCTCGCCGCCCCAGATGTCGTTGACGAGGACGTCGAGGCGGCCCTGTTCGTCCGCGATGCGCTCCACGAGGGTGCGGACCTGCGCCGGGTCGAGGTGGTCGGTGGGTACGGCGATGCCCTGGCCGCCCGCCGCGGTGACGAGGTCGGCGGTGTCCTCGATGGCCTCGGGGCGGTCGTACTCCGAGCGCTGCGCACGCGTCGTGCGTCCGGTGACGTAGACCGTGGCACCGGCGGCACCGAGTTCCACCGCGATCCCGCGGCCCGCGCCCCGCGTCGCCCCGGCGACCAGCGCCACCTTGCCCTTCAGTGGTGCGGACATGTCCGGCCTCCCCTTTCCCTACGGCTGCTGTCCCTGTCGAGGGTGCCGAAGAAGCCGGACATCTTCTGTCGTCTTTTACGGTCGCAGTCTCGCGGCGAGGGCGTCCTCGTCCGCGAGGAACCAGATGTGGCTGCCCTGGTTGGTCTCGTGGACGAAGTCGCGCAGTGCCGAGCTCTCGGCGAGGTGCCGGGAGAGGTCGCCGACGACGGCGAGCCGCACCCGGTAGTTCACGAACTTCTGCATGACCGCGCCCGCGACCCCCGACTTGAGCCGGAAGAACTCGTCCGCCACCCGCTCGACGGGCAGCGCGACCAGTTCCGCGTCGTACCCCATCGCGTCGCCGATCAGATCGAGCGCGGCCTGTTCACCGTCGAGCAGCGGGCCGTCGGGCGTACAGCGCAGGACGCGTACGCCGTGCAGGTCTTCGAGCGTTCCGGGGGTCGTGGTCATGGGACGGGATCATAGGAGTTTCAGTGGCCGCGGGTGATCCATTCCTCCAGGTGGGGCGCTTCGGCTCCGATGGTGGTCGGATCGCCGTGGCCGGTGAGGACCTTGGTCTCCGGGGGGAGGGTGAGCAGGCGGTCGCGGATGGAGTCGATGATCGTCGGGAAGTGGGAGTAGGAGCGGCCGGTCGCGCCGGGGCCGCCATGGAAGAGGGTGTCGCCGGTGAAGACCGCGGCCAGGGCGGGGTCGTACAGGCAGACGGCGCCCGGTGCATGGCCCGGGGTGTGGAGGACCGTCAGGTCGACCCCTGCCGCCTCGATGACCTGGCCGTCGCGCAGATGGGCGTCGGGGTCGCGGTTCGGGTGGGTGAGCTTCCACAGCGGCAGGTCGTCGGGGTGCAGCCAGATGGTCGCGCCGGTGCGGTCGGCCAGCGCGGGCGCGGCGTCGATGTGGTCGTCGTGGGCGTGGGTGCACACGATGGCCGCGAGGCGGCGGTCCCCCACGGCCTCGGCGATGGCGTCGGCGTCGTGAGCGGCGTCGATGACGATGACCTCGTGGTCGTCGCCCACGATCCACACGTTGTTGTCGACCTCCCAGGTGCCGCCGTCGAGGCTGAAGGTGCCGGAGGTGACGAGGCGTTCGATGCGTGCGGCCATCACAGCACCACCACCGAGCGCAGCACGTCGCCGTGGTGCATCCGCTCGAAGGCCTGCTCCACGTCGGTGAGCCGGATGGTCTCGGTGACGAACTTGTCCAGCGGCAGGCGACCCTGCAGATGCAGGTCGATGAGCATCGGGAAGTCACGGGAGGGCAGGCAGTCGCCGTACCAGGACGACTTCAGCGATCCGCCCCGCCCGAAGACATCCAGGAGCGGCAGCTCCAGCTTCATCTCCGGGGTCGGCACGCCGACGAGGACGACCGTGCCGGCGAGGTCGCGTGCGTAGAAGGCCTGCTGGTACGTCTCCGGGCGGCCCACCGCCTCGATGACGACATCGGCGCCGAAGCCGCCGGTCAGCTCGCGGATCGCCTCGACGGGGTCGGTCTCCTTGGAGTTGACGGTGTGGGTCGCGCCCATCTCCCGTGCCTTGGCCAGCTTCCGGTCGTCGATGTCCACCGCGATGATCTTCGCGGCGCCCGCCAGGTTCGCTCCCGCGATCGCCGCGTCACCCACGCCGCCGCAGCCGATGACCGCCACGCTGTCGCCGCGGCCGACGTTGCCGGTGTTGATCGCCGCGCCGATGCCTGCCATCACCCCGCAGCCCAGCAGCCCCGCCACCTGCGGGGCGACGCTCGCATCCACCTTGGTGCACTGCCCGGCCGCGACCAGGGTCTTCTCCGCGAAGGCGCCGATGCCCAGCGCCGGGGACAGCTCGGTGCCGTCGGTGAGGGTCATCTTCTGTTCGGCGTTGTGGGTGTTGAAGCAGTACCAGGGCCGTCCCCGCAGACAGGCCCGGCACTGACCGCACACGGCCCGCCAGTTGAGGATCACGAAGTCGCCGGGTGCGACGTCCGTGACGCCCGCGCCGACCGACTCCACCACACCGGCCGCCTCATGGCCGAGCAGGAAGGGGAAGTCGTCGCTGATACCGCCCTGCTTGTAGTGCAGATCGGTATGACACACCCCGCACGCCTGGATCCGTACGACCGCTTCCCCCGGGCCGGGGTCCGGCACGACGATCGTCTCCACCCGCACCGGCTCGCCCTTGCCCGGTGCGATCACGCCGCGTACTTCCTGCGCCATGGCGTCGAACCCTTTCGTCTGCGGATGTCCGTGCTTCCGACCCTAGGGGTGACTGATCAGTAACGGTGCCGGAGCAGACTGCCTCGGGGCGCCTGCCGCCCGACGTAGCCTGAATGCTCCGCACGACTCCCGAGGAGCGCCGTGAGCATCGCCGAGCCCGAGCCCCGACCGCCCGCCTGGCGGCTGCTCCTCGCCCAGGTACGGCCGCACCGGTGGTCCCTGCTGACGGGCGCGCTGTTGTCGCTGGTGACGGGGGCCACCGGGCTGCTGCTGCCGCTGGTGGCCAAGGGGCTGATCGAGGATCTGTCGCACGACCGGGCCATCACCGGCGCGCTGCTCGCCATGTCGGGGCTGGTGGTCACCAATGCCGCGCTGGGCGCGCTCGGTTCGTATGTGCTGCGCCGGACCGCGGAGTCGGTGGTGCTCGGCGCGCGGCGCACCCTGTCCTCGTATCTGCTGCGGCTGCGCATCCCCACGGTGGACCGCACCGAGCCGGGCGACCTGATGGCCCGCATCACCTCCGACACCACGCTGCTGCGCGAGGTCACCACCGATTCGCTGATCGGCCTGGGAACGGGCGGGCTCACGCTCGTGGCGACGGTGGTGATGATGGGGCTGGTGGATCCGGTGCTGCTCGGTGTCACCCTGTGCGTGATCCTCGGTGCGGGCACGGTGCTCGGGGTGATCGTGCCGCGCATCAACCGGGCCAGCCGGCAGGCGCAGGACGCGGTCGGCATGATGGGGGCCTCGCTGGAGCGGGTTCTCGGCGCGCTGCGCACGGTCAAGGCGTCGGGCGCCGAGGACCGCGAGGAGCGGAGCCTGCACGAGGCCGCCGAGGAGTCGTGGCGGCAGAGCGTGCGCGCCGCCAAGTGGTCGGCCGCGGCGGGCAACACGGCCGGTCTCGCGATGCAGATCGCCTTCATCACGGTGCTCGCGGTGGGCGGGGCACGGGTGGCGACCGGGGCCATCCAGATCGGCACCCTGGTCGCGTTCCTGCTGTACGTCTTCTATCTGATGTCGCCGATCCAGCAGGTGGTCGGCGCGATCACGCAGTACCAGACGGGTGCCGCCGCTCTCGCCCGTATCCAGGAGGCGCTGAGCCTGCCTTCCGAACCGGCGGCCCGTCCCGCCCCGTTGCCCACGGCGGGCGCGGAACCGGCCGCGCTCGCCTTCGACGAGGTCCGGTTCCGGTACGCCGACGATCTGCCGTACGTCCATCACGGGGTGACGTTCTCCGTGCCGGCCCGTGGCATGACCGCGTTCGTCGGCCCGTCCGGCGCGGGCAAGACGACATTGTTCTCGCTCATCGAGCGGTTCTACGATCCCGAGTCCGGGACCGTCACGCTGGACGGAATCGCCCTGCAGGACTGGGAGTTGCCGAGGCTCCGGTCGGCCATCGGCTATGTGGAGCAGGACGCTCCCGTGCTGTCGGGTTCGCTGCGGGACAATCTGCTGCTGGGCAATCCGGATGCGGATGACGACGCGGTGACGCGCGTGCTGAAGACGACCCGGCTGGACGGTCTGGTCGCCCGGCTGCCCGGTGGCCTCGACACGCTGGTGGGGCACCGTGGCACCAAGCTGTCGGGCGGTGAGCGGCAGCGGGTCGCCATCGCCCGCGCGTTGCTGCGCCGGCCTCGGCTGCTGTTGCTCGACGAGGCGACCTCGCAGCTGGATGCGGTGAACGAGGCGGCGCTGCGGGACACGGTCGACGACGTCGCCCGGACCACAACGGTTCTTGTCGTGGCGCACCGGCTGTCCACGGTGACGATGGCCGACCGGATTGTGGTGATGGATGCGGGGCGGGTGCGGGCCGTTGGGACCCATCGGGAGTTGGTTGCCGCGGATCCGTTGTACGCCGAGTTGGCGGCCACGCAGTTTCTTGCCACTGCCGACTGATTTGCGGGGTTCTTCGTTCGACTGCGGCACCATGGCGGGCTGGTCGCGCAGTTCCCCGCGCCCCTTTGGGGCGCTCCTCCGGCCGCCTCCTTCTCAGTTCTGGAGTCTGCGCAGGCGCTCGGCGTCGCTTGTGCGGGGGCAGGTCACGCAGGCCTCGGCGGGCTTGATCGCATAAAACATGCAGCAGCCGGTGCGGGTGCGGGTGATGTGTCGTCGGCCGTCGTCGCCCGCCAAGTGGCGGAAGGCGGCGGCCGGGTACGGGGGCACGGCGATCGGGAGGACGTCGGTGGCGGCTCGTACGGCGGTGGCCTCCTGGCCGAGCATGCGGCCGAGGTACCAGATGCCGGACACGAGGTCGTCGGCGACCATTCCCCACAGGGAACGCGCCCCGCGTCGTGCGACGGGGCCGATCGCGGCCAGCAGCGGGCGCATGTGGTCGGCCGTCGACCTGCGCAACGCGGCCCGCAGGGACTCTTCCTGAGGGGTCGTCAGCGTGCCGGGAAGTGCGGCGAGGGGGTCGCTGGGCAGACAGGCGAGCTCGGTACCGGGGGTGATCTCGTACGTACCCGTGGTGAGATCGAGGCGCAGGTCCTCGGGGCGGATGCGGGGCACTCGCCGTTCGAGGTACCAGGTCCCACCCAGCAGGACGCCGAGGGTCCAGGCGTAGCCGTGCAGGGCGCGTGAGGCGGCGACGTCGCGGCGCGCGGCGACGCCGTACCGGGCGTGGATGCGGGCCGCCTCGGCGTCGACGAAGGCGTCGAGCACGCTGCGGTCCGACGCCAACTCGGCCGCGGTGACCGCGGCCTGCGACTCGTGGCCCGGCTCGACGACCCGTACGGCCAGCGTTTCGCAGATGTCGGCGAGTCTGCGGTAGGCAGCGCCGAGGGCATGCGTGACGGCACCGGCGGACGGGGTCTTCAGGGCCACGGACATGGGCGCTCCAGCACAGGAAGTTCAAAGAGAACCGAGAAGGTAAGGCTCACCTTACTTCACGTGCTGCCGAGAGCGACCAGCAGGGCATTCACCACTGCCGATCATGGAACCTCCACGTCAGGGCCATCTCACAGCCAATTGAAAAGTAAAGCAAGGCTAGCCTAAGCTCACGGCTTGTGACTGCGACCCAACGGGGCGCACCTGTCGGTGTGCCCTCCCCTGCCCTCAGACACCTCCCCCTGTTCCTCGCCGGACTGGGCGCCCTGGTGCTCTGCACCGTGCTGAGCCTCGCGCTCGGCGCCCGGTCGGTGCCCCTGTCCACGGTGGCCGACGCGCTGTTCGGCCACGCCCGGGGCCGGGAGGCGCTCGTGGTCACCGGGCTGCGGCTGCCGCGCACCGTCATCGGACTCGCCGTGGGGGCCGCGCTCGGGGTCGCGGGGGCCGTAGCGCAGGGCATCACCCGCAATCCGCTCGCGTCGCCGACCACCCTCGGCATCAACGCGGGCGCCGGCTTCGCCGTCGTCGTCGCGATCTACGCACTGAAGCTCAACGACCCTGTGCAGTACGTGTGGTTCGCGTTCGCCGGGGCCGCGGGCGCCGCCCTGTTCGCCCAGGCGCTGGCCCGCCGCGCCGGGGACATCGATCCCGTAAGGCTCGCCCTCGGCGGCACCGTGCTCCAACTGGTGCTGCTGTCCTGGACGTCGGCGGTGATGCTGCTGAACCAGCGCACCCTCGACGAGGCCCGCTTCTGGCTGGCCGGATCCCTGTCCGGCAGGCCCCTCGACGTGCTGTGGCCGGTGCTGCCGACCCTGCTGCTCGGCCTGGCGGTCGCCCTCGCCGTGTCGCCCGCCCTCAACGCCCTTGCCCTGGGCGACGATTCGGCCCAGGCGCTCGGGGTGCCGGTGGCCCGGATCCGGCTGGCCGGCGGCATCGCGGTGGTCCTGCTCGCGGGATCGGCGGTCGCCATGGCCGGTCCGGTCGCCTTCATCGGCCTCGCCGCACCCCATCTCGTACGTCCCCTGGTGGGTGCCGACCACCGGCTGCTGGTGCCCGGCTGTCTGATCGCCGGACCGCTGCTGCTGCTCGCGGCCGATGTCCTCGGCCGGCTGGTGATCCGCCCCTCGGAACTGGAGGTCGGCATCGTGACGGCGTTCCTGGGCGCGCCCCTGCTGGCACTGCTGGCCCGGAAGGTGGCCCGATGACCGCCGGCCTTGCAACCCTCCCCGCCAAGTCCATGTCCCGCAGCCGGATGCGCCGCCGTGTCCTGGTGTTCGCCGCCGGCGGTCTCCTCGTCCTGTTCGTGCTGCTCACCGTCTCCCTGACGACCGGTGAGATGCCCATGCCCGCGGGCACGGCGCTGCGGGCCCTGGTCGGGCTCGGAGACTCTGGAGACGTGCTGGTGGTGCAGCAGTTCCGCGCGCCCAGGGCGGTGGCGGCGATCGTCGCCGGCGCCGGTCTCGGAGCGGCGGGCTGCGTGCTGCAGCGACTGTTCCGCAATCCCCTGGCGTCTCCCGATGTCATGGGCGTGACAGGCGGGGCCTCGCTGGGTGCGGTCGCGCTGATCGCCGCCGGGGCCTCGCAGACGCTGATCCCGGTCGGCGCGCTGGCCGGCGGCCTGCTTTCGGCGCTGCTGCTGGGTGTGTTCGCCTGGCGGTCCGGGCTCGCCGTCACCCGGCTGGTGCTCACCGGGCTCGCCGTGCAGGCGGGGCTGGCCGCCGCCGTGAACCTGATGATCGTGCGCTTCCCGGCCGAGCTCGCCGGTTCGGCGCTGCAGTGGACCACCGGCTCGGTGTACGGCCGGACGTGGACGGAGGTGTGGGGGGCGGCCGGCGCCATGGTGCCGGCGTTCGCCACCGCCCTGGTACTGCACCGACGGCTGGCCTTGCTCGACCTCGGGGACGAATCGGCGGGCGCGCTGGGTCTCGGGACGTCCGCCGCACGTCTTCAACTTCTCTTTGTGGCCGTGGCATTGGCGTCGCTCGCGGCCGCGCTCGCCGGTCCGGTGACCTTCGTCGCGCTCGCCGTGCCGCACCTCGTCCGCCTGGTCACCGGTCCGCCCACGGCGGCCTCCCTGGGGCTCGCCGGTCTCACCGGAGCGGTGCTGCTGCTCGCCTCCGACCTGGTGGTGCAGCACCTGCTGCCGATCGAAGGGCTGCCGGTCGGGGCGGTCACCGCCACGCTGGGCGCGCCCTGGCTGCTGGTGCTGATGTTCCGGCAGAGCTCACCCGTCCAGAGGAGCCACGCATGACCAACCAGTTGCAGACCCAGGGCCTCGATCTGCGCTACGGCGACCGGCTGGTCGTCGGCGGGCTCGATCTGACGCTGCCGGGCGGCGCCGTCACGGCGATCGTCGGTCCCAACGCCTGCGGGAAGTCCACCCTCTTGCGGGGCCTGAGCCGGCTGCTCGCCCCGTCCGCGGGCACCGTCACGCTGGACGGCGCGGACATCCACCGCATGCCGGCCCGGACGCTCGCCCGCCGGATGGGACTGCTGCCCCAGCAACCGGTCACGCCCGAGGCGATCACCGTCGAGGCGCTCGTACGGCTGGGCCGGTATCCGCACCAGCGGCTGCTGAGCCCCTGGTCGGCGGCGGACCAGCGGGCGGTGGACGAGGCCCTGGAACGCACCGGCACCGCGTCCCTGCGCGACCAGCCCGTCGACCGGCTCTCCGGTGGTCAGCGCCAACGCGCCTGGATCGCCCTGGCGTTGGCGCAGGACACCGAGCTGCTCCTGCTCGACGAACCCACCACCTTCCTCGACCTGCGGCACCAGCTCGACGTCCTCGACCTGGTGGCCGCCCTGCACGCCGAGGCGGGCCGCACCGTGGTGATGGTGCTGCACGACCTCGGACAGGCCGCCCGCTACGCGGACCACATGGTGGTCCTCAAGGAGGGACGCCTCGCCGCCGCCGGCGCCCCGGCCGACGTCCTCGACGCGGACCTGGTCAGGTCCGTGTTCGACGTGGACTGCCGGGTGATCCCCGACCCGGAGACCGGCACCCCGCTGGTCGTCCCGAAAAGCAGCGCGGTCCGGCAACCGGCCGCATCCGCCTGACCCACCACTCCCCTACCAGAAAGACCCACCCCCCATGTTCAAGCGCTCTCCCCTGCGCGGAATCGGCCGGCTGATCGCCGTGCTGCTCTCCGTCGTGCTCGGTACGGCCGTGCTGGCCGCCTGCGGCAGCGAGAAGACCGATGCGGCCGACACGGCCAAGGCCTCCGGCGTGGCATCAACCGGCTTCCCGCGCACCCTCAAGACCGTGATGGGCGACGTCAAGATCCCCTCGCAGCCGAAGCGGGTCGTGGTGCTCGACACCGGCGAGCTGGACGACGTCACCCTGCTCGGCATCGACCCGGTCGGCGCGGTCGCCCCGCACTTCAAGACGGAGGGCGGCTTCCCGACGTACCTCAAGGGCGAGCTGAGCGGCACCGCCGACGTCGGCCCTCTCCTGGAGCCCAACCTGGAGAAGATCGCCTCGCTGAAGCCGGATCTGATCCTGTCGTCGAAGATCCGGCACGAGAAGATCTACGACAAGCTCAGCGCCATCGCCCCGACCGTCTTCACGGAGACCACCGGCGGTGTCTGGAAGCAGAACCTCAAGGTGCACGCCGAGGCGCTCGGCCTGGAGAAGGAGGCCGCCGCGAAGCTCAAGGAGTACGAGACGCAGGCCAAGGCGCTGGGTGAGGCCATCAGGAAGAAGGACGGCGGCACCATGCCCACCGCGTCCGTGGTCCGCTTCATCGCCGGTCCGACCCGCCTCTACCAGACCAACTCCTACAGCGGTGTCGTGCTGAACGACATCGGCTTCCAGCGGCCCAAGTCCCAGGTGTCGAACGACCCCGCCGTCACCATGAAGGACGTCAGCCCGGAGGAGATCGACCAGGCCGACGCCGACCTGGTCTTCGTGACCACCGCCGACACCCCGGACAAGACCCAGCAGAAGCAGGTCACCTCCAACCCGGTCTGGAAGTCCCTCAAGGCCGTCAAGGACGGCAAGGTCTTCACCGTCCCGGACGAGACATGGATGTCCGGCATCGGCGTCCAGGCCGCGGAGCAGATGCTGAAGGACGTGGCGAAGGCCACCGGCGTGGAGCTCCCGAAGAAGTAACTCCCGCTTCCTCAGGGGCGGGCCGCCGCGGGGCGGCCCCGGGCCCCCCCCCGCCCGGGGGGGGGGGGGGGGGGGCCGGGGGGGGGGGGGGGGTGGCCGGGCCGCCCCCCCGGGGGGGGGGCCCCGGGGGTGCTGGCCCCCGCCCCCCCGGGGGGCCGGGGCG